>JAHHIF010000075.1 GCA_019358875.1 Symplocastrum torsivum CPER-KK1
CACCATCTATCGAAGCAAGGAGGCATGGCGGCGGGAGTTGTCTCTTTCATCACTCAAGTCTTAATGTGAACTATCTGCCATGCTTGGATTATACCTTTATTCTTTCTCGATTTTCGTTTAAGTCCCGCTAACTTGACCGTATGGGTGTCAGCCGTGGTATCAGACGCGCTGCGTGAGCGTGCCTTAGGTGGAGTGACTACCTTCTTTTTCTTGGGGCAATTTCTCTCACCGATATTCAGCCAGCCCTTGAGTGAGCAGATTGGGCTTGGCACTACTTACACTTGCCGGTGGACTACTGCTGCTGCTTGCTCTTACTTTTGTGGCGATGAGACAGCAGATGATTGCTTTGACAAACAGTTCCCAAAGTAGTCATCTTTAAAAGCCCTATTGAACCCAAAGTCGTTGAGATGCTCAACCCAACTCTAGCGACCACTCTAGACTTGAAAACTCACGTCAAACAAGCCCATTCGTTAAAAATATGTAACTAAGGGATGGCTGATTTTCACAACCACATCTCAACCCTTTTAGCCTTCTTTCTGTTAACTTCTGTTCCTAAAATTGTGACAAAATCTGCCACCAACAGAGAGCAGGAGTCATAAAGTAGAATTGCGTCGAGTTAGTGCAAGCTTTGTCAGAGGCGTTATCTAAGATGAGTAGAAGTCAGCGTAGACCCTTACGACTTTACGTCGGAGAGAGTGAGAGCGACGAGAGACATGCCTCGTGGTTGGAACTCTTTTTTGATCTGGTTTTTGTTGTTGCTATTGCCCAACTGGCGCACTTTCTGCACGACGAGTTAACTTGGGCAGGAATTGGTGGTTTCGCGGCGCTGTTCGTACCCGTCTGGTGGCTGTGGATTGACTTTAGTTACTACGCCGATCAGTTCGATGTCGAGCGAGGTTCCTACCGCTTAACCATGCTTGGGGTAATGTTTGGCCTGATCGTCTTGGCAATGACTATCCCCAAGGCGTTGCACGGCGGTTCGGCTGCTTTCGCCACTATTTATACGGCTTTGCGTTTAGTCATTATCGTCTTGTACCTCCAAGCTTGGCGTTTGGTGCCGCAGTCGAGGGAACTGACGGCACGCTATACGATTAGTTTCTCCATTGCGTTCGTTTTGTGGCTGATTTCTATTTTCGTGCCCGAACCTGTTCGCTTTGTGCTTTGGGGTATTGCCCTATTTATTGAAATTAGTAACGGACCAATCACCTATGTCACGATTCGGTCGGTTCCCGCTCAAGTTTCGCACATGAACGAGCGGTTTGGTCTTTTTGTGATCATTGTGCTGGGTGAGGCGATCGTTGCTGTTGCTACAGGCGTTGCTGGCACTCAGTGGCAATGGTGGGCAACGCTTACAGGGCTTTGCGGTTTTATCATAGCCGTGAGTTTGTGGGGAATGTACTTCGAGCGGGCAGATTCCTCGGTAATTAACTGGGCGTTGAGAGGTAATAAGCAAGCTTTGCTGCCTTCTTTCGTCTATGGCTACAGTCATGTGTTTGTGTTCGCTGGCATTGTTGCAACCGGAGTCGGCATTCAGTCAGCCATTGAAGCAGCGACTAAAGGAAGCTTGACAATCGAGGCGCGGGCAGTTTTGTGTGGTGGGCTTGCAGTGTTCTTGCTAGGACTAAGTGCTGTTCAGTGGGCTGCGCCTCGTTCTCTACCCGGTCGGATTATCAGAGTTTGCGTCCTGGCGACTTGTTGTTGTGTACTTCTTGTATGGCTTGGCAGTTTTCTAGCTCCCTTGGCTCTCACAGGAGTGCTGACAGCTATTTTGGTCGGACTGGCTCTCTTTGAATCTTCCCGTTCGGCAAATATTACGCCGATTTTAGGTTGAGGTTGCTTGGGCATAGGGAGTTTTTTATGACTGAACTGACTTTAAGGGGCGAGGTTGGTGTTTACTAAACCAGCTGAGTAATTCAGACTCAAAAAAGGAAATTTCTTACTAACATCAAGCCGCACCGAATAAATCGGGGAATTAGGCAGCGATTGAGTGGTTAATGCCTTTATTGGAACTCTCTACTGCATTGTTGCGGACAAGACTTGCCATCTCTAATAGATGACTCCAGCGCTTTTGCACTTGTTTCGGTGTGATTTTTAGCGCTTTTGCAATCTCAAAATCGCTCTGGCTCGCCCGTTTGAGTGATAACAACTGCTGTTGAAGGGGGTCAAGTTGACCGACAAATACCTCCCACTGTGGCTCGGAAAGTCCCAACTTTTGGTCAAGGTCTGCACCTAGCCATTGGTGTACCAGTTGCCAGTGAGACGAATGAGCGAACTTTTCCACATGGTATTTAAAACGCTGTTGCAGATAATCCCGTTTGCGTGGTGTTAAACCCAAGATGTCGTCGATTTCTGGGGCACTCAAGTCTTGCAGCTTTAAGATTAAGTAATCCGCACAATCATTATGACCCTGAGATTCTAGGTATTCCACCAGCTCACCAATCACCCGCTCTCGCACAACCGTATCATGAGGGTCAATAGTATCAGCAACCAAACGCTCCCGCACCTGCTGCATCACGGGTGAGCGGTTTTGCATCTGGGCTTCTTCACCTTTAGCAAACTCGGTTACCTGTTCAATGTCCATGACTGTATCGCTCGGTTGGCGTTTGGCAAAGCTTTTGGCTCTGAGTACCAGTAATTGCACAGCACCATAACGGGTCATCACCCGTCGTTTGGCGTATGCAAGAGTGAACCCCATGTATTCGGCGAGTTCGATTCTTGTACGCGGGGTGTAGTTGTCCGCTAAGTCATTTTCCCGTCTAAAGGCTTTGAGCGAATCGGCGTAAAAGTCTTGCAAGAAGTCTTCAATCAAGAGGTGTCGAGCGGCAAAGCTTAACTGCGCTCTTTCAGGTGCCACCTGGCGATATATCATCACGCTGAGGTGGCTGTGTAGTTCCACACGACCTTGCTTTGAACCCAGTTTATAGTACTCAATACACTTAGAGAGACGATGACGTGCCAAGGTTATCTGCCAGGAACGGATGTCACCGCCGTTTTGGATGCGCTCACTCTTGGTACAAATTCGTTCGACTTCTACCACGATGCGGTTGATTACTGTTAGAGCGCTGCTGGGTAAGGAACCAAGCTGAAGTATCAGTTCTTCTTTTAATAGCTCACTCAACGCGATTGTGTCAGTAACCGTAAGATTTTCCGGAGCGTTGTCGGTTGAGAAAGAAGTTTGATGTAGGGAGTTGGTGGTGGTGGCGTTCACGGTAAAAGCTCGGCTCCTGGCTCGAATGACGGCGGTGATGACTGTTCTCGAAGTTTGGTGTTGGGTTCACCTCCTTCCAGAGTCGTCAACAATTTGACTGTAAAGCGCAAGTGATAGTCAGAGAGCTTGGCTTGTGCAGGCAAACCTTTATGGTTGTTTAACGGCTAATTCCTTAGTTCGTTGACTGGGAGTGTTAGCGGCTCTTGAAGGCTTAGCCTGAAAAGATTTGAGCGATTTTTAGGGGGATGACTAGAGGTCGGTGTGCCGACTCACTCAAGAGTGGACAATCCACAAACTGGACTGGATGAATCAGTTGGCTGTTTCATTTTCTCGGCATACCTCAAGGGATATGAGTCGTCTAAAAATTGCCGAGTACATTCACTACATTTGTCGTGAAGGTTTACCGCGTAAGTGAGAGATTTCATATTGGAGAGAGAACCCAATCTTCTAGCTCACCCTTGCTTTTTTGTAAATAGTCAGTTACATTTATTTACATAAACCCCTAACACACCAGGGCAACGAGGAAAACGACATGTTCACCACAGTTAACGAAGACGGTATCCTCAACAACTACGCTCCTCAAGTCGCTGTTTACACAGCCGAGTACCCGGCTGTCTGGGAGCAGCGCCGCTACGCTCTACAAGGTGCGTTCGCCACTGTGTTCGTTGGCTTAATGATTGTGATTGCGTTTTCCGTTAGCTCTTTAGGCTAGTTCCTCCAGAGGGAAACCGCCTTGACAGCATTGTTCAATGAATTATTTTCAATCTCCCTCCTACCCCAGATAGTTACTGGGGTTTGTTTTTGAAGTCAATTCCAAAAAGCTTTTCTAAGGAGTACTTCAAGGAGTACCGACTGATCTTTCCTGATCTAACCACTGTGATGATGAATAGGAGACAGGTAGATGCACCCTGATGATTGCCTTCACCTCAAGTGTGAGGGCTTTTTGTTTTCTTGAACTTATGACGCGGGAAACCGGGCAAAAATCGGTAAGGTCTACAACAGTAAGCCTTTCATTCATCACAAAATCGAGGCTCAAATCAATAGCGAACTTCTTGCTGGGTCGTCTAGCTGTCGGAACTTCCGCAGATGCCACGGTTATTGTCTTGTTTTGTGCCTTGAGTATTACTCGGACAGCACTGGCTGATACGCCCATCCGCTTCGTCGATGTTGGCAATGATGTCTATGCCGAAGAGATTCAAGAGGCAGTGAATGCCGGACTGATTGCTGGCTTTGCTTCTGACAAGACTTTCCGTCCCCAATTAGAGGTCACTCGTGAGCAGATGGTGTCGATGGTGATAGATGCCCTGAGTAAGCTTCCCGTCAGTCCTCTAACCGTACCTTTCGATCCGCCGTCGGCTACCCCACCACTGGAAGTGAGTACCAGACCTTACCGAGATGTAGAAGTAACTCGTTGGAGTGCTGCCAAGATTAAGTGGGCAAAGGATAATGCGATTGTACTGGGCTACTCAGATGGCACTTTTCGTCCCAGCCAAAAAGTCACCCGTGCTGAGTTGATGGCGGTATTGCGTAATGCCGCTGAATTTGGTCAAGCGACGCAAGGCTCAGGTTGGGGGTCAAAGCCGCCGACAAGAGCTTTCAGTGATTTAGATAATCACTGGGCATCCAAGCCGATTCGAGAGATGTCGGCATACTGCGGTGTGGCATCTCCCTTGAATGAAACGGGAAATGCCTTTAATCCTAATCTGGCGGCACGACGCAACTATGCCACTGCCGCCACGCTGCGGATGCTCAACTGTATTAGAAACTAAGACTCTTGAACAGGGCAGTGCTTTAAGTAAAGACAACTTATCAGCCAGACTTATCAGTCTGATAAGGAACGCTTTTGTTAAGTATCTTTACAAAACTTAAACATCCCGACTATTCTGAATACATCATCAAATTCCGACTTAATAAGTCAACCGCACTTATAAAACAATGACAACCACACTACAAAGAGGGCGCAGCGCTTCCGTGTGGGAACGCTTTTGCTCCTGGGTAACCTCAACTGACAACCGCCTGTATGTAGGCTGGTTCGGCGTGTTGATGATTCCGACACTGCTTGCCGCCACCACCTGCTTCATCATCGCCTTCATCGCGGCTCCTCCAGTAGACATCGATGGTATCCGCGAACCTGTTGCTGGTTCCTTACTCTACGGAAACAACATCATCTCCGGTGCAGTTGTTCCTTCTTCCAACGCAATCGGCTTACACTTCTACCCAATCTGGGAAGCCGCCTCTTTAGATGAGTGGCTCTACAACGGTGGTCCTTACCAGTTGGTAATTTTCCACTTCCTCATCGGCGTATTCTGCTACATGGGACGTGAGTGGGAACTCTCCTACCGCTTAGGAATGCGTCCTTGGATTGCCGTAGCTTACTCTGCCCCTGTAGCAGCAGCAACAGCAGTGTTCCTCATCTACCCAATCGGACAAGGTTCCTTCTCTGATGGAATGCCCTTGGGAATCTCTGGAACATTCAACTTCATGTTCGTGTTCCAGGCTGAGCACAACATCCTAATGCACCCATTCCACCAGTTAGGTGTAGCAGGTGTCTTCGGTGGTTCACTGTTCAGTGCAATGCACGGTTCCTTAGTAACCAGCTCACTGGTACGTGAAACAACCGAAACCGAGTCACAGAACTACGGTTACAAGTTCGGACAAGAAGAAGAGACCTACAACATCGTTGCAGCTCACGGCTACTTCGGTCGCTTAATCTTCCAATACGCTTCGTTCAACAACAGCCGTTCACTGCACTTCTTCCTCGCGGCTTGGCCAGTGATTGGAATCTGGTTCACTGCTCTAGGTATCAGCACGATGGCGTTCAACCTGAACGGTTTCAACTTCAACCAGTCGGTCATCGACTCTCAGGGTCGTGTGATTGGCACCTGGGCAGACGTACTCAACCGCGCCAACTTGGGTATGGAAGTAATGCACGAGCGCAATGCTCACAACTTCCCTCTGGACTTGGCTGCTGGTGAGGCAACTCCTGTTGCTCTGACTGCTCCTGTTATCAATGGCTAATTCTTGACAACTTAGGCTGAACGAAAAGCGTCTCCTATAAGGGGGCGCTTTTTGCATGGCACTCCACCCTCATCTATCCGATTAGCCTGATTGGGCTAAAACTCGCGAGCTGGAAACCTCCCAGTAAGCGATCGCATTCATCACCATCATCGGCTTACCACGGCTTATGATCGCACCAATCACTAACAGCACTCATCTGCTGTCAGTCACATCTCATACTTGGATTAGCATTTGAGATAAAGAGAATTGATGGCAGTGGATAATACTAACATCTTGGATTTAGTCGCTGGTGGGTTGGCTCTCGCTATCTTGTGCAGGGGTTTACTCCTGCTATTTCTTGGAGTCTCAGCCTTTGGCGACAAAGCTAAGTAGGCACTCTTCAGTTACCGGAGTGCAAGTCATTCAATAAGCAGAACTGCCAGAGGTAGGGTCAATCGTTTGGATAAGACGATTATCTACTGCTACCTCTGCCCAAACTTCCATAAATTCAGCCCGGTACTCTCTGAAGCTGGTCTATAGTTCTCTTGCGTCACTCCAGGCGATCGCATCCAACTCTCAAAATCTCCGACCTTCCGTTAATATTAACGGAAGGTCTGTTTTGTGTTGTTTCACATTTGTTGCACAACAGAGGGAGTTGCTCACCCAGAGCGTGTGGCGGAGCCGGGACATTAAACTAATTGAAAAGACTTGACAGCACTGTAAAACTATCCCTTCAGCCAGACGGCTCAAGCGAGAAAAACTTTGTATTGTTCGTTACAGCTACCTAGCCGTCTTGGGTGGTGATGTAATCGTCTTCTACCCAGAGAAAACGCCTAGTGTGATTGCTGACACTATACTGGTCGAACAGCGCCTGATCTTCGTAAAGCACAGGCATCTTGGGTTAGAGGGTCAAGGAGACGATCGCTCCTGACCACAGATGTGGATTCTGCACTGCTAGAAGAGCGCGAGCGCACCCCACCCAATTTCATTCTTTCGTTAGCTCACACAGCAGCACTGGCTTCTCGAATAAGTCAAGCTTGGCGTAATCACCATCAATGGCAGTAATTTCAAAGGGAGCAAATTGTTCGCAATGTCCGGGACATTGAGACCAATTGACGCGATCGCCTACTTGCATCGTCGTGGAGGGAAAGGAGCTGGCGGCAGGAACCTCGAAAAACTCGCTTGGAGCTACCTCAGAGGTTTTGCTCTCCCCCAACAGCGGTTTGACAAACACAGTAATGGCATTGGGCGGTATGGTAGGTTGTCCTGTGAACTTCTGATTCAAGCCAACGAACTTGTAGAGGGGGTGTGCTCGCGTCCCTATTTAACGTCGCCTCCCCACTGCCTTTGCTGCCGTCGCTGAGTGGCGCTCTTCAAGTGCGATCACGTTGACCAACAAATCAAAACCTCACCGTGAGGTTTTGATTTTTCCAAGAGTACTATTGCCTCAATTTTAGTCTCAGCGCTGACAGGGGTAAGAAGTGGTGACCAAACTATCTAGATGAACGTAGCCCTTCTAGTTTGGGATACCCCGGCAATATTGGGCTAGATGCCTATGGCTCGCTTGTCAGTGACCTCCAAGAACGTGGATTACCGGAGCTGGCGATCACGATTTTGCAAAAAAACATTACATTCAGAACTCCCACCGTTGTAACACTCGTTAATTTAGGACAACTGTTTGAGCAGGTTGGCAAACTCCCCGAAGCGATTGATGCCTATGAGAAAGCCTTGACGCTCCAACCCATTCAGGAGTTAGACAAGGATTATCAACACACAGCTCAACAGTATTTACAAGCTGTCAAGCAACGATTACAACAGTGATAAGTTCTTCTAAACCATGAGCGCTTATCACTTTACACAATAGGCTCATAACGCCTGCAACCTCTGAGGCTCAGATGGCGATCGCATCCAACTCTCGAAATTCCGACATAGCCGTTAATTTTAAAGGAAGGTCGGCAAGAAGGTGATCGCACCTCCACCTCCCTCGCGGGTCAACTTGAGTGGGATTTCCACAGATTACATATTTTGTACTTTTTGTCAACTATTTTTATTGGACTGCTGCTCTAGGTGTTTGCACACCCCACACTCAACCCTTGCTGCTGTGGTTTTATAAATCAGTCTTTAAAGAGTTTTCAGATTTTTTCAGTAACCCGTTAGTTAGGGCATAAAGCGGGCAGGGAGGCGATCGCCCTCAAGAGAGGCAATTTCACCGATTTGGTACAAAGCGATCGCGATTGTACTCAACAATAAGACAGTGCAGCAACGAGCAAGAGCGCTCCGCAACCCGATTCGATCTGAAAATGGCATCAGTAGGCAGTCCTACATTTCATCAGCACCACTTCTATTCCAAATATTTTCTTCGGAAGCTCTAAGATTTCCTCCCTTGTTGGGAGCGATCGCCTACACCAATGATGAGTCTTATTGATGAGAAGGATTGACACGATAGTTCATTTGAGTAGGTTCTCCTGATAGCTAGCTACTCAAGCTGGCGACTTTTATGGAGTGCAAAGATAATAATTTGTCAAGGACTATTGTGTAAGCCTGTTGTGGCGACAGGAAAGGCTGGTGTTATTAGACACACAGAGGCATTGTTGAACATAGCCAGTTAATTCCCGCCCGCTTCAAACGATGGTGACTAATAAACCTCAAGTGCTTGCCTATTTACATACAGACGTTTACCAGCGTTTAGCCGAGTTCAAGCAGGAGCATGGCATCCGCTCCTTATCACAGGCAGTGGAAATAGTTTTAAGCGACTACTTTGGGGTGGCTGTACCGGGGATTGCACTTCCTGCGGTTTTTTTGACCAGTAGAACCCACCTAGACAACGGTGAAAGTCCCCTGGAAGAGAAGGTTGCTGTATTAGCTAACAAATATGAGTCTCTGTGTGAGGCGATCGCACTTATTCAAAAACATACTAACTTACCGGCTGATGTGACTCTATCTTGCCAAGTAGAGAAATCTAAGGGAATCAGAAATTTGCGAGTGCGTCATGGCAATGGCGAAAACTATCAAGTTTCAAATGGTTCTGTCTTGACCTTTGAAAAATTACCGGTTAGTTTATCAGAAGAGCGGGTAAAGAAAGGATTAACCGGAGTGGCTTTAGCCGAGAGATTAAACTCTTACTCTTCGCTAATTAGTTACAAGAGATCGAAGCCGAACTTTAGCTTTTGGACTCAAGAGAAAGACCCAGATAGCATTGCTTGGGAGTATCGCTCTCGAACAAGACGATTTCATCCCATTGAGGTAAGCTGATGAGGGAGTAGGCAAGGATAGCTAGAGTGGTAGCAATTGCTTATTTGAAGGAGAAATTAGTCGATTACGCCTCGATCAATTGGTGAAGTAGCTTGAGATTTACTCATTTAATACCTCTCAACCCTCTAGAAGCTCAAAGAACGCTAGGACAAGGCTTTAATAGTTTTAGATGAAGGTCATACAAAATTTAGATGAAGCTGTTAGGATTGGAAATTTGTGAAATGCCTACTCTAGCTAGATTACCCGTTAGAAGATGAATTATTTTTGTTCATCTCAATGGGCTGAAAGGGTATATAGAAGCACTAATTTCATACTTTCTCAAAATTAGCTCTACCAGTCATAGACTAGAAATAATGTTGTTAAATTTTGTATTAGAACATTCTAAAACTCTGGAGTTTCTCGGAAGTGTTAAATGTTTTTTGCTAAAAAATCTCATAAATAATCTAGAAATAGATCTAGAAAAAATGATTTATCTTAGATGCCAATTTGAACTAAATATAAAAAAGCTCCACTTACTTGGGGAGCTTTAAATGATGAGAATGATTGAATCTTAATCTATTAAGATATTACAAGTTTACTACAGTTTCCTTCTCCACCAGTCGTCTACAAAATTTTCGGTGTAAGTATAGGCATTAAAAACTTGTTTAAGGTACTGTTGCTGAGTCTTTTGACTATGATTCATATACACAGCTAAAGCCTCAAGATTGCCTTGAACTTCGAGACAATGCTTGATTGCAATATGCCGAAATCCATGAGGGTTAAGTTGCTTGGTTTCTCCGAAAAGGTATTTAGTAGCTTTGGCGATCGCTGTGGTAACGAGCGAGTGGCAACTCTTCCTATCCAGAAGCTTCCCGAAGCTCTCTGGGTGAGAGCTACCAAAGGAGAGGAACAATGTGTCGTTGGCTTCTAAATTTGCCTTTGCTGGTTTCCAAGCCGCAATGCGCCTTTGCATCCGACCCAGTCGGTCTTCCAATCTTTCGATGTACTTCTGCTGATCTTCCACCCTCCGTTTCGACAGCCCAAGCTTTGCTAACTCAAGGCGTTGCTGCAAGTTCTCTGCATCCTCTAGCTTGTATCCGCTGAATTCCAACCAACCTTCTAAAGTTTGTATAGCGTTAAAAATTTTAGGTCGCCAGATATTAATCCAATCATCCAGGTCAGGTGTTAGAGCTGTCGGCAGCTTCCTTGCCAATTCGCCATTTTGCTGACTCAGTTTATGTTCCTCGAGAATAACAGAGTAAGACGGTTGACCGTTACCCTCTTCTCGGAAGAGGGTTTTGCCCTTTGCCCATTGTCGGATTTCTCCTTGACGCCACGGCGCGTAAACCAAAATCTTAACAATCAGATGAATTTGGTAAGCTTGAACAACAGCCTCAAGCGATCGCTCTTTGCCTTTGATCAGTTTTCCTGGCCATTGTTTAGATTGGCTAACTTTACTCGTGTTCGGAGCACAGCAAGCGAGCAAATAATCAACAACCTCAAACAACTGAGGGTAAGTTAGCTCCTTGGAGCGCCACTTCTTCTGATCCGTCTTTTTCTTATTCTGTTGGTACTGCTTGTTATATTTGCGTGCCAAGTCTTTCAGGTTCAAAATAACTGGTACATCTAGGTAGTCGCTTCGCTTAGTTTTATCAAAATTCAAAAATTTGGCAACAGCAATAGCAGTATTGACTAGAATTAGTCCATTGCAGTAAGTACGCCCCCTATCATCAACTAGCCAATCAGCGTAATCCTCCAACCGATCCAAATTCAATAATAAACCCAAATGCAATTCGGAAAGTTCATACTGACACTCTTTCACGAGATATCCATAGAAAAGGAGAATATAAGTTTCATCTTGCTTGAAGGTAGAAGGTTGAACCTTTCTCAGTTCTGGCGAAATTCTTCGTTCATTTTGCGACTGAGGGTACAATTGGCGTAGCTTTTTTTGGGCAAGCTTCCCCCCAGTAAGCCGAAATTTCTTGTATTCTTCGAGTTCATTAATAGCAGAGGCAGATAAATCTTGCTGACGTACTCCATAATGAATTTCTTCTCGGCTACGAGTGGAAAGACGGGTGTCCTTTCTTGGATGTTTAGGCATAAATTCCGGTATTTGCCTTGCTCGAAGCAGTTCTATCAAAAGTTCCCGTACCCAAGATTGCTCGAACTGCCACTTCCAATATCGCTCGAAGCTAGAACGATAGTTATTGCCAGTTCCTTTGGTAATCTGTCCAGATTTAAACGCTGCATTTAATTCCTGGTCAAGAATTTTAGAGAAAAAGTCAAATAATTCTGATTGGGTTAATGGGGAAGTTTGAGCTGTCTCAGAGTCATTAAGAAGCTTCGACTCTTTCTCATAGAGCTTAATTCCTTTTTTTATTAGTTCGGTAACTGAGGTGTTACCACAAAATTGATTAAATTCATTAGTTTTCATTTGGGAAGTCGGATATCCCAAGGCAACCAAAACATAATCCTTGAGACTTGTGCGGCAATAGCGCAGGATATTTGGATCACATTTTTTGATTTCTGAAATAGTTTGCCAGTTGGACAGTTCAAACGTGATTGTGTGCTGCGACATAAATGAATCTCCACTAATAGAAATTGAGAAGGAAAAAATAAAGACGAGGTAAATAAGTTCCCTGAACCCCTTAGCCTGAAGTTCCCCTGTACAGATGTACTGTGAAGAGTTCAAAGTTTATTTTTCCTAAAAGGATTATCACATTATCACAACTGTACCCATGTATTTTTTAGTATTACTTAACAATCTAGGGAATATTTTGGGCAATTTGTAGCCATGTATACTAAATCCTTGCTAACTGGTAACTAGGCTGGTACTTTAGTAGCCATGTATATTGAGCGTGTCCCCAATCGCAACTCTCCTCCCGCGATTCTGCTGCGGGAGTCTTATCGAGAGAATGGCAAGGTCAAAAAACGGACATTGGCTAATCTCTCTAAATGGTCGCCCCAGATGGTGGAGCAATTTCAGGCACTGCTTAAGGGTGAAGTTGTTTCCGTAGGCAAGCTCGAAGAGGTATTTGAGATTGTTCGCTCTCGCCCTCACGGTCATGTAGCCGCTATTTTGGGAACCTTACATCGTCTGAAGTTGGAGCAAGTTTTATCAGCTAGGCATAGCCGAAAGCGAGACTTGGTGGTAGCGATGGTAGCTGCCAGGATTATTAACCCCAGCTCAAAGCTGCCCCTAGCGCAAAGCCTGGATGCGGGAAATGCTACAAGCACCTTGGGCGAAGTCCTGGGAGTAGAATCAGCGACGGAGGTTGAGCTTGAGCAGGCGATGGATTGGTTGCTGCGTCATCAAGAGGCGATTGAAAAGAAACTGGTAACAAGGCATTCAGCACAAAAAACTTTAGTCTTATATAACCTCAGCTCTACTTACTTGGAAGGGCAGAAGGGAACATTACAAATTGACTTTGGTTTGTTGTGCGAGCCGAAGGGATGTCCTGTGGCTGTTGAAGTATTTGAGCGGAATACGGCTGACCCTGAAACTCTTGAGAGTCAAATTAAAAAACTGCAAGAGCGCTTCAGTTTAAAACAAGTTGTGCTAGTAGGCGACCAAGGCGTAATTACACAAGCGCGGATTACTGAAGAACTGAAACACAAAGAAGGGTTAGATTGGATTACAGCTTTACGAGCTTGCCAAATCCAACAATTATTTTCTGAGGGAGTCCTCTCCTTATCCTTATTCGATAGTTGCAATTGGGTAGAAATTTACTCACAAGCTTATCCTGATGAACGCTTAATTGCCTGTCGGAATTCTGCTTTGGCTCAAAGATGCTCTCATAAACGAGAAGAGTTATTACAGGCGACTGAACAAGAGCTAAACAAGATTGTTGCAGCTACCCAGCGTTCTCCAAATCCACGGCGCGGCAAAGATGCTATCGAAGTATGGGTAGGAAAAGTTATTAATTGTTTCAAAATGGCGAAACATTTTCGCTATGAGATTACCGATGATCACTTTAACTATCAGCGTAATATTGACAGCATTACTTCGGAAGCGGGGCTTGATGGCATTTATGTAATTCGGACTTCACTAGCAGCTGAAAAACTCACAGCTCCCGAAACTATAAATGCTTATAAAAGCCTTTCACAAGTTGAACAAGCTTTTCGTTGTTACAACTCAGCTGACCTCCAGGTTCAACCCATTTTTTACGACTTGACCCAGAAGGTTAAAGCGCACATTTTTTTGTGTATGCTAGCTTACTATGTCGAGTGGCATATGAGACAGGCATTAGCGCCATTATTGCTTGATGAAGATGACCCAGATCAGGCACAATTGTTACGTGAATCTGTGGTGGCTCCGGCAAAACGTTCAGCTAATGCACAGCGTAAGGCGCTTCCTAAGCACACAGTAGATGGACTGCCCGTACATAGCTTCCAATCATTACTTGCCAACTTGGGAACCCTTGTGAAAAATCGGGTTGAGTCTCCAGCAATGCCTGCGATCGCCTTTGACAAAATTACGCAACTCACCCCCTTGCAACACAAAGCATTTGAGCTATTGGGTGTCTCTCTATGATTTACCCAATAACGGCACAAGGCTTGCTAGCCGTTTTCCTTGTAGTTGCAATACTTCTGGGGTTTCTTGAACAAAAAGAATACAGACGTGGCTGTGTTTAGGATTTCCTTGGCTCTTGACACCATTGCCGAATCTGCTTCGGTGTCAAGCGATGAGCATTTTTCCAGAGCGCATGAATCTCTGCTAACTTGCGGCAGTGTTTTTCCGCACATTCTCGATAGCCTGTCGCCGTGCGATCGCAGAAAAAATGTTCCACACTGCTAACCGACAGACCTAAGATAACCGCCAACTCCCCGTAGGACAATTCATCATAGATTTGCAAAAACTCAAGAGGAGAAAGGGGTGTGGGGTGGTGCTTGTAAGCTTCAAGTAATGCCCACTGGCGCTGCGTTGGGTACATTGGCTACTCCTATCTTTGTTGCAAGCCTGTTTCTTGTTGAGTAGATTGACCATTTGCAAATCGCTGCGTCATTAGCAAGGCATCCTCCTCAAACAGCCAGTCACACAAAATGCCCAGTTCCTTACGGGAATAACTTTTGGCATCGAGTAAGAGCAAGTAATGGTATCCCGTCGCCTGTACGGTAGCGCTAGCAGCAAATACATAACCCACTACACGTCCAAAGTCTCCTGAAGGGACTTTGCCAAACTTCAAGGTTTGGTCAAGCTGGAATTTCGGCAACGGGAGTTGGGCAGGTAGGCTTGGAAGCAACGAAACTTCTGGGGCGATTAACTGTTCCGTGGACATGGCTTTTCTCCTAGATGCTTACTGGGTTTTCTATCAGGTAGTGCGATCACTCTTTTCAAACAGTTCCCTTGAGTTCTCTCTGGATGGATGCACTCATGAGGCTGTCGTAAGCAAAGGCTCACCTAGCTAAGCGATCGCTCTCGCCCTTGTTTCGCCAGTAAACTGGTACCTTTATTTCCAACACACTAAACCCGCACCTAAGAGCAGTCAATTAGTTTACCTACTAGTTTATGGTAACTATTAACGTGATGGTTTCAGGTATTGCATAACCATGTCGAGGATATCGGGGTGAGATTTAGCGCCACTCGCCAGCATTTCTCGAATCATGTCAGCATAAGCAAGGGTTTTCTGATATTGCTTAGGCATCTTGGCAAACTTAACCCCAGCCCCCCACTTGCTGTTAATCGTTTCTCTATCTATGCCCGTAACTTGGCTGAGAAGATCGACGCATTTGGATCTATAGCCTCTAGCAGACTCCATCTCTTGATCAGCATTCAACCATCTCCGGCAAAATTCTTGCGGCTCCATCGTTCTTTTAAGTGTCTTGCTCAAAGAGATTTTGAGCTTAAGGTTCCATTGCATCTAGACCTCTATTTACCCGCTTCTTTATGGTAAACTAGAGGGTAAACTTATTAGATTAGCTCTCCTGATGTTATCAGAGACAGGCATAAAGCCTGTGCTTTATGCTGAGTAGCTTTTAGGTTGCGATCGCACGGATGAACCAAAAGTTATTTGCCTGACTTCTAAGGAGGGATAGCTGCCATCTTCAGTAGGCAAGTACCACATCTTCCACGCTTTGAAGCTTTGGTTAAAGGCGATATGCAGATCAAAATTCCTGACAGTGTAAGGAATTTTAGGTTAGTAAATTTTGTTTGAAATTATTGGGACGTTGCAGTGCTGTTGGCTCATGCAGCTTTGCACTGAGGTGAGCGCTACTTACTCCAAAGTTCATCTCGCGAACAATTGAGTAGTTGGCATAGTGCATCAAAGTCATCTATGTCTATCCTCGGCTTTGTTTCAGCAAGCCGCCATCTGGCAATGGTTTTGGGATGCCTATATTTGCCTGTTATTTCGCCAAGACGCTCTGCCACGTCCTCATCTTTCAACCCTCTGTCATGCATAAGAAGGCTGAGTCTCCACTCAGACATTAAGGCGATAGTCACAATTTGCATAACTTAATCATGCCATAAATCTGCGTCTTCACTACTTACAGTCTATCTCAAAACAAAAATGTTCTAATTAGAGCATTAGTATTACAATTAGACAAATATTGAGGAGATAGTCACACACAGGAGGAGGTGAGGATCTGATGGAATCTATCGAACATAAGTGGCTTATCCTCTGTTGTTTGCCCGTTGGAAGTAAAGCAGTCAAATCTAACTAAACGAATGAGGAACAAGTAGTGTTTAGACTAACTGGTCATCCAGATGTAGATACTATTGGACAGCTCAATATCACAGGTAACGTAACGCCCCAGAGCTGGTATCAGCACATTCGATACAGCAATAAAAGAGGCAACTATCCCAATTTGCTTGCGATCGCTATCTTGTCGGACATTGTGTATTGGTACCGCCCTGTCGAAGTCAGAGATGAAACAACTCTCCATGTAGTTGGTTGGCGAAAGAAGTTTAAAGACGACAAGCTACAGCGAAGCCCGGATGCTTTTGCAAAGCTCTACGGTGTCTCGCTCAAACAGGTTCGAGAATCGCTGCAACTCCTACAAGAGCTAGGACTGATTGAGATTGAACTCCGACCTATCAAAACTAGATACGGCACTATTCCAAACACCATGTTCATTGGTCTCAAGCCCTATGCCATAGCCGAAATCTCTTATCAGCTAAATCCTGAAACCCTTGAAAAGTCCTTGTTACCCAATTCGGTAGGAAGGGGTGCCGAATTGGGCAACAAGGGGTGCCGGATTGGGCAACAAGGGGTGCCGAATTGGGAACCGAACCATGCCGAAATCGGCACCTTATCTATATATAGAGATTACACAGAGAATACTAAAGAGATTACACAGACAAACACATCCCTGAAACCTGCACCGGCTAAAGAATGTGTGTGTGAAGAAGAAGTTGAATTAACTGATGAGCCAAAGGATAGCTGCAAAGAAAAGACTGCTAAACCTTCAATAGACAAAGCAGAACTTGTCTCATTTGAGGCTGAATCACCACGAACCCAAGCGAAGAGACAATCCCAAAGACGTACCCAAGACTCTCCATTCACAGTTTGGAAGGAAAAAGTTGACCTTGCAACCTGGAAAGCATTCATTAACTGGAAAGCACAACAAGCACCATCATCTGTACGTGACAAGCTAGCGTGGGCTTACAACACACTTAAGACAAATCTGGAACGTACTCAGCTTTCGTTTGAGAGCTTCCAGCAAGAAGCACAGTCACAGACACAAACACAAAACACGAAACTAGATGCCACTCCCGACCTTAAATCCTGGGATAGAGCGCAACATATCGAGCTAGCACAGCAGTATTTGGCAAAAGGTGTACCATTCTTGAAAGAGCAACCCTGGCATCCAAAATGGGTAGAGTTTGTGCAAGCTACTATGCCCGCATTCTTTGATGAGATGCAAGGAGTATCAACATGAGCGCTACAGGACTTAATTTTAGTGCTTTTAGCGATCGCCTCCCTCCTCAAAATGTTGATGCCGAGGAGTCGATCCTTGGAGGGATAATGCTCGACCCGGAAGCAATTGGTCGGGTAGCTGATCTGCTGCGTGCGGAAGCCCTCTACATTAATGCCCACAAAGAAATTTATAAAGCTGCCTTAGCCCTCCACAGCCAAGGTAAACCGACGGATTTGATGAGCGTCACCACTTGGCTATATGACCACGAGCTACTGGAAAAAGTTGGGGGTCAGAGTAAGTTAGCGCAGCTAGTTGAGCGCACTGTGTCAGCTGTCAATGTTGATCGCTACGCAACATTGGTGATGGACAAGTATCTGCGCCGTCAGCTCATCCAGACAGGCAACGAGATTGTTCAGCTAGGTTACGAAACATCCATTGAGTTAGAAACTGTCCTTGAGCAATCCGAGCAAAAAGTATTCAATGTTGCAGGGCAGCGTCATGAAACGAGCAATTGCGTCGAGGCAGTTAATGAAATACTGATTCGTAACTTTCAAGAGATTGAAGACTATGCGGCTGGTGTTTCTCAACCAGGATTAAACACTGGACTGGTTGAAGTTGACCGAATCACTGGAGGATTGCAACGACAGGATTTAATTATCATCGCTGGTAGACCATCGACTGGTAAAACCGCCCTTAGTCTCAATCTGGCTCACAACATCGTCATGTTACATAAACTGCCAGTGGTCATCTTTAGCCTAGAGATGTCCAAAGAACAATTAACCTATCGACTTTTGGCTCGAACCGCTCGAATCGAGTGTGAGCGTCTAAAGGCTGGGCGAATTGCACTCGGAGAATGGAAGATGCTAAGTCAGGCGGTAGATGAACTCTCTAAACTCAACATTTTCATTGATGACAGCTCGAATCCTTCAATTTTTGACATTAGAGCTAGGTTACGCCTAGTAGCATCTCAGCATGGGCAACTAGGCATGGTATTGGTGGATTACCTTCAACTTATGGGGAGTGAGAACGAAAACAAGTTTCGTGTGCAGGAACTCGATAAAATTACTCGCTGCCTCAAGCAATTAGCCAAAGATTTTAATGTGCCAGTCGTCTGTATTTCGCAGTTAAACCGAGGAGTAGAGAATCGACAAGACAAACGCCCAATGATATCTGATTTACGTGATAGCGGGGCGATTGAGCAGGTAGCCGATGTAATTGCGCTTGTTTACCGAGAAGACTACTACAACTGTAACACCCCAAAGCGGGGGATTGTTGAAATGATTGTTGGTAAGCAACGCAATGGTTCTACTGGCACTGTAGAGCTTTTCTTCGAGCGGGAATATTCTCGGTTTATCGACTTGCATTACTAATAACTAGAACTAAAAATGGAACTTAGAGAAAACCCAGTACCAGCACCAAAGGTACAAGCGGATGACCAAGCTGTTTGGAGTGGTCTAAGAGCTTACAAATGCTACTGCTGTCACGACACTGGCTATGTCGTGCGGATAGAGAGAGTGTTGAAAAATCCGCACCTTTTTAGTCGTCCGATTCTCTGCCAGCGTGTCGGTTGCGCTGCCTCTGCCAAAGTTCAGGATGACCAATCAATCGTTGATAGACAACTGACTTCAGAAGAATGTAGGAAGTTGCATGAGATCGGGAGAGATGATTGGCACATGAGCGAAGCTAACTGGCATCAACAGCGGCAAAAAGCATTGCTGAAGCTCTGGAGCGAACAAGCCACAAAGGGTCTTAAAAATTCTGAGTGAAGGGCACTCATCTTATATAGGCTCTCGTCAATCGACAACTGACTAACCCAATCACAATAATCCAGAGGAGCCAGAGGGATATCTATTTCTCCAGCACAAGAACGCTTGTGCGAGGGATGCGATCGCTTGGTTGTATCCTCGTTATTCTTCTTTGATAGCTGTTGAGGTAACCTTCCAGAGTTCTGTCACAACATGAAGACCGAAATGTTCTTGAAACTCTGCAACCAACGGCAAGGGAACCAGCAAATGGTTGCCCTGCTCTTCGAGCAGGTTTAGACCGGGTGCCACCAGAGGAATCAAGGTGCCAAGGAGCTGACCCTTAGACGAACCAGAAAGTTTGAGTGTCTGCCACTGGATCAATAGCTTAAAGCCGAGTACCTCAATAATCTCGCTCACCCGAAGAAACTGCGAATTATCCAGAGACCGGAGCGACTTGGAAATCGAGCTATGGATGCCCTGATAACCAGATGTTATACCCCGACGGGTAGCTATAGCTGAGGCGATTTGAGAAACTTTCATTCCTGCCGCCAAGTCCTGCACAATCTGTCTGAGTTGTTCTGGCGATTTCACGATTAGCGCCGGTTTGTCTGGGCAAGCGACAGCGAACTCTCCCCCTAAAGCTGTAACGATGTCAAAAACCATCGGCAACTTGGAGCGTTCGATTGCCTGAAGAGCGTCAGTCACGGCCTTTTGCAGGCTGCGGTAGTTGGTTTCACCACGCAGATAGCAGATGAGTTTCGTCACGCCGTAAGCCGAAAGATCGTAGGAGTGCATTCGCTGCTCAATACAGCTAGTAACAGTAGTTGGCTCCCTCAAGAAGCCAGCAGAAGTAGACATTGCCTTGCGCGGACTCTCATAAAATTGACATCTTGAAAGCTTCAAGGTGAAAGAACAAATAGGCACAGGTCACTCGTCGCTTGGCGAGCGACTTTTAGGCGCGCACGAGAGCGCCAAGCAAGCGAACAATGCGCGGCTGTTCATGTTTAGAGTTTGTCACTTCCGATCATTACATACATACAGCCAAAACTTTCTCATTAATAAGAACGCAACACACTAAACTAATGTGTTACAATCTTAGAAAGAGAAAAAAGGAGTTTGACGACTTGGAAGGGGTGCACTCGGTCAGTCACAAAGAAGTTGAGAAGATTTCTTTCTCCCAAGGCTCAACCAATGCCCTAACGGTTGCCTGCATCGCGGGGGGTGGTGGCGGTGGCGCAATGGGAGCACTTCTAGCTGGCATCACTCCAATTTGGTCGATTGACTTTGATCCCAATAAGCCGGAACTAAGCTTTGCCTTAGCCGATAGCTACAAAAAAAATTTCAACTGTCCTGTTATTCGTCAAACGGTTCAAGAAGTAGCAGCTAGGGGATTTACTGACTTACCTCGCCCGGACTTTCTCCTAATTACCCTTTCGTGTTCACATTTTGCTGCCTGTCGCAGTCACGGGGTAGCTGAAGATGAGAGCGACATTAGCGCCGCATCAGCTTCTAGCCAAGCCATCACAGAGCTGCAACCATTGGGTGTGGTGATAGAGAATGTTCCCTTGTGGAAAGAGAGTAACTCCTACTCGTTCTTGATTCATACGTTAGAGTGCAGTGGGTATGAGTATACGGTCGAAATCCTAAAGGCTTCTGATTATGGAGTGCCACAAGAGCGAGAACGTCTGATTATTCGTGCCTTGAAAGGTACCAGCGTGCCACCGATGATAGCGCCCACTCCGGCACCTTCTTGGTATGAGGCGATCGCCGACTTAATTAGGGAGTTACCGCAGTGCGACTTGCTACCTGATCAAAAAAAAGTAGTAGAAGCCTTGTTAGACACTGGAGAAGCAGTGCTTGTCGAACGCACCGGCTACCGCAACTCGAAGCCCAAAGTCCGCCTTTCTTCCCAACCCTGTTTCACTATCAAAGCGGCCATTGGGACAGATGGGAAACGCAGTAATCGCAACAAGTGCCTCAATATTGTACTTCCAGGTGGAGATGTCAGAAGGTTAACAGCCCGTGCGATCGCAAGACTTCAATCCTTCCCCGATGATTACAAGCTTCCCAATCAGATGAAGGATGCCGGGCCTCTGCTTGGCTTAGCTATACCGCCGTTGTTGGCAAAAGCGATTTTTTTGAGCTTGAGCGGTGCTGTAAGGGAAATGAAGCAGGATTGGGCATCAGACTTAACCCTTGCCACGACTAAAATTAACCGGACAGATCTGGAAATTGGGGAAGATGGGGAAGATTTTCCTCCCCAATCTCCCAGCCTACGGCTCGCTACGCTAACAACTCCCTTACCTTCTCCATTTCATCAATGTGTCGTTGATCCAGAACTAGAGTCTTTAATTTCCCCCTTATCTGAGGAGCAGTACAAGGCATTAGAAGCTAGCATCTTGAGTGAGGGCTGTCGAGACCCGATTGTTTTCTGGAAAGAGAAAGGAGTCATTATTGACGGACATCACCGCTTTTCGATTTGTCGCCGCAATAAGAAAGACTTTCAGAGAATCGAACTATCCTTCCCCGACAAAGAAGGCGTTAAGGCTTGGATGGCAGAAAACCAGCTACTAATGCGCCGCAACGCCAACGACCCAACCACCTGGTATCTTAGGGGGGTTTGGTATGAGGCTCATCAGGGTACTCATGGCGGTGATCGCAAATCCCAATCAAAACCTCACGATGAGGTTTTGATCTCTCCGAGTAAAAGTACGTCACAACTCGGAGCTGAAAAATTTGGGGTTTCGCCTGCGACTATCGACAGGGATGCCCAGTACAAAAGGGCGATAGATGCGCTTACCCGCCTTGGGGGAGGACAAATCCGAACTCTCCTTCTTAATGGAGAGACCGAACTCAAAAAAGCTAAAGTGATTGCTTTAGGCAAACAAGCACGCCATCAACCAGAAACTGTTGCACTCAAGCTTGGCAGAGTTCTCCGCCTTCCAAGAAATCCTAACCAAGACAACTCTCCCCTAGATAGGACTTTGGGTACCAACGATTCTCAAGGCTTGATAGAGGAACCAACAGAATCTCATAGTGGTTTAGATCGAGCTCATCACCTTAAACTTTCTCCAGGAGGACTGGTAGAAATTGATGCACCTTCCAGGAAATTTATTCATGGGCATTATGGTCGGATAGAGAGCGTTGGTGAAAAAAACGCCCAAGTATGGGTCAGGAGCGCAATCGAAAACTGTGTGAAACTGCATAGTTTACGACATCGACAACTAACTCCCGTTCTCCTGGAAAAAGAGCATGAACTCAAAGAGGTGTGCGATCGCGTAGCTCGCCTTGAGAAGCAAGGAAGCTTAGATCCTTTTGAGCGGGATCTCCTGTGGCTATTATCGCGAGAGGTTGCCCATAACCCTACACAACTGGGCTATCTAAACCTGATTGAAGCGAAGTATCTACCCCCAAGTGGTTCAAATGCATCAAAGGCTAGAGAGCCGATAGTAACCTCCCCAGTTGTACAAGTAATTGAACTGCCATTTCTGCCACCCACTTTAAATGAAATAATTGATACGGCTAGAAACGATATATCTGTCGTAGCTAGACAAAAGCGAGAGTGGACTGTCGTAGTCGC
The DNA here is from genome assembly GCA_019358875.1 of Symplocastrum torsivum CPER-KK1. Lineage (GTDB taxonomy): Bacteria > Cyanobacteriota > Cyanobacteriia > Cyanobacteriales > Coleofasciculaceae > Symplocastrum > Symplocastrum torsivum. The sequence continues at coordinate 22,622 of JAHHIF010000075.1, forward strand.
TAATGCCTGCTGTGGTTCTCATCAGTTTAAGGGACAGGTAAACATTGACTATCTCTGGCAAGTCAAAAATAATAGACGAGACCCGGACAATATTTGGGCGAGGACTAAGTTTATTAATGATGGTTTAGTTGCCGCGAAGATTATTAATAATGGTTCTTTGGAAGTGATCGTTTCTGTTTCTCATCGTCACGAAAAGTCTGATTCTGAGGGGGTGACAATTACTATTACTGAAATCAAATAATGGCGAAGGTATTAACTTATTAATTTCATGTTTTAGCTCTGTATTAACAAGAGATTCGCCTCAATCTCCTGATATAAAGAATCTTTTAATAACAATAAAGCTATCTCAAAGATGAAAAGATTCGACTCAAGTGGTTCGACTCTTCTTTTGGTGCAAAAGGTAATTTGTCAAGGACTATTGTGTAAGCCTGTTGTCGCAACAGGAAAAGCTGGTGTTATCAGAGATACAGAGGCATTGTTGGATCTAGAACTGACTTGGAAGCTAGCCGGGTAGAACGTTCAGCAGCTCTTCTTTTGAGTCGAAATCTTCACTCTGCGAGCGCTCAACAAAAGTCCGGTCAAGCTCGTCCACTCAGATTGAGAGGAATCAGTTGCGACAACCGATCTCTGACACGAACAATCACATGACATCCATTTCTAGCTTCAGTATCACTCAAGTCCCCCTGCTCAACCTACTACAGGATATTAAATCGGGCAAAATCCAGGTTGCAGACTTTCAGCGTTCTTGGTGCTGGAATGAGGAGCGAATCACACGGTTGCTCGCCAGTATCTCCCTCGGCTTCCCTGTGGGAGCAATTATGCTCGTTGAGCAAAGCTACTCAGATGTAAAGTTTAGACCGCGCTTGGTTGAAGGAGTGAACCTAGAGCATCCGCCCGTCCCAACCGCTTTAATTTTGGACGGACTGCAACGCCTCACCAGTCTATTCATGTCGTTGCTCTGTGACCAACCCGTGCGGATTGACAGAGGCAAGCGTTACCCACCAGAGAAACACTGGTACTACATCAAGATTGCCGAAGCCCTCAAATACCCCCCCAACAAGCGCCACGAGGCGATCATGGGCTTCAGTATTGATGAAGCGCTCTACCGAGATGGAGAAATTTTAGTTGACTCCCAGACGCGGGAAATAGAAGCTGATCTCAGTTTATTTCCACTGTTCCAGGTTTTTAACTTCCCTGAATGGCGATCGCACTACTGCAAGTATCAGCACAACAACCCCCAAAAATTAGCAATGATTGACGAGTTTGAGGCAACCGTCATCAAGAACTTCGAGCAGTATCAGATGGGGGTGTTCCTCTTGAGCGCCGAACTGCCTAAAGAGTCTATCTATTACATTTTCGAGGAAAACAACAAACGTCACAGCCAAGCGACAGAATTTGATTGGTTGACCGCTTCCTTTGCTGCCAAGGGTTTCGACTTGCGCTCAGATTGGATAGCCAGAGAAAAGCGATTGAATTCTCATCCAGTTTTGCGCTACTTAAGGGCAACAGATTTTCTACAGGCGATCGCATTGATGGCTAACCATACGCAACGAGCACAAGTGCCGTCGCCTAGAAGTCATCCCCAAGAGCTAGCGAAAGTAGCGCGTAGTCGGGATGTATTGCATTTGGACTTGGCGGAATATCAGCAAGGGATGGAACCTCTCAGTTTGGCGTTTGAGCAAGTGGCTCATTTTCTGCGTAACCAAGCCATCTACGAGCCGAACGATCTTCCTTATCCCATGCAGCTTGTGGTCATGGCTCCTTTGTTCACGATTTTAGGAGAGCCAGTGAAGCTCAATTGGGTGTACCAACGCTTAAAACAGTGGTTTTACTGCGCGATCATATCGGGGAGTTATTCACGTTTACGGGAAGCGACTGCCACGAAGGATTTGCTCGAAGTCCCTCAATGGATAAATGGTGGCGAGGTGCCCTCAACTGTAACAGAAGCGCATCTGTCGGCACAACAGTTGCAAAGTATCGTCAATGCAGGCAGCCCGATTTACAGAACGCTGACGGCTTTCTTAAGATGTGATGTGGCATTGGATTTTCTCACGGGTGAACCAATTCCTCGGAGTCTTCGCTCTGACCCGAAGATAGAGAACCACCACATCTTCCCCCAACAGTGGTGCAAACAACAAGGGATTCCCTCCTCACGGTACAACAGCATCATCAATAGGACACCCCTAACAGCCCAGACGAATAACTGGCTAGGGGGAGTAGCGCCATCCGAGTACCTGATCTATTTGGAAGGACACGGAATGTCGGAGCAAAGGATTGAGGAGATTTTGCGATCACACCTGATTGACCCGGCAACTTTGTATAACGATGATTTTGATGCCTTTTTTGAAGCAAGAACGCAAGCGATATTAGCAAGATTTGGGAGAGCGATGGGTAAGGATGAGCTTGGGGACAATCAAGCTCCCAGGTGAAGGATACTGGAAACTAACCAAGAAGAGGGAGGTGTGATCGCTGCCCAATCTCCGATTTTTCATGCCACAGCAAGGAAGGCGATCGCCACTCAGACTTCGTGAGCTGGGAAATAGAAGTTCAAAAACTTTTGGGATCGGGATTAGCCGGGTTGGGATGCGATCGCGTTCCCGCTTGATGAGTGCGATCGCGTTGCTTACCACTCCCCTAACTTCTCGACTCAAGCCGGCACTCGCAAGACCTTCCGTTAATATTAACGGAAGGTCTAAGAATTTCAAAAAGTCGTGGCACAGTCGGGGAAGGCGATCGCCTAAAAACTCATAGACCCCGAACTCAGGATTTAAAACTGGGCTAAGCATACCACAAAGGAAGTATCGTCCGTGCGGTGATACTGGGGTAAAACATTTCCATGACTTCTGGCTCGCCTCCTTCTTGATCCTTTGTCGCTGGCTCCAAGATCGAAGAGTCTTGGCGGTTTGTTAATCGTAGAGACGAACTACACGCGATCGCATCCGAAGCAAGACAAATCCTGCCTCTATCTGCATAGCCTCTAAACTCCCAGAGATAGAGTGCAATAGTAGGGATTAGAGTAGAGGCAATTTTCAAGGCATCATCTGATCGAGAACAGCTTTTACCCTCTTGTACAGTGAATTGCTTTCTTATGCACACGGCGATTCGTTCAGATACATCTAGATGGAAAAGCTTGGCTAGCACTTGCCTACTTGTTGCTGCTTGGCTGTATGCAAACCGGTCAGAACTCGAATGGCTTTTTGAGTCCTTCAGGTATGCATCACCTCTCAATCTGATGCTGGCAGCACTTGTAGGAGGAGTTTTGCTGGTGCAGCTAGTGCGCGTTAACCTCATAGGACAGGGTAACGTCCAGCGATCGCACTTTATGGTGTCCGCCACTCCAAACCTGCGACCTTATCCTCTCTTCCTGATGCTGGGTTCAGGGGTTAGTGCGATCACTCTCCGATGGCTGATAGATATCGAACAAATCAACGTGTTCTTATTCGCACTCGGCACTTACGGGTTATGCGGTCTGTTCCTAACTCCAGACCTTTGGCGTAAAGGATTACCCGTTGCGGTCTTAGTTGCGTTGATTGTGCCCTTCAGCGCTCAGTTTGGCAGTGGACTCGGTTTCCCCGTTCGGGTTATGACCGCTCAAGCGGTGGAACAGGTGCTTGCAGCTTGGCACGTCTCAGCCATCTCGTCTCACGACATCATCATTTTAGAAAACGGCATCGCCCATATAGATCTGCCGTGCAGTGGTCTCAAAAGCTTATGGACGGGAACACTCTTTTTATTAGCCACTACCTGGTTAGAACATCGTCAGTTTGGGATGCGTTGGCTGCTGGTGTGGGCTTTGAGCCTGTTGCTACTCGTTTGGGCAAATACACTGCGCGTGCTGCTTCTAGTGCTGATGACTCAGGTCTGGCAGCAGCCCCAAATCGCCGAAATCCTGCACGTACCTTTGGGGGTGATCGGTTTTGTCGGTGCCTGTGCCTTAACGTGGTTGCTGCTGCAAAAAGTGCCCAAGCATTCGCGGCAAATCGATGGAGAGGATAAGAGTACAGAAGTCGCTCAAAAGGGAAATCGAAAATTGGTTGGGCTTGTTGCTGTCGTCATGGCGATCGCCCTGCTTTCTCAACTGCGACCCCCACAGGTAAATCAAAACGTGATCGCTCCCATCCAATGGCCGGAGCGGATGCTATCTGAACCTGTCCCCTTGACCCAAGCCGAACAACGCTTTTTTGACAATTCGGCTAACCCCATCGTCCAAAAACAGCGGTTTGTCTTGTCTCATCTTTCTGGCTCAATCTTGACCGTCACGACCACATCTTGGCACGCCCACCATCCACCGGAGTTGTGTTTTGTGGGCAATGGCTTAAAGGTAGAACGAATGGAGCGCAAGCAACTGACTCCGGAGGTACAAGCACGCTGGTTATCGTTGCAAGAGGGTAAGCTGTCTGCTACCTACTGGTTTCAATCCCCTAAGCAGACCACCGACGACTTTTTATCGCGCATCTGGAGCTATGTCGTTTACAAAAACAAAACTTGGGTGCTGGTTTCCATCCTCTTTGATAATTCCTACACCCCGGAAAGCTCCGAAATTCAAGGTTTTACTGCCACTGTGCATAAAGCGATCGCTCGTAGCGTTAATGGAGGTTAGTAATCGATAATTAGGGCTTTTGACTCATCCTCACCCCACTCAAAACAATGAAACGACTGCTTCCTATCGGTTGTCACGCCATCTTTTGGATCTGGAATTTTACCTTTCTAACGGTTGTCTATATTGGAATTTTGCCTGTCGTTGGCCTTCCCTTAATTGAGGCGACATTTACGGGCTTGATTCCGATTGAATTCTTCTTGACGCTTGTGGGTCTAATCGCTGTGCCAACGGCTTGTACTTGTACAGGGCTGGCTATCTCACATCTGCGTCAAAAACCTTTAGAGTTAATGCGTCTATTTTACGGCGTAGAAGCTCCCCTGTTTCTCCTGTGCCTGATCCGCTTGTTCTTATTACGAGAACTCACACCGGCTAGCAACCTAATTGTGAGTACGGTCGTGGTGTGTATCCTGGCATTTAGTGTAGAAATGTTGCGGGGCTACGCTGAACGGAAAAAAGTCGTGGCATGGCTACAGCTTATCTGTCACAGCTTCATGCTGTTAGTCGGTGTTTATGTGGGAATAGTGTTGCTATTTTATGCCGTACCGGCTGCCGCTGTCCTTGTGAAGGAATTCTTCAAATTTGAGTGGGTAGAAGGCTTGTGGTTGTCAATCCGATATAGCGGGTTAAGTGCTTTCTGGTGGCTACCAATATTTTTACTTTTGTTTGGCTTTACTTCTACCCTCTTTCTTGCCATGCCCTCAGCCTTGACAGCGCTTTACCTTCACTCTGGATATCGGATCTTACGCGCTTTTGCCTCGCAGTATGGACGGAATCGTGCTGTTGTGGGTGCGATCGCCGCCTTGACCGCCTGGATTATACTTTTTACCTCATTCAGCGTACAGCCTCAAGTTCAAGCCTTTGCTCTCCTAAACAAACCCCTACAGAACGACAGCGCCAGAACCGTAGTCTTGGCAAAGTCAGAAGTGATTCGCAAGGGACTAGTTAATGCTTACTTATACCCTTATCGCTATCTCAGCGCCAAACAAGAAAATAATCATATCGAAGCCATGTACAGCAGTGTCTTTGGTCTGCCAAAGTCGCTCTGCCAGTTTTTGCAGAATTGCTACAACCAGTTGATGTCACCGTTCTTATATAACGGCTCCCAATCCGATACCGAAAAAGCCGAAACGCTTTACGAGGAGTTCTTTGACACACCGATTCAAAAAGCCGAACAGCCGACTATTCAACATGCCCTCCAATCTACCTTTAATCAAGCAGAAGTTAAGGCAGGATTGCTGAATATTAATCAGGAGTTGGTCTGGCTTGCCCAGCAACAAGTTACCGTGAAGCCACAGGGCGATTGGGCTGAAGTAGAGCTTTACGAGGTGTACGAAAACCAGACACCGGAACAGCAAGAAATTTTCTATTACTTTTCTTTGCCAGAAAGTGCAGCCCTTACAGGAGTACGGCTCGGTAACAGCGACAAGCGAGGCGAGCGCTATCCGTTTGTCGTTTCCCCCCGTGGCGCAGCTCAACAAGTCTACAACCAAGAAGTCCAGCAACGTGTCGATCCGGCGTTGCTCGAACAAGTTGGGCCGCGACTTTATCGCCTCAGAGCGTTTCCAATTCCTCCCCAATTATTGTCATGGCAGCGATCGCAAGGAGAGCAGCAGCAAAATATGCATCTGTGGTTGACTTACAACGTCATGCGACAAGAGAAGGGTTGGGCGCTGCCTCAGTTAGGCGAGAAGCGGAACATCTTTTGGAATAAGAAGACTCAGCGCCTTCGCAACGGAAACGTCGTAAAAAATCATCAAGATGGCTGGTTGGAATCATTTTTGCCAGCTTCCGAACCGTATCAGCCGACCGTGCATCAGGTTAACTTCCCGGATGGCTATAGCATCTCAGCTAAACCACTAACGAATCAAGATTACTCCTTACCTCAAGGCAAGCGGGTTGCGCTCGTTCTTGATACTTCGCGCAGCATGGCAGCACACCATAAGGAGCTAACTGAAACATTTAGTTGGTTGAAACAACAAGGTTTTGCGGACAACAGCTTGGCTAATAATGATGCCGATGTTTACATCACGGACTCGGCAAATGCTCAACCGAAACGCCTTGACGACCTCCGCCGCTTTCAACCGGAGAAGATGACGTTCTACGGCTCACTCCAATTCAAGGAGATGTTGCAGCAGTTTGCCCAGTTGCGAGGCGATACACCTTACGACAGCGTCTTAGTGGTCACTGACCAAGGGACTTATGAGTTGTCCGATGACAAAAAAGATGTGCCAGTAATGTCTGCCCCTTTGTGGATGGTGCATCTAGGAGGACAACTGCCCCCAGCCTACGATGATGGGACATTAAAAGCCATTCAAGATAGTGGTGGGGGAGTGTCTACTGCTATCCCAACGGTCATGCAGCAGTTGGCAACGAAAGAAACATTGGGTTCATCTGCTGTCAGCGTCGCGGATGGATACGCTTGGTTCATGGACAAAGCGACTTCAGAAGCGAACTCGAAAAACGGGTTCGAGTCGCTAGCGGCGCGGCAGTTGGTACTAGGGCTGAGCCAAAGGATGAAGGGAGCGCCAGGGACATCTTTGAAGGAACTTGATGCGATTCATGTGATCGCTAAGAGCTACGATATTGTCACTCCTTATTCATCCATGATCGTGCTGGTCAACGAGCAGCAAAAGCAGGCGCTCAAAGAAGCGGAAGCGAAGAGCGATCGCTTCGAGCGCGAAGTGGAGTCAGGGAAAGAACAGTTGAGCAAGCCGTCGAATCCTCTGACGGTTTCAGGGGTTCCCGAACCTGAAGAATGGATGCTCTTGGGGATAAGTGCGATCGCCCTTATTCTAATCGGCAGGTGCCAGCGAAGAGCTACCAGTTAACTAAGCCAAACGGCATTTGATTAGCATTTTCATTCGGGGAGTCAGAAGCTTTCTGGATTTTGAATTCTGAATTCTGACTCCTCACTAGTGCAACATTCGGAAGTATAGCCCCCGTCGGGCAAGGAGATCGGCATGGGTACCATCCTCGACGATCTCCCCCTCCTGCATCACAAAAATCTGCTCGCAGTCTAGGGCGGTTTCCAGCCGATGCGTGACCAAGATGATGGTTCTCAAGCGGCGTAGACGCTGGAGGGTCTCTATGACCCACTGCTCGTGCTTCAAGTCCAGTGCGTTCGTAGGTTCGTCGAGGATGAGTATAGGAGCCTTAGTGACGAGCGCCCGTGCAATGGCTAGGCGCTGCCGCTGCCCGCCCGAAAGGTTTTGACCGCCCTCAGCGATCAAGGTATCATACTGCTCCGGCAAGGTTTCGATGAACTCGGCTGCCCCGGATTCGACCGCCGCCTCCCGAATCTCGTGGAACAGAGCATCCGGGCGACCGTAGGCGATATTCTCGGCGATCGTTCCGGGGAAGAGTGGGCTGCCTTGCGAGACGAGCGCCATGTGTTTGCGGACATCGGCAAGCTTAAGGGTGCGAAGGTCAACGCCGTCGAGGAGGACGCTCCCCTCTGTCGGGTCATAGAAGCGCGGCAAAAGATTGAGCAGTGTGCTCTTTCCCGTCCCGCTAGGACCCAAAAACGCCACCATCTGACCCGGCTCGATACTAGCATTGATCTTCCGTAAGACGGGTTGCCCACAGTTGTACTCGAAGCTCACCTCGGCAAGGGTTAGTGTGCGGGGATGAACAGAAAGCGATCGCGCGTCAGGCGCGTCTACGATCGCAGGCGGCTCGTCCATGACCGTAAAGATGCGCTCACATGAGGCGACGAACGTCTGGATCTTGGTAGTGAACCCCAACACCCAACCGATTGGGTCCCAGAACTGCGCGAGGTACGCCATGAATACGATCAGATCGCCGAGGGTCAGTCCGTTCGGCACCGGACGCAAGAACTGGTCGCGATAGACCAGGTATCCGCCGTAGCCGAAGATTACCCCGCCTCCCAAGGCGAAGACTACCTGAACCGCGAGCGGATAGAGGTTTTCTTTCCAATGGAGCCGCATGGAGGCACTGACACTCCGCTCGACCACCCGTGCGAAGCGCCGCGACTCCGTTGCTTCTCGACCGAAAGACTGGATCAGCCCGATCAACTCTATCGCTTGCTGCATGGTGGAGGTCATGACCGCATCGGTACGCTTCGACTCGAATGCTCGATGCCTAATCCTTCCCTCAAAGTACCAATTCGCGAGTAACAGAAGCGGAGTGAACGAAAGTGCGAACACGGTGAGAAGGACATGGCGCGACAGCATGATCCAGATCATTGCCGTTAGCGTGACCGATGCAGCAGTGGAGCCGATCAGTGTATCGATCACTCCCCAGGGTCCGAGGCTGTCGTAGCTCAATCGGTAGATCGCGTCGCCCTGTGATCGGGAGCCGTGCCAGCCAAGACTAAGCGCCTGCATTTTGTCGTAGAGTTCGGTGCGAACCCGCAAGGTTCCGTTGTACTGGATGCGGTAGTTCAACATCTTACGGAGCATGAAGACCGTATCGCTCAGAATCCTGATGATCATCGCGACGAACGCCATTCCGAAAATTTGGTTCAGCTTGCCTTCACCGAATGGGGCAAGAAACAGCGTATGAATCCAGTTGGGTTTCGGGGTTGGTGAAAGAACCGTATCGACGAGAATCGCCATCGGCCAGGCGTTGAGAAGGTTGAAAAGCACCGATGCCCCAATCAGAAGCAAGAGCGTGACGATCAGCCATAAGTCTTTGCGGAAGTATGAAATAGACCGGAGGACGATCCGCACCAACCAATGTTGGTTGATTGACCACATCACCATTTTTGGTGAATTTTCCTGGCTCTTCAAACGGGTTTTGAGTGGAAAAGTCATGGATGTGCTGGGTGACTCTAAGCAGGTCAATGATTATCAGTATGCCTTTAGAGACTATTATTGATAGCGCATACTTCTTTAGCTGCACTCTTAAGTGATCGCCTCAGTTAACCCCAATACTCATAGAGCCGGATTTTTGGTTCTATACATTTGGAGGGTGGGGTTTGGTGTGATCGCGTTGCACTACAGCCTTCGGCACCAATAATTTGATTGATTTCTAAAGATCGCGACGGGGGAGTAAATTAACCCGGATGAGAAAACTGCCGAGGCTAAAGCAAGGAGACTCTCCTCCCGTGGTGCAAAATGAAAGCACCACGGGAAGCGTGACAAAACTCGCGATCGCCTCAGTCAACCCAAATACTCATAGATCCCGATTGGGGGGTCGATAGATTTTGAGGGTGGAGTTTTGTGCGATCACTCATTCATGCCCTCCCCACTTCTCCAAGGAAACTTCCTACGCCTCAATCGGCTGCTGACGTTTTGGGAGATCGCACTCTTGCCCAATCAAGAGCGATTCAACAACGACACCGAAGAGCGTCAGCGTTAAAGCCACCCGACAACACCTCGGATTTGAGAAACTGCCAGTTCCCGGTCGATCTGTAGCCGACCTTGACGATCGCCGTATCCGGCTGCTTGTACCAGCGTTGCGACTCATACAGAAGCCACTGGCTGTGATCGCTTCCAAAGTGTAGCGAGTGCGATCAACGACTAGCCATAACTCGTGTTGGCGGTAAGTTTCTTAGGGGAATTTGAGTAGTCCAAGCTCAGCCAAGACACTGAGCTTCATCCGTGATCGCTCCAATCGCTTCATCAATTCAAGAAAGCAGTGAGCTGCTCGTCTCGCATCGTCATGGCTGGGATAACGGTAGCGATCGCACCTAACAACAGGTTACCCCACCTAGACCTTCCGTTAATATTAACGGAAGGTCACAAAAAGTGAGAGTGCCGCTGCTGCAAAAACGTACAAGACACTTCAGGATGAATGACAGATGCTGAGGCTACCCATTTAAGGTTGGGAGGGCACGAGAGGTTGTCTGTTGCGATGTCATCAGCGAACCGGAGTAGCGCTCGCTTCCACCATGCCCAGAAACGTCATTACCCAACTGAAGTCTGTGTTAACCACTCAACGCCCTCAAGAGACTGCCAAGTTTTGGCGCGATCCAGCGTTGGATAACTTGGAAATGTTACGCGCCACTTATTTGACTCAAACGTTTTCACGGCACACCCATGACGGCTACGCCATTGGTGCGGTCGAAGCAGGAGTCCTGGAATTTACCTACCAAGGTTCGGTTCACCGAGCACCTGCGGGCAGCATTGTTGTTATTCATCCTGGAGAAGTTCATACAGGACACACCGGAACCCAAAACGTTTGGACGTACCGGATGCTGTATCCAGAGGTTTCACTGGTGCAGAAAGCGGCTACAGAACTGATTAAGCGATCGCCTACGTTGCCCTATTTTCCCAATCCAGTCATTCAGAATCCGCATTTAGCAGCACAACTGCGACAACTCCACATCCTACTTGAAACATCCACCTCTGTGTTAGAGCGAGAATCCCGCTTTCTTTGGACGCTTGCTCAATTACTCGCGAGGTATGCAGAGTGTCGCTCCCACATTGCACCGTTAGAGAAAGAGCGTCAGATTGTCCAGCGAGTTCAAGACTATCTTATAGCCAACTACATGCATAGTAGACCTCTTGCAAAAATCCATGAATGACCCCTCCCCAGCCCTCCCCTTAGTAAGGGGAGGGGGCAAGATTTGAAGTTTTTCCCCCCTTGATAAGCTATGCATTAGTCACATCTTTCTTAACAAGCTTGAAAGCCTTGTTAAACAAGGTTTTCAAGATTGAGAGGCGAGCAGCAGCCTT
>JAHHIF010000076.1 GCA_019358875.1 Symplocastrum torsivum CPER-KK1
ATCGTAGACGTTATTTAAAAAATAGTTAATATATAAAAACAGCGTAGCGATACGGGTTATATCTGCTACGCTGTTGTTGTTGTTGTTATTTAATTAATTAATAGACTTAACAAGTTGTCGTAGTAGAAAATCTTCATGTCAAGGGCATGGTTCGTAACCACAATCTAGCTAAGGCAATATCTGATGCGGGATGGGGAATGTTCACCAACTTCTTGGCTTATAAGCTAGAGAAGAAAGGTGGTGTATTGGTAGAAATCGACAGATGGTTTCCCAGTTCTAAGCTCTGTTCTAACTGTTACGACCAGGTTGCGAAAATGCCTTTAGACGTAAGGACGTGGACTTGCCCTCGCTGTGGTACTCATCACGACCGGGACGGCAACGCCGCAACGAATATTAGAGCGGAAGGCATCAGAATGCTAAAGACGGATGGAACGTCCGTTTCTGCTGTAGGAGGGGAAGTAAGACCAAAAGCTGGACGCAAGTCCGTCTTGAGGCATTCCCTTTTGAGTACAGAAACCGCCTGACGCGCTCTTCGACTGGCGGTAGTTCATGAAGGGAATAATTCATTGCAGATAAACTCTAAGTGATAATTTTTGAAAGGTTTTGATAAAACTTAGGCTATGAGTCTAAACTTTCGCTTTGCGGTAGTAAGCGACCTACACATCGGGTTGCCCCATACTATCTGGGATCATCCAACACGATTTCATTTGGTGGAAGTCAGTATTCCAGCCTTAGAGCTTATTCTGGAGCATTTGGAGCAGCAGAACATTGACTTTCTTCTGTTACCAGGAGACTTAACCCAGCATGGTGAAAAGGAAAATCATGCCTGGTTAGAAAAACGGTTGAGCCAATTGCCGTTTCCGGTTTACGTCATACCGGGGAATCATGATGTCCCCAATCTGCTACCAAATGAACACTTGATTGGGTTGAACGACTTTCCCTACTACTACCAAAAATATGGCTATGACAATCCAGAGCAGCTTTACTATACCTGTGAAGTGCTGCCTGGGGTACAGTTGATTGGTCTGAATTCTAATAACTTTGATGAGTCAGGTAAACAGGTAGGGTGTTTGGATGAAGCGCAAGTAGCATGGCTTGAGCAGGTGTTACCGCAGCTTAAAGATAAGTTGGTGCTGGTGATGGTGCATCACAATGTTGTGGAACATCTGCCCAACCAAAGTCGCCATCCACTGGGACGCCGCTATATGTTAGATAATGCTCCGGTGCTGCGGAAAATCCTGGCTGAGGCTGGGGTAAATTTGGTGTTTACAGGTCACTTACACGTTCAGGATGTTGCTTATGCGGAAGGCATCTACGACATTACAACAGGTTCATTAGTCAGCTATCCTCACCCCTACCGGATATTGCAGCTACGAACGGATGAGCAAGGAAAGCGATCGCTACAAATTGAGTCTCATCGGGTTGAGTCAGTTCCAGGTTGGGAAAACTTGTCTCATAACTCACGCGAATGGATGGGCGATCGCTCTGGTCCTTTTGTGCTAAAACTCCTGACGGCTGACCCTTTAAATTTACCTGTAGCCGACGCCGAAAAACTCATTTCCCATCTACGCTACTTTTGGGCAAACATTGCGGATGGGGATGCTCTCTTCGACTTCCCAGAATTTTCCCCAGCCGAACGCCGCTACTTCGAGGCATTTAGCGCTACTACCCAAGATGGTAAACCTGCCCTGATTGACAACCATACAACACTGCTATTGGGCAAAGGCTAGTGAAGAAGGCTCCAAGGCAGAAGGCTCCAAGGCAGAAGGCTTGTACTTTTGACTTTTGGCTCTGTTGTTAACTGTCACTTACTTCCGCCATGCTGCACTAGAAGCCTACAAAAATTACCTTACTGATTTTCCAGACAATCTAAAACTAGATTATCTAGCAGCTAAAGTGGTGAGCATCCTTTAGCAAGTAAGATGCTAAACATAAATTTTCATAACTTTAACCTAGCCGTAGTCAAGCCCTGAGGTTAAAGTTGTGAGAAATTTAATGTTCGAGAATAGAGATTTCTTGCAAAAAGCTGCTCTACTGCAACACTCGAACACTAGCTGCTGGTTAGTGAGACTCAACTTCTTGCATAAAAGGAAAAGAAAAGGGTGATAACTAACTACAACTAGGTAGCAAAACTCGACTTTGCAAGAGCGCTATTAGATTTGGTACGCCCAAACTCCCATAGTTTCTACTCCTAGAAAGGGTGAACCGCTATGAATTCTCAAGACAATCAAGACAACGAGCTTCAGCGATGGGAACGAGAGCTTAAGGAACGAGAGCACCAAATTCGACTTCGAGAGATCGAGGCAGAAATTAATCAACCGCCACTACATCAAACCCAGAAGCATCAGCCGCCTGAGAGTTCAGTAAAACGGTGGTACGGAAAACTTCTGAGCGTTGGGAAGTTTTTAGCTGTTGTTGTTGCTGTTGTGGTTGCCTTTAAAGTGGCAGTATCACTTGCCTATGTAGTAATAGTTGGGGCAGTTGCTTGGGTTGCTTACAAAATATTTCTTGAACGCGATCGCGCCAAACGTTAATACAGGATGTAGTGTCATTGAGGGGAACAACTTAATTCCTGGCTGAGTTCAATTCTCCTGACTGTAGGTTCTGCCTTTAGTTCAATCAGTAGTAACTGTATCAAGTAGTAGGAATCAGGGAGTTTTTACTACTGGCTGCTATTTCAAGAAGTCCCTAATCAGCAAAAATTAACTGTTAGATAAACAATTCAAGAATTGTGACACTTCTCAAACTGTCACGCTTCAATTTAGCAAAGAAACCTAATATTGCGCCTAAGCCACGTTGAATAGCAAGCTTATCTGATAGCTAATCCCAAAACTGGCACAGGAGTAAAACCTTTTAGACGAAAACAGACAGTATCTTCGCACGTATTACTGCAAGTTTTAAGCAAAACTTAGTTAGGTTATCGGCTAAAAATATGAACTACACTCTTGAAACAGGAAGCTTCCTTAACGACCTAGACCGAGTAGCCAGAACGCGCCAGGAGATAGCTAATCATTTTAATAGAATAGTTGAAACCATTACCAAATCAGAGTTCGAGGGAGACAAGGCATCAGGAAAACTAGGTCTAGACAAAGACAGCGAAGACATCAGCATTGCTAGTCAAAATTTGCAGCAAGGTGTGTTTCGGCTTTTAGTATTAGGAGATTTAAAACGGGGAAAGAGTACTTTTCTTAATGCCCTAATTGGGGAAAAATTATTGCCTAGTGATGTCAATCCCTGTACTGCCTTGCTAACGGTTTTACGCTATGGAGTTTCAAAGAACGTTACTGTTTACTTTAAGGATGGAACTGAACCCGAACAGCTAGATTTTAAAAGTTTTAAGCAGCAATACACAATAGACCCTAGTGAGGCAAAAATACTAGAACAAGAGAACAAGTTAGCCTTTCCTAATATTGACTATGCGGTTGTGGAGTATCCCTTACCTTTGTTGGAAAAGGGAATTGAGATTGTTGATAGTCCAGGGCTAAATGATACGGAAGCACGGAACGAACTTTCTCTAAGTTATATCAACAACTGCAATGCTATCTTCTTTGTGTTTAGAGCGGTGCAGCCTTGTACCCTTGAAGAGCGCCGTTATTTGGAAAATTATATAAAAGGTCGGGGTTTAAGTGTCTTCTTTATCATTAATGCCTGGGATGAAATCCGTAAAGGGCTGATTAACCCTGATGATACAGAAGAACTAGCAGAAGCTGAGGAGAAACTGCGTCAAGTTTTCCAAACTAACTTGGGTGAATATTGTCAGGTAGATGGTCATGATAATTATGATGAACGAGTTTTTGAGATTTCCTCTCTGGAGGCTTTGCGTCAGCGGATAAAAAATCCAGAAGCTTCCCTTGAGGGAACTGGCTTTCCGGAGTTGATGGGGGCGCTTAATACCTTTTTAACTCAAGAACGCGCAGTCGCTCAATTACGGCAAGCGAGAAGTCTTGCACGGCAAACTTATAACCATGTCCATGAAGCGATCGCACGTCGCATCCCGTTGCTGGAACACGATGTTGATGAGTTGAAGCAACGAATTAGCTCAGTTGAACCAGAATTTGACAAGCTTAATGAGATTCGCGATTGCTTCCAAGATGAGATTAGAGCAGTTCGGGATAGTAAGGCAAGTGCGATCGCAGATTCTTTCCGCACTTATATTTTGAATCTCGGCAACACGTTTGAATCCGATTTCTTACGCTACCAGCCCGATATAGGCTTTCTGGATTTTCTCCAAAAGGGCAAACGAGAAGAATTTAATACTGCATTCAAGCAGGCATTTGAGCAATACCTCAATGACAAGATTATGGCTTGGGAACTCACGGCTGAGCAACAGATGCAGGAAGCCTTCTTACAACTATCCAAAAGTGCTGCCAACTATGGTGCGGTTTATAGCCAGGTAGCCGAGTCAATGACAGAGAAGTTAATCGGAAAAAAAGTCTACGCAGGACAAACCATTGAGTTTGAAGACAATTCTCCGGGATGGACAAGTTGGGCGATGGGATTTTTCTCATTAGCATTAGGTAATGTTGCAGGTGTAGCACTTGCGGGGGCAGGGTTCGATTGGAAAAACATCCTGCTTAACTCTCTTGCTGTCATTGGAATCTGGAGCTTTTTATCAATTTTTTCGATGTCGTTGGTTGCAGCACCAGTAGGCATTCTCCTACTCGGTTTAGGAATTGGCGCTATGCAAGCGGAACAAGCTCGAAAAGAATTAATTCAGGCAACTAAAAAAGAGTTTGTAAAACATCTTCCTCAGATAGCACAAGAACAAGGGGAACCGATTCATCAAGCTGTCAAAGAGTGTTTTGATGCTTATGAGCGGGAAGTTGTGAAACGAATCAACGATGATATCAAATCTCGCAAATCTGAGTTAGATAATCTGCTCAAACAAAAGGAATCTTACGAAATTAACCTGGAAACAGAATTAAACCGTTTAAGGAAATTGGAAACAGATGTCTTATCTGAATGCCAAAGTATCGAGACAGCGTATGAGCATTTGCTGGCATCTCCTGCCTAAATAGTGGAGTGGGCACCGAACACCAGAACTGAAATTAGTTGAGTCTTCTATCAGCTTTGCTCCAATCACACCAGTTATTAGCTGAAGCATAATTAACATGAGCTACAAAATTGAAACGGCAAGTTTTCTCAATGATTTAGATCGGATTGCTCAAGTGCGCTCCGAGGTAGCAAATTGCCTGGGTAGGATGGCGGAAACTTTAGAGAAAGCGGAATTAGAGGGGGACAAGAACTCTGGACGATTAGGTTTGGATACAGAGCGAGAAGATTTAACTAAAGTTGGTGAAAGCTTGCGTTCTGGGGTGTTTCGGCTTCTGGTTTTAGGTGATATGAAACGAGGAAAAAGTACGTTTCTTAATGCCTTAATTGGGGAAAACTTATTACCCAGTGATGTGAATCCCTGCACTGCCTTGCTAACGGTTTTACGTTATGGATTAGAAAAGAAAGTAACGGTTCACTTTAATGATGGCAAACCACCTAAACAACTAGATTTTAAGAGCTTTAAGCAGAATTACACAATTGACCCTGCCGAAGCAAAGAGGCTAGAGCAAGAGAAAAAGCAAGCCTTTCCTGACGTTGATTATGCTGTGGTGGAGTATCCCTTACCTTTGCTGGAAAAGGGAATTGAAATTGTTGATAGCCCAGGACTCAATGATACAGAAGCGCGAAACGAGCTATCTCTCGGTTATATCAATAATTGCCATGCAATCCTCTTTGTTCTTAGAGCCTCACAACCTTGTACGCTTGGGGAGCGTCGCTATTTAGAAAATTATATTAAAGGTCGAGGATTAAGTGTTTTCTTTCTGATCAATGCTTGGGATCAGGTTAGAGAAAGCCTAATTGACCCTGATGATACTGAAGAACTCGAAGAAGCTGAGGGAAAACTACGGCGAGTTTTTAAAACTAACCTGGCTGACTATTGTCAGGTGGATGGTCATGATATTTATGATGAACGAGTTTTTGAAATTTCTGCAATTAAGGCACTGCGTCGGCGGATAAAAGATTCTTCTGCGTCTCTCGAAGACACTGGCTTTCCAGAGTTTATGGGCGCACTGAACACGTTTTTGACACAAGAGCGGGGGATTTCTGAACTGCGGCAAGCGAGAACTCTAGCACGGCAAGCCTCGACTCATGTTCATGAAGCGATCGCACGTCGTATCCCTTTACTTGAGCAGGATGCTAGCCAATTGAAGGAAAGGATTAGCTCGGTTGAACCCGAATTCAAAAAACTGACCGAAATCCGCAATCAATTTCAAGAGGAAATCCGAAATACTCGTGATAATAAGGCGAAAGCTGTAGCTGATTCCTTCCGTTCTTATGTGTTGAACCTGGATAATACGTTTGAAGCCGATTTCTTACGCTATCAGCCTGAATTAAAGTTAATGGATTTCCTGAACCAGGGAAAACGGGAAGCGTTCAATGAATCTCTCCAAAAGGCATTCGAGCAGTATATCAATGACAAGCTTGCCGATTGGAGTCGCGGTGCTGAGCAAGAGATGAATGCTGCCTTTTTACAGCTATCCAAGAGTGCAGCAAACTATGGGGCTTCTTATAGTCAGGTAACTGATCTGATTAATGAGAAGTTGACAGGGAAAAAGGTACAGACTGAGGCAAATACAACGGCTGAGGAACAATCTTCAGGATGGGCGAACTGGGCGATGGGCTTGTTTTCCTTATCAACAGGTAACATTGCTGGTGTTGCAATGGCGGGAGCAGGCTTTGACTGGAAAAGTATTTTACTTAACTATTTCACAGTAATTGGAATCAGCGGGATTGTTGTTACTGTTTTTCCGGCGGCTGTTATCCTGGGTCCAATTGGTTTAGCGTTGCTAGGTTTAGGTGTTGGTGCTTTTCAAGCTGATCAAGCTCGTAAAGAAGTCGTGAAAGCCGCAAAGAAAGAGTTGGTAAAACATCTGCCACAGGTGGCAAATGAGCAATCACACCTCGTTTATGACGCTGTAAAAGAATGTTTTGATACTTATGAACGTGAAGTAACCAAGCGAGTAGATGATGATATCCAAGCTCGCAAATCTGAGTTAGATAATCTGCTCCAGCAAAAGCAATCTTATGAAATTAATCAGGGTGCAGAATTAGAGCGTCTGAAGAAACTGGAGGCGAATATCTCTTCTGAATCTCGGAGCATAGAGACGGTGTATCAGAATTTCCTAGCAGCGGCTGCTTGAATCAAGCGGATTTAAAGAGATAGAACACTATGCAACATCAGGACGTTTATCAGAACCTTGTAAACAATCTCAGGTCGGCAATCGGTGTCCTTGAACTCGATAAAAACTCACAGCTTTATCGAGATGCGATCGCAATCTGTGACTATCTCGAAGACCCGATTTTTCGGATTGCTGTCTTTGCTCCTTTTAATTACGGTAAGTCAACGCTGCTCAATGCAGTACTTGGCAATCGTACATTACCGATTGATTTAATTCCAACCACAGGCGCGGCGATTCATGTTCGATATGGGAGTGAGCCATATACCCGAATTACCCTGTTAGATGGCGGAGAAATTACTGAAAGCGGTACTAATGTCCTGAAGCAGTTTGCCATCCTAGATGACCAACGACGGATGCGAGATGATGTTGCTTCAGTTCATGTTTACTGTCCTCATCCTTTCCTGCAAACGGGTGTTGAATTTTTGGATTTGCCAGGAACAAATGATGCAGAAGCACAGGATGCGTTAGTACGTGACCAACTGCTAACAGCAGATTTAGTTGTTCAGGTGCTAGATGCACGGAAGTTAATGACGTTAGGTGAGCGGGAAAATCTGAGAGATTGGCTGCTGGATAGAGGCATCAAAACAGTTATCTTTGTGGTCAACTTTCTGAATTTGCTAGAACCTGAAGACCAAAAGCAAGTCTATAACCGCTTACTTTTCGTAGCAGAAAGTTTTCGAGCAGAGTTACCGAATAATGTTAGTAATCTGTACCGGGTTGATGCGCTACCTGCTCTACGAGCAAGACTCAAAGGAGATGTGTCAGCAGCCCAAAGTACAGGATTAGCGATCTTTGAATCTGCTTTGCAAACGATTGTGGCGGTTCAACAAGAAAAGCTGGCTATCCGGTTTTCTCGTGTAGAGGCGATCGCATTTCAGATCAAGACTGCTATGCAAGCGAAATTGGACGCGATCGCTTCTGAATTAGAAGTAGCTGAAACTAAGCGTATAGCAAAAATTGAAATTAAACAAAAAGCACAGAAACTGATTCAAAAAGGTTTCTCTGCAAGTGTTTCAGATTTCCAAAGTTGGCTGTACCTGCCCAAACTTCTCAATCGCTATCAATCTGAAGTGGCTGATGCGCTACAACAAGGTACATTTAACACCTGGGAATGTCGAGCATTCAAACAAGCCATACAAGACTATCAACAGGCTGTGGTGAAATGGGTACATCAAGCCTGTGAGTTTTTTGAACACACTCCACCTCCTAATCTGTCGATTCTATTTCCTGACAAACCAGAAGTCATCCTACCAGAACCACCCCAGCAACCTAATAATTCAAAACAGTCGAGAGATAATGCTCCGGTAGCTTTAGCAACGGGGTTAGGTTGGATTTTAGGAGGACCAATGGGAGCGGCTGTAGTGGGAGGCGCTACCTATCTTTTTAACCAAAGTACAACAGCTCCCGAGCAAACAGAAGCCTCATCTACTTATATGGAACAAGTTTCACAAGCTTATATTCAAGCGGCTTCTGACTATCTGACTCGCTTCAGTACTCAAGCCTTCTCGATACTTCACGACTACGAAGAAATAGCAGAAAAAATTATTAATATTCAAGTAACTGAAGCACCCTTAAAAATGACAACACAGCGTCATTATCTACAGTTATTACAGGGTTTATTGGATAATCTGAATCAAGAATTAGAGATAGTGAGCGCTAACTTATCTACTAAATAAATCAGCAAAATGAGTGTCGTCGGGAGAGGGTTTTGGTATAGCTGTTGCCTAAAGGTTAGGACAGATCTAACGGCTGAAATGAGCACGTACTAGTAATAAACATAAAAGCCCTCTGCCTTCTGCCTTTTGCTATAAGTCTATACTTCTGATAATTCAAAACACGGGAAACCGAAACTAATGGAAAACATGGAGGATAAGTTTCGCGCTCTCGAAATTGATGATGAATTACAGAAGCTAAAGCAAGAACTGCGAAATCAAAACAGCCAAACGGGAAAAACACCTACTACATCTCCAAGGAATAGACATACATCACCGATAAAGCAGAAGAAAATAACACGTTTCTATGCGATTCTTGGGCTGAAACCTGATGCTTCTACGCAGGACGTAAAACAGGCATACAGAGCTTTAGTGAAACGATGTCATCCAGATTTATTTTTTCACAATCCTCAACTTCGACAGAAGGCTCAGGAAGTCCTAACGAAAATCAATGAAGTCTATGAAGAATTATGCTCTAACAAGGATGATTAAATTAACTTTGTCCTTAATCCTTTGAGCGGCAAATCCCAAACACTGAAGTGTAGCCATGTAGAAACGTACTGCCCCCCACTGGCCCAATCTCACCGTTGCAGAAGAATCCCGCAAGTTGAATGTCGTTTAGGTAGCGGCGGAATAGTTGGGAATCAAAATCAGGCTTTCCGTAGAGTCGTTCGCCTCGTCCTAAACAGGAGAACATCAAAGCCCCTGCCGCACCTGGTGTGTGGAGGTCTTCTTTTTGATAGTGCTGGAGAAGCAGTTCTAAGTCTTCTTCTGAGGTACGGGCATCGCGGAGGTGAAACTGGATGCGCTGTCCTGGGCGGACGCGATCGCCAATTGCGATCGCCCCAACTCTGGGGTCTACTCCCAACAAATTGCGGACGAGAAAGTCTCCGTGGCCCAACTGCTGCTTAAATTCATCCCTGGCAACACCAACAAACAGCGAATGTTGTGCCAACTCGCGGTCTGAGTCACTCAATCCTTGAATGACATCTCGCAGAACTTCCAACGGGGGACGTGAATTAGGGTCGCTGGCTGTTATTTCAGTGCCATCCTGCGTTGCCAACTCCAAGATAATATTCCGCTCACAAGAAGTCACCTGATACGTTTGACCAATCGGGCGACAGCCTTGCGCCACAATCGTCTCTAGAACAATGTTGCCACTCAAGGCAACGCCAACGGTTCCCTCGCGGTAAAGCTTATAGTTACAAAACAAACCACTCTGGGCACCCATAGCACTAGCACTTGCTAGTCCTCCTACCTTATTCGAGCCTGGGTAAGCAAAATCTAACCCTTGGAGGAGATCATTGACTCCAGACGAGAAGGGGTCGGCTAATAAAATAAACTGAGGTTGTTCCTCCGGCGGAACCCCAACCAATTCCACCCAGGCAGCGGGAGGGCTATCCATGTCAGGCAAGTTATTGGCAGGAATGTAAAAAGCGTGGACATTAACCCCTGGTAAATGAGCCACACTGAGACTCAAAGCCGGTTCTCCTTCCAGTTCTTGCGCTTCACCCTGAGTATTCATTCCAACAATGCCAGCACCACCACAACCAATCAGGACTGGCACTGACAGTTGCTCCTTTAGTAAGGGCATCACGCGAGAATATTCACTGGCATAAGCAGAGGAAATGAACACCAACCCCAAATCTGGGCTAGCTGTCAAGGACTGCTGCACGCGGTCTACCACTTCCGCCACGGCTGCTTCCAACGAGGGACGGGTTGATAAGGCATTTGCCCACTGAATTGAGTTAGTCATTCGTTTTGCCAAATTCACTCCCGAAATCGGTGCAGGTTAAGGCAGTTGGCTGGCAGTTAAACCTTTATCATAGCGCTAAGCGGAACGCCTCAAGAGGTAAGCCCCACTAACGATTACAAGTGATTAATTTAATAGCGCGATCGCGTGACCAACGATATAGCTCTAACGAGAGGTTCCACAAGTGCTTTCATATAAGTTAATATACTTAGTAACTGGTTTAGTCGCTTGTAGACTAACTACTTGTAGACTAACTAGCAGTAAGCCGAGATTGACAAATCTTAAAAATAAAGATCAATCCGGTTAAAGGGATACCGTTGTGCGGTATCACTGAAATGTTAACTAAAATCAGTAGCACTCTCCTAATCAGAGTCACTACCCACTAGTACCTAATTGGAGATTTCCGAAGCGGTTAATACTCACTAAAAGTTTTCTGTACACAAGTACAGCAATCAGGAAAAGGAAAGCAATGAGCGACATCCAAGAAAAAATCGAACAAGAGCGTGAAGCTGCGCGGGCTGTTTGTGATATACAAGGCTCAGAATCCGGTGATTGTGCGGCAGCCTGGGATGTAGTGGAAGAACTACAAGCAGAAGCATCACATCAACGGCAAAAAGGCAAGAAGAAAAATTCTCTTGAACTGTATTGCGATGCTAACCCTGATGCCGATGAGTGCCGTGTATACGAGGAATAAACTTCACTCGCCCCAACGTCAGATTCACCAAGTTTAGGCACATTACTTAAGCGGCATAGCAGCTAAAAATCCTTAATGAGGGTTTTTAGCTGCTTGCTTTTGAGGAGGTTAGGGCGTGTACCGCCATCACTGCAATAACATAGATAAAGGTCATTTCAGCGATAAGCAATGCAAGAGGAAATCCTTCGATCATTAGTCTGGACAGATTACCGTTTAGCCCTATTATTTGCGGTTATCGTGCCCTTAATTCTGCTGATTTGGGCATTTGTCAAGAAAGCAGACGCAATGGTACGCCTCTTGATCATCTACTGGCGCGTTTCCAGCTTACTGGCGATCACGATTTACATCTTGATTGCCGCTTGGCCGATTGGGTTTGTCTCTGGTTTTTTTGCCCGTGTTCTGATTCCGATTAGCCTCTGGTTTTGGGTAGATATCAACGAAGATATTGATGATCAGCGACAGCGTCCTCTCAAACTTGCTTTCACTGCATGGCGCTGGGCTGTGAGTGTTTATGGCACATTAGGTGCCTTAGCCAGTCTGCCGTTCTTGTCTTGTGCTTTTTCTCCAGGGGCAATCAGGACATCGTTTTGTCAAGTCGGGCTAGAACCCCCTTTACTGTTCAAACAGTATTTCCATCCCAATTCCAGACCTGGATTTTTGGCATTCATCGGCGTGAGCTTGTTATTAATTTATGTGCTTTACCTGAGCTATTTCGTCTTGATTCGGCTTGGTAAGCAAGGGCGCTCAGCAATGGAGCAGTAAGTGTTACACCGATTCAGTAGTGAGTTGTAATGGCAATTTCGATTGGACGGCGTTTAGAGGAATACACAATCAAGCGTCCGCAGGAAGTTTTGATTGTCACGGCTGAGATTGCGGGGGAAGAAGACCAGATTACTATATTTAAAGGCTTTTCTAGCTCTTTGGTGCGTTCAACCCCCTTTGATCCAGACATTCCGGTACTCCCAACAGACGCAAAGATTGTCACAATAGATCGAGTCGCCAGTCCCTACAATCCTGATGCGCCTCGTTATCTCCAGCAAGGGCTGACTTGGGAAACCATGCAACAGTTGTTGTCAGAGGTTGGTGTCTAGGCGGTGTGAGCGAGAGGCTTACCTTCATTCCTGTTCAGGATTCTCCTGAACTTCTGAACATCCTGAACTACTGAACTCCTGAACTTCTGTATTCTTCTTGTTCAATACACCCGTGTAGAAAATAGACCAACAACTATGTCAAAAGCCACAATAAGTTACACAACTAGGGATTTAAGAGAACTTGGTTTTTTTGTAGAGGTTCCAGGACGTACAGATACTGATAAAACCCGTAAAAAGGCACTAGAAGAGATTCAGCGCCGGATGGAAGACCCAGAAGATACCACACTGAGTGAAGAAAGCTTTGCTAATGGGTTAAGTGCTGAAGATTTGGTTGTCGTTGAGCCACCAGAGGCTTTGGAAGAGGACGGTGAAGAACCAGAGATTATCCAAGCAGTAAAAGCGATCGCTACTTTAGCGAGTTTAAGGGTAACCTCAGAAGAAGCCTACAAAGGTGCTGTGGAGTTACGCCCCTTGATTGAAGCGCTGTTTTCTCCTCAACCGCTAACACCAGAACAGATGCAGCAAGCGACTGATAAGAGTTTTGCCAAGACATTAATTAAATTTGCCGAAGCCAAAGCCGCTCACGACAAGTTTCTTCCTGCGGCTCAAGAGGCTTGGGATATTCTCGCGCCAACACTTCCTGCTGCGACAAACGGTAATTCTTTAGCGCCTGAGTCTGAAGCCGCTGCCTCAGCAACGGATACGGCTCAAGAGGTACCGAAAAAAGGACAAAAAGCTTCAGCTTCGTGATCAAGCAACGGCTTAGGTTCGTGGAGCTAAAGAACGAAGATTAAATAATTTACAACTTTCAAAACCTGTAGCCCTGCTACTGAAATATGACAGGAGGTGTCAAGAAAAGGCTCTTATGCTGCACAAAGACAGTAGTGAACCACACAAAGGGTTTACCGAATGTCTTGGCAAAGTGTAGGAGGTCAGTTATGCAATTGAAAGGTAAGATTGCGATCGTCACAGGAGCAACTCGTGGAGCAGGGCGCGGCATTGCTTGTATGTTGGGCGAGTTAGGCGCAACAGTCTATTGCACAGGACGGAGCGTTCGAGGAAATCCAGCAACGGGCAACCGTCCTGAAACGATTGAAGAGACAGCGGAAATGGTCAACGCTTATGGAGGAGTGGGAATTCCTGTACAGGTCGATCATACGGTGGTAGAGCAAGTCAAAACCCTGATTGAACGAGTCAAGCTAGAGCAAGGACGGCTCGATGTCTTGGTTAATGATGTGTGGGGTGGTGACGAGTTAACGGAGAGTAAACCTTTCTGGGAACACTCGTTGCAGAAGGGTTTACTGATGCAACAACGAGCGATTCACTCGCACCTGATTACCAGCCATTATGCAGTTCCACTCATGATTGAGCAGAAGCAGGGACTCGTCATCGAAGTCACTGATGGAGATAATTTTTCGTATCGTGGCAATCTCTTCTACGATCTCGCTAAGATTTCCGTCATCCGTCTTGCCTATGGCATGGCGCAAGAACTTCGTTCACATAATATTACTGCTTTGGCGCTAACCCCGGGATTTCTCCGCTCCGAAGCCATGCTAGATCACTTTGGGGTTACTGAAGAAAACTGGCGAGATGCTGCGAAGCAAGATCCACATTTCATTGCCTCTGAAACGCCGTTCTACATTGGTCGGGCGGTGGCAGCGCTAGCCTCTGACCCGAATGTATTTAAGAAGTCAGGAGGCGTATTGAGTACATGGAATCTCGCCCCGGAATACGGCTTTACTGATATTGATGGACGACAGCCAAACTGGGGGAAGTATTTTGCTGAAAAGGTCGTGCATCAGGAATAAACCAATGGCGTGATGCTGAATTCTATCGACTGACACCTTGAGACGTTTTCAACACTTAAGGGTACAGATTTACCTGATGTTGTCAGCCCCAACCACTCCCCAATCTACCAGAATGCTCTAAAGCCATGCGTGCCGATCGCCTTCTCTCCATCCTCTTGCTGTTGCAGGTTCATCGTCGTCTGACTGCACGGGAATTGGCAGAGCGATTGGAGGTGTCTGAGCGCACGATTCACCGGGATATGGAAGCACTCAGCAGTGCGGGAGTTCCTGTTGTAGCAGAACGTGGCAAAGGGGGTGGTTGGAGTTTATTGGAAGCTTACCAGACGACGCTGACCGGACTGAATCTAGCGGAGATTCAGGCGCTGTTTTTACCCAAACCGAGCCACCTGTTAGCCGATTTGGGGTGGCACCAAGCATTTGAAGGAGCCTTGATCAAACTCCTGGCAGCACTGCCTGCGATGTATCGCCAGCAGGCAGAAGCAGTTCGCCAACGGATTCATGTCGATCCAACAGGCTGGCATCTATGGGAGGAAGAGATGTCGGCGTTCCCAACTCTTCAGGAGGCAATTTGGCAAGAACGTCAGCTACACCTAAGCTATGAGCGCAGCGATCGCATAATCGTTGAACGCTTGGTAGCGCCACTAGGGCTGGTTGCCAAGGGAAGCGTATGGTACTTGGTCGCGGCAGTGGAGGGTGATGTGCGCTCCTATCGCATTTCACGAGTGCGTAGTGCCACGATTATGGATCAACCCTGTACTCGTCCTATCGATTTCAACTTAGCCAACTATTGGCAACAATCGTCGGCTGACTTCAAAGCCAATCTTCCTCGCTATGTTGTGACAGTGCGCGTTGCTCCAGAATTGCTGCCCCGGTTGCGCTATGCTGGACGGTTCGCCCGCATTGAGCAGGTTAACCCACCAGACATCGATAGATGGGTTACTATCTCCATCCGGTTTGATGTGGAAGAGCAAGCTTGTGAGTATGTGTTGGGGTTTGGAGCGAATATGGAAGTAGTAGAGCCATTAGAGTTGCGCGATCGCGTCCTACAACGGGCAGTTCAACTCATCGCCTTCTATACTCATTCAAGCTCAAGCGCAGAAACAACTGACTAGATGCTACTTACAAGCGTTTTTCAAGTCCTTGTCGGAGCGCACCCCAAGAGTGCCCTAACTGTATTGCTGGCAAAAAACCCCAGAGGAGCGAACCACCTGGGGGGAACTGTTAAGCTGATAGTTTGTACAAGCATACAGCTATACGCTCCGGGTAATTAGCTAGCTTTAAGGAAAAGTGGGCTTTCCTCTCATCTTCTGTGAGCGATATTAGCAGCACCGTAACTAGCCAACGCAATTTGATGAAGTATTTTTATCCCCAAAACCGAACATTCACAAGTAGTTAGTAACCAGCACAGATTCTTCAAGCCGACTTTATTTCCCCTTTACAAAATTTGAGCCAGTATGGAGATAACAAGGCACTACCAATGAGAAAAAGAACAGGAGTATTAAGATGCCTATTTCTCCCCGCCAAGTCTATTCCCATCTCAGAAAACTTGACCAAGCTGACATCGCAACCAGTGCGCTAACCCGTGAGCTTGCCCAAGATCTACTGGCAAACCCAGGCATTAGCCTGCGAAGAAGGCAGGTGATCGCTGAGCGCCTACACCGTGCCAATACCTATCTGGGAATGCAAGCAACGGCTGATGGAGACAGCTACTAAGAGGTCAGATGTCGGTGAGTTCACCGATGACTTTATCTCCGGGATTGCACGGCTATGTAACCTATAGGACTTACGCAGCTACACCAGATATGGGGAAATAGGGCGTTACGCTTCGCTAGCACGCCTTACAGATCGCTAGCACGCCTTACAGATGAAAGCTTTGCGTAAGTCCTGACCTAGTTAAAAAGGCTACGATGAATGACGCGCCTTCTCGAACAGTCGTTCGTCGTTGCCAGCATGAACCGTACCTTTTGGATTATTGCCCTAATTTCGCTGATTAATTCCCTCAGCCTGACCATCCTTATTCCCGTTATCTACCTATACGGTAGGCAGTTCGGTCTAAACGATTTCCAGACGAGCTTGTTGTTCTCGGCTTACTCCGTTGCTCAATTTTTTGCTACTCCGGTGATTGGGAAACTGTCCGATCGCTTTGGGCGCAAACCCTTACTGGTGATTAGCCTCCTGGGAACGGTGGTTGCGAATTTAATTGCCGGAACTGCCTCGACAGCAGGGGTTCTGTTCTTTGCTCGTTTTCTGGATGGCATCACTGGGGGCAATGCGTCGGTTGCTCAAGCGGTGATTTCAGATGTCACAACGCCTGAGAACCGAGCTAGAGGCTTTGGTATTAATGGGGCTGCCTTCGGGTTAGGGTTTGTATTGGGTCCTGTATTAAGTTTGCTAGCCCAGCAGGTTTCTTTGGGTGCGGCTTTTTTGGTTTCTGGTGCGATCGCACTAATTGCCCTGGTGGTTACAATCTTCTTTCTACCTGAAAGCCTGCAAACAAAAAATGTTGTAACAGGCAACTTGTTTGACTTAGGACTAAAAAACTTAATCAAAGGTCTTGCCTTTCCGAAGGTAGGAATTCTGTTGATTATCAACTTCTTGATTGGTACAACCTTCACCATCTTCACCTACGCCTTTCAACCCTACTTTATTCAGGTATTACATCAAACAAACGAATCGCTAACCCTGATGTTTTTGACCTTTGGCGTACTCAGTGTTCTTATGCAGACTTTGGGAGTCTCTATTCTTACTAAAAAATTTAATCTGGTTTATATCCTGTTTCTCGGTTTATTTGTCCGTAGTACTTCATTTTTATTGATGCCTATCTGGGCTAATGTGTTTTATTTCGTGGGTGTAAGTATTGTGTATTCACTGTTTAATTCACTCGTTCAACCGATGATCAATGCGCTAATCTCGCTGAATGCACGTCCTGAAGATCAGGGAACAGCTTTGGGGTTGAATGCATCTTATCTCAGCATTTCTAATGCCTTTGGGCCTGTCATTGCTGGGATGCTGATTCGCCAATCGAATCCGGCAACTTATAGTTATCCGCTTTATTTAGCAGGAATCCTCACGTTTGGGGTGTTGGTTTTAGCGATCGCAACTCGTAAGCGCTATCAAGTTCAACCTGCCATACCTGCATGAGAGGTTGTCTTGCCTCAAACCCATTGGACAGGATCGAGTTGATAGTAACGTTGCAATTGCTCGTAAAGGGCAGGATGCTGCTTTAGCAATTGCTGCGGTTTTTCAAAGAATGTCTCAGTCGCTACAGCAAAAAATTCTGCGGGATTCGTTGCGCCATAACTGTACATGACAGTCTTTGTACCTCGTTGAACATCATGGCAAAGGCGTTGATATTCTTGTGTCATCACATCAGCCCAAATAGGATAGTCTGAGGTTCGCGGTAAAACCGGAACGCCTTCAGCTTTACCATCCTCTTGATCCAACTGATGGGCAAACTCATGAAGTACAACATTATGTCCATCCCTCCAGTTGCAAGTATCTTGTTTCACCTGTTCCCAAGACAACACCAACTGGTCATTTATCCACGATTCTCCCAATCTTGCTACACGTCTTTCCTCAACAATATAACTTCCCGTAGAAGTTGTTTCATTAACCAGATATGCGCTTGGATAAATTAGAATTGAACGAAGTTTAGGGAAGTATTTCCCTCGCTCGTTCAGCAGAAGCAAGCAGGCAACAGCCGCAATAATCAGCTTCATTTCTTCTGTTACCTGTAATCCTCCGCAACCAATAAACTGTTTTTCCGCTAAAAACACTTGAATATGTCCCTGAAGTCTTCTTCGTTCAGCAGGAGAAAGACAGGAGTAAATCGGAAGATTATTTTCAACAATAGCACTCCAAAGGGGTGGGAAAGGACGATTTTTGAGACGGTTTCGTCGCCGTTTGGTAAGGAGAGGATTGAGCAAAATCCCAGTAACAATCAGCGCAATGATGAGAAAGACAATAATTGTTTCAACCATTGACTAGACCTCTTGCACAAGTGCGGAATACTGGGAGATTGGCAACTTACGGGCTTTAAAACACCCCTTCTATAATGTTAAAGAAATATTTCTGCAAGAGGCTTCTTCGTGGTATTAAAGACACGACAACCTAAGCCCCTAGGGGGAAAGCTGCCGCAATCATCCAGCCGAACAAGAGCGCACACCCCAAGGCGTAGCTCCACACTTGGTTAAGGAAAGTAGCTGCAAAGGAGAAAATCCCCATTAGCAGAGGAAACAGTGGCAGCAAGAGGAAGATAAAGCCCAGTTGGGGCAGCAGGTAAAGCACCAAACTAAAGCCTCCTACCAACGCCAAACTTTGCCCAAGCCACCACAGCACTCGTTTACCAACACCGACACCCTGTTGTGCCATTCCAGAGGCGAGAAACCAGGGGAAACAGGCAAGTGATAGCAACGGCCAAAGCCTCAACCGCAGGGGAATTAACAACCACTGAAGCCAAAGCACCTGTGCCATCGCTCCAAAGGCAGTCCAGAGCAAGACAAAGAGTGCTAAGCCTAAACCGATAGCTCGTAGTGTGGGAGGAGGGAGGTACCAGAGAACACCCAACCAACTCAATCCTGCGAGAAAGAACCAGATGCCCACGGCACCACCGACTTGTACACCACCTAGATTCTCAATCGCCACAATCCGACTAACCAAGGTAAGGACACCACTTGCCAGCAACGGGGCGAGAATTAAACCTAACCAACGTCTGAATGGCTGTACCTTTACCAGACTTTCTGACACTTTTTCAATGAAGATAGGGGCAACGGCACCCAGCACAAGCAGCCAAGCTAGCAGGTGTAAGGCATACCAAACCATCCGACGGTCAGTATAGTAGCTAGTGCGCGATACCCCGAACGTCGCATCAAGCCATCTCAGTGCCGCTTGGTGACTGGCATCACGGAAGAGAATGGTGATGTGTTCAGCCTTGGGAATAATTATGAGTGATCGCCCTCGTCCTTGGGTCAAGTTCTCATTCTCTCCACCTGCTGCTAGCAATAGCCTCTGGGCATTCTCAACAAAGCCTCCCTCCCAACTCCCTGCTTGTAGTAAGAGGTTGCGGGGAGCGACAGGCGTAACGGATGCCCCCGTTGGCGAGATGGCTACCGTAGCGGCAAAGCGCTCTACATTACTTATGCCTGCTGACATCACTGCACCACTACCCATTGAATGACCCAAAAGCGCTAGACGTGCAGTATCAACCTCAGATTGCTCAATGAGGGCGGCATATGCGACATTTAGGTCTTGCTCAAGTGAAAGCCGCCCTAAGGGGGTAGCATTCGCTCCATGTCCTGCGAAATCCCAAAGCATCACGGCATAACCCGCGTGTGCTAGTACCTGCGCGTAACCGAGCATCAACTGTTTAGAACCAGCAAACCCATGTGCCACGAGGACACCCGGTACTTTTTGTGTGGTTTGTGGTGCAACGTACAACAGTGGGACTTCATCTCGTTTTAGCGATCGCACAATCAACCCTGTCTCTGCTGCTGCTACACGCCACCAGGAAAGCGCAATTAGTAAGAGCGCCATGAATAGTAAAAAATAGCGCTTCCAAGTCATAGCTAGTCCTCATTTTGGAGTTATCGCTCTTTCATCACAGTACTAAGTCTGTGAACGCCAACTCCTTAATTACTAAATCCATCCTCTAAATACTGCAACTATCGATTCTCCTGATGGGTTTCAGCTTCCTCCCAACTACCATCTTTTCTAGCGCTTTGAGCATTTTGCGATCGCTCTACATAAAGCCTTGCTGGTTTATCTTGCTCATTCTGCTCCAAGATAGACTCAAACACAGCCTGGGCTTGCTCAAATTTTTCTAGTTCATAAAGTTCGACACCTCGTTCAAACTCTCTACGGGTTTGCGTTTTGAGTGTCTTTACCGTATCCGACTCTCCCTCGTAGACTTCAAAGACGGCAACAGGTGCCTTCTTACCTTTCACGAGTACTTGTCCAAGATAGCGATGGCTGTACTGTTCTGGGTTATTCAGTTGAGACAACGTTTGTTCGCTAATCAGGATGCCTACACCATAAATCTTCGTCAAACCTTCCAAACGCGAGGCTAGATTCACAGCATCCGCAATCACCGTGCTTTCCATTCGCTGTTCTTCGCCAATCGTACCTAGCATCAAACTGCCTGTATGTAAGCCAACACCGATCGCAAGTGATGGATAGTCTTCGGCTTGTCGTTCTAAATTAAACAGTAAGACTTGCTGTTGCATTGCGATCGCAGCTTGTAGGGCATCATCCGGTGTTTGGGGAAATAACGCCATCACTGCATCCCCGATGTACTTATCAATAAAACCCTTGTGGTTGCGGATAACAGGCCCCACTCTCTTCAAGTAGTCATTGAGGAAATCGAAATTTTCCTTGGGAGACATATTTTCCGAAAGCGTCGTAAACGAGCGAATATCGGAAAATAAAATCGTCATTTCTTGCTGTACTTGGTCGCCTAATTGGACATCAACAATACTTTCTCGTTTTAGAAACTCCAGAAACTCGCGTGGCACAAAGCGGCTATAGGCAATGTTAATTTTAGAGAGCTGAATGTGAGTTTTAATTCGCGCTAGCAGTTCATTTTTGGATATTGGTTTTGTCAGATAGTCATTCGCCCCAGAACTAAATCCTTCTACTAAGTCTGACACTTGATTTTGTGCCGTTAATAACACAACGGGTAGTTCTGTTGCTGGAAAGTGTTCGCGGATTTTCTTGCAAACTTCGTAACCCGTCATTCTCGGCATCATCACATCTAGTAAAACAATGTCAGGCTTGAAACCTTTTTCAATTAACGCTAGTGCTTCCTTACCATCAGAGGCTTGAGTAAGCTGATAATTTTGTAGGGAAAGATGATTTGTTAGCACCTGAAGGTTAATCGGTTCATCATCCACCATTAAAATGTGGAATCCTCCTGCTTTTGGGGTTAAAGCTTCAGAATCGACCGAAGGTTCATCATTAATCATTAAAGAGATATCTGCCTCAACCAATTTTTCTCTATCTCTGTTCATCTCTAAAAGCTTTGAGACAGTTGAAGGAGTCTCGACAGACGTTGATTGGGATAGTGGCAGAGTAAAGGTAAATTGTGAACCCTTCCCTGGTTGAGATACCACCCAAATTTCTCCTCCATGTAGCTGCACTAGCTGCTTAGTAACTGCTAAGCCTAAACCCGTGCCACCATATTCCCTACCAATTGAACCGTCTGCTTGTTCAAAAGCTTCAAAAATTCTGTCTAATTTATCTGCTTGAATACCAATACCAGCATCTGAAATAGTAATTTTCAAGTAATTCTTTACTACAGCCGCTGATACTTCAACAACACCTATCTCGCTGAATTTAATCGCGTTACAGATAAGATTGTGCAGGATTTGTTGGACTCGATTTTCATCAGCATCAATTAGGGGAATATCTGAGCTAATTGAATTAACCAATTTCAAAGATTTCTGACCAATCAGAGGTTGAGAAAGCATCAAAACTACATCAGTAATCTCTCGAATTCCGATAGGTTTAATTTGAAGAGAAATATTTTTGTGTTTAAGCTTCGAGAAATCTAGTAAATCGTTAACTAGTTGCGTCAATCTTCTACCACTAGAGACAATTAAGGAGAGATTGA
Source organism: Symplocastrum torsivum CPER-KK1 (assembly GCA_019358875.1). Classification (GTDB taxonomy): domain Bacteria; phylum Cyanobacteriota; class Cyanobacteriia; order Cyanobacteriales; family Coleofasciculaceae; genus Symplocastrum; species Symplocastrum torsivum. The sequence goes on from JAHHIF010000076.1 coordinate 21,900, forward strand.
AAACTGTTTCTTTCGGAAGAGTGCCTGTAGCTCCATCTATCAGTGATTCAGCAATGCCAATGATGCCATTGAGGGGAGTACGGAGTTCATGAGAGGTATTGGCTAAAAACTCATCTTTAAGCTTGTTACCTTGTTGCAAGGCCGCATTTTTTGCTTCCAGTTCTGTCGCATAAGATTGCAAACGATTACTTGCTTCAATGAATCGATGTTGCACAATCCATCCTAGCAAGATAATAAAAACCAACATTCCTAAATAAAAGAAGTTATGCTCTAAAAAATTTAAGTCTGAGAAGTATTTCTTAAATGTAAATGAGAATATATCAATTGAAAAACAGCAGGTTAAAATTATAAACCCTATCGAGAAAATCCTTGATTCAATCTCACCCTTATAAATAAAGAAAAAACTATGGCTTAAAATAACAACAATAGTCGCCAATAACATTAAAAAATGCCCTGAAAATAATAAACGAAACAAATCCCAGATTAGCTTGTTGCCATTTCCTGTAATACATAATGCAGACAACACAAAAAATACAGGCGTAAAGACTAGATAAACCTGGGACATTCGTCGGATTATAGCTTTGTAGCCACTCCCAAAAACTTGCTCAAAAAAGGCACAGACAAATCCAGGTATTAATAATAAAGATAAAAGACCTGTTTTGTCTCCTACCCTTAAAAAACTCCATTGAACTTGGTCAATAACAAAATCAACATTGCCACTATTAGCAAAAGTGGATAATCCAGTAGAAACTGCTAAAAGTCCAAAAAACAAATAAGTAGGTTTATTTAAGCTTCTAGCACCCAATAAAATTGTCACAATTCCAATTAAAGTATAAAAGCCTCCTAAAGTTAAGTTAACAATGGTATTGATATTCTTTTGGAGAAAATCTTGAACTAAATCCTTGTGAGAACCTAGTAATATTTTTTTTGCTTGTTTGATAACAGAATCCGGCTTATCTGCATAAATTTTAAAGAATAAGGTTTTATTTGAAGCATCAGACATTAAAGGGATAAAATCAAGCGCATTGTTTTCTGGCTTGAAGTAATCTGATGAGTCTAAGGAAGCAACTTTAGTAATTAACTGACTTTCTAGATAAATCTCTAATAGATAACTAGATTTTTGGTAAATATTAGGGTATTTTTGATATAGCGTTGGAGCTTGCCACTGACCTTCTGGTAAGCGAACGCGCAACCAAGCAATATTAATCTCTTGACTGGGTTTTTTAAGGTTTTCACCGAACTTCAATGGCTTCCATTCGGAACTAGAGCTGTTCTCTTTCGTCCAAAGAGGAATACCGCCTTCATCAACAGGGGAGTCTCCCCAGCGATATTCCCATCCTTGTGTAATTTCCACTGGTGGTGAGCTGGTGATAGCTTGAGATTGAGCAGGACTGGGTGTTGTACCCAAAAGGAGGCTACTCAACAAAGCTAGTAAGAAGGCACCTAGACACACTAAAATCCGGGCGCGGGTTCGACTAAATACCAGCCTCATTATTCAATTCTCCTGAGAAGCTATTTGTAAAGCCTTATCGTTGGACTAGTTCTGGAGTATCAGTTGAAGTGTTGAACCTGATTAGCCAAATGGTCGTCATTGGTGAGCACCCATCACCACGGATGAAAATTGTATTGATATACAAGTTAGGTATAGCACTTGGGCAGCTTGTTCAACCACTTCTAATTGCCTCTACAATTGAATCCCTTTGGATTACCTCGAAACCTGGGCTGTTGAATTGCGTCTTTACAAGTTCAGAGAATGCTTTGATGAGAGTAAGCCTAAGGTTGAGCCGACTCGTTGTATCTTAGTATCTCTGTGGTTAAATCTCGCCTCATCACCTTATGCTGCCGTTTTTGCCACTTTTTAGCCTTGCTCAAGCTACCCCAGCACCAACTCCCACTCCAACACCACCGATAGAAATTGTGCAGCCACAACAAGTGCGTGCAATTCCAGGACAACTAGATAATGTCCCGGTATTCAATAGCAATAGCCCTGAATTGGTGCAGACAGAGGGGATTTTACTGTCTACGTTTCCCCCTGATGGCAAAGGCAGTCCTAATGCTCACTTAAATTTTCCGTTCCGGGGACGCTTTGATATTTTCGCTCATCATGTTGCGAAAGCACTGACACCAGAAGATTTGCGTACTCTTTATCTAGGGGTTATTCTGCACAATCCGGGGACTGAACCAGTAACGGTAGATGTCTTACAGGCGGCAAGTTACCTAAGTCAGCCTGATGCACCGTTTATTGAGTTGCCATCTCAAGTGAATAATACTTCTGGTAGGGTTTATGCCGGGCCAGGTAGCCGTGTGATGAGTGATATTTTGCGATCGCGTCGGCAATCCGATTTTCCTTCTCAGGTAGTAATCCCGCCGCAGCAAAGTCAATTGTTGCTGAATCTACCGATTCCCGTTCGGGGTTTAGAACCACCACTCAATGGTCGTTCGACATTAATGCGTTTGCGAAGTAGTGGTACGGTGTATGCGGCTAGTCTTGCCCGCTATGCACCAGTTGATGCGGCTGGAAATGAACGGGCACCAAGCTTGGAAGAATGGCAAGCAGTATTAGAGAAAGGTGAGTTGGCGACTCCACGCGATCGCGTTCCCACTCCTCCTGAAACAACCACAGGACAAATGATTTATGGTCGTGTAGCAGGTGTCGCTCAAGGTTCTGCGTGGAAAGCCGAGTTAGTTGATAGTCCAACCGCCCGAACCCTGACAATTCCCGAATCAGGACAAGCCTTTTCTTACGGGCTAAGTACCCTTCCTCGTGGTACCTTGGGCACGGGTCAAAGCCAGAGTGCAAGAATGCTGGTGCGTTATCCAGATACCGCCTACTTTGCTCATGGAAACTACGGGGTACACTATAGCCTCACGTTACCCCTAGTCAATCCCACCCGCGAGACTCGAACCGTTGCCCTCACCTTCCAGACACCTATTAAAGAAGATCAACTGCGGCAAGGGTTACGCTTTTTTGAGCCACCAGCGAAACAAGTCTTTTTCCGGGGCACTGTTCGAGTTCGCTACAACGATGATGCGGGTTCGCCTCAGACTCGCTACCTGCATGTAGTACAACGGCGAGGACAGATGGCTGAACCACTGGTGACGCTGAAAATGCCGCCATCTAACCAACGTCTAGTGCAGGTAGACTTTCTCTACCCTCCAGATTCAACACCACCACAGGTTTTGACGATTAGAACACTGGAAGACTCGCCTTAACTCAGGAATATAGCGAACAATTAAATAGCCTTAAAGCTCAAATTTCCTCCCCTGCAACATTCTTTCTTGTTTCTTTCGGGCAATCTCGCGAAGGTCAATGCTCCGATCGGTCTCATCAACAATCTCACCTGTTAGCACCTCAAGTACATCCTCCAGCGTTACTACACCACAGACAATCCCATATTCATCTACCACTACGACAAGATGTTCGCGGGTACTCAGGAAGACTTTGAGCAGTTGGTCTGCCCGAACCATCTCAGGGACAAAGCGAACTTGACGGGTTAGAGTAGCGACAAGTTGATCGTTTTTTCCTTCAACCATCGCTGTTAGCAACTCATCTTTTAAGGCGAATCCCGTCACTTGATCGAGCGAGTCTTCAGTCACAATAATCCGGGTGTGTTCCGAAGTAATAATGTCTTGTTGGCATTCAGCTAAAGTTAGAGTGCCGCGTAAATAGGTTAGCGCCATCCGAGGGGTCATCAAGTCAGCTACTGTTATATCGTTCAACCGGAAGACCCGTTGGATCATTTCCGCTTCATCGTCCTCAATAATTCCTTCCTGATACCCGATATTTACCAACAACTTGATTTCCGCCTCGTTCGTTGTCGGTCGTTTTATGCTTTTGGTAAAGGGGGCAGTAGCCTTTTCCAAAATCCACACGAGGGGGATAAATAGAAAGGTAAGTCCTTTCACAGGGAGGGCGGCTAGTAGGGCTAATCGCTCGGCATAACGTTCACCAAACGTTTTTGGAATGATTTCACCAAAAATTATAATCAGGAAAGTCAGGACTCCTGAAAATAAACCTAACCCGGTAGCTCCAAAGACTGAATCAGCGATTTTTGCGATCGCAATACTGCCAACAATATTAAACAGATTATTGAGAATCACAATAGTCGCAATCGGTCGATTCATTTTTTCCCGAATCGCCAGAAGTGCTATTGCTGAAGGTTTATTTGACTGCGCTAGCTGTCGAACTTTTATGGGAGAGACTGAAAATAGCGCTGTTTCTACACTAGAACACAACCCTGAACCTAACAGAACAATAAGTACTGCGATAATAAGCGTAAGCATAGCTTTTCCTAAATGATCTCCAACGGGTGCCTCCCAATGAAAGCAAAAATACCCGATGGGCTTACCACAAGAAGCGATATTCTTAAAACCTAAACCTTATCGAAGCCTCCCCATCTCCCAATCTTCTCATCTGTTTGGGAACTGCTTAAAAACTTCTGCGAGGCTGTACCAAGTCTGGTGTTTAATCTATTGTTCCAAGGATTGGATTATTTGCGCTCACTACCAGGCTTAATGGGACTTAGACAAAAATTAAGCCCAAATGAACGGTACCATTCGTCTTAAGCTGAATGTCACTGACTTAAGCGAAAACTAAAGGTTTGTTGTAAAAGTTTGTTGTAAAGGTTTGTTGGAAAAACCCGGATTGGGGGACGTTGCCCCCCAAACCCCCCACTGGGGGACAAGCGTCTCCCCCAGCCCCCCCACGCAAGGATTGATCGGTGGAGAATCGTAAGGTTAAGTCAGTGCCATTCGTCTTAAGCTGATGTGCATAAAAAGTTGCATAATAATCCTCTCACCATACAACTTAAATACCGCTGCCGCTTATATCAAATAAAAACTATATAGCGATTTAGTACTTCCTACACCTTCCGTAGGACTGTAAAATTATGTGTCGGCAATTTGGGGACTCAGTCTAAAGCTGAATGCCTAGCCGCCTAATAAAGCCCAGAACCCTCTGATTCCGGGATGTGGTGAGCGGACTTCCGCTTCACTTTGTTTTTTGGTGTGTGTGTGAGTTAACGAGTTATCCGTGCATGTTACCTTTTTTGCAAATTTTCACCCTTGCTCAAGCTATTCCTGTCCCTCCACCCACTCCTATCGAATTGAAGGAAGTGGTGCAACCTCAAGAAGTACGTGCTTTACCAGGGCAACTTGATCGCGTGCCTGTGTTCAACAGCAATAGTCCTGAAGTTGTACAACGAGAAGGAATTTTGCTTTCGACTTTTCCCCCTGATAATAAAGCTGTCCCAGAGGCTCACTTAAATTTGCCACTGAATGGGCGATTTGATCTGTTTGCTCATCACATTGCCAGAGCAAGAACGCCAAGAGATACACAACCGATGTATCTAGGAGTGATTGTGTACAATCCAAGCGCAAAGCCGATTAAGGTGGATATCTTGCAAGCGGTGAGTTATGTCACGAATCCAGATGCACCGTTTATTGATTTACCATCCTATGTTGAGAATCCTTCCGGTACAGTCTACGCGGGGCCAGGTTCCCGGTTGATGAATGATGTCCTGCGTGGGATTCATCAATCCAATTTTCCGTCCCAGATTGTGATTCCACCCAAGCAAAGTGAGATGTTATTCAATTTACCGATCGCGCTTGGGAATGCTCGTTCTACGTTAATGCGGTTGCGGAGTAATGGTCCGGTTTACATGGCAAGTTTAGCGATGTATGGTCGTCCTAATCCTGAAACGAAAGGCGATCGCACAAACCGTTCTTCTCCCTATCGCGCACCAATACGGGAGGAATGGCAGAGACTACTAGAGAACGGCAATTTGGCGGCACCGCGTGATCTAGCACCGACACCCCTAGAGCAAGCCGATGATGATATCATTTACGGTCGTGTTGCTGGTGTGGCTCAAGGTTCCGAATGGCGTACCGAACTGGTAGATGGTTCCGGTGGCAAGGAACTCCGGATTCCTGAACCGGGTAAAGCCTTTTCTTACCCGATTAGTACCGTCAATATGGCAACGTTAGGCACGAGTCAGGTTCAAAGTGCGCCCATGCTGGTACGCTACCCAGATACAGCCTATCTCGCTCACGGGAATTATGGGGTTCACTATAACCTCACCTTGCCACTCGTCAACAAAACCAGACGGACTCAAACTGTGACGTTGGCAATCCAAACACCTCTTCAACAAGAAAATCGCGATCAGGGACTGCGCTTTCTGGAACCCCCCGATCAGCCAGTATTCTTCCGAGGAACGGTTCAAGTTACCTACAAAAATGATCGAGGTGTTTCTCAGACTCGCTATGTCCATTTGGTACAGCGACGTGGACAGCAGGGAGAACCATTGGTAAGACTTAATATGCCACCAGGCGATCGCAGATCGGTGGAAGTAGACTTTCTCTATCCTCCTGATTCAACGCCACCACAAGTTTTGACGGTAAGGACACTAGAGCGATCGCCTTAAGCAGTACAGCAGTTAGCAGTCAGCTATCACCCATTAGCTTTTTTGTTTTCCTAGCTAGTAGAGTGTCAAATCTGATTTGATGGGTGCTTATCCGTTCGTAGTAGGCGCTTCAGCGCTAAAGCGCCCACTACAAACCTATCAAAACTTGGTTGACATACCACTAGTCGCGCTTGTTTTACAGCCTTTAACCGTACCTAATTTAACTGCTAACTGCTATAGTTCTTTCTCACAATTGCTACCGGGGCACCTGGTAGGTTATTTGTCCTGATTATTTAGTCACTAGTGAACGTTTCACAGAGGAAGGCAGAACAAAATCGCCAATTTAAGTCTCTAGTATTAAATTCATCGACGATTCTAATTGGGAAAAATATAATTCACTTGAGGCAGATTAAAATAAGGTAATTTACTCTAGTGAATAAAAAATCTACCCATAGCTTAAGCGTAATTCCAACTAGCTTGAGTTTTCTTGTGATCACCTTACTCGCCCTCGGTGTATTTTTTAGATTTGCCAATATTGATACAAAGATCTATTGGTACGACGAAACGCACACGTCCTTAAGAGTCTCAGGTTATACAGAGGCAGAAGCCGTACAATTCCTCTCCAAAAATCAGATTATCACAAGCGAGACTCTACAGACGTTTCAACGTCCTAATCCTGAGCGAGGGATAAGCAAGATAGTCCAGAACTTTGCAACTGAAGATGCTCAGCATCCTCCACTTTATTATTTGATGTCAAGCGTTTGGATGAAGTGGTTTGGTGATTCTGTAGCAGTAAGAAGAAGCCTGTCTGCTTTCATCAGTTTACTATCCTTCCCTGCTATCTATTGGCTATGCCTAGAGCTATTTGAATCATCCCTGACAGGCGCGATCGCTATTGGATTAATCGCTATCTCACCGATACAGCTACTATATGCACAGGAAGCACGTCAATATAGTTTATGGACAGTAACAATCTTACTGTCGAGTGCAGCCCTTTTACGAGCCATGCGGCTTAAAACTAAAGAAAGTTGGGCGATTTATGCAGTTACGGCGCTAACTAGTATTTATACGTTTTTATTTTCTGGTTTTGTGTTAGTTGGACATGGACTCTATGTAGCTGCGGTTGAAAGATTCAGAGCAAGTAAAATATCTATTGCCTACCTACTGGCTTCACTTGCAACTCTTCTACTCTTTCTTCCTTGGCTTTTGGTTGTTGTCCAAGGGGTATCAAAAATCCAAACGACAACAGCCTGGACAGCTAACAACATGACTCTACCGGATTTAATTCGGGAATGGATTCGTAACCTTGCTCGTATTTTTATTGATTGGAATTCTGATTCAACCAGTCCCTTCGTTTCTAAAGTTATATTCTATCTCTGTACTGTTGCTCTTTTATTGTTAGTTGGATATTCCTTCTATTTTCTCTGTCGCTATGCGCCCAAGCAAACTTGGCTGTTTGTTGTGATTTTAACGGGTTGTCTAGGAGTTCCTTTAGTTCTGTCCGATGTATTTTTAGGAGGAACACGCTCAACTATTGGTCGGTATTTATTTCCGTGTTTTCTGGGTATTCAGCTTACTGTCGCTTATACTATTGCCACTAAACTAGGTGCTAGCCTTATTAACAATTGGCAGCAAAAGTTATGGCAAACCATCCTATTTTTAGTTGTATCCGGTGGAGTTGTTTCATGCGTAATTAGTTTGCAGTCTGAGGTTTGGTGGACCAAATACTATAGTAATCGTCTTCCTGCAGTAGCTGAGATTATCAATCAATCTCCAAATCCCCTATTAATTAGTGATAGCCAAACAGGTGACCTACTAACTCTTAGCTATTTACTGAAGCCGAATGTCAGTCTTATCGTCAATCCTCTATGCACCAATTGTGGTATGAATTACCCTTCACAATCCGAAGCCTTTATTCCTCAAATTACTGGCAACTTTAGTGATATATTCTTCTTTAATCTTGATGGTTACAGAAAATGGCTAGATAAAATGGCAACGTTAGGAGACTATAAAATAGTTACTATTTCTCCTAACCTTGCGAATATGCTTTGGAAATTAGAAAAAAAGTAAGCGATTATCTAATATAGGATAGAAGACAGTCAACACTCTAAATGAAGATATACCCGTGGCTTCTCTTAAAGTAGCCGTAAGTTATCAAAACTATGCTAACAACATCTGATTTTCTCACCTTTACTAAGTGGGTAGGTATTCTCACCCTAGCCTGCGGTGTAATCACAGTAGTCGCTTTTATCTTTAAATGGGGTCTCCGGTTTCGGCTGGTGGGCGCTACCGGACTTTTAGGGGTGCTTACTACTGGCTTGTTTGCACTGGCAATTGTGCCTTTCACCCGCACGGTGATTCCTGGCGCAGTAAAGTTTAACGTAGTTTACGACACTGGTGCTGCTCAAACTGTCATCGTTGTTCCAAAAGAAATTACAGAATCGGAACTGGAAGCAACTCTCCGCCAAGCGGCTAGTGATTTGTTTTCCTATGGGCGAGTGAGTGGCCTAGATAACCAACTCACGATTCGGGCACGTACCATTCTCCATCCCGAACCTGGGGTTTCCAAGCCGCTTTTTTTAGGTCAGGTAAAGCGATCGCTTGCTACCCGTGATGATGAAAACATGGCAGTTGAAATCTACTCAGAAAGCTTTGCTCAATTGCCCAAACCTACTGCCTAAGGGCAATACATAACCAGGAAGGGAGAGCCACTTGGGCAACACAGAACAATAGTTCGCCCTTTGGGCAGGTAGCAGGATTTTGTTACCGAATCAGTGGTTGCTTTTGCCTAACGGATAAAAACCCAAGTCTATTATGATGACGATGAAGAGTATGACGAAGAAGACTGGTAATGCCGTTAGTGTGGCGTGAATTTCAACCCATAGCTGCGATCGCAACAACTCCCAACGCTGCCCAAAGGCTGCAATTGCTAAGTCAAACTACGGGTGCAACGCTTTGGGTACCAGAGTCCCTAAGCGCGATTGAACAAGCTCAGGTTTATACGGGTTCTCTTAAAGCCCACGTAGCCCAACTGTGGCATCATCACCGCGCCTTTGTGTTTTGTCTGGCAACTGGGGCAGTCGTGCGGCTGATTGCACCTCTATTGGAACATAAATCTCTTGACCCAGCCGTTGTGGTTGTTGATGAAAAAGGGCAGTTCGTTATCAGTTTATGTAGCGGACATCAAGGCAAAGCGGATCAATTAGCAAAAGCAATTGCACTTCAATTAGGCGCAACCCCTGTATTAACAGGTGCCTCCTCTGCTTTAGGTTTACCAGGGGTAGATACTTTAGGCGTTCCCTTTGGTTGGCAACGGGGTGAGGGAGATTGGACGGCTGTCAGTGCCACAGTCGCACGAGGCGAAGCTGTGCAGGTGATTCAAGAAGTCGGCTCAACGTTATGGCAGGAGCATCTTCCTCAGGGACATCCATTTCACTTTGGATTTCCTGAATATACGGCGACAAATCGGGAAGAAGCAATTTCGCCTAAAGCCAGGATTTGGATTAGCGCTACACAACGACAATTTTCTCCTGAATCAGACTTACCGAAAGTTCAGTGGCATCCACGAGTGTTGTGGGTAGGAATCGGTTGTGAGCGAGGAACGTCCAAACAATTAATCGAAACAGCGATTCAGCAGACTTGTCGGAGTCATCATTTAGCAGAAGGTGCGATCGCAGGACTTGCGACAATTGATATCAAAGCCGATGAAGTGGGATTAGTAGAATTGTGTCGCGATCGCAATTTGCCGTTACGCACCTTTCCGGCTGAAGTTTTACGTTCAGTGAATGTCCCGAATCCTTCGGCTGTTGTAGAAAAGGAAGTAGGAACCCCTAGCGTTGCCGAAGCAGCAGCACAGTTAGCTGCAAATAGTTTTGGGGCGCAAGACGTTGCTCCTTTACAGGTGAAAAAACAAATTTTTAAAGCAGAAGGGCAACCAGGGGCAGTAACGGTTGCGATCGCACAATCAGAACAAGAGTATACAGGTCGTACTGGTCAATTATTCCTCATTGGCACGGGTCCAGGACAGCTTGAGCAGATGACACCAGCCGCTCAAACGGCTGTATCCCAAGCTGATGTTGTGATTGGTTACTCGCTCTACATTGACTTGATTGCCCCTCTGTTGCGTCCAGGGCAAATTGTAGAAGCACTCCCCATTACTCAGGAACGACAACGAGCCGAACGAGCCATTGAAATAGCACAATGGGGCTTAGTTGTAGCTGTTGTCTCATCGGGAGACTGTGGGATTTATGGCATGGCAGGGTTGGTGCTAGAAGAACTTCGCGCTGGTGGTTGGGATGGTAAAACTCCCGGTGTGCAGGTATTTCCTGGAATCACAGCCTTGCAAGCGGCGGCTTCTCGTGTCGGTGCGCCGTTGATGCATGACTTCTGCGCGATTAGCTTGAGTGATTTGTTAACGCCTTGGGAGGTGATTGAAAAGCGCCTCACGGCTGCTGCTCAAGCGGATTTTATTACAGCTTTGTACAATCCGCGATCGCAAACTCGCACTCAACAAATTGCCACAGCTAGAGATATTTTCTTAAAGTATCGTGACCCGATGACACCTGTTGCGATCGTTCGCGCCGCTTATCGACAAGACGAACAGATTACCCTCACCACGTTGGAGAAACTTTTAGAGACACCCGTTGATATGCTAACTACGGTTCTCATCGGCAACCAGAGTACCAGAACCTATGAGGATTGGATGATTACCCCACGGGGCTATCTAGGCTTTGATGCCGACGCAACTAGATTGAACCCACCGAGTTAGAAAACTCGATCTACCACGAAATTAAGCACGCTGGCAACAATAGTAAGGATGATCGAACCCAACAAAGCAGGTAGGAAGCCACTGACCACAAAACCAGGCGTGATAGAACCCGCTAGCCAAATTGTAAGGGCATTCACAACAAACAGAAACAAGCCTAAAGTCAGAAATGTGATAGGCAGAGTCAGAAGTACCAAAATTGGTTTGACAATGGCATTAAGCAACCCTAAAACAACTGCTGCCACCAGGGCAGCAACAAAACTTGTGATTGCAAATCCTGGTACTAGATTGGCTGTAACTACCAACGCCAAAGCCGTAAGTAGCCAAGTCAACAAGAAGTGTGGCATGACTTTCGTTAAACAACGTCTACAAGTATCCTACCTAGAGAGTGACCTTTTCGTCCTTTGCGTCCACCCTGCATTTAATTCGGACTTACGCATAAATGCGCTATATGGTAAGGGCGCAAAGCCATCATTGGTGTCAACTTAAGCGAAAAAGGAGCAGGGAAGATAGAGTGAAAGTCAAATAATTAGATCAGAGCCAGCCGACCGAATATGAGCCGAAGTCGTCCGTGGAGCAGTGCCAATCCAGATC
>JAHHIF010000077.1 GCA_019358875.1 Symplocastrum torsivum CPER-KK1
TCAACAATAAGCTCAAGTTGATTAAACGCTCTGCCTATGGTTTTAGAAACTTTGAGAATTACCGAATTAGATGCTTGCTTAATTGGCATCTTAGTTGTTGATTTAGCATACTAAGTACTGAAGAGCCAAAATTTTTAAAAACATAAACTTTACTGTGATGATAGCCAGACTGGAAGTACTGAAACCTAAAGTTCCAGATGATAAACAACCATTTAAAGTGCGTGAAGCCTTTTGTAATCAAATTGTTCAAACTTGGCTCAATGGTCTTAACCTCAGCCCAGAAATGCTCATGTTAACTGAGGAAGAAGATCAAGCACTTGACAGTTATTTCTTTACTAATCGTCTTATAGTGCAGTGCAAACAAGCAGCCGTGCGGGTGTCGCCAAAAACCTGGGCAGAAATTGAGGAGCGGATGTTGCTGGTTCCGAATAACTGAAACAGTTAACTTGCCCGCAGACTGGAAGTCTGGGGCTATACAAACAAAACCCGCGTAGGCGGGTTTCAAAACCCATAATTTTTCATTAGTCCGCGCAGGCGGACTTGGTTTTTGTAGCTGCGATTTCTAATCGCCAAGCTTTGTGTAGTGTCTGAGCGATCGCATCAACCTCTACATTAATGAAAGTCAGTGCGTCCTGCCCTTGAGGCAGCGGCGTAGCCATCGCTTTTATGTCAAATCCCTCAAGCCTCTGTCAAAAGAGAATTAAGAGACTGCAAGATCGAGAACCTGCATTGATTTTTGTACCACTTCATCCGGATCAAAAGGCTTTGTCATATACAAATCAGCACCAACTTCCTTGCCTTTGAGTTTATCAAACTCTTGACCTTTAGCCGTCAGCATGATGATGTAAACGCCTTTTATACTGAGTTCATTCTTAACAGCATTGCAGACATCAAATCCGTTCATTTTAGGCATCATTACGTCAAGAAAAACCAAATCTGGTCTTTCTGTCTTAATAGCATCAAGAGCCTCTTCCCCATTATCAGCAGTCAGTAACTCCACTCCCTCATCTTCAAGGTCTTCAAGGGTTTGCTCCAACAGAAGCCTTATATAAGGCTCATCATCCACAATCAATATTTTTTTATTCATGAACTCTTTTTTAATAAACTACTTCAAAAACTTCTATAGCTTCTTTTTTCCCTTTAACTTTAATACTACCAATTTCTTTAAATTCAAATAAGTCTTTCGTGACATCGTAAATTCCACGGCTGACAAGAATCTGCTCACCCTTAGCAATAGATTGTAGTCTAGACGCTACATTCACTTTATCTCCTATTGCTGTATAGTCCATGTGCTGGGGAGAGCCAACATTACCAACAACCACCTCTCCTGAACTTATGCCAATGCCTGTAATAAAATTCTGCCTAATCCAGGGTACAGGAATTTGCTTAATTCGGTTTTGCATCTCAATAGCCGTTTCGATAGCTCGTCGTTCACTATCAACCAGCCTTGAAGGCGCACCAAACATAGCAACAATCATATCTCCAACAAACTTATTCACTGTTCCTCCATGGCTAAAAATCACTTCTACCATGTGAGTAAAATACTCATTCAAATATTCGACAATTTTCTCTGGTTCAAGTTCCTCGCATTTACTAGTAAAGTTTCTGATGTCAGAGAAAAGGATAGTAATATCCATCTTGGCAGGAGCTAGAGAAATATCGCCTTGCTCATTTAAAATCGCTTCAACTAATTGTGAATTTACATATCGTTCCAGATTACTTTTAATCCGTTCTTGCTTAAGTTTATTTTCATGGAGAATAGCATTTTCAATAGCAGATGCGGCTTGAGAGGCTAGTGCCATGAAGAGTTTAAGGTCTGCGGCTGTATAGTTAAAGGGTTCCTCGCTGCTGATATTAATTACACCAATAGCCTGCTCATGAATCTGCAAAGGTACACAAATCAGGGAATTAACTCTGTTATGACCTTTGACAAACCTAGAGTCAGAGCTTACTTCATTGATAATTTCTCCTCTACGTGTAAGTACCACATTGCCTGCTATACCCTGACCCATTTCTATGGGAGCTTTGGTTTCATGTCTTTGACCAAAGGCTGCTATAACTTCAAACTTTCCTGTCTCTTTATTTAGTAACATAAGAGACCCACTATCTGCTGATATCAGCCTTCTGGCTTCATCAATGACTAATTTCGCGACCTCTTTGAGTTCCAGACTGGCAGTTATCTTTTCAGAAATGTTGTATATGAGGTTGAGTTCCTTATATTTATCCAGCGTTTCACGAGCAAGGGTCTTTTTCTCAAACTCATTCTTGACTAAATGGGAGAGGAGGGATGCGACAGGAGATGCTTTATCGTCTCCAATTACCCATCCAATTACCTCACCAGCAAGCTCAACAGGATATTTCTCCAACGGTTGAGTTTTGTCATTATCTATGAGTAGCTTGCCCTCTGCATCCTGAATATTTATAGAAGTGTCGATCGCCTTGAGTAAGTCACTCAAAATAGACGAAACTTCTTTTTTAGCCAGAAGCCTCTTAAGACTGATTTTTGCCATCTTCTCGATCAACTACTATGACTTTTTTTGTGGCAGTTCCTTGGGAGAGGAGGTATCTAATCTCATTGATCAGCTCTTGTGTGTTGATCGGCTTGTTCAAATATCTGTCAATCCCAAGACGATAACCCCTTTCGTGTTCCTCTGCTACGGACAGCATGATGATGGGTATACTCATGCTTTGAGGGTTATTTTTCAGCACGGCTGCTACATCAAAACCACTCATTTCTGGCATCTTCACATCAAGAATCACTAAATCAGGAAGTTCTTGGTTAACCTTTGCAATGGCATCTCTTCCATCTTTAGCCTCCCTGACTTTATACCCCTCTGTAGTAAGTTGCTGTCTGAGAAGTTCGCGCAGAGGAGCTTCATCATCAACGACGAGGATGGTTTTATTAAGGTCAGCAGGAGATGATTCTATACTGGCTACCGATTGCAATTGCTTGCCAGGGGTACTTATATCAATAGTTTTGACTTCATCCACTGCTGAGCAACTAATGGGTAGCGTGAATGAGAAAGTACTCCCTTGACCTAATTCACTCTCTACCCAGATTTTGCCACCATGATGCTTGACAATTTGTTGACAGATGGACAGTCCTAAACCTGTACCCTTGGGTTTATCTGTTAGAGGATTTCCTACCTGCTTAAATTTCTCAAAGATCTTCGGTTGGTCAACTTCAGGGATGCCGATTCCCGTATCGATCACGCTGATCGTAATCTCATTATCGATACAAGTAGCTTTGCAGGTTACAGAGCCTTCGTCAGTGAACTTGAGAGCATTAGAAATTAGGTTAATCACTACCTGAAGCAAGCGATCGCGATCGCCTAGAATCTGTGGCAAATCCTCCTTCACATCGACAATCAGTTCTAGTCCCTTCTGTTCAATCAGTGCAAATGTCGCAGATGTCGCCCGTTCTATCAGTTCATGAACTGAAAAATACTGCATATTCCAATCAACCCGTCCAGCTTCCATCTTGGCGATATCTAGGACATCGTTGATTAGTTTGGTCAGTCGCTCGCCCTCGGACACCATGATGTCAATATTTTGACCAATTTGTTTGATGGTGCGCTGAGTTTTTGCCTCCTCAGCCTGAACTTTGGGAAATATTGTATCTTCAAGTTTTTTGCTGACAATTTTGGCAAATCCGAGTATTGATGTTAAAGGTGTTCTCAACTCATGGGAGACAGTGGAGATAAAATCTGTCTTCACCTGGTCAACTTCTTTTTCTAGAGTGACATCTCGGATTAGAATGACCGAACCGATACAGGTTTTGTCCAGACCGTTTGATGTCGATTGTTTGAGGATTGCTGTTGCTACGGCTTTACCAAATCGGTTCCCAACAAGTTCTACTTCTGCGGTGAAGACTTCTGTTAAGTATTGCTTGGTGGTTACCACCAGTTCTGCCACTTTAGGACTAAAAATATCCTTGCAATCCAGATTAACCAGGTTGATGTCTTCCAGATTAAACATGGCTGACAGGGCAGGATTCCAGTGACTGATTTTGCCCCTAGTGTCAGTTACAAGTAAGCCATCTGCGAGATTGTTGATAATCGCACTTAGATAAGCAAGAGTCTCCTGCTGTCGGACAGTAGCTTCTGCAAGATGTCCAGCTTGCTCACTGACAGTCTGGAGATGTTCCTGGGTTTGAGTATGTAGGCGAGTCTGATGAATCGCGATCGCTAACTGGTCAGCGATGGAATCGAGCAATTCAATTTCTCGATCCCTCCAGCGTCGGGGCTTGCTGTAGACACAGATAAAATAGGCGGGAGTATTACCTTGAACTAACACTGGCATAGCCAAATAGCTAGCTATCCCCATCTCGATATACGCCTGTTTGACATCGGCAGGTAAGTTGCGGTTTTTGGCAACATTGTCCAAGCGCACTGATTCACATCGGTTGAGGCGATCGCCCAAGTCGCCAAAGGATGCGATCGAGATACAACCTAGATGTGTTGGCAGGTCTTCCCGCCGATTTTCGCAGACTACCTCCAACTCCTGTCGGTCTCTGTGATACCAACAGAAGATCGCTCGGTCGAGATTCAACAGAGCTGCAAATTCATCAACAGTAGTTTGCCAGATGGTTTCGAGTTCGATAGACTCCCGAATACGAGCAGTTATCCGATTAAGCAGTGCCTCTTGCGCTACGCGGATGCGGAGTTGCTCAAGGGATTGCATTTGCCACAAAGCGATAATCACTGTCACCACCAGGATCGCTCCCACAACCGATGCCAGCAGATTCAGCCCCCTTAGCTCCCCCTCCAAATTGGCACGGGGAATAACCAAACCTAGAGACCAATTAGCCTTATCCAGTGGCGAGTAGGCAACGTAAACCGACTCTCCCCCGATTTGCACCTGCTGAACCCCCTGTTGACGGTTCACCATTGCTTGTGCAATTTTCACTAAGTCTGGGTCTGTAGATTCTAAGAAACTTCTGCTCTTTTTAATAAGGTCATGATCAGGATGGACAAAGGGGGTTCCTTTAGAATCAAGGGCAAAAGCGTAACTCTCACGACCCAAGCGTGTTTTGGTCACAACATTTGATAGCTCCGTCACTGAAACGGGACCCGCAAATTCTCCAATCGGTTGACTCTTTTGGTCAAGCTCAGAAGTGAGGCTATCGGTGCCTTGAGCAGTATCCTCTGGAGAGATTTCAGAGCTATCTTCTGGAGAAACTTCAGAGCTATCTTCTGAAGACAGTTGAGTGCGATCGCTACCAGGGATAGACCAGATCGGAGCGACGATATTAACGAACCGCTCTCCAGTGGAGGGGAAAACCACTGGATCATCGACAAAGGTTTTTCCTTCCAAAGCTTGCTTAAAGTGGGTGTGATGACTGAGATTGGCTTTTGATAAACCAGTATTTGTTGCGTAGTAGGAGCCATCAGATTTCGCCATGACAAACATCTGAAAGTCTGTCAGCCGATTCAGTTCTCGCAGCAAGTAGGGTTCACTCGTTGACCAATTCAGATTCCTGACATTATCAGTACTAGCCAAAGCCTCCACCTGAGCAAGTAGGGTTGCTAATTGCCGATCAATTTCATTCCCTGCGTTCCGGACTTGCAGGAGAGCATTTGCCTTCAAACTGTCAATGATCAAACTACGAACAACCCAATAACTAGTTATTGCAGTAGCACCTACAGACAGAACCATAGTTCCTACCAGGAAGGAGATAAATTTTTTGGGAAAACGCCGAACTTTCTGCGGTTCAAATCTACTTGATCGAACGATTCGTATTGGCTGATTTTCACTAAACATTATTATCCCTCCCAGCTTTCGAGTTTTTAATCCACAGGATTTTGGTATTTGAAATTATTGATTGATAAAGGAATTTAATTAAACAAATGAGGTGGATGATTTTTCACACTTAAGAAAGTTTTCACCTAATGTGAACTGTAGCTTTAGGTAATATCACCTCATCAAGTGCTACTTACACTTGTAAATTTAAGGTTGCCAATCAATAGAGTTTAATGCTATTTTTATAGACTTATTGTGTTGGTTTTATTAGAGGAATATAGTTCTCTAAATTTTACTGAACCACCCTTCACTGGAGAATAAAACTAAAAGAATCCCAATCATTAAGTGCTTTTTTCTATCTGACTGAGAGCTATTAATTTTTTCACAGAGTTTAGCGACTCCAATTAAAGATCAGGTCGCTATTATTGGTTTATACGGTGCTTTTAGGAGAGCATCCGGACAAGTTTGCGGTTGAAGAGGTCTTCAATCGTAGCTTAATGTATAGTTTTGGCTATGCAGCTTGTCCGAATCTAAAAGACTAATACAAATAGCTAGAGGCGTTGGCAAGCAATAGAGTAGTCTGCTATTGGTTAACCATCGCTGTCAGGTAGATGAGGGCTGGCAGTTGTTGTACCCTGCTCCTCTGGTACTTATGAGTTGTTGTTATGTGATGTAGGAGCGTTACGAGTTGTTTGGTGATTCCTGCTCCTGTTTTAGCAGTTGCTCTTTGGAATCGCCCCAGTAGGCACTGTAAGTCCAGACTTCGTTGTTACCCTTTGTCTCTACCGACCATCGATAAATAGCTGAGTTTGGGTTAACCCCAACCTCAATTAGCTTAGCACCCATGTAGTACTCCATCTGCCGTTTTGTCATGTCCTTTGCTACATCAGGTTGGCTTTTTCTCAGGGTTCGGGACATCTGGGCTTGTGTGGGTCTTGGCATCTTTTATTTTCTTAAGCAAATGTACTTATTTCATTATTAATGCTCTTGATTAGGAGTTGGGTGGTATCGTCCCAATCAAGTTTTGGGCTAACTCCAAAAGTTTCTCGGCACGGGTAATTTGCTCGTTAGCTTGTTCAATAGTGGCAGCATTTCGCAAGTCCCGCGCTCTAATTACGAAATAACTAATGATAATCAGTGTAATAAAGGGAAGTAGCGCCCTGAGGCGCTACCTTCCCACTCTCTCAAATGATTATCGATTGGCAACCTATCCAGTTTCTTTAGGAGCTTTGATGGGTGAGAGTTTCTGCGTTTTGCACCGGAAACTAGTCTAAACTCCAGTCCTCAGTGCAGAAGGTGTACGTTCACTAGACTGGGGTTAGTAAAACACTAGTACTAAAGGCTAACGCCACAAATAAGTCAGCCGAGTCTGACACCACAGCCACTCTGTCACCTAAGCAGAGAATTTCGGTATCGAGAGTCGAACTGCCAGTCCCAAAATCTCCAACCCTAAACTGGTAGGCATTAGCATTGAACAAAGCGGCATCAACTGTAATGGTATCTTGCTCAAACGGATTCCAATCTGTGATCGTAGCGTAGCCAGCTCCCAGGTAGAAAGCATTCCCTAAGCCACCCAGAACGAAAGAATCACTTCCGGCTCCACCTGTCATGATGTCAAATCCTTCAAAGCCTGAGAGGATGTCGTTACCCGTACCGCCGAGTAGGGTGTCACTGCCAAGACCCCCATACAGCACATCATTGCCAGCGCCACCGTCGAGAGTGTTAGAGGAAAAGTCGGCGACATCAATCGCATTAGCATTGATAATGTCATTTCCACTGCCACCGATCAGGAGATCAGCTCCTAAGCCGCCATAAATATCGTAGTTACTAGAAGACAAACTAGCATTGACGATGTCACTGCCATTACCAGCATCAATGAACTCAAGCGTACCGACTGTACCCACATCATAAATACCATCGTTGCCATCACCACCGAGCAGAGTATCAATGCCAAATCCACCGAGTATGGTGTCATCCCCGTTACCTCCATCAAGATAGCTAGAGGAGAAATCTGCGGCATCTGGGGCATCACTATTGATATAGTCATCTCCATCTCCACCGTATACGGCATCAGCTCCTAAGCCGCCATAGATGGTGTCGTTACCACCGAAACCAAAGACGCTATCATTCCCACTGCCGCCCAGCATGAAGTCGCTGCCAATCGCCCCAAACAGCACATCATTACCAGCACCACCATCGAGAGTGTTAGAGGAAAAGTCGGCGACATCAATCGCATTAGCATTGATAATGTCATTTCCACTGCCACCGATCAGGAGATCAGCTCCTAAGCCGCCATAAATATCGTAGTTACTAGAAGACAAACTAGCATTGACGATGTCACTGCCATTACCAGCATCAATGAACTCAAGCGTACCGACTGTACCCACATCATAAATACCATCGTTGCCATCACCACCGAGCAGAGTATCAATGCCAAATCCACCGAGTATGGTGTCATCCCCGTTACCTCCATCAAGATAGCTAGAGGAGAAATCTGCGGCATCTGGGGCATCACTATTGATATAGTCATCTCCATCTCCACCGTATACGGCATCAGCTCCTAAGCCGCCATAGATGGTGTCGTTACCACCGAAACCAAAGACGCTATCATTCCCACTGCCACCCAGCATGAAGTCGCTGCTAAGACCTCCGTACATCAAATCATCGCCAGCACCACCGTCGAGAGCGTTAGAGGAAAAGTCGGCGACATCAATAGCATTGGCATTGATGTAATCATTTCCACTTCCACCGACCAGGACATCAGCTCCTAAGCCACCATAGATCACGCCGCTACCAGAAGATAAGCTGTAGTTTATGAAGTCATTGCCATTGCCGCCATCAATATAGTCACTCGTACCAACTGCACCGTAGTCATAAATAACATCGTCACCATCACCACCTAGTAGAACGTCATTGCTACTATTTCCGATCAGGGTGTCGTTACCATTACCACCATCAAGATAGTTAGGATCGTCAACAAAAGAATCTGGAAGACCGCCGTCTAAAAAGTCGTCCCCATCTCCACCAAGCAGGGAGTCAAGCCCGCTACCTCCATATATCGTGTCGTTACCTCCGTAGCCAGCGAGGAAGTCGTCAGTAGCAGCGCCTTGTACGTTGTCATCGAATTCGGTTTGAAGATAGATCGCCATTTTCAGTTGCTCTTAAGTTCAGGTAGAGGTCAGAGGTTGTGCAGAATGCCTTTGAGAGTGAGCTTTCTTTCTTAGGAAAGTCTTCTAGGCGGTGCTGCTGTATCTCTCTATCTCCAGAGGTAGTACCCCTTATGCAGTTTTTTGAAAAAAAGAGCGATCGCTTTCCTAACGAACTAAGCGAACAGTCGGAGACAGGCGCATTCAGGCACGAACGCGATCGCTGTCCCGTTATTACATTTCCTTCCGAACCGAAACGTTTTACCCGTTGTGAGAACAGGTAATGCGCTAGCTTGAAAGTTGACAACTAGTTTCCACTCAGTAGCCTGCACATAGGGAGTGCAGGTACAGCGAACAATTGATAAACCTGGCTACAGGTAAACCTTTATCCTTTGAACGTTTTAAGACTATTCAAATGTCAGACTCTAACCACTACCACACCCTGGATGTCAGCCCCAAAGCTACACCATCGGAGATTAAACAGGCTTACCGACGCCTAGCCAAGCGCTTTCATCCAGATAGTAAGAGTGAAACTGCCGATCCCGAAAAAATTATTCAGGTCAATGCTGCCTACGAGGTTCTAGGTGACCCGATGCGCCGCCGCTCTTACGACCAACAGCTACAATACTTTTACCCCCAAACAGAATTCCAAAATCGCCAACAGCGCACGGCTAAGGCTCAACAACACTATCAACGTCATCGGCAACGCGCAAGAAATGCAGATGCACAGCTCAACGAGTGGTTACACGAGGTTTATGAACCCGTCAACCGTCTGATAAGCCGTATCCTTAATCCTCTAGACGCTCAACTCGATGACCTGTCTGCAGATCCCTTTGATGATGAGCTGATTGCAGAGTTCCAAGCCTATCTAGAGGAGTGTCGTCATTACCTCAATCAGGCTCAGCTTACTTTTCGTTCTCAACCCAATCCTCCCACCGTTGCAGGGGTAGCAGCTAGTCTCTACTACTGCCTTAATCAATTGGGAGATGGCATAGAAGATCTATCACTATTCACCCTCAATTACGACGACTATTATCTACACACAGGTCAAGAACTCTTCCGAATCGCAACAAGTCTGCGCTATGAAGCTAAAGATGCGGTTAAAGACCTCGCTTATTAGTAAGCTATCAAAGCCTAAAACCTCCTCTCCTTCTTATGAACTACTAGAAACTGCCACCAAAATTCGTTTATCCTGGAAACAGCTTCAGTTTACGGAACTTCACACTCTCTGATTAACCATAGAACTAATGGAATGCATCATTAACCGCCGCGCTCAGTTCTCAGCGAGTCACCGCTATTGGTTACCAGAGTTGACCGAAGCTGAGAATGTTCAGCAATTTGGTGCCTGCACTCAGTTCCCTGGACACGGACATAACTATGTTCTGTATGTCTCTCTGGGGGGGGATCTGGATGAGTATGGCATGGTGCTTAACTTATCTGAAGTCAAGCAGGTCATTAAACGGGAAGTCACTAGCCAACTGGACTTCGCCTATCTCAACGATGTTTGGCCAGAATTTCAACAAACCCTACCCACCACAGAAAACATGGCGCGGGTGATTTGGCAACGGCTTGCTCCTCACCTGCCAGTCGTACACATTCAGCTATTTGAACATCCAGAACTTTGGGCTGACTATCAAGGAAACGGTATGGAAGCACATCTGACCATTAGTACTCACTTTAGCGCCGCTCATCGGCTCGCTCATCCTGACCTCAGCTACGAAGAAAATAGCGAAATCTATGGGAAATGCGCTCGTCCCAACGGTCATGGACACAACTACCACCTGGAAGTAACTGTTAAGGGTGAAATTGACCCACGCACTGGCATGATTGTTGATTTAGGAGCCTTGCAAAAGGTCATCGATGATTATGTTGTAGAACCGTTTGACCATACATTCCTTAACAAGGATATTGCCTACTTTGCGAAGGTGGTTCCGACGGCTGAAAACATTGCCATTCATATTCGTGACTTGTTGCAACAGCCGATTCAAGAACTAGGAGCAAGCCTTTATAAAGTTAAATTAATTGAAAGTCCTAATAATTCTTGTGAAGTTTACTGCAACCAAACTACTTCTAACTCAGCAACAACACAGGTAGGCGAACCGCTCCTAACCTCTGTATAGAAGGATAGCGACTAACACTAGCAGTATTGCTAATGGACACTAACGGTATTACTAATGCTAGAGTTTTGATGAGCTAGGAAAAAAGCTCTAAGAATGCCAACCTATTTTTTGTTTCAGGGTGTGTAGCTGTTGGCGGCATTTCACTAACAGATGTTGGTGAATAAATAGTCGTAAGTGGGAGATAGACCTAGCGCAATGGCGCAAGCAACAGATCCCTTGGCATCCAAACGAAGATCGCAGCCAGACATCCGAAGAGCATGAGAGGCAATAGGTATGGAAAACCGGTTGCCGTACTATGACGGCAAACATGAAGGTTGTCTATTAAAAGAGGAGCGCCAAACAGTGGTTCCTCTGCAAGACAACAACAATCAGGACGAAGTCCTAAAGCAAATACCATCTTGTGGTAGTCAACCCGAACAGCTTCTAGAGCAAGGTATTGAGCAGCAAAAGAATCATCAGTTTGAGGTAGCACTCGAATCGTTTAACAACGCACTAAAAGTTTATACGGAACAACAAAACCAGCGAGGAATAGGAAGAGCGTTAGGCAGTTTGAGTCTAACGGTTTATTCGTTGAGCGAGTTCTCCCAAGCGATCGCGTATGCCGAAAGAAGCCTAGAGATTGCTCGTGAATTGAATGACAAACGCTTAGAAGGTCAAGTGTTGGGGGTTTTAGGCAATTCTTCCCGTCATCTCGGTAACTTGCCACAAGCGATCGCATTCGGTGAAGAAAGCTTACTGATTATGCGGCAACTCCAAGACCAACCCGGAGAAGTTGCTGCATTGAATAACCTAGGGCTTGCTCATAAGGCATTGGGCGATTTGCCAAACGCGATCGCCTATCAAGAGCAAAGTTTGGAAATTGCTCAGACGTTGAGCGACCATCAGACTCAAGAACAAATTCTCAGAAATCTTGGTAATGCTTGCTATGCCATGGGGAATTATCCCAAAGCGATCGGGTATTACAGGCAGCGACTAGCGATCGCACGCCAATTGGGTGATTACCGTCTAGAACGACAAATTCTGCGAAACCTCAGTAATGCTTGCTATGCGCTAGGCGATTATCCTCAAGCCATTGAATATAGTCAGCAACGGCTGCTAACGGCTAGAGAAGTAGGCGATCGCCGCTCAGAAGAACAAGCACTGGGTAGCCTTGGAGTCGCTTATGATGCCTTGGAGGATTACGCCCAAGCCATTGAATACTATGAACAACGCCTCAATGTTGCCCGTGCTATCCCTGACCAAAGGGTAGAAGCGCAAGCACTAGGCAGTTTAAGAGTCGCCTACTACGCTCTTGGAGATTATGCCAAGGTTATACAATACCACGAGCAAGGTTTAGCGATGCGTAACCGCTAAGACAGAAGGCAACGGGTTACAGAATCAAAAAATGAATCGAGCAATAGAGGCAGTGAAAAAATATATTTTTCCCACTGCCTCTATTCATCTAGCGATGAATTCTGTTAGCAGGTATATTATCTGAAATGCTTCGGATTCAGCTATGGTTGCTCCACTCCCAGAAGCCCCTGAAATCGAACGCCACAGAGCCGCAATCGTCCGAACTGACCTTTCTAAGCCGGTACGATTGGCAATAGAAAGTGCAATTTTAAGCAAAGATACCACGTTTTTTGACTATGGCTGTGGTCACGGTGGTGATGTTGAGCGCACAGCAAACCAAGGCTATATCAGTACAGGTTGGGACCCCTATTACCAACCGAACACTCCTGTAATTCCAGCCGATATCGTCAACCTGGGCTACGTCATCAACGTTATCGAAAACCCTGCCGAGCGTCGTGAGAGCCTCTCTAAGGCTTGGGAACTTACCCAAAAAGTCTTGATCGTATCTGCCCAAGTCTTAATTGACGAACGCAGTAGCGGTCAAATTGCCTATGGTGATGGCATCGTGACCCGTCGCAATACCTTTCAGAAATATTACGAACAAGAAGAACTCAAAGCCTATATTGACCAAGTTCTTGGTGTCGAGGCGATTCCCGTTGCTTTAGGTATCTACTTTGTTTTTCGAGACGAAGCGCAAGCCGAGAATTTCCTGGCATCTCGTTTTCGTTCCCGCACTACCACTCCCAGAATCCGCGCCAACATCAAGCGATTTGAGGACTACCAGGAACTTCTTGCTCCCTTAATGGCATTTGTGACAGAACGCGGACGCCTCCCTGTTAGCACTGAACTGGCGAACTTTCCTGATATTCTCTCGGAATTTTCCACCCTGCGCCGTGCGTTTCAAGTCATTTTACAAGCTACCGACGAAACTGAATGGGATGCGATCGCCGAAAAACGCCGTCAAGATCTCCTGGTTTACCTTGCACTAACACAATTCAGCCACCGTCCCAGATTCAGCAATCTCAACAGTATCGTTCAAAATGACATCAAAGCTCTCTTCGGCAACTACAAGCAAGCCTGCGCCGCTGCCGACTTGATGCTAATTAGTGTGGGAGATAATCGGCTAATTGCCAACTGCTGTAAACGCAGTAACATCGGCAAACTCCTACCTAGCGCACTCTACGTCCATATTTCAGCCCTGGAAAACCTCAATCCTCAACTGCGGCTTTATGAAGGTTGCGCTAGCCGCACGATTGGGAGAATGGATGGCGCTACCTTAGTCAAATTCAACATCAACGTGCCAAAAATTTCTTACCTGTTCTATCCCGACTTCGACACAGACCCTCATCCGGCATTGCAAACCAGTATGCAGATTGACCTGCGGGATTTACAAGTAACCTATCGTGACTACGACACATCAGACAATCCCCCAATCTTGCACCGCAAAGAAACCTTTGTAACACCCGACTACCCACTCTATGAGAAGTTTGCCCGACTCACTCATCAAGAAGAAAATTGGGGACTACTCAACCAAACCAGCAGGATTGGCACCCGTAAAGGTTGGCAAAAATGTTTAAAAGAACACTGCGCTGAACTTAAGGGGCATCGCGTCTACTGGCGTAAAGATGCTGACCCTTACCGAGTCAAACTTTTACTTTCTGCGCGTAATCGGAATAAGAGTGATGGGGTGATGGGGTGATGAGTGAAAAACTCCCAAAGTTTGGGTGTTAACTAGCTACTTCCCAACCGCCCCAACCTCCCTGTCTACTTATTCCGATTCCATTGCCGTCCAGTCGCCGGAAGGAATGAACGCTGCCCAATAGTAAGGATGCTGAGATTCTGGTTTTTGCAACATTTCTAGTTGGGTTTGGCGTAGGGCATCGGAACGTCCGACATTATTCTTGAGGCGCTGGTAATAGTTGACCATGAGTTGGTTTGTCCGATAGTCATTGACTGCCCAGAGGCTCATGAGTTGACTCTCGGCACCTGCTATGGCAAATGCCCGACGTAAACCATACACTCCTTCACCATTTTGAACATCTCCCAGTCCGGTTTTACAGGCAGATAGCACTACCAGCTTTGTACCGGATAGGTTGAGTCCGGTAGCTTCTAAGGCAGTTAGGATGCCATCTTCATTTCCACTTTGGCGTGGGTTGGCACCAGCTAGAGCAAGTCCGGAACGCAGTAGGGGATTTTCAGAAGGGCGGATGTTGGGTTGATCGCTGCGAGTGCCTTGAAGGGTAGTACTAAAATCTGGAGGTGCAACCTGCGGCACGTCTTGGAGGAAGAATCCGTGGGTAGCGAAATGCAATATCGTTGGAGCTTGGAGTTGCTTAATTACATTTTCTGTAGCTTGGGAGCCTGTCAAGAGTGTGGCTCCTGGTAACATTGGGAAAATCGCTTTGGCTTCTGCGGCAGTATTGACTAAAGGACTGAAATCGACTTGTTGGATGCGATCGTCGTCAAGAACACCGCGAGTCGGGGCGGATTGACCTAACCCCCCTAGCCCCCCTTCCCTCGCAGGGAAGGGGGGGACAATATTGTTGCCAGGGAAGGGGGAAACAATATTTCTCCTACTCCCCTCTCCTTGCAGGAGAGGGGCTGGGGGAGAGGTCTCCGGATTAGTGGCAATCGCAACGGAAGCTGGATCACCCGGTTTGTCATAGTCTGGATTAGCCACAATTACCGATTGTGAGCGGCTTTGAGCATGATTTTGCAGGCGTAGCAGGTCACGTCCGGAACTCAGGTAGGTGATGGAATAGTTTTCGACGAGATAGCGATTATTTTCATCAACCAAAGCAGCGAAAGGAATTAGGTTGAGTTGGCTGTCGGGGGAAAGCAGCACGTTGCGAGTATTGCCCAGAAGCTTACGGATGGGCTGCATCAGTTTTTCATCTAAGGCACGAGCAACGGGCTTGACATCCTTCTGGACATCGCTGGTGTCAAATTGCAGGGCGGTGCGGAAGGCGGTAACAGCTTGGTCGATGGGTTCAGCTTCGCCTAAGTCTACCCATTTGGGTTCACCTGAGTGGTTCAGGACGTAGGCAACGTAGCGAGGTGTACCCCATGTTTCACTGGGTTTTGTGGCTTTGGCGTTGAAAGGGTCGTACAACACCAGTTCCACTAAGGAAGCCTCAGCGGGAATTAACTGCTGCACGGCTTCAATCGTGACGGGTTGGGATGTGGTGCGGAATTCGGCACTGCGACGGGAGAGAGTAGCTTCTTGTTGGTCGGCTATGGCTTTGAGAGTGCCAACTTGCTGGCGATATTGCTCTAGGGGGATGTTTTCGGGTTGTTTGAAGATTAAAGTTGCAAGTTGGGACCGGGTGGCAGCGAGTTGGTCAAGTAAGGTCTGGTCTTCGGGTTTGAGGTTTTGGCGCAGGGTTTGTAAGCTGTCGGTGAGGGCATCAAGGACTCTGCCTTTGCGTCGCAGGGTGGTGGTGAGGGCGAGACGGGTGGCTTGGGGATTATTGGGTGCAGCCTGGAGGTGCAGGGAGACTGTGGAGTTGGTTGTACCCCAGAGAGTAGCGATGTAGGCGCTTTTTTGGGCTTCGGAGCCGGTGGTGAAGATGAGGACAAGGTTGCGTTCTTCGATGTTGGTGCCACGGTTCAAGAATTCGAGGGTACGGGCGATGTCTCCCTGTGCGTAGTACAGCCCTGCCAGATTTTTGAGACTTTGTGCGACATGGGGATGCTCTTTGCCCAGCACTTTCTCCCGGATTGCCAAAGAGCGTTGGTAAAGAGGTTCGGCTTGGCTGTAGTTCCCGTGTGCCCGGTACAGCACTGCCAGATTGTTGAGACTTGCTGCCACATGGGGATGCTCTTTGCCCAGCACTTTCTCCCGGATTGCCAAGGAGCGTTGGTAAAGAGGTTCGGCTTGGCTGTAGTTCCCCTGTGCTTGGTACAGCCCTGCCAGATTGTTGAGACTTGCTGCCACATGGGGATGCTCTTTGCCCAGCATTTTCTCCACGATTGCCAAGGAGCGTTGGACAAGAGGTTCGGCTTGGCTGTAGTTCCCCTGTGCCTTGTACAGCTCTGCCAGATTGTTGAGACTGAGGGCAACATGGGGATGCTCTTTGCCCAGCATTTTCTCCACGATTGCCAAGGAGCGTTGGTAAAGAGGTTCGGCTTGGCTGTAGTTCCCGTGTGCCTGGTACAGCACTGCCAGATTGTTGAGACTGTCTGCCACCTGGGGATGCTCTTTGCCCAGCACTTTCTCAGAGATTGCCAAAGAGCGTTGGTAAAGAGGTTCGGCTTGGCTGTAGTTCCCCTGTGCCCAGTACAGCCCTGCTAGATTGTTGAGACTTGCTGCCACATGGGGATGCTCTTTGCCCAGCACTTTCTCAGAGATTGCCAAAGAGCGTTGGTAAAGAGGTTCGGCTTGGCTGTAGTTCCCCTGTGCCTTGTACAGCAATGCCAGATTGTTGAGACTTAGTGCGACATCGGGATGCTCTTTGCCCAGCACTTTCTCAGAGATTGCCAAAGAGCGTTGGTAAAGAGGTTCGGCTTGGCTGTAGTTCCCCTGTGCCTGGTACAGCCCTGCCAGATTGTTGAGACTGTCTGCCACCTGGGGATGCTCTTTGCCCAGCACTTTCTCAGAGATTGCCAAAGAGCGTTGGTAAAGAGGTTCGGCTTGGCTGTAGTTCCCCTGTGCCTGGTACAGCTCTGCCAGATTGTTGAGACTGTCTGCCACCTGGGGATGCTCTTTGCCCAGCACTTTCTCCCGGATTGCCAAAGAGCGTTGGTAAAGAGGTTCGGCTTGGCTGTAGTTCCCCTGTGCCCGGTACAGCAATGCCAGATTGTTGAGACTGGTGGCAACATCGGGATGCTCCTTGCCCAGCACTTTCTCATAGATTGCCAAGGAGCGTTGGTAAAGAGGTTCGGCTTGGCTGTAGTTCCCCTGTGCCTGGTACAGCAATGCCAGATTGTTGAGACTGGTGGCAACAAGAGAATGCTCCTTGCCCAGCACTTTCTCATAGATTGCCAAGGAGCGTTGGTAAAGAGGTTCGGCTTGGCTGTAGTTCCCCTGTGCCTGGTACAGCAATGCCAGATTGTTGAGACTGGTGGCAACAAGAGAATGCTCTTCGCCCAGCACTTTCTCCCGGATGGCGAGGGCGCGTTCTGCCAGAGGAATGGCAGCAGCGTACTGCCCTTGCTGGTAAAGCTGAACTGCCTGTTCACTTAGCCGTTCGGCTTCCTCCAATTCCACTGACTGTTGGGCTGACTGGGGGGGATTCGTTTGTCCTACCACTGGTGCTGGCACTCTTGCCAGTAACCCCATGACCCCGATGAGTGTAACAGCCAACGGTAGTATTCTCCGGACTCGTGCTTTTCCCTTCATATTGCCCTCGCCCTCAATCCTTTATCCTATTGTCTATCTCTCAGAGCCACTAGGTTATGCAAGCATTGGCAAGAGTTTTCGAGCCTGACGGCATTCTTCACTTCTAAAATGCGGCACACTAAACACGGCTTAAAGGCGATGCTTATTCTTAAAAACAAGCTACTTCAATCCTCATAATTAGGAAACACGCTGGATAAATCGACAGCAGCGCTGAAAGTAGCCATAAGTTTCGGCAATCTGTTGGTGATAGACGACTGAGTTTAACCACAGTCTAGCTCGAACAACTTTGTGAGCTGAAAGTTGAATAGCAATTCTTGGGGATGAACCAAATGCCAGGTGAAGCTACGGAGGCTACTCCTTCAATTAATTCAGCTTTTTTAATATGCGCCATTGCTGTATAGCGACGCTCAAATTCTTGGCGAGTTAAGCAATCGCCGTTTTCTAAAGGGGGAAGATCAGTAATAGGACTCACTGACATAGGAAGAACCTCTACGCTTTTAAGTTCATCCTAAGCCCTCTGCCTTTAACAGCGTCCCTTGTCGAACAACCCCCTCCACCGTCGCTATGCCAATTAAGCCGTTTGAGGAGTCGCGAGATTGCAGTGTCACCTGTCCCGAACTACTTCCCTTAGCAAGGATACTGGTAAACACTGTGCCCTGCCTTACAGCTTTCATAGCTGCTGGGTTTACTCCACCCAACCACAACTTCACTTGATTCCCCTTCACCTCTGTAACAACTGCATCCGCTGTCGGACTTGAGGTATTGGTGAAATAGATGGGTTGCTTTTCATACCCACTCCCAACTTTCACCTCTGTAAGGGGAGTTTGGTTGTAGTCTTTTGGTATGTTTTCAACAGTGTAGGCGATCGCATTTTCAGGCGTACTCGTTTGCTGCCAGAGATACTGTGTTAATAGATAAGTAAAAACTCCTACATTGAAGCCATTCCACGGTAGATCGATCGCCAGTTGATTTGGGTCTGTTGCGGCTAGGACAACACCTTTCGCCACTCCCGTCCGATACAGCTTGACAAAATCTTCTCTCTTAAGATTTAGCCGTGACAACCACTGCTCTTGGTACGATTTTTCTCCTGGAGAAACTTGTAAATTCTTGCCTTGATTATCTCGCGCCCGAACCCGAACATCTCTAGTAGCACCGCCTGAGTAACAACTATCTAGAACAGCCGTGAAATTTTCACTTTTGAGAGCTAACATCAGCAGGAACAATGTGTGTCCCATAATGTCCTCTACAACACCGCCTTGTTCTGGGTACTGATCAATTTTTCCATGATTAACTGGAACAAAAGTACCATTGGTTCCACTATTGTTACCTGGCTCAACCACAAGGGGATCTGGATCGAAAACGCGAGAACCATGCCCTGAGTAGTGATACACCACCACATCCCCAGGCTTGGCTTGCTTGATTAAATGTTCTTCAAATGCCTCTAGAATACCTTGGCGAGTTGCTTGCCCATCCGTCAGGGTGTGGATATCTTGGGGATTAAAACCAAAGCGGTGGATGAGCAGATGTCGCTGCAACTCCATATCATTCACACATCCTTGCAGAGGTTGAGATGGATACTCATTAATGCCAACGAGCAATGCCAGTTTACGAGGCGTACTTTGTGCCAGGACTTTTCCGTAGCTTTCAGCCTGTCGTTGAATGTTAAGCTGGCTTAATCCCAAGGTTGCCAGAGTAGAACCAGCAAATTGAAAGAACTGACGACGAGAAATCTGTACCATAACTCCTCATTGGTAAATGCTGTCAAAGTGTATCCACCTTAACCGTTTATTTCTCAACTACAGTGTTCGTATCAGCATCTGTAACTTGAGCCAAGTCTGCTCTATGTAGCGCTAAAAGTAGCTTGACGTGATTTCGTTGCTGGTGTTGGCATACACAGACTGCAAGTTTTAGTTCAGGTAAAACTCTCCCCTACCTCCCAATCAAAAAACCTGATAGCTGAACGCTTAAAACGGCGAAATTAACTTAAACAGCAGCGAACCGATAGAGACTAAAGCTCCCCCTAAAGAAAAGCCCCCTCTTCGGGCTTTGGGAGGGTTCTGGGCAACTTCAATCGCTTGAATCACATTCTGTGATGTCTGGTAGCCCTCTGTATTGCCTTGGGTGGTAAAGAGTTCACCGGCTTTATTTGCATCTTCAGTCGCTTTAGCTACATCTCTGAGGCGGAAATAGGCAACTCCACGACCGAGGTATGCTGGAGCAAAGTCGGGTTTGATAATCAGCGCTTGATTATAATTCTCGATCGCAGCGGTATAATTGCCTCTTTCGGCTTCAACGACACCCCAAGCGTAGAAATCTTCTGCTGTTCCTGCATATTGAGGGATGCCAATGGTTCCTTGCACATAAGCGGTACTCAGACTGACACCGAATAACTGGGCATTGACAAGCAAGGCATTTCTGAGGTCAGTGCTAGTGAGGTTTGCTCCACTCAAATTCGCTCCAGTCAGGTTTGCCCGATTCAGAGAAGCACCAGTAAGGTTTGCACCGCTAAGGTCAGCCCCTGTCAAATTCGCACCACTGAGATTAGCACGACTTAAGTCTGCTCCACTCAAGTCTGCCCCAGCTAAGTTAGCCAAAACTAAACCAGCACTAGTAAGGTCACATTGTGGACATTGCTGAGTAGAAAGTAACTGTTGGGTATGTTGTAGATTTTCAGCATAGGCAGTCGTACCCAGACTGGTTGTGGTTAACAGAGCCATTGTGGTGAGCAGGGTGCGTTTAATATTCATAACCATCACAGAAAAGAATGAGCTACGCGCTGCCATGAGAGCATCATGGGTGAATCTTTGAGTGTACCTACATTTTGCGCCAATCTAAAGCCAAGTGGGTACTCCCTGGAACAAAGCAAAACTTGCAGGGTATTGCGAAGGTTTAATGAACTAAAAGCGAAAAATTGATAAGTATTAGTGCCGTTCAGCCGTATCAGTCTCAGCGATCGCAACCAGAAAACCAAGCTAGCATTACAGTTGTAAGCTTTATACACGCTTATCAGTATCTTATGAACTTCTTAACTCACATTCTGCACTTAGTCGGGTCAAGCGCCGTTGCTTACTACTCTGCTAGCAGTCTGCGTGACCCCAAAACGCGCCCTAATGTTCTTGCTGGGTTTCAGTTAGCAGAATCGGGTTCGGTTCCCTTTCTCAAAACCCTGAGTGAGCGAGCGGCTTCTG
Source organism: Symplocastrum torsivum CPER-KK1 (assembly GCA_019358875.1). GTDB lineage: Bacteria > Cyanobacteriota > Cyanobacteriia > Cyanobacteriales > Coleofasciculaceae > Symplocastrum > Symplocastrum torsivum. The sequence goes on from JAHHIF010000077.1 coordinate 20,870, forward strand.
AAGGCGATACCTGGCTTGCAGAAAAACTGGCTCGTCATGCGTCAGACGAAGAACGCCACGGTCAAATTTTTGCCCACGGATTGAAACAGCTCAACAAACAAGTCATCGACTTCAAGAACTTACCCAAAGCCACTGAAGACGGCAAGCCGAATGAACGCCAACGTAGTCCCTTCTTTGCCACTTACTTTGAGGGCTACTCCCAAGAGGACATGAAACCCCAGAACATTGACTGGATTGCGTTCATGGCTAGTACCTACATTCTGGAACTAGACGCTAGCAAAGACTTTGTTCGCATGGCTAACGTGTTACCCGAAGACGAACCCACTAGCCGCAACCTCAAAAAAAGTATCCTCAGCGTTGCTCAAGATGAAACCGGACACGCTGCTTATCTTCGAGAGGCATTGGAACGTCGTTTGCCTGCTGATGCTGTCGAACGACTGATTGATGAGTGGCGGACTCGTAAGGTAAATGCAATGCTTGCTATGGTTGGTAATCTCGTCCAGAAAGGCGGAAAATCTCCCTCACTTGTACAAGATGGTGTTCCAGAAGAAATGCCAAAGGATGCTCCAGAACCCGTTGCAGCATAGAACGTTAGTTTAGGTTAGCTGCCGATTTACCTATTTGGTAGGGGAATGGGGAGTTGAGGAGAGTTCTCGCTAGATTTTCCCAGGTTCTCATCCCCTTACCTCATGAAGTAGCCAGGGGTTTGCGAATTGCTACCTCTAATCTGTCCTATGTCTTTGTAAAGGAGGATTTATTCTCTTGAAGTAGACAATACTCTTTGTATTGATTTTTTAAACAAATCTTTAATTTCTTGACATATTAGTCACATTACTTAGGATTATAGATTATTTTTAGATTTGTAAAGGTCAACATGATTCAGTAATAACTCTCAACTTCAGCTCGTTCATCGAGAACTTCAGGCGCAACCTGTAGGCACCGTTCAAAGAGGCAAACCTTAGATAAAAAAACCTTTTTTCAAGGAATTAGCGGTAAGGTTCCCTTAGCTATTGGGTTAAGATTGAGTTGATACTACCTTATTGTCGGTAGCTTTTTGCATCTACAGGAAACCGGAAAAAAACATAAAACATACTTACTCTAGCTCTCAAAAAATACTTGATTGAGGGATAAGAGCTGAAAAATGAACTCATATCCTATACCTAATTTGCATGAGTCACGACAAGAAAAAGCTAACTTAACACAATCTCAATTGGTTAATTCTCATGGTGAAGATAGACAGATTGGAAAATGTCAATCGCTAGATAACCAAGCTGAATTAAATTATCTCCACACGCTATATGAAAGCCTTCCTTGCATTTGCTTGACGCTTAACGTAAGGGGGGTAATTCTTTCGGTTAGCGAATTTGGTGCGACTTATCTAGGTTTTGACCCGTTGGATTTAGTTAAGCAATTAGTTGAGTACATTGTTTATGTAGAAGATAGAGACGACTTTCAATCGCAGCTAATCGGCTTACAGCAACAGCCGATACAAGTGAGTCAATGGGAAGCTCGTCTTATTGACAAGAATAGCAAGATTATCTGGGTAAAAGCGATCGCACGTTTAGTTCCAAACACGGAATCGAATCCAATCATCCTCCTAGTTTGTGAAGATACCACTGACCTAAAACAGATGGAGGAGAAACAACGGGACTCACAAGAGCGACACCGGAGTAAGTTTAGAAATACTTCCGATGAAGTTTTCATTACAGATAGCACTAATATTACTGATTTAACTGACCATCAGCGAGCTGAAGTTGCGCTACGAGAGAGTGAAGAGCGCTTTCGTGTCACTTTTGAACAAGCGGCTGTTGGGATTAGTCATTGCGATTTAAATGGTCGATTTATCCGAGTTAACCAGAAATTTTGCGAGATTCTAGGTTATACCTCGGAAGAATTACTAACACGAACATTTAGCGATATTACTTTTCCAGATGACCTGGAAGTTAGTGTTGATGGTGTGCGATCGCTTCTTGCGGGTGAAACTGCCCCTTACTCACTAGAGAAGCGCTATATCCGTAAGGATGATAGTATCTTGTGGGGACATCAGACTGTATCGCTGGTGTCTGAGCCAACGGGTGAACCGAAGCATTTTGTGGCAGTGCTTGAAGATATTAGCGATCGCAAGCTTGCCGAAGAAGAATTACTCCACAAAACCCAAGCGCTAGCAAACTTCAGTTCCAATCTCAAAGAACTACATCGGCTTAACACAACACGATACAACAGTTTTGAACCGCTGTTTGCTGATTATCTTAAAACAGGATGTGAAATCTTACAATTATCCATTGGTATTGTTAATCAACTTGATGGTCAGTCGTGCATCATTCGTTCTGTACAATCTGATATTGACTGGTTAGTTCCTGGATTGGAGCTGGAATTAAAAGATATCTATTGTGCAGCAGTCGTTCAAGAACAGAAGACAATTGCCTACAATCATGTTGGCGCAATCGAAGCACTACGAAACTATCCACTCTATCAAAATCTGAAACTAGAGTCTTATATAGGCACTCCTATATTTGTAAATAATCAAGTTTATGGAACAATAAATTTTTCTTCAACTCAAGTGAGAAGCCCAGAATTCGAGGCTTACGAACAGGAAGTGATTGAGTTGATGGCTCAAAGTATTGGTATTTTTATCGGCGCTCATCAAGCAGAACTGGAGCGCCAGCAGGCAGAAGAAGCACTGCGACAGCAGTTTCTCCGGGAGCAGCTAGTCGGGGCAATTGCCCAACGGATTCACCAATCTTTGAATTTAGAGGAGATTCTAAACACCACAGTAGCGGAAGTTCGGCAATTTCTCACTTGCGATCGCGTCGTTATCTTCCGCCTCAATGGGGATGGTAGTGGTGTTGTCGTCGTTGAGTCGGTTGACTCAAACTGGATACCCATTACAGGAACCATTATCAACGACCGCTATTTTGCACAAAGCTACGTTCAACTTTACAAACAGGGGCGAGTTCAAGCAGTCGAGGATATTTACAATGCTGGTTTAACCCAATGCCACGTTGATCTTTTAGCTAAGTTTCAGGCAAAAGCCAACTTGGTAGTACCGATTGTACAAGAGGAAAAATTATGGGGACTGCTGGTTGCTCAGCAGTGTGGGGAAACACGCAAATGGCAACCCTTGGACATTGATTTGCTCAAATCTCTCTCGACGCAAGCGGGAATTGCAATTCATCAGTCTGAGCTTTATCAGCAGGCACAAACTGAAATCATTCAACGCCAGCAAGCAGAAGCAGCACTACAACAGCAGTTTCAGAGGGAACAGCTAGTCGGAGCAATTGCTCAGCGGATTCGCAAGTCGCTGAATTTAGATACGATTCTCACCTCGACTGTGGCAGAAGTGCGACAAGTCCTTGCTGCCGACCGAGTGATTATTTTTCGATTTGAACCCGGCTGGAGTGGAAACGTAGTTGTGGAATCTGTTGATTCTCCTTGGCATTCCATCCTGGGAACGAACATCCACGACCCCTGTTTTGAGAAAATGTATGTCTTGCCTTACCAACAGGGTCGGGTGAAGGCAATCGAGGATATTTATAAGGCTAAGTTAGGGCAGTGTCATCTTGATTTACTAGTTCGGTTCCAGGTTAGAGCCAACTTGGTGGTACCAATTTTGAACGGTGAGAAGTTGTGGGGGCTATTGATTGCCCATCACTGCTCAGAACCCCGACATTGGCAGCCTTATGAAATAGACTTACTTTGTTCCTTAGCCTCCCAAGTTGCGATCGCAATTCAGCAAAGCCAGCTATATGAACAAGCTCAATCCCTAGCAAAACGAGAGCAGGCACTCAATCAGGTTACTCAAGCGATTCGCAGTTCTTTGGACTTAAACACGATTTTTTCCACAACTGTGCGTGAGATTGGCGAACTTCTACAAGTAGACCGCGCTCACATCGTGCAATATTTACCAGAACAAAAGCTTTGGTTACATGTATCAGAGTATGGTAGATACCCAGACCTCCCAGCGGCACTAGGAAGAGAAATTCCCGATGAAAATAATCCAATTACCGACCGACTGAAGTGCCTAGAAGTTGTCAGAATTGATAATACCGAGACTTTTGAAGACGAGGTTAATCAAGGATTAGCGCAAGCTTTTCCAGGAGCTTGGTTGCTGGTTCCCCTGCAATTTGGCTCCGAAATTTGGGGAAGTATTACTCTAAGGAAGGACATCGGGCCTTATTGCTGGCAAGATTCGGAGGTGGAGTTAATCTGTGCCGTTGCTGACCAAGTTGCGATCGCAATCCAACAAGCCGAACTCTACAAGCAAAGTTGTACCGCGACAGCACAAGCCCTAAGTCAGGCTCAGCAACTGGAACTTGCCTTACAGGAACTCCAGACAGCCCAAGCGAAGTTAGTGCAAAGTGAAAAAATGTCCAGCCTCGGACAGTTGGTTGCAGGGGTGGCTCACGAAATTAATAATCCTGTCAACTTTATCTATGCAAACTTGACCTATGCGAGTGAATACACTCAAGATCTCCTGGGCTTAATCGAGCTTTACCAGCAGCAATATCCCAATCCTACGTCAGACATTCTGGCAGAGATTGAAGCAATTGAACTGGAATTTCTGAGTGAAGACCTGCCCAAACTCCTCTGTTCAATGAAAGTTGGAGCAGAGCGGATTTATGAAATTGTGCGTAGCTTGCGTAATTTTTCTCGCCTTGCCGAAGCCGAAATAAAAGCAGTCGATATTCACGAAGGTCTAGATAGTACGTTAGTAATTTTGCAAAACCGTCTAAAGTCTGTACATGGGCATCCTGGGGCTGAGGTAATTAAAAAATACGGTAACCTCCCGAAAGTGGAGTGCTTTGCAGGACAGCTCAACCAGGTATTTATGAATTTGCTCACCAACGCAGTTGATGCTCTAGATGAGCGAGACCAAGCAAGAACACTCGAAGAAATGGAAGCCAACCCTAGTGCAATCCGAATCCATACAGAACTCCTCAAGGACGACTCTGTGGTCATCCGAATTGCGGATAATGGACCCGGAATGACACCTCAAGTTAAGCAACGACTATTCGATCCCTTTTTCACAACTAAACCAGTGGGTGTTGGGACTGGTTTAGGGTTATCGATTAGCTATCAAATCGTCGTTGAAAAACACAAAGGGCAGCTACAGTGCTTGAGTGAGTTGGGGCAAGGTACAGAGTTTGTGATTCAGATTCCGCTGAGGCAGCTAAGCGAAGGATAAACAACAGGTTCACCCCTACCAATAGTGTTTCAAGGGTGGATTTGCGTAAGTCCTGAATTTGTTACGCTTGGGGCGGCTATCTGGCAAGGCTGTGCGCTAAGAGCGCCCCACTTCGCTAACGTAGATGCGCTTGCCACTTGCGTCGAAATACCGGAGACAGCGACAAGTCAGCTTGCGATTTGAGTTCAAATGCCCTCTCCCTTTATGTTAAGAGGGCATTTTTATTGCTGCATTAACTCAAGACCGCAGGCACTCGTGGTTCTGGGTCTTGGAACAGGGGCGTGCTTAAGTAGCGTTCGCCAAAGCTAGGCTGAACCATGACAATCAGGCGCCCCTCGTTTTGGGGGCGTTGTGCAACTTGAATAGCGGCACATAGGGCTGCTCCGGTGGAAATACCGGAAAGTAGACCTTCTTCACGGGCAAGACGACGACCATACGCGATCGCATCTTCATCCGTAACTGCAATTACTTCATCGATTAGCTCAACTTTGAGAACATGGGGAATAAATCCAGCTCCAATTCCCTGGATTTTGTGGGGACCTGGACGCCCTCCTGAAAGAACAGGGCTACTAGTAGGCTCGACGGCAACAACTTGGAAACTGGGCTTCCTGGGTTTAATGACCTCAGCGACACCTGTAATAGTGCCACCTGTACCAACACCAGAGATGAGGAAGTCCACCTGTCCATCGGTGTCTTCCCAGATTTCTTCAGCGGTTGTCTCAAAATGAATTTGTGGGTTAGCTGGATTGTTAAACTGTTGCAGCATATAGGCATCAGGTGTCGTTTCGACAATCTCCTGTGCCCGCTGAATACAGCCGCTCATCCCCTGAATTCCTGGTGTCAGTTCTAGTTGAGCGCCATAAGCTCGTAGCATCGCCCGTCGCTCTGTACTCATGGTATCGGGCATTGTCAAAATGAGCTTGTAGCCCTTGGCAGCGGCTGCCATCGCTAGAGCAATGCCTGTGTTTCCCGAAGTCGGTTCTACCAAAACCGTTTTTCCAGGGGTAATCTGACCCTCCCGCTGGGCCACATTAATCATACTGACACCAATGCGGTCTTTCACGGAAGAAGAGGGGTTCATTCCCTCTAGTTTCACGAGGATACGAGCCAAACAGCCTTCAGCTTGGGGAATACGATTGAGCTGTACTAAGGGTGTCCGACCGACGAGTTCTGTAATGTCTTGGGCAATTCGCATGAGTTGTTGATTGTTAGGGGTTAATTGTTAGTTGTTAGTTGTCCTTGAGCTATTGTCATTTGCCAATGACCAATAACCAATGGCTATTGACTAGATGTAATACATGATGTCTAGTTGTCGTCTGGCATCCCGCTTTTCACTTAAATCTTGGAGTGTGTATCCTTGCAAGACATCGTGAGCGCGATCGTGAACTTCCTGCCAAACTTCGCCTACGACAGCGCTTTCTACTGTTTTTGGTGGAGCATCGCTCTTAGAGGCTTTTGAGTCTAAGCCTTCTAAACAGTTAATAATATCTAAAAGTGTGATTTTCCAGGGTTCCCGCCCCAAGACATAACCTCCTTTAGCTCCCCGTTGACTACGCACCAAGCCACCACGTCTTAATGTAGCTAGGAGCTGTTCAAGATATCGATCTGGAATATTCTGCTGGGCAGCAATTTGCCGAATTTGTAGTGGCTCTCCGTCATTGTAGTGACCAGTTAGCTCTAACAGGGCTAGAAGCGCATACTCTGTCTTGCAGGAAAGTTCCACAGGTTTAATTAGGTGTGAAAGGCTACTCTTGCTATTATACTACGGTTCACCACTGGTGATTGATAGATTTGGGATCAGAAAAAAAATAGCCCTGCCTTTTGGTAGGGCTAGTGAATCAACGTAGAGTAATAAACGTTAGCTGTTCAGTAATGATTGACAACTACCGCTTTAGAACCGGAAGGTGGTTCTGAGCGTACCAATGACAGCGTCATCATCACCTTGGTTAGGAGCAGTCAGCCAAATTACACCAGGAGTCACTGAGATGTTCTCCGATACCTGGAACTTGTAGAAGGCTTCAATGTGGTAAGGGCGATCGCTGTCGCGGACAGCTACATCATCGACACCGGGAGCATCAACACTACCGAGATAGGGCTGTACACCCGCAAAGATGCCCAAAATGTTGCCTTCTTTACCGAAGTCTGAGAAGGCGACACCCGCTCCATAACTCCAGATTTCCGCACCGCCCTGATCGAGCAGGATGGCATTGGTGTAAGAACCAAAGCCACTAATTGAGATGTTGTCACTCAATCGGAAAGCGGCTTCAATTCCGTAGGAGTTACTGACTGTAGGAACCGCGTTGTCTAAACCGCCTGTTGATAGCAATGACCCGGTTGCACTGGGATTATTTGCAAAAAAGGTACCGACTACACCATTCTGCAACTGATCGCTGAAGGTCGTTGGTGTGGAATTCCCGCTACCACCAAGACCAAATATGGGGTTCAAACTATCGTGATAACCGTGGACGTATGTCGCACCAATGCCGATCCGGTCGCCGAGGTTAAAGTTTAGCTGAGCTAAGGCACCGTAGTCGCCATTGAATAAGCCAGCGTCCTCACCAGGGTTAGCGGCATTTCCCGCCAAGTAGCCAACAGTTAGTGTACTTGGACCCAAGATGCTTTCTAATGGGCCAACACCAAGACTGATTGCGGCACCTGCACCACCACCGATCCGATAAATAGGGCTTTCTGAGGCAAAGGTCGAAAGCGCACCATTACCTCCGTCCTCGTCTTGGAAGTAAGGATTCAGGGTAGGAGCGTAGTCATGATGAAGACCTCCAAAGGCAGCAACGTAAAGTCTTGAGCTGCCAAAGGGGAAGGTATACGTTAGCTTGTCTAGGGTAATATCGTTGCCATTCTCGTATAGGTTGAAGGTTTGAGTGCCCTCGGCAGAACCAGGACTAACGTTAAAAGCCTCAAGATTACCCGCTTGCAGACGAGTCCGCAGTACATCTCGACCCGTGAAGCTGGTTTGTAGCTCTAAACGAACGCGATCGCCGAAAATGGTGTTGGTGTCATCATCATCAAACACATCATCGTCATCATCGAACACGTTGCCTAAATTAATATCTCCAAACGAATCAGTGACAGCAAAAATCACTTCCCCGACTAGTTTTGTTGTGGTGGAGAACTGATTATCTTCCAAGAACGCCACACGACCTTCTAAATCATCCACTCGTGTGCCTAATGTTGCCAGTTCTGCTTCAAATTCTTGAACTAGGCGTTGTAGCGTTTCTAAGTCTTCACGAGTCACAAAGTCAGACACACTCGCCGCAATTAACCGCTCGACTTGCTGCAAGCAAGCATTTAATCCGGCAGCAAATTCATAGCGAGTTAAAGCTCTGTTACCACGATAAGTGCCGTCTGGATAACCGGCAATACAGCCATAGCGCTCAACTAACGATTGCAGCGCTTCATAAGCCCAGTCTCCGGGTGAGACATCGCTTAGCTGGGTGACGTTGGTCACTTGGTCGATGGTGTTGCTGTTCCCTTCCCGGCTGTAGCGGTTGATCTGATCTAATACATTCGAGTCGGCGGGAGCGGCTGGCGTTACCTGAGCGAGTGTGGGGTTAACCCCTGGCGTTACAGACGGAATCGGAGCAAGCGCTTCCGTTTCTGGAGTTGCTAGATTTAGCTGCTGATTTTGAGTAATCGCCACTTGAGCGGGTACATTGACTTGAGCCGTCGTTGGCTCCACTAAAACTTTTGTTGCCGTTGTTGACAATTCTTGTGTCTGTTGAGCCGTTGGGGCTGTCACGCTGGCAATTGGCTGGGGTTGTTGAATTTCAACCTCGGCTGTTAGAGGTTGAACTGCTTCTGTTGGGTTGAGTTCATTCGCTGAGCTTACACTTGTGCTATCAACAGCGCGTACTGCACCCACAGAAACTACCAGTGTTGCACCCAAGACCGCTGGGCTGACAAGCAGAGTTTTCCACAGTAATTTCGACATCTTCTCTTATCCTCACACCTTTGCAGAAAGAGTTCTTATCATCCTTCTTCAACAATAGTACATTGTCTGCTGTAGCAACTCTTACACATTTACGAATTAATGTGAGTTCAAATAAAAGCGGCAGAACAGATAAGCTGAAAGCACTCAACTTCATCAAGTGGATGCCTATTGTGGTGTTACTGTTGCTGCCTACCTGTGTTACAGCTTTGGTTATTATACTTGCATCAGGTTATCCCAAACTCACATTACCTAAGAGGCACTTTTTCAGAGTCCCAATAGGTAAAGACATATTCGCTCTTATAAAATAGCCCCACCAAAGGCAGAGCTAGACAATCAACCTCTTTTGAGATCAGCTATTTGGTAATTTCTGCCGATGGTTCCCTCTAGAATCGGAAAGTGGTTCTGAGAGTACCAATAACAGCGTCATCAGCACCTTGGTTAGGAGCAGTGAGCCAAATTACGCCAGGAGTAACGGAGATGTTATCCGACACCTGGTACTTGTAGAAGGCTTCGACGTGATAAGGGCGATCGCCAGTATCGTTGCCATTCACAACACCGGGAGCATCAACACTACCAAGATAGGGCTGGGCACCACCAAAGATTCCTAATACGTTACCTTCTTTGCCTAAGTCAGAGAAGGCGATACCAGCTCCGTAAGTCCAGATTTCAGCACCTCCTTGACCAAGCAGGATTGCGTTAGTGAAAGCTCCAAAGCCACTAATTGAGATGTTGTCAGTCAATCGGAAAGCCGCTTCGATTCCATAGGAGTTAGTAACGGTAGGAACTGTGTTGCCATAATCTCCTGTTGCTATACCTGACGCTGTTGCACTTGGATTGTTTGCAAAAAATGTACCGACTACACCATTCGTAAACTGGTCATTAAAGTTTGTTGCTGAAGAATCCCCAGTTGCACCAAGACCAAATATCGGGCTAAAAGCGTCGTGATAACCATGGACATATGTTGCACCAATGCCGATGCGATCGCCGAGGTTGAAATTTAGCTGAGCTAATGCACCGTAGTTACCATTAAACAGCCCACCATCCTCACCAGGGTTAGCAGCATCTCCTGCTAAGTAACCAATCGTTAACGTACTCGGACCCAAGATACTCTCCAAGGGACCGACACCAAGACTGATGGCTGCACCTGCACCACCACCGATCCGATAAATGGGGCTTTCCGAGGCAAAGGTCGAAAGCGCACCATTACCCCCGTCATAGTCTTCAAAGTAAGGATTGAGGGTAGGAGCATAGTCACTATGAATCCCTCCAAAGGCAGCAACATAAATTTTTGAGCTACCGAAGGGGAAGGTATACGACAGCCAATCAAGAACGATATCGTTGCCATTCTCGAATAGGTTGAAGGTTTGAGTGCCCTCGGCAGAACCTGGGCTGACGTTAAAAGCCTCAAGGTTGCCTGCTTGCAGACGAGTATGCAAGACATCTCGACCCGTAAAGCTAGTTTGTAGGTCTAAACGAACACGATCACCGAAGATTGTGTTGGAGTCATCAGCGTTATTGGCAGTAAAACCGAAGGGTAGGTTTGAGTTATTGTCGATATCCCCAAACGAATCGGTGACAGCAAAAATCACTTCCCCGACTAGTTTTGTTGTGGTGGAGAACTGATTATCTTCCAAGAACGCCACACGACCTTCTAAATCATCCACTCGTGTGCCTAATGTTGCCAGTTCTGCTTCAAATTCTTGAACTAGGCGTTGTAGCGTTTCTAAGTCTTCACGAGTCACAAAGTCAGACACACTCGCCGCAATTAACCGCTCGACTTGCTGCAAGCAAGCATTTAATCCGGCAGCAAATTCATAGCGAGTTAAAGCTCTGTTACCACGATAAGTGCCGTCTGGATAACCGGCAATACAGCCATAGCGCTCAACTAACGATTGCAGCGCTTCATAAGCCCAGTCTCCGGGTGAGACATCGCTTAGCTGGGTGACGTTGGTCACTTGGTCGATGGTGTTGCTGTTCCCTTCCCGGCTGTAGCGGTTGATCTGATCTAATACATTCGAGTCGGCGGGAGCGGCTGGCGTTACCTGAGCGAGTGTGGGGTTAACCCCTGGCGTTACAGACGGAATCGGAGCAAGCGCTTCCGTTTCTGGAGTTGCTAGATTTAGCTGCTGATTTTGAGTAATCGCCACTTGAGCGGGTACATTGACTTGAGCCGTCGTTGGCTCCACTAAAACTTTTGTTGCCGTTGTTGACAATTCTTGTGTCTGTTGAGCCGTTGGGGCTGTCACGCTGGCAATTGGCTGGGGTTGTTGAATTTCAACCTCGGCTGTTAGAGGTTGAACTGCTTCTGTTGGGTTGAGTTCATTCGCTGAGCTTACACTTGTGCTATCAACAGCGCGTACTGCACCCACAGAAACTACCAGTGTTGCACCCAAGACCGCTGGGCTGACAAGCAGAGTTTTCCACAGTAATTTCGACATCTTCTCTTATCCTCACACCTTTGCAGAAAGAGTTCTTATCTCTTTTTTCAACACATGGTGCCTTGTCTGCTGTAGCAACTTTTACACATCTACCTTTGACTTGGATTCTGCACAATGTGTGAGTCAGCTAAGACTATGAACTGCGAGGTTTTCAAGAGCAGACCATCAATTTAGAAATTAAGCTTTTTGGTTGCTCAGCTAGATCATTTAACAAAACAGAAACTTTTAGAAAAGCCCCTAAAAAACTATCCGCTCCCACGGGAAGTGCTTTGGTTACATCCATCACACTTAATGTGGGAGCGGTCTAGCGGGTCTTCTGATTGAAACCAGGCTGCCGGGAGGAATCTCCGAGCCAGCTCAGCAGATCAACTAACGTGATTCTCTCGAAAGAGAACCGAGCTGACTGCTAGAGAACAGCCCCGGCGCACAGCCGGCTAACTTCAACCAGATGACCCATGAATTTACTACTATCTACCATGGGCATCACCTCCTAATAATCCCTATACAGCATTTTGTCCCGTTATTTATTAGATGTCGGTCACCTTCATTCAAGATAGCACAGGTAAAAAGTTGTGGGCTGATGTTGAAAAAATACCCCTGCTAGTCGGCAGAGGTATCAAATTTACTAAACGCTAACCTGAAGTCAAAGTCAGCTATTTTTTTACAGAGCGTTACCACGAGGAAGAACTTCCTCAGGGAACTCAAAGTTCTCATGAGGCTGGTCTTGTGGAGCCATCCAAGCGCGAATCCCTTCGTTCAAGAGAATATTCTTGGTGTAGAACGT
>JAHHIF010000078.1 GCA_019358875.1 Symplocastrum torsivum CPER-KK1
TTGGGTCAATTATTAATCCCAGTTATGATTGGAGGAATTATCAGCAACAAGAGCTTATTATTCCTTGAGCCTTAAATAACTAATTAATCCATCGGTTGTTTTCCTCTGACTTATTCAGCAAGCCCTATATAAACAAAGTCCGCGGAGGCGGACTCAATTGAGCCTGCGGAGGCAGGCTTTGTTTGTGTAGCCCCAGACATAAGAGTCTGTGGGGAATTTGCAAGATTGGGATGAGAGGAATAATTTTTGTGTAAGCTCTAAGATTCCTCAGGACGGGTTGCCAAATTAACATTTTTACGGCGGCGCTTGGTGCGACGCTCATACCAGTTCATCAACGGTGTGGAACTAATCCCATGCAGAATTACAGAAATGACAATCGTGATGTAGGTAATCCAAGCGATTCGCTCGCCTAAATCTCCTTGTAACCTCTCTCCAAGAGCATAGGACAGGTAATACAACGAGCCGACACCTCGAATCCCAAACCAGCCAAGTAGCAAACGCTTTTGCGGAGGAAAGCGAGTGCCAATCGTGCTAATCCAAACCCCTACAGGTCGAATCACAAAAAGCAATAATCCTGCTACCAGAAGCCCGTCACTAGCAAATCGCCGCATCGGCTCAACGAGTAGTAGAGAACCTAGTAGCAAAATGGTCCCTACCTCAAGGAGTTTTTCAATTTGCTCTGTGAATTCAAACTGAGAACGTTGCTTCTCTGGGTCGTGACGATAACTACGTTGCACCACAATTCCTGCCACAAAAACGGCAAGAAAGCCATAGCCGTTTACAACCTCTGTTAAAGAATAGGTCAGCAAAATGGTACTGAGAGCAACGAAGTCCTCCAAAATCTCATCTATCTCTCGGTATCGTTGAAGGTAGTGGTCTATCCAGACAACTGCCTTAGGCACTACAATGCCCATCACAATTCCAGCCGCGATCGCCCAAATTATATCAACAGCCACCCATTTTCCAACCCAGCTTTGCCAATTGTCATTCTCTAGCCAGTGGAGTCCGAAATAGACAAAGGGAAAAGCCAGCGCATCGTTCAACCCACCTTCAGAGGTCAAGCCAAATCGCAACTCATCCTTATCTTTAACATCAGTAAGCTGGACATCTGATGCCAAGACTGGATCGGTTGGTGCAAGAATCGCTCCCAGCAAAATGGCGACTCCCCAACTTAGTCCTAAAATCCAATGTCCCACTGCTGCGATCGCAAAGATGGAAATTGGCATCAAAAAAGCAATCAGCCGAACCGTTGAATTCCAAGCCCGTAGATTCAAAGGGCGATTCATTTTGTTGCCGCAGCTAAACACAGAGACAATCACAACAAACTCTGTGACGCGCTCTAGAAACTCGGCTCCGGGACGTAGTTGAATTAGATTGAACCCATAGGGACCCAGCAAAATACCAACAAGCAAGTAGATTTGGGCATAGGAAAGCGGCCACCGAGAAATCCAGCCTGACCCTAAGGTGACGAGAAGCAGGAGTAGACCAATGACCAGTAGGTCAAGAATATAGATATCCACAAAAGCGACGCAATTGGATAGATAGGAGTGCCTTGTGAGCTTACCTACTTTACTTCTAGATCCAAATCAGCTTGTAGCTAGATTTTTTTAAGATTCTATCCGATATATCTGTGCTGGCGGTTAAAACGCCACTGGTTTTAATGACTAAACAGCGAGAATTTACTAAATTCACTCGAAAACTCAGTTAGCTGCTGTTAGTTTAGAACAGTGCAATGGAGAAGCTAAATGTGGGTTGTTAATGTTATTTTGATTTTTAGTGCGATCGCTGTTCTCGGTTGGTTACTTTGGAATTACCGACAACAGCTAACCAATGCATTTGGCGTATTGGTTTCAGGCTGTGAGTCGCTAATATTTGCCACTGGATTCATCCTTGTTGAAGCTGTAAAAGCAGCCGTTATTGCGTCTGTTGTTGGTGGCATTTTTGGTTTAATTTTTTTTGTCGCTAAAGCCCCACACTCAACTACCAAGGCTGCGGCAATTAGTATTGCAACTCTTGTTTTTGCTCTACTAGTACTTAAAGCAATGTGGGAAAACTTCAACAATTTACGTTGGAGTATCCGTCATGAAATTCGTAACCGCTCTCGCAGACGCTAAGTATTTTAAGACCTCTACATTGCTCTTTTTCTCTAAGTGTTGTGGAGATTCACAAGGGCTTGCTCTACCCCGAATTATTTAAGTGGTGCATCAGTCAGTGTAGTGTTTAAGATTTAACTACCACTGACAATTGTAAAGTTAATCCGATAAGAGCTTGGAGTTTCTCAAAACTCCAAACTTCCTCAAAAATAATGAGCTGATTGCTAGTCTGACAGTCAGCTTTCTTCGGCTCTATCTGTGCGGTTTCCGGGAGAAGACTTATAGAGAGCGTCTAACTGTTCACGAGCATCTTCTACTGTCATGGAACGCATGACCAAAAGCGGCTCGTTGATGGGATTACCCGTGTCATCAAGTAGTTCTGGGTGCGGTACAGAACGATATCCTGATCGAGAAGCATTAATTTGCGATCGCCCCCACTCGGCTTGTGATCTTCCGGCTGGAGAGTAAGAGCGTGGGTAATCCATGCTGATCGTGAACAAGCTGCGGAGCAGGTTGCCAATTGCCAAAAACGCAATGGCAGTAAAGGCAACTAGATAAAGTAGGTGTAGCATTATATCATCCTCCAGACCAAATAGTTTGCTGGTAAATTCTTGTCTAGATAATGGGTAAGAAAATGTTTTTTTATCTGTAGCTAGTTCAGCTTATCACTGAGCAACCAGCTATTTCCTCAATCCCAGGACTCAATAGTATTCTAGTTATCTGAGTCTGAACTGGGTGCCGTGGATGTCATCGTGCGCCACCGCATTCCTACTTGCCAGCACTCACTTACCAATCGATGCCAGGGGACAAGCGTTGAGGTTTCAACTCCCACTTGACCATTGGTGGCTTGAAACATCATCTGAGCTGTAGACACTTCCTGCTGAGCTGTTTTAACTCGCGATAGTAAATCTGATTGTTGCTCCTCACTTAAAAAGGTGATGTCTTCAGTTTCTAATAAAGAGCGCGCTCGCGAAAACCAATATTGAAAATCTTCTAATAGCGGCTGCAATAACGTCTTCAGTAATTCTTGTTCGGATGGCTGAGACTGGGGCATGAACTTAAAACAGATTATTCTCTTGAGTTTATCTTAACTGAGTTTACGATTCTTAACAATTTATCATGCCGCTGTTAATAATCTTTTCAGTTTTCATCAGAATTTTTGCAGAGAAACCGCCGGGGAAGAGTCGAAGAGCGTAGTTGACCCAAAAGCAACCTCTGTATCATAGAGGCAGAGAAGAATAATCAATTGAACTGGAAGAAAATCCCCTCAATGCAACAGCCGCCGATGCCCAACCCAGAAGATTCAGAGCAGCCAGAAAAAATCAATCTGCCCCGCACGAGTGAATCCGAATCCTTGCAAAAGATTCGTCACACAACCTCCCATATCATGGCGATGGCAGTGCAGAAGCTCTTTCCAGAGGCACAGGTGACTATCGGCCCCTGGATTGAGAATGGTTTTTATTATGACTTCGACAAACCAGAGCCATTTACTGAGCAAGACCTGAAGACCATTAAGAAAGAGATGATCAAAATCATCAACCGTAAATTGCCAGTGGTGCGGGAAGAGGTAAGTCGAGAAGAAGCCCAACGTCGGATTAAGGACATTAATGAGCCTTACAAACTAGAAATCCTCGAAGGACTAGAAGAGCCAATTACGATTTACCACCTCGCTGACGAGTGGTGGGACTTATGTGCTGGGCCGCACTTGGAAAACACCAAGGAACTGCACCCAAAGGCATTTGAATTAGAAAGCGTTGCAGGTGCTTATTGGCGAGGCGATGCCACAAAGGCTCAGCTACAGAGAATTTACGGCACAGCTTGGGAAACACCAGAGCAACTAGCAGAATACAAGCGTCGTAAGGAAGAAGCCCTGAAACGCGACCATCGCAAGCTAGGTAAGGAACTGGGACTATTTATCTTTTCGGATCAAGTCGGCCCAGGATTACCGCTTTGGACACCGAAGGGAACTGTGTTACGAAGTACCTTAGAAGACTTCCTGAAACAAGAACAACTCAAACGTGGCTACCAACCTGTGGTAACTCCTCACATCGGTCGAGTTGAGCTATTCAAAACTTCTGGACACTGGCAGAAATATAAAGAAGACTTGTTCCCAATGATGGGTGAGTCGGAAGATGAGGGCTTTGTCCTCAAAGCGATGAATTGTCCCTTCCATGTTCAGATTTATAAGAGCGAGTTGCATTCCTACCGGGATTTGCCAATGCGTCTGGCGGAGTTCGGCACTGTCTACCGCTATGAGAAATCTGGAGAACTAGGGGGATTAACGCGGGTTCGAGGGTTCACCCAGGATGATTCTCACCTGTTCGTTACACCAGAACAGCTTGATGCTGAATTCTTAAGTGTGGTTGATTTAACTCTGTCAGTGTTCGGAACTTTGAAGCTGAAGAACTTTAAAGCACGCTTAAGTTTCCGCGACCCCCAATCAGATAAGTACATTGGTTCTGATGAAGCATGGGATAAAGCAGAATCTGCTATCCGTCGCGCTGTGGAAACGTTGGGGATGGAACACTTCGACGGTATTGGAGAGGCGGCGTTTTATGGCCCCAAACTAGACTTTATCTTCCGGGATGCACTAGAGCGAGAGTGGCAACTAGGTACGGTACAGGTAGATTACAACCTGCCAGAGCGTTTTGATTTAGAGTACGTTGCTGAAGATGGTACTCGGAAACGTCCTGTGATGATTCACCGTGCGCCTTTTGGTTCTCTAGAGCGACTCGTTGGCATTTTGATCGAGGAGTACGCTGGGGATTTCCCCTTCTGGTTAGCGCCAGTACAAGTGCGGATTGCACAGGTGAGTGAGGCGCAACTCCCCTATGCCCAGGAAGTTGCTAAACAAATGCGACTCTCAGGTATCCGTGCCGAAGCCGATACCAGTGGCGAACGCTTACCCAAGCAAATCCGTAATGCCGAGAAGGGAAAAATCCCTGTAATGGCAGTGGTGGGAGCCGAGGAGGTAGAGAATAATACTCTCAGCATTCGTCTGCGTGCCGCTGGTGAGAAATCGAAAGATTTGGGAGCAATTCCTGTTACTGAAGTGATTGAAAGGATGAAGGATGCGATCGCCAATCACAGTGATTTTTAGGGGTTTTTAGGGCACAACATCCGTTGTGTTCGTTCACAGGACGCCCTGAAACAAGTTTGAGGGGAAAGGAAATTATCCCCTTCCCCCAATTTGAACACTTGGCGATCGCTTCAGCTCAACAACACTAAGATCGAAGCAGTGTGTTGGATTTTGGGATCGTGTGCTTTGAAAACTCACCAATTCAATCGGCGTCAATTTCTGCTGCTTACCGGTGCCACTGTCTCAATGACGCTGTTAAAAGCTTGCACGGAAAACTCTACGTCTGCCCAAAATCCAACGGATTCAGATTTGGGAGATAAGTATTTGTCGTTAAAATTCATCTCAGTTCCACCAGCAACGGGTCAAACACCAACGGCTCTAATTGTTTGCTTGCATGGATTTGGTGGAAGATCTCAAGAATTGGCACCCTTTGCGCCAGTGCTAAATTTGCCAGAGTACCAGTTCCTGTTTCCCGATGCCCCTTACCCCCATCCCAGTGTCTCTGGGGGTAGGATGTGGTACAACCTGCAAAGTCAAGATGACCAGGGCGTAATCTCAAGTCGGCAGCAGCTAACAGACTGGCTAAAATCTCTAGAGGCTAATACAGGTGTTCCCTTATCACGCACCATCTTGAGTGGATTTTCTCAAGGTGGAGCAATGACGCTGGATGTAGGTTTAACTCTACCCCTGGCTGGCTTAGTGTCCCTGAGTGGCTATATGCACCCAATACCTAACCTATCTGGCAAATCTTTACCCCCCGTTTTGATTGTGCATGGCACAAAAGACCAAGTTGTTTCTCTTGCTGCCGCGCAACGTGCCAGGGATAGGCTAACAGCCGCAGGAGCTGCCGTGAAGTATCAAGAATATAATATTGGGCATGAAATTTCACCAGAAGTGTTGGCTCTAATGCGAAGTTTTATCGTGGATGTTCTTCAGTAACATTAGAGCGCACTAAGCCTTGAGTAAAACAGCACAGGAATTGTAAGCTGACGGCTAATTACCTATAGCTCATATCTTGCCCTTGGCAGTTGAAACCGCAGCTACACAAAAATAGACGCGAAGCGCTTGCCGAAGGCTAACCTACCTTCGCAGGTTACCAAAACATTAATTTCCGATTAGTCCGTCCTCACTAAAGCTCCGGCGGCGGACTTGGGTTGTATAGCCCCAGAATTCCATTCTGAGGGCTTGGTGCAAAAGCTGTGTTTAATGCAAGCTTCAATGAGTTCTTCAGTGCCATTAACTGGCAGAATGGGAGTTTCCAACTGACGGGTGAGTTCTTCTACCGTCATGTCATCGAGAAAACGAGTATCATTTTGCTTCAGCATTAGGGAGGGTAGCAGGATTGCCTCACCTAAATCTTTTCCCTGCAAGCCCTTAAGTAAATCTTGCCCAGTAAGCAATCCAGTCACAGTAATCTCCTGTCCCCAGTAGTCACTACGCAATGCTGCCAACCTCACGTCCAGTCCTTCTACTGCATTTAACTGCTGGACAAGGGGCTGGAAGGCTTGTTCAACTGCATTGCCTACTACCCAGGTGAAGCTTCGGTGTGTGTCTAGTCGTGGTGGCAGTTTCTCAGAGGCAATATTCTGAAACTGCTTGAGGAACTGACGAATTGAACCGACACCATTACCAATTTGGGGGTAATCTTCGTAATGGGATTCCGGTGGTAAGTCCTGTCGGGCAATTAAAAACCACTCATCGGCTAACCAAGCAAAAGTAGAACCCAACTGCTGGCGGAACTTCTCCTGAAGCTGTTGAACTTGGCGGATTACTTCCTCTGCTTTCTCGTGACTGACTGGTGTCAACTCGTCTTCTGTGGGGCGAAAGCGTGTTAATCCTACGGGTACGACAGCAGCCGAGGCAACGGCTGGTACTTCACCTGCATGGAATTGCGCTAAATCCAGCAGTGTCCGTTCTAAGTGGATGCCATCATTAATCCCAGGACAAACAACAACCTGAGCATGAATTTGTAGCCGTCGCTCCTGAAACCACTTGAGTTGCTCTAAAATCTGCCCAGCGCGTTGATTTTTCAACAAACGCCTACGAATATCTGGTTCAGTGGCGTGGACAGAGACATAGAGGGGGGATAGCCGCATCTGTTCTATCCTGTCCCACTCTTTCTGAGTCAGGTTGGTAAGGGTTAAGTAGGAACCATAGAGAAAGCTGAGGCGATAGTCGTCATCTTTGAGGTACAAACTTTGCCGCTTGCCTGGTGGTTGTTGATCGATGAAGCAAAATGGGCAACGGTTATTGCACTGAATCAAGCCATCAAATAAGGCTGTCTCAAATTCCAGTCCCAAATCGTCGTCGTAGTCTTTCTCAATTTCTACTGAGTGACTTTTACCTGCTGCATCGAGGACTTCAAGCTCTAGCACTTCATCAGCACAGAGAAACTGATAATCAATAAGGTCACGAGGACGTGTACCGTTGATAGCAACGATCGCATCTCCCGGCTCAAACCCGATCTCTGCCGCAATCGAGTCAGGTAAAACGTTGGTAATTAAAGCAGGACGAACTGAAATCTCACTCATCAGGAACTGTACCGAATCACTAGCCCTAATGCCAGTCTAAGAGATTGTGACTGGTACTCTTAGGTTCGCGATCGCAAGAGTAGATGCCCTTGACGTAGCGTCAGCCTCGGTGATTAATCTTTGTGTCACCACAGCACATCTAGATATTTCTCAATAATCCTGTTGCGATCGCACCCAAAATCACAACCCCAAACACTAAGCGATACCAGATAAATACCCAGGTACTCTGAGTTTGCAGGAAGCGCAATAGCCATGCGATCGATAAATATGAAAACACCAAAGCTGAGATAGTACCAATCACAAGGGAGACTAATCCAGCATCCCCTATCCCTTCCTCTAAGGCACCTTTTAATTCCACCAATCCGGCTAACGTAATCGCTGGAATACCTAGTAAAAAAGAAAAACGCGCTGCGGCTGCCCTCTCTAAACCGATAAATAACCCAGCCGTCAGTGTAGAACCTGAACGAGAGACTCCAGGAATTAATGCCATTGCCTGTGCTAATCCCATGCAAACCCCATCTTGAACCGTCAAATCCTCAAAACCGCGCTTTCGCTTTCCTCTCTTTTCGGCAAGTCCCAGTAACAGTGCCATTACAATTGAGGCAATTGCGATCGCTCTGACACTTCGTAGTGGTGAATTATCAAAGTCGGGAATAAATATTTTGATCAGCAGTCCGAAGAAGACGATGGGAATAGTTCCCAAAGCAATTCCTACTGCCATCCGAAAGTCAGTAGATTGGTAGTCAGAGGTTCGGATTGCTTTGATCGCTCCAGTCGTGATTTGAACCAGATCTTTCCAGAAATACCAAAGTACGGCGGCAATACTGCCTAGTTGAATCACCGCTGTATACGCCACACCGGGATCGCCCCAACCTAGTGCCACTGGTACCACTTTTAAATGAGCTGTACTACTAATTGGCAAGAACTCGGTTAACCCCTGCACCATACCCAGAACCACAGCCTGGAAAGCATTAACTTGGGGCGTTGCTGTTGTTGCCGCTGATGCCACATCTGGTGACAGGGTGGTGCCGAGAACATTTAAGGGAAAAGTGAGGATTGCGCTGATTACACCAATGCCAACGAGCTTGAACCACTGACCTCGAAATCTAACCATACCTTATCCCTATTTGCCTACGGTTAATTTTGTCCACAGCTTAGCAAGCATTTTATTAACTCCTGTAAAAGTTTGAGTGAATCTCTCGTTAAGTTTTACTGGCGGTTTTAAGCTTCACCTTCTACGTCAGAATCGGCACTCTTGCGTACTTTACAAAGAATCGCCAACAGCATCCGGGCTTCCACTCAAGTTTTCCCCATAGCAAGAGCTGTAATTAATCCTGCAACTGGTCAATGGCTCGAAACTGAAATATGATTATTAATATCCCCCTAGGGGGCATAGATTCTGTGGTATCTTGAGATATATAAAGATAAGTAAAGAATATTAACGTTATCTTGTTTAACAATACTTGGTTCTCATCTTCCGCTTCTGGTTTCTCAGACCAGTCAGAGCAAATTTTTCTACCTGGTGACGCTATAGCGCCCATTGGCAACCGACAAGCCTGGTTAATGTTTGCGGCAGCATCGTTTCTCGTTTCTGTACCTGTATTTGCCCAAGCGCCATTGGTGCGGCAGCTACCCCTGTTAAGTTTAGTGATGACCTTGGCTTGG
Organism: Symplocastrum torsivum CPER-KK1; assembly: GCA_019358875.1. Taxonomy (GTDB): domain Bacteria; phylum Cyanobacteriota; class Cyanobacteriia; order Cyanobacteriales; family Coleofasciculaceae; genus Symplocastrum; species Symplocastrum torsivum. Next base: position 9,369 of record JAHHIF010000078.1, read on the forward strand.
GTGGGGCTGGGGTTAAGGCTGCTGAAGCAAAAAGAGACACAAATCTGGGGAGATTTGCTGCTGGGGTTTAGCTGGAGTTGGCTAGCTGGGTCAATTTATTGGGGTTGGCTACGTTGGGAACCTTTAATTCATCTACCAGTCGAGGCTATTGGTCTACCATTTGCCCTGTGGGGTTTGTGGCGGGGTTGGGGAAAGGTAGGAAATCTGTTTTACCTGGGTTCCTTGTTCGGAACCGCTCTAACTGATGTATATTTCTATCTAACCGACCTAATTCCTCACTGGCGTCAGGTGATGCAAGTTGACCCAGCACTCGCAACGCCAATTTTTCAAAGTGCGATCGCTCAAGTGCAAACTCCTTGGGGAATTAGCTGGGCTGTAGTGTTGATTGGTACTCTTTTAGTCGTTGGTCTTTGGTCATTGGGTAAAGGACAGTTGCAATGGTGGGCATTTAGTGGTGCAGTCTTGAGTACAATTTTGGTAGACAGTCTGTTTTGGGTGGCAGCTTCCTTAGCCTGAATGTCCCTGATTGTTCGTCATGAACAAAGCATCGCTTCAGGTACACTCAGTAGTTTTCTTTCCGGAATCACTAAGTTGGCTCCAGAATGCATCTACTAGATCAACTAGAACAACGTTTCTGTTAACCCATCTTTGCTTCTGTGCCTGTGGTGACTCTGCGATCCACTCCCTATTTACTTCTACCGACTGACACCGGTAACCGCTATCTGCCATTGGTGGGGAGCAATTGCTGGACTGTTGGTCGTAGTGATGATAATAACTTTGTCTTATCAGATCGCTGGATTTCCCGAAATCACGCGATGTTGCAGTGTACTGAAACGGGTGACTTTTACCTGATTGATTTAGGAAGTCGCAATGGTTCCTTTGTTAATGGACGCCGGGTCAGTATTCCAGTAACCCTGCGAAATGGCGATCACCTTACTTTTGGTCAGACAGAGTTAGAGTTTCATTGCCCATCCAGCAGCCGTAATACAGATTTCAGTCAGGGAAATGAGAAAGAAACCATCACTTCAGCGCTGCATGTGCGTCGTCTGATGTCAGTGATGGTAGTAGATATCCGTGATTTCACCGTTCTCACTCGCCAGCTTGACGAAAAAATTCTGTCAGCAGTCATTGGTACTTGGTTCCGTCAGTCAGGCAACATCATCCGCCAGTCTGGCAGTTGGGTAGACAAATATATCGGGGATGCAGTCATGGCGATTTGGTTCCATGGTTCCCAAGAGATTAGTAGTGAAGAAACCTTAAATATTTTGCAAGCCGTCAGTGCGCTGCATAAAATGACATCGGCTCTTTCTAAGCAATATCCTCTACCCTTCCCCTTGCGGATTGGGACGGGACTGAATACTGGCTATGCGATGGTAGGTAATACAGGTAGTGGCGATCGCCCTGATTATACTGCGATCGGTGATACGGTGAATGCTGCCTTTCGGTTGGAGTCTTCCACTAAGCAAATTGGTTTGGACATTGCTTTGGGAGAAGATACTTACCGCTATCTTCCAGGTTTAGGAGAGCATGAGATTGGCTTCAAGCAACACACCGTTCATCTAAAGGGGTATGAGTCTCCTACGGTTACTTATGCTGGCACTTATGCGGATTTAGATGATTTTTTACGACTGCACTCGGTTCGTCAAGAAACGTTTGAGGTTTGAATTAATTACTGCAATATTTTAAGTTGTAATGATGGTATTAAGGAAGGGGAATGTCGCTTTCCTTAAATGAACATTATTTTTCGTTGAAAAACCCGGATTGGGGGGTCTTCCCCTCAATCCCCCTCCTCACTCTCATCTCCGGTGGGGGACGGAGTGCCTCCCCCAGACCCCCTGCACAAGGTTTTTTTTGTAGGTATTTAGAGGTAATAGGAATTAAACCACTCACCAATTTTTCTGACTCCTTTCCCACCAAAAGATTACCTATTTCCCTTCTCCCCCTGCTTCCCCTGCTATCTCAAGCTTAGGTATTCTTAGAGCGGGACAGGGAGTAAGTCAATGCCATTTGTATTAAGGGGGTTTGACAGCAAACTCCTTAATTTTTATGAATTATGCGTAACTCGTTCGATTCCAGGCAAAATTCCCAACCGTCATCAGTTCCAGATGACCAAGTTTTGCGACGCTTGATTGCTACCTCAATTGCTGCCGCACCCAACCAGCGAATTACCTTTGCTGAGTACATGGACTTGGCGCTGTATCAGCCGCAATATGGCTACTACGCAACTGGTTCTGTCAACATTGGATCAGAGGGCGATTTTTTTACCTCACCTCACTTAGGCAGTGATTTTGGTGAGTTACTTGCTGAGCAATTTGCCCAAATGTGGGAAATTTTAGAACAGCCAGCGCCTTTCACCCTAATTGAGATGGGCGCAGGGCAAGGACTGCTGGCGGCAGATATTCTCAGTTACCTCCATCGGTGGCATCCTCAGTGCTTTAAGGCGTTGGAGTATCTCATTGTTGAGAGGGCAGCAGGACTGATTGCTCAGCAGCAGCAGCAACTAGAGAAATTAAGACTACAGCCGTTGTCGGTGCGGTGGTGTTCCTGGGACGAAATACCCGAAAACTCAATCACGGGTTGTTGTTTTTCTAATGAATTGGTGGATGCTTTACCCGTACATCAATTTGTGCTGGAAGCAGGGCAATTAAAGGAAATCTACGTCACGACAGCCGATGCTACAGGTGAAGAGATTCGCTTTGTCGAGGTTACAGATACTCCTTCAACACCTCGCTTACAGGAGTACTTTAATTTTGTGGGAATAGATTTGATGTCAGGTGCCTATCCAGATGGCTATCGCAGTGAGGTTAATCTAGCCGCTCTGGATTGGCTAAATACGGTTGCTAAACGCCTGCAACGCGGGTTTTTGTTGACAATTGATTACGGTTATCCAGCCACTCGCTATTACCTCCCATCACGCCACCAAGGGACATTACAGTGCTATTACCGTCACCAGCATCATGATGACCCTTATTTATATGTTGGACATCAGGATATAACCGCTCATGTAGACTTTACTGCTCTGGAGCGTCAGGGCGAATTGTGCGACTTGCATCGGGTGGGATTTACTCAGCAAGGGTTGTTTTTGATGGCATTGGGATTAGGCGATCGCATTACCGCCCTCTCCCGTGTGAATGATCCCCAAGGTCAAGCGATCGCTGAAGCACGGGATGTGATGACAATTATGCAGCGTCGTCAGGCACTACACCAACTCATGAACCCTATGGGATTGGGGGGCTTTGGCGTATTGATTCAGTGTAAGGGGTTAACGACCCAGGAAAGGCAGCACTCCCTCAAGGGTTTAAGTGTGCCGCCACTATCCTGATAGCAATTGACTTTATTCGATTACCAAAGGTGGATACCCCAGTGAAGCGTTCCAAAAATAAACCCGCTCACAATACCGGGATTGGTTAGTACAGATGGTTTCTATGGAAACGTTAGTTGTACTGGTGACATCTAACGACACCGATGCTTGTTGTCCAGGAGAAACTGTCCGAGTCTGAGCCTTCACCCCATCTAGATAAACGTTAACAACAGTTGCAGGGCTATTCCGGTCGTTGTCGCGCATCCCAAAATCTAGCTGTAGGGTCTGAAAAATTACTTCTCCCGGATTGGGTTGAAGCTTACAAGTCATAGATGCAGAACGGTCGCCTGGACCCATGTACAGCCTTGATCTATAAACAGCTTTCCCGACAGAAACATCTCGCGTCTGACGTGCCCAGTTGCCGAGTCCTGTATCAACACAGGTCATTCTGAGGAGAAAGACAGAGAGAAGCGGTGACTCTTGGGCAAATTGCCTGTTTTGTGGTGCTAGAGCCAAAAATAGCAGGGTACTGGCAATGATCTTACTAATTAACTTAGTCTTGTTTTGCATTGAGAGACAGCAAATGCCAATAAGTGTCACGTAAATCATCCCACCTAACGGGAGTTAGACGAAGTGCTTCGGTCGCACTCCCTCTGTATTGAATTTATCATTGTCTTTTTAAAGTTCCACGAGAATAACGCGATCGCGTCCTGTCGTTTTTGCTTCATACAACGCCGCATCAGCCGCCGCAATCAACTTAGCTGGTGTTACACCGGGGCAAGGAATTAAACCCGCGACTCCTAAACTGAGGGTGACATACTGGCTAACGGTTGAACCTGTATGAGCAAGCCTTAGCTGTCTAATTTGCTGGTGAATCGACTTGGCTAAACAGAAGGCTCCCACCACCGTTGTGTGGGGCAAAATCACAGCAAACTCTTCACCTCCATACCGTGCCACTAAATCAGCCGGACGTTTGACGCTGTGACGGAGGGCAGTGGCGACTTGTTTGAGGCACTCATCACCCGCTTGATGCCCATACGTGTCGTTGTAAAGCTTGAAAAAATCAATATCACACATGATGAGCGATAGGGGTTCTTGTTCCCTAGCGAGACGCCACCACTCTTGTTCTATATACTCATCAAACCGACGGCGATTCGCTAACCCAGTTAAACCATCTAAGGTTGCCAGACGTTTTAATTCTTGATTCGCTACCTCTAGTTGTTGATAGAGTTCTGCTTGTTGAATCGCAATTCCCACTTGAGTCGCGAGTTGTTTAAGTAACTCGATTTCCCACAACTGCCACTGCCTGGGTTGACTACAATGCTGAGCAACCAGTAATCCCCATAGTTTTTCCCCTTGCAGGAGCGGCACTACCAAATTGGCTTTAACCTGAAACTGGGCTAGTAAATTGACATAGCAGGGAGTCAAATCGGCTGTATAGATATTCTCCAAAGCTTGAATTCGACCTTGTCTGTATGGCTCAATGCAGAGTTCTTTGACAAAGCAATCATCCTGGATTGTTCGTCCCAGTGTGGGAGTCCACCCTTGCCCAACCGATTCTACAATTACAATCCCACTCCAGTTTGGCTCAAAGCGATAAATAATCACTCGGTCGGTTTGAAGAAACTGCCGCACTTCCGCGACTGTCGTATTCAGCACCTTGGTAAGGTCAAGAGACTGACGAATCCGTGCTTGGATAGCTGCCATCAGCCGCTCCCTCAAGAATTGCTGTCGTAGAGCCTCATCAGTTTGCTTGTGTGTAGTGATGTCAATATAAGCGATCGCAACCCCATACCCTTCTAGAGGGATAGGAGCGGCTGTGACACTAATCCAGGAAATTTTATTACCTGGTTTCACTATTCCTTGCTCAATATTTTCAATCAGGCAATTTTCTTTTAAGGCTCTAACACTGGGATACTCTTCCGGTGGCATCGGCGTGCCATCCGAGCGAATAATCTGCCATTCTTCACCATCGTAGTTTCTTTGGATATGTTCTTCGCTTAGAACCCCTAAAATCTTCTCTGAGGCAGGGTTGACTTCAATAATTTTGCCAACTTCATCAGTGATGGAAATACCAATAGGGAAGAGTTGAAACAGCAGTCTGTATTTTTCTCGGCTTTCTCTAAGGGCTTTTTCGGCTTGTTTATTTGCCGTAATATCGGTGAATGTCCCGACGTAACCTTTTACCTCTGCGTTTTCCCCTTTTTCCGCGATCGCTTCTGCTAAAACCCAGGTTATCGCTCCATCCGGGTGCTGAAAACGACATTCAACTTTATAGGGTCGATTTTCATTTCTCATCCGGTTCCATTCTCTAAAGACACGCTTTCGATCATCCGGATGGAGCGCTTTTACCCAACCTTCTCCAAAACTCTCTTCCCAAGACATCCCAGCAAGTTCACACCAGCGATCATTAACGTAGATGCATTGTCCTTGGGCATCGGTGCGGAATATCCCAACTGGTGACATTTTTGTCAGGGTGTAATAGCGGTATTCACTGTCTCGGAGAGCGGCTTCTGCAAGTTTACGATCGCTAATATCGAGAGCAACTCCGTCTACAATCACATCACCATTACTCATCCGGCAATATCGCGCTCGATCATGTACCCATTTAGTTTGACCGGATGTTGTGATCAGCCGATACTCACAATCAAACGGCTCAAGATTTTCCATAGCAGTTCTTGCCGTCTGACGGAATTGTGATTGATCGTCGGGATGAACCAGTTGGAACAAGCACTTTGGCTGTTGCATTGCTGCTTTTGGCTCAATACCCGTGAGTTCCTGTAAACCAGCACTGGCAAAGGGTACACTCACCTTGCCATCAGGATGCAAAACGGCTCGATAGACTGAGCCTGGTAGATTTGTTGCGATACTTTCAGTCAGTTTGGCTAAGGCTTCTAGTTCCTGTTCTCTCTGCTGTAGTGCCTTTTCTGCTGTTTGGTAACTTTCGGTGTTATCTTCCCAAACTAAAAGAATTTCTGGATTGATAGCTGTCTCTGGAATCATGCGAACCTTGGCTGTGACCCACAACGTTCTGTTATTTTTCCGGTAGATACGGTATTTGCAATCTGCGACAAGTTGAGAGTCGATGCACTTTGCGATCGCATCTGTCTGTTTTTCCTGGTCTTCCGGATGAATAAGGCTAAAGCTTGACTGGTTTGTTAATTCCTCTACCCCATAACCCAGGTAAGCAGCGCCAAACTGACTGACTGAAAGAATTACTCCGGCTGAGTCAATCCTGAAATAAATACACGGAAGACTTTCGTATAAAGTTTGACATCGCATGAGTTCTTACCGCTTCTTGTATAGTTTTTTAACCAGAATTCCGTGACTCGACTTCGTTTTTGGTAGAATTCGCTAATAGATGCCGAAAGAAAATTTGTTTTAAAAAGCATTTTTCTTGAAAATTCTTTCCAGGGTGCTACGTCTCGGATTTAGTGAAAGAAAGATTTTAATACAAATAGCTATTTACGCAAGAGCTAAGAAAAATTAGTGTTCAGCGTATAATTTTTAATGCGGTTAAAGCTAAAATTTTTCAAAGAGCTAAATCAAGTTTTTTTAAATTTCAGCTCTATCTAATTAGATTAACTAGGAAAATTACAAATAAATATTAGTTAGAAAAGTTATTAAGCAATACAGTCAAGGGCGCACCACTGTGCGCCCTTACAAGAAATTTGGACTTCATTGCTTGAAAAAGGGTATAAAACTAATTCAATTCTTGATGTAATTGTCTAAATACAAAATTGGGTAAGGGCGCAAGGCTTTGCGTCCCTACCCAATCTTTAATGCAATATCAAAGTGAAGCGGGATTAGACAGAGATGAACACAGTAGAGGCGTTATCAATTAGAGTACTCGCTTGAACTCCAGTTAAGAAGGCAAGAGTCTCGTCATTAAATCCAATCACAGCGTTACTTTCATCTTGTGTGATTGATAACTGACCAAAGGTTAAACCATTAGCAAGACTAATGAAGTCTTCTTCAATTTGGAAGTCGAGAATGGTATCAGTGCCTTCACCACTAGCTAGTACGAAGGTATCGCTGCCGTTACCACCGGAGAAGTCATCTCCTACCAAGGTGTCGTTACCCAAACCACCCCGAATCAGGTCATTACCATCATCGCCCCAGATGAAGTCATCGCCAGCATCGCCATACAGTGAGTCATTGCCAGCTTTCCCACCGATGCGATCGCTTCCTTCCCCACCATAGATGATGTCATCACCACCAACGTCACCACCAGGGGATTTGTCGTTGAGGTCACCCCGCAAGGTATCATCACCCTCTTCACCAAAGATTTGGTCATTCCCCAAACCACCAGCAACGGTATCATCTCCACCACTGGCAAAGATGAAATCGTCAACATTGTCAGCACCAACGAGGGTTTCACTCTCCTGATTGCCTTGGATGATAGTGCGATCGAGGGCGGCAAGACCAACACGTAAATCAACGTTGAGAGGGTTCTCTAAATCCAGAAGGATGATTTCGTTGTTATCAATCTCCGGAGGACGCCCAACTGAGAAGGGATAGTTGTTGTCATTGGCAACTAGCAGCGTATCTTCATCAACCACTAACACATCTTCAATCGTGACGAAGGGGAAGTCAAAGGTCGTGCTACCATCACCGTTTAGATCATTGGGGTCACTGATATTGAGCAAATCGACAACTTCTTCTTTGGCAAAAAAGCCCTCGGAATCTTTCTGTGTGAGGTCAATTTTGAAGATTTTTTTGAATTCGGCGGTGTCGGCTTGTCCACTATCCCGTTCAATAACGAGGTATTCATTCTCGTTAATCACAGTAAAATCCCCGATCGCATGGTTGGGGTCTTCTAAGCCATAGAAGCCAGCTAGCCCCGTATAATCAGCAGAGGCGACATCAAACTCGTAGATTCTTAGGGCGTTGTCTGGATCACCTGTAACTGAACCTTCTAACAATGGATACAGTGTTGCCTGGTCAGGGCTAATTGCCATCCCCTCAAAACCTCTGGAACCCCCTAGGTTAGACACGGCTTCACCTGCTAAGACATCAGGGTTATCAGGCGATCGCACAAATTCCCCTGTCACTTCATCACGAACTTCATCGGCTGTTCCTGGGAAATCGGAGAAGAACCCATCCACTCCCAAGCGGATAAACTGTTCGTACTCCAGTTCTGGGTTTCCGTTGTAGTCCTCAGTCAAGAAAACATCTTCATCCCGGAAGGTGTAGGGATGTACGAGTAAGCCTGCCGCATGGGCATCTTCAACAACAGGTAAAATTTCACCTGTGAGTCGTTCAGTTACGTCAGCGACACCATCTCCATTCGTATCAATTGGGGTTTCCAAAGGTTCTGTCAGCACAAACGTTCGCTTCCAGGGACCAATCCCATCGGCATAAGTGGCGACAAAATCTTGGAGACTCTCCCGACTAATCAAATCCCCATAAGTACGAGAGTCACCACTAGCGACAAAATCATAAGGCTGTACCGAAAACTCATCAAACAACTGCACCAGTGGTAGGTCAATTCCCGCCTCTGCCATCAGTTGTGTCAAATCTTCTTGGAGATTTGTCACTTCAAAGGACTGGATGAACACCCGATCCGGGTCAGTAAACCCAGTTTCCACCAAGGTTTCAATCAGTGGTTCTTCCAGGGACAGTCCAACAGAATCAAAGTAGGTGGGGTGCTTAGTTTCCGGATAGATGCCAATTACACGACCCGTTTCGGCTTCAACCTGCTTAACCAGGTCAATGATTTCCTCTAAAGTAGGAATTTTTAACCCATCGTCATCAAATTCGGTTCCCCGCAGGTCTGGTAAACGTTCTCTTGCGTTGAGAGTCTTCAGTTCTTCTAGGGTGAAGTCTTCAGTGAACCAACCCGTGACTTCTTGACCATCAATAATTTTGGTAGTTTCGCGGTCAGCAAATTCTGGGCGGTCAGCAACGTCTGTGGTGCCAGAGATTTCATTCTCGTGACGAGCAACCAAGATACCATCTTTAGTGGAAACTAAGTCAGGTTCGATAAAGTCAGCCCCTTGTTCGATCGCAAGTGCATAAGCTTCCAGAGTATGTTCTGGACGCAAACCACTTGCACCTCGGTGTCCAATGACAATTGGCGCTTCCCCAGTGAGGGTGTTGAGGTCGAAGAAGTTTGGGGTTGGAATTGGCGCATCGAGTAGTTTGCCTGTTGCGTCGAAATGGAGCAAATAGGGACCAAATTCTTCACCTATCCAGATTGTGCCATCAGCCGCAAAGACAAAGGATTCTGTGTCAAAATCTGCTCCAGTCAAAAGGCGATCGCTTGTGCCTTCATTCTGAATTTCAAAAGGAACTTTATTGTCGGGGTCAGACAGTTGAATGAAGTCCAAAACCTCCACACTACCATCGCCATTCTCTGCACCATTAAAACTAGGAGCGAGTTGATAGATTCGGAGCAGGTAATCAGAGCTGTTGGTTCTACTACCGAAGCCGTTATCAGAGAGAAACCAGTAAGAATCGTTGCTAGCAAACTGAACCCCACTAAAGCCTTGGACTGGTGGGCTGTCAAATGGTCCAGTGCGACCGTTTCCCGAAACATCTTCACCAGTAGGAGGACCTTCAGCGAATGTATCTGCGGGGAGGAGAGCAAAGCCTTCAAGTTGTACGTTAGCCATGTTTCGTTATGGTCGCTATACCAAAATACTGAGTTGTCACGCCCCATAGCGTCCCATGAGAGTATTAATAACTTGCTATAGCAAGTTAAAGAATTAGTCTGAATAAGATTAGCTTTAGGTTAAAAAAGCAAAGTGCATATTAGTGGCTTTTATACAAGAGGTCGATAAATTTTTTGTTGATAAAATAAAATCTAATTTGCTTAAAAATGTTTTTCTAAATTCAATAAATATAATCCTAAGAATATCTACATTACTCAAGTGTTTATCTGTGCCTATAGACAGCTAACACTTAAGTTTCATCGTTGTTTTTTTTACGAGAGTGCGATCCGCCGCAAGATGGCAGCACTTTGCGATCGCATTTCAACTCAGTCGGGAATCCCTACTCATAAAGTAGAACCCCCCTACAGTTTTGATAGCAAGCCATAGGCACAATTTTGGACAGAGTAAGAGCCAAAACGATCTGGCGATTGCTTGCCTCAACACCCATCATCACTATGAAAGACTTTTTAAGAAGAACACATTCTTTAGCTCTAAACCAATTGATTGGGATGAAGCTATTGTCCGGGCATAAACCCGACGTTCTCCTGTTTGACTCCGCAGTTGCCGCTTCTGATATTGCCTTTATGCTCGGTGCTGACTGGGATGGGTGTAACGGAGTTGTCATGCCTAACCGTGATAGGGTAGCTGTTAACACGGCAGCAAACTTGGTAGGAGCTTCATGGTGTCAGCAGGGAGACTCAACGGCTTTACTCACCAGATTGACGACGGATGAACTTTTGAGGCGATATGCAATAGGTGATAGGAATTTCGCCAACGCTAACTTGAGGTGTGCTTTGCTTTGTGAGCAGAACTTGAGTCAATGCAACTTAACTTACGTGAAGCTGAATTTTGCTGACCTGAGTGGGGCAAATCTCAGTGGCGCTGACTTAACGGCAGCAGACTTAAGTGACGCGAACCTGAGTGGAGCAAATCTCAGCCAGACCAGTATGTACAGGACAAACCTAACTAGAGTAAACCTTAGTGAAGTCAACTTAAAAGGAGCAAATCTAAGTAAAGCCTCCTTGAGGGATGCTTGCCTTCATCAGGCAGATTTGACAGGAACAAACCTTAGCTTTGCCGACCTCAGAGGAGCAGCGCTTGATGAAGCGTCCTTGAGTGGAGCTAACTTAACTGGAGCAAAGTTGACACAAGGACAGTTGCCCTTGTAGATCAGCACTGTGGGTAGGTGACTAGCATTTGATCAGTGTTATCATCAGTGAGCGAAAATCTGGAAACTGATAGCTGATCATGGTTGCAGTAGCGATTTTAGCGGCGGGACGTGGAACACGGATGAAATCTGACCTACCTAAGGTCTGCCACACATTGGGTTCAATGTCCCTCGTTGAACGAGTTCTTCATAGTTGTCTCTCGATTGAACCCTCACGCCGTCTCGTGATTGTCGGCTATCAGAGTGAACAAGTAAAACAATCGTTGAATGCCTTTACTGGTCTTGAGTTTGTCGAACAGACCGAGCAACTGGGAACGGGTCATGCAGCCCAACAACTCCTCCCACACTTGGAAGGCTTCACGGGTGATTTGCTGATTTTGAATGGTGATGTTCCTCTGTTGCGACCCAATACAATTAAACAGTTGCTGGAAACGCATCAAGCTCATCAGAATGCCGCAACTCTCCTCACGGCTCAAATGCCTAACCCACAAGGGTATGGACGTGTTTTTTGTGATGGTCAAAGTCTGCTGAAACAGATTGTAGAAGACCGAGACTGTACAGCCGCTCAAAAGAAAAACCACCGGATTAATGCAGGAGTGTACTGCTTCAACTGGCCGCAACTGGCAAAAGTGCTGCCGCAACTGCAAGCGAATAATGACCAGAAAGAGTATTACCTGACTGATGTGGTGAATTACCTGGAGCCAGTGATGGCGTTGGATGTTGAGGATTACCAGGAAATTCTTGGGATTAATGACCGCAAGCAGCTTGCGAATGCTTATGAGATTTTGCAAACACGGGTAAAAGATGCCTGGATGAGTGCGGGAGTAACGCTAGTCCACCCAGGCACGATTACGATTGATGACACCGTAGAATTGGAACCCGATGTGCTGATTGAACCTCAAACTCATCTGCGAGGGAAAACGGTAATTGGTTCCGGTAGCCGTATTGGGCCAGGGAGTATGATTGAAAATAGCCAGTTGGGTCAGAATGTAACGGTGCTGTATTCAGTCGTGAGTGACAGTGTTGTTAAAGATGGCACTCGGATTGGGCCTTACACTCATCTACGGGGTCATGTGGAAGTGGGGGAATCCTGTCGGGTAGGAAATTTTGTAGAACTGAAAAATTCGACATTAGGCGATCGCACAAATGTTGCCCACTTATCCTATTTGGGAGATGCAACCCTTGGGACACGAGTCAACATTGGTGCCGGGACAATTACGGCTAACTACGATGGGGTAAAGAAGCATCGTACAGAAATTGGCGATCGCACAAAAACTGGCTCTAATAGTGTACTCGTTGCCCCTGTTACCTTAGGAGAAGATGTCACCGTTGCCGCTGGTTCTGTCGTGACAGAAGATGTTCCTGATGATTCTCTAGTTGTTGCGCGTGCGCGTCAGGTTGTTAAACCGGGTTGGCGTTTAAAATCTCAAGAATAAAAGCGTTCAGAAGTATGAAGAAGCCGGAAAATCCTCTTACGGGAGAAGCACTAATTAAGGAAGTCTGTCGGCGGATTCGGGTTGCCCGTAGCTACTGGGATGCTCATAATAACGCTGCCTGCCGGGGAGAACGCGTTAAGCGAAGCTATTCCGAAGGAAATCGCGCTTTAGCTCTTTACAACACGCTGACTAAAGAACAAAAAGACAAGATTCCGCAGCAGTTGCGGGTGTGGCTTCGCTACCGCAGTGAAAAATACTTTGGGGCACACCGAACGCCGCCTAAGTCGAAACGAAAGTCGAAATAGTAATTTCCTTGGGTTGTGGGGGAAATGCGATCGCACTGTGAAACCAGGGGTTTATCTGAAGTGAGGGGCGATATAGCTCTACACCATACAGTTTTAACTTGGTAGAGTAGTCACAGATCGACTCAGCTATTGGATCAGCTCTCCGATTTTATAAAACATGGATATCATGCTTTCCTCTACGTCAGCGTTTAATCTTCATGTGTTGCTAGAGCAAACTGAGACAGGGCGAACCCTTGCGTCGATCGCTGAACTAGCGAACTGCCAGGTGGAGGCAGACACTCGAAAGGAAGCACTACAAGCAATTCAAGAACTGGTGAGCGATCGCCTAAGTAGCGTTGAAGTTTTGCCACTAGAAATCTCTCTCAAAGAGCCTGTTCGAGAAAATCCGTGGACAGAATTTATTGGAATGTTTGAGGGGGATGCTGAGTTTGCGGAGATGGCAGCACAATGGCAGGCGGAACGCGACCAGGATGCAGATGATGCGATATGAGTCTTTGGATTTTGGATACTGATCATGTTTCGCTACTGTTGGGGCGGCATCCACAGGTCAGTCGTCGGGTAGCTGAAGTGGGAGCAGATGTCGCTATTACAGTTGTGACTGTTCAGGAGCTTTTTAATGGTTGGGTAGTGCGAATCAATGATGCGAAAGACACGCAAGATTTGGTACGGCTATATGGCAAGCTGAACCGCACGATCGCACTGTGTAAACGGGTACCCGTGGTAGGTTTTGATCAAGCTGCTGGCGATCGCTATCAACAACTGCTGATTGAAATCCCTTCATTGTCAAAAAAGCGCTTGCAAAAGGATATGCGAATTGCTGCAATCGCATTATCAATTGAGGCAATTGTTGTTACACGCAATTATCGGGATTTTTCTCAGGTTCCAGGGTTACTTTTGGAGGATTGGACTCAGGAAAGGTGAGCGATCGCCAATTCATTACGCTACGATGGTCGCTAGGCGAACCGCCAAAGGCATCGCACCAGTGAGCTTTGATTGAAGTATGGCAAAGCAGGAACATCCCCTTACAGGAGTTGCACTCATTAAGGAAGTCTGTCGGCGGATTCGGGTTGCCCGTAGCTACTGGGATGCTCATAATAACGCTGCCTGTCGGGGAGAACGCGTTAAGCGAAGCTATTCCGAAGGAAATCGCGCTTTAGCGCTTTACAACACGCTGACTAAAGAACAAAAAGACAAGATTCCGCAGCAGTTGCGGGTGTGGCTTCGCTACCGCAGTGAAAAATACTTTGGGGCACACCGAACACCACCCAAGTCGAAACGAAAGTCGAACATGAACTTTTGAGAACAAAGGCAGAAATTCCAGATTTAAAGGGTGAGCCTGGATGATGTAAGTGGGAACACTAAAGGATAGAAGCTGCTTCACTGTTCCTTCAACCTCACACATCACTCATGACAGACACACTGAGCCAGATACAAGACTTTGTTAAGTATGCCCGCTCCTCAGAGCGCGAAAACAGTGAATCTCAGGTGTTTTTAGAGCGCCTCTTTAAGGCATTTGGACACGATGGATATAGGGACGCAGGAGCGGCGCTAGAATACCGAATTAAGCGAAAGGGCAAGTCTACCCAGTATGCAGATCTGTTTTGGGAAGATCGTTTGTTGGTGGAGATGAAGAGTCGGGGAGAGAAGTTGGAGAAGCATTACGACCAGGCTTTTGAATATTGGCTGAATGCCACACCAAAACGCCCGAAGTACGTGGTTCTCTGCAACTTTAATGAGTTTTGGATTTATGACTTCGATCTGCAACTTCGGGAACCTGTTGATCGGCTGAAGCTGGAAGAATTGCCTGATCGCTACACAGCTTTGAACTTTCTCTTTCCCGAAAACCGCAAGCCACAGTTCGCTAATAATCAGGTTGATGTGACCCGTGAAGCGGCGGATAAGGTGGCAAGGGTCTATAACCAGATGGTTGCAAGGGGAGAAGATTCCGAAGCTGCACAACGGTTTATTCTGCAATGTGTGATGGCTCTGTTCGCCGAAGATATCGATCTCCTGCCAAGGGGATTCTTTACAGAAGTATTGGAAGAGTGCCGCAGTGGAGCCAGTTCCTATGACTTGATTGGTGGGTTGTTCCGGCAGATGGGAAGCCCCAAGCCTGCTCGTAAAGATAGTCGCTATCGAAATGGGCTCTTCAGTAACCAGTATGCTAAACTAACAATTAAACTGCCAATTAAGCAAACATCTAATTCGGAAGTTTTCAAAATTTCTAAACCCGTAGGCAGAGCGTTTAATCAACTTAAGCTTATTGTTGATACCTTCGACAACACCACTCGTAGTCTTATGATCGAAGTAAGCAATAATCTCATCTAGCCAACGAATAATAGTGTTCTGACTATCAGGAAAATATTTTTTGGCTTCTGATCGCCATACTCCCAGTTTAAATAAACCGGTTAACCAATGATTAGCCTGCTCAAAAATCTGTCTGATTTTCTCTTTTAATTCATGCATACTATTAAGAGTAGGAGATACATCTTTAACTTGAACGAGTTTGGCTTTTTGCTCTTCATTTAGGTCTGATTCATTCTTAAGTAATACATATTTACTTTTCTTCAATCCTTCTAAAACTTTCTCTTGAACTGCTTTGTCTTCTGACGTTTTTGCTTTTTTAATTACATCTTCTGCTTGTCTCTTCTCTCGCTTTCTTTGGGTATCTAATTCCTTATTTATTTGTGCCATTACATGAAATCTGTCGGCGACCACTTGTGCATTTGGCATCAGCTCTGTTACTACATTTTTGTACCCTTTCCACAAATCTATACTTACTTCTTCTACTTTCTCTAATACCTCTTTTCCCCATCCCAGCATGACTTCCCTGATTTCTTCTTGTGTCCTTCCATCCAGCATCCCAATTAGCTTAGACTTCTCTAAATCTATTAATACGGCACAGTAATTTCCTTTCCCTTTAATTAGAGCTATTTCATCAATCCCTAATCTCTTCAACTCGCTGGGTTTGGCTTTCAAGAATTCTTTCGATGCGTCTTTTAACATCCTTTCTATTTCTTCTGTTGTCACCAACCCTTTTTTCGCTATGCTGTGGATATCGTTCTCTAACACTTCTTGGATTATTTGCTTGGCTAACCGTTTCGTATAGGTTCTTCTTTTCCTGACAAACTCTAACTCTTCACTAAATGGCTTGACACATTTTTTACATTTAAACTGCCGTCTGTTAATTTCTAAATATATGAAAGTCTCTCCCCAAGGTAAATCTTTTACTAGGTATCGATGGTTTTGATGTAATCTGTGGCTTCTTGTTCCACAACGTGGACAGCTACTTTCCTTGCCAATCCGTTCCACCTGTAAAATTATTCCAATCCCCTCATGCTGGCGATGTGAGATGACTTTTATTCCCTCTATATTCAATAGCTGAGATGACTTTTATTCCCTCTATATTCAATAGCTTTGTTAAAAACTTTATGTCTTTTTTCGTCCTCATGGCTGTCCTATGCACCTAAAAGCTCTGGCTTCGGCTTATAATTAATACCTAATGCGCCTCCTGTGTCAATTATCGCAATAAATCTACCAACTATTTGCTAGATTTATTTATAGTTCTTTACTTTTTCAACTATTGATTTAGCATATTAGCTACTGAAGAGCCTCGAAATGTACCCTACTTCAACGGTGGAATCTTTGCGGAGATCGATCCGATTCCGCTAGATCCGGATGAAATCAAACTCTTGCTGGAAGCTTCAGCAGAGAAATGGTCAAAGGTCGAGCCTGCGATTTTTGGTACTCTGTTTGAGGGCAGCATGGGTAAGAAAGAACGCCATGCATTAGGAGCACATTTTACCAGTGAGGCAGATATTCAAAAGGTGGTGTTGCCAACAATCGTGCGTCCCTGGCGAGAACGAATTGAAGCGGCTTCTACGTTAAAAGAATTACTAGCATTGCGGCAGGAACTTAACCAGTTTAAGGTGCTTGATTCGGCATGTGGCAGCGGTAATTTTCTGTATGTGGCTTACCGGGAGTTAAAACGCCTTGAAGCTCTACTGCTGGCAAAGATCCACGAAAAATTCAGTGATCGCACCGCAGCTCAAATTGGAACGCTCTCCCTCATTAGTATCAAACAGTTTTACGGCATTGATAGGAAACAGTTTGCAGTGGAATTGGCAAAAGTAACTTTGATGGTCGCGAAAAAGCTGGCACTGGATGAGGAAAACAAACTACTTGATATCGCTCAGATGAGTTTACCGCTAGAACTTGATCGGGCTTTGCCATTAGATAACCTGGATAAAAACATCATTTGTGATGATGCGCTGTTTTGCAATTGGGAACCTGTCGATGCAATTATTGGCAATCCGCCTTATCAATCGAAGAACAAGATGCAGCAAGAATTTGGGGAAGCTTATGTGCGAAAAGTGCGCTCAAAATATGATGCCGTTCCCGGACGGGCAGATTATTGTGTCTACTGGTTTCGTCGTGCCCATGATGAACTGAAACCTAGTGGTCGAGCAGGTCTGGTGGGAACGAACAGCATCCGGCAAAACTATTCCCGTGAAGGTGGTTTAGATTACATCGTTGCAAGTAACGGAATAATTACTGAGGCAGTTTCTAATCAAGTCTGGTCAGGTGATGCCGTTGTTCATGTTTCAATTGTTAACTGGATAAAAGGTGAGCAAACAGGAAAGAAAAAACTCTACACCCAATTTGGCGATAACAAAGATAGTCCTTGGAAAGTAGTAGAACTAGATCAGATAAATTCGTCACTATCCGCTAATTTTGATGTTAGTAAAGCTAAAAGAATTCAAGCTAATGCTAAATCTTGTATTTGCTATCAAGGACAAACTCATGGTCATGAAGGTTTTCTTCTTAGTCCTGATGAAGCTAAGAAATTAGATAATGATAAATTAGCTAGAGCAGCTTTACATCCTTACTTGATTGGCAACGATCTTCTAAAGCGCCCTGATAGCTTACCTTCCCGTTTTGTTATTGACCTAAATATTTGTTCTGATATTTTCTCTGCTATGAGATATGGTGCTGCGTTTGAGCATGTTCAGAAATATGTTATGCCAGCCATGAAAGCAAATGCAGACGAAGAGCGGGAAGAGACAGGTAAGGAAGTTTGTCCTCGGCAATTACATTTTCGGTATTGGTGGAAATTCTGGAGAGGACGGCTTGAGATGCTGAATAATCTTGTAACGTTACCTCGTTACGTCGCCTGTTCCCGTCATATAAAACGCTCAATTTTTGAATTTATTCACCGTGAAATTCATCCTAACGATGCGCTGCAAGTTTTTCTGGTAGCTGATGATTACTCTTTTGGTATTTTGCAATCAGATATTCACTGGGTATGGTTTGTAGAGCGCGGCTCAACTGTTAAACGTGATCCTCGGTATACCTCAGAAACTGTTTTTGATACCTTCCCCTTTCCCCAATCGCCTAAACTATCCCAGGTGAAAAAAGTGGCAGCAGCAGCGGTGAAATTACGGCAACTGCGGCGCAAGGTAATGTCTGAGAATCAGTGGAGTTTGCGCGATCTATACCGCACCTTAGATCTTCCCGGCGATAATCCCCTCCGCAAAGCCCATGCCGAACTTGATGCTGCGGTTCGAGAAGCATACGGCATGAAAGCCAATGGAGATTCGCTTCAGTTCTTGCTGAATTTGAACTTTGAAGTGGCGGAACGAGAGACACAAGGCTTGGCTGTGGTCGCTCCTGGCTTGCCTCCTTGCGTAACTGAAGCCAGCGAATTCATCACTGATGATTGTGTGAAAATGCCAGAGTAAAGCATCTTACTAGAATTGCAGTATTTGTTTCCCGTAAGCAATTCTATACAAGCTTTTGAAGGTGCTAAAGCGATCGCTCACGCCTCAATTTCCCAATCCTCAACCTGCAACCCCTCAATTCACCCAAACTCTCGTGTATTGTGTGCCACCAGCGTTAGCCCTCTTCTGTCACTCTCCGGTTTTCCCTATTATTAATATTTCCTACAAAGGAGGTATATTAAGGAATACAGCGTTTGCCCATCTAATTTTGGCAATTTCTCTACTCTGATCAATTTCTATGAAGGAAAAAGTCTGCGATCGCCTACCATAGGTTAGTTCTAGAATTCAGCAATGGCAAAAGTTTTCGGAGAGTGACAGAAGAGGGATATCAAGAGCGATTAATTTGTTGATATTTTATTTTTAGCTTAGCAAAAGTGGCTGCTATTCAGCTTACAATACTACGAATTTCACTAAC
Source organism: Symplocastrum torsivum CPER-KK1 (assembly GCA_019358875.1). Lineage (GTDB taxonomy): Bacteria > Cyanobacteriota > Cyanobacteriia > Cyanobacteriales > Coleofasciculaceae > Symplocastrum > Symplocastrum torsivum. Next base: position 28,430 of record JAHHIF010000078.1, read on the forward strand.
CATCCTACCAAATAAAAAGTGCAATGAAGCGAGAACTATCTAATTTAATAAAACTTCTATACAGTGCAGTAATGATGTCCTTTTTTGGATTCAAAAACAAGTATTTTAAACTAATCAATAAAGATTATGGCTACACTAAGTTTCATTCACAATTTGGAGAAGATAGATATATTGTAGAAAACATAGAGTTTTTGCAAAAAGGAGTTTTTATAGATATTGGAGCAGGTCATCCAACTTATCTTTCAAATAGTTACTTCTTTGAAAAAAATGGCTGGAAATGTATCTGTATTGATGCCGATATTAATCAAATTGAATTACTCAAAAGAGAACGCTTAAACGTAGAATGGGCTGCTATTTCCCTTCAAGAAGGAGAAATAAGCTTTAATCAATCTTTCTTGCCAGAGTTATCCTCTACTTTGCAAAAGGGTAAATATGAGGGACTAATTAAAATTCCCTTTAGAGATTCTGTAAAAGTTCCAGCTTTCAGACTAGGAACTTTACTTGAAAAATATAATATTGGAGCAATTGATATCTTAGATATAGATGTTGAAGGGACTGAACTAGAAGTCTGGAAAACTTTTGATTATGAAAAGCACAAACCTAAAGTTGTAATCATCGAATACTACGGATTAGGTTTGGGTGATAATTCTGAAAAGTTTTTAAACTTTTTTGCAAAACTTCCTTATAAGCTTGTTCATACTACCTGTACGAATTTCATTTTCGTTAATCATGAAACATCAGTTAAATTCTTAAAATAGCTAAAAATAGTGAAAAATAAAGGTTTTATCGACCAAAAGATTTCTCTTGCTAAACATAAGCCTATGAGCAACTCAGCTAACTAAAGAGAAACTTTTGGTAAATTAATGATGAAACTTGTCCCCTTGCCCTCCGCACTTTCAACCACAATCGTCCCTTGATGCGCCTCAGTAATACTCTTTGCTAAAAATAATCCCAATCCCCAGCCTGTTTGATCCTCAGCAGCGCTAGTTCGACGAAATTGTTGAAATAGGATTGATTGAGCGTCTAAGGCAATCGGATTGCCTTCATTATGGATAGTAAGGCTGATCTGCGTTTCATTTTGCTGGAGCGTGAGTGTAATCGGTGTCCCAAACGCACCATATTTCACAGCGTTAATTGCTAAGTTTTCAATCACTCGCCGTATTTCTTTACGGCTGCAATAACTCCTGATATCAGAATCACAAACCACAACAAACCGCTCTCCATAAGCGAAGCTCAAATCCTCCGCTACCTCCTGGACTAGCATCTCTAAATTGCATTCTTCAAATTCAATCTTTAAGCTCTGCCCTGCCCGCAGCCGACTTGCATCGAGCAGATTTTGAATCATCGAATCTAGCCGATTGACCGCATTGATCATCTTCATCGCCACATCCAGGTGGGTGTCTCCTCGTTCAAGCCGCCGCAGAGTTAGTTGAGTTCCCATTTTTACAACATTAAGGGGGCCTCTGAGGTCGTGAGTTAACGTCACCATAAATAGCTCTTGAATATCTTGCAGCGTCTCGGAGAATTGAGTGGCAGCGTCATTAACGGCTTGCTCAATGGAGCCGATAATGATGTCTCGTTCTCTCACTTCTAAAGGTGCTTCTTCCTCTAAAACTTGAAAGATTACTTGACGAAGAATGTGGTATTCGAGAATGAGCTGAGTCATGGAGTAGTCAGCATACCCCGCCCGTTCATGCCCATGCTTCTTGCCAATTCGCGTGCTTTCTACCTCGTCGGACGCGATTCGGGCAGATGTCCTGACAATCGTGTTTGAGAGTTCATCTACCAGTTGGTTTAAGTACAGAGGTAGCGAATTTTGTAAGACAAGAGAATCCTGATGCATTGACGCTTTGACTTCATCCCGCGCCCGCTCCTCCCACATCTTCATAATTCTTTCAACATTTTGCTTAAGACAGTCAGAAGCTTGATTAGACATGGATTGCAGGAACACCAAAACCAGGAAAGAGCCAGCTTAAAGCTGCCTGAGATTATAGCAATATCTATAATTCAATTCCATCAAGATGAATAGGAACCGAATCAAGCCTCTGCTTTAAGTTCAAATTTATGCCTTTTAGATAAATGATGCAGACCTCTGTATCAAGAAGATATTTCATTCCAACCATTCGCGTTCATCCTTAACCCAGGAAATATCTAAATTGTCGGCCCCTCGAAGTGGATGGGGAACTACTTTATGAGACGGCTGCCATTACCGACTATCTCGATACTGTCGTAGCCAGTAACAAGTTCAGCCCATCTAATCCGCTGTCCAAGGCTCGGATGCGCCAGATTATGGCAATTATTGATAGCTATTTCTATTCACCTGCAATCACGACAATTGTGATACAGCGTCTAATTGTGCCAAGTCAGGGTGGCAAAACAGATGAGGACGCAGTGAAAAATGCGATCGCGCCTGCAAAAACCGCAGCAGAGGCGATCGAGTCGCTCACTGTTGGTAGTTCATATCTGCTAGGCAGCGAATTGAGCATCGCCGATTTCTACCTGATTCCAATCTTTATCTACCTCTCGCAGACACCAGAGTTTGATGCAATTACCGCTCAAACTCCTAAACTGAGGACTTGGTGGGATGAGGTCAATAAGCTCAAGAGCGTGAACCAAGTTTGCGCGTAACTTCTAATCTCCCTGCCTTATTCTTTTCCTATCTTGCTTACCAGCGAAATGATTACAAAATTAATACTCTCGTTCCTCTAAACCCGTCCTTTAACGAGTTGCGATTTGAGTTATGTCCTTAATTTGCTATATAGTCTCCTTTTGGACTTAACTCGCTGAAATCTTCTGATCTATGACCTTGATTCAATCCTCCTCACCGGGGCGGCATACTACCTCTCGTAGCGTTGGACGCAACTACCAATCTCTGTTTGTCATGCTAATCGTTAGCGTTTTCCTACTAGGAGGAATTGGCTCTCGTCTTGCATACTTACAGATAATTCAGGGAGAACAGAATCGGCAGCTAGCAGAAAATAATCGAATTCGTCTAATTCCAAAGCCACCCGTGCGGGGAAATATTTTTGACTGTAAGGGCAAAATATTAGCAAGTAGCCGCTTGTCTCACTCAGTATTTCTCTGGCCGATCGCACTCAAGCCAAATGAGTGGCCTCAAACCCTCAAACGCCTCTCAGAGCTTTTAAATATTCCCCAAGAAGAAATTCAAAAACGTGTAGAACAAGAGGGCTTTAACTCGCCTTCGCTCATCCGGATTGCCCGTGGTCTTAGCCCCGCTCAGATTACAGCCCTCGAAGAATACAGTGACCAACTCGAAGGCGTAGAAGTTGATATTGAAGCTGTGCGGAACTATCCCAACGGGGATTTAGCTGCTCATGTTCTCGGCTACACGGGTGAACTGAATGACGAAGAGTTTGCCGAACGAAAACCTGAAGGCTATCGTCTGGGTGACATCGTTGGTCAGATGGGTGTCGAAGAGGCTTTTGAGCAACAGCTACGAGGAGAATGGGGCGGTCAGCAGGTCGAGGTTGATGGTGCAGGTCAAGTGCTACGGATTCTGGGGCAAAAAGAAGCCAAAGCGGGTAAAGATGTCACTCTTACTCTTGATCTCGATCTCCAGAAAGCCGCAGAAGCCGCATTAGGCAATCGTAAAGGTGCAATTGTTGCACTCAACCCTAACAATGGTGCGGTTCTAGCAATGGTCAGCCGCCCAACCTATGACCCCAATCTCTTTTCAACCCGAATTACTCCAGATACTTGGAAGCAGCTACAGAGCAAAGACCACCCCTTTGTCAACCGGGCGCTGCGAGGTTTTGCTCCAGCGAGTACCTTCAAAATTGTTACGACTACGGCCGGAATTGAATCAGGCAAATATTCTCCCCATACAGTTTTGCAAACCTACCCTTCCATAACGATTGCGGGAACAACATTTGCAGATTGGAACCACGCGGGATTCGGTCCATTGGGATTCGTAGGAGCAATGGCTTGGAGTAGTGATACCTTCTTTTATCAGATTGGTAGAGGAATTGGCGGAGAGACCTTAATTGATTGGACACGAAAATATGGCTTCGGTCAAAAAACAGGAATTGAGTTAGCACCAGAAGAAGCCGCCGGATTAGTTGCAGATGATGCTTGGAAGCGGAAGCAATTTAACTGGGAGTGGACAGTTGGAGATACGGTGAATATGTCGATCGGTCAAGGTTTTCTGCAAGCCACACCACTGCAAGTTGCCGTGATGTTTTCTGTACCTGCCAATGGAGGCGATCGCATTAAACCTCACCTGCTCAAAGATAATGAAGAGTCCAGGAATTGGCGAAAATCTTTAGATATCAAACCAGAAACCGTACAGGTACTGCGCCAAGGTCTACGTCAGGTTGTGAGTGGCGGCACAGGTAAAGCGATGGACGTGCCAACGCTTCCCCCAACATCCGGTAAAAGTGGAACGGCTGAGGCACCTCCAGGTCTGTCTCACGCTTGGTTTGGCGCGTATGCACCTGCTGATAAGCCAGAGATTGTAGTGGTAGCCTTTGCGGAACATTCAGGCGGGGGTGGAGGGAAAGTCGCTGCGCCAATGGTACGCCAGGTAATGGAATCTTACTTCAAGCCAAAAAAGCTCGCTGAATCTACTAAAGCGAAGCAGAAAACACCCTAGTGCAGCGAGGCGGAAATAAGTGACCAGTTAAAAAAGGAAGCAAAAAGGGATACACTGAAAGATGCTCCCGTCAAGAAGGAAGAAGTACTTTGAGCCTTGAAATTAATGCCGAATCCTAACGCT
>JAHHIF010000079.1 GCA_019358875.1 Symplocastrum torsivum CPER-KK1
TGTTTAGCTCGTTCGTATTTCATCAGTTTTCCTTATGAATCTGTCGTGGTGAGCGCAGAAAACGGGTGAGCGATCGCCTAATTTCAGACCTCATATTACCCCAGCGACGACTTTTGCAAGAGGTCTAATAAATACGGTATCCCAATCAAAATACTGGAATATAGTGATGAGCGATCGCAAAAAAGTAAGTGATGAGTTCTCTGCTGGCGGACAACCGACTCCAGAAACCTTGCAAAACCTTGCCAATGAAGGCTTCAAGTCAGTCATCAATCTCCGTTCAGTCGATGAAACAGGAGTATTGAGTGATGAACAGCAGCAGGCTGAAGCCGCAGGACTTGAGTATGTCAATATCCCACTCAACCCAACTCAAGCGAATGATGAATCGGTTGGAAGAGTCCTCTCAGAACTGGAAGAACTTCCTACTCCTATATTTTTCCATTGCCAAGCTGGGGGACGAGCAGGTGCATTAGCATTGATTGCCTTGGCAACTCAGCAAAAACTCAGCCGGGAAGAGGTTCTGAGCAAAGCACAAGCACTTGGCATTAACCCGGAACAGCCGCATCTCAAGCATTTTTTGGAGAATCTTCCGTAGCGTGTTCAAATAATTCCCCGAATAGTTCACGTACCTTCTCTTTTGCATCCTCCAACACATCCCTACCCAAGTCCGTTGCTTGGTAGATTCGTCGCATTTGTCGTCCTGATCGCTCCTCAACCGAGTACAGATACCCTTTGCGCTCCATGTCATGCAGCATAGGATAGAGCGTTCCTGCACTAAGCTTGTAACCATGACGAGCCAATTCCTCCATAATGCCCAGCCCAAAAATGGGTTCATGAGCCGCATGGTGCAAGATATGTAGTCGAATCAAACCAGAGTAGAATTCTCGACCATCCATTAGACAGGCTTTCTATAACATTAGGAGCTTCAATTCTCTCCGTTTTTAATGACGCGCTCACTCCTAAGCCCGACTATCGGTGTGAATTTATGCAAGTAGACCAACGACGCTACCACTACCGTTAATAACCTCACCAATTTTATAGGCAGCAATATCTTGTGACTCAAACCATCTGAGAGTCGGCTCCGCTTGCTCCGGCGACACAAGTAGCACAAACCCGATACCCATGTTGAAGGTGTTAAACAGCGTGTCTGTACTAAGCTGTCCTGCATCAGCTAGCCAATGAAAAATTGGTGGAACTACCCAGCTATTCGGGTTAATCTGAATTGATTGATTTGTACCGAGGCAGCGAGGCAAGTTTTCCGGTAAACCGCCGCCAGTGATGTGCGCCATGCCATGAATCTCAATACCCGCACGACGGGATTCCAGCACAGGTTTAACGTAAATCTGAGTCGGTTTCAACAAGACCTCACCTAAGCTTTGCCCTGCTAACTTTTCTGGGCGGGCATCCCAAGCAACAGGTTGAGACGATTTTTCTTGGCTATCAGATTCTCGCTCTTGAAAAGATTGACTGTTTGCCGAAAACTCACTGACAATCTTCCGCACCAGGCTAAATCCATTACTGTGGACACCCTGACTTGCCAAACCAATCGCAATGTCTCCTACCTGCACCTGAGAGCCGTTGAGCATTTGGCTCTTTTCAACAATTCCCACACAAAACCCTGCTAAGTCGTACTCTCCCGGTTGGTAGAAACCTGGCATTTCTGCCGTTTCTCCTCCTAGCAAGGCACACCCGGAAAGGCGACAGCCTTGGGTAATCCCGGCAACAACCTGCGTTAGCTGCTCGGAATTGAGCTTACCTGTTGCTAAATAATCCAAGAAAAATAGCGGCTCAGCGCCAGAGGTCAAAACATCGTTGACACACATGGCGACTAAATCAATCCCAACGGTGTTGTGGCAGTTGAGATCTTGAGCGAGTTTTAGCTTCGTACCAACGCCATCTGTGCCTGATACCAAAACGGGTTCTTGGTATCCTCCGGGCAACTGGAAACAACCACTAAAACCACCCAGTCCGCCCAGGACTTCAGGGCGATGTGTGCTTTGCACCAAAGTGCGGATTTTCTCGACAAAAGCTCGACCTGCTTCGACATCAACTCCGGCTTCACGATAATCCATCAAACAAAAACAAGGGTCTTGAGCGTTGGGTACCCGGATGTCATTTTACAGGTGCTTTGCCTGAAAGTAGCGCGATCGCAATAAAAACTTGTCAGCAAGGTTTAGAACCTACCAACCAACTGCTTTAAGAAGAATTTACTCCTAAAGAAGGATGCTCTGGCTTTAGGAGTAAATTCTTCTCAATTGCTCCAACAACTTTTTAGCGGCTCGAAGGCGTTAGTCACATTTCTGCTACAAATTCGATACATTTTTTATAAATTTTTATAAAGTTTTGTTAAAAAAAATGTCAAATAGAGAAAAAGTGCAAACACTTGCCACTTGGGAATTTCGGGCGAATTTTCAAGATTCAGTTTTGATAAATTTACCTGCTAATCCCTCAACATCCTGATCCCCAAAGCCAAAACTTCATGATAGTCTGTTGCAGTTCAATGAAATAGAGCGGACACGGAACGAGTACGAGTTAATGGGTCGAATTTGACTTTGTCTTGTCTCGCAACCAACAACACTAATCTCGAATTCCAGTGCTTTTGACAACGGACATATGAATCAACGAATTTGGAGTAGCCTAACCGCTACTGTCATGACAACAGTTCTTGGTACGGCAACATCCAGTTATGCTCAACAAACCCAAACAATTAATCAGGGTTCTACGATAAGCGCTCCCACAACTCAAGTGCAGGGTGTGCCAGCAACCAGTACTCTTACCTCAGCTCAAGCTACAGCCCAAGCGACCGAAGTCGTGAAGGTAGGAGAATTGCAGTCTCGTATCCCCCCTAGAGAAGAAGAAGTCATCGCCAAAATTCATGCTCATGAAGTAGCAGGGCGTCAGGCAGCAACACTCTTTGTCCGAAGCATTCCTGTCTTGACTTTTCTCGGTTCAAATTCAGTCGTGCCGAATGGAACCAAGGTAGGACAATCGGATAGTCTTCAAAAGACGGCTTCAGAGGACACAGTATCTCGATTAGGTGTAGCCAATGCAACCGGACAAATTAGTGCCGCACCGAACGTGAGTACCACGGGAGACGACCCAGTATGGAGAGCGACAGCAATTGCGGCAAAGCTGAATCAACTGAGTCGAGACAACGTCAATGCTGAGGCGATCGCAGTACAAATGAAGCCAGAATGCAACTGCTACAGTATTGACGTGAATGATGAGGAACTAGTCCGCATCAACGAGACAACAGTCTTAGCCGATACAACCCACAATCCGGCTGAAGATGCCCTACAAGCGACCAACAGACTGCGGCGGTTAATGGGCAATGCGCCGCCCTTACGGGAAATTACTGGGATGCAACCAGCCACACCTCTAGCACAGGTTTCCCTTGGTCCAATTCGTGTTCAAGTTAGCGGTATGGCGTCCTGGTACGGTCCCGGCTTTCATGGCAAGCGCAGTGCTAGCGGCGAGAGATACAACCAGAATGCGATGACTGCCGCCCACCGCAGCTTACCGTTTGGCACCAATGTGCAAGTTACAAACCTAAATAATGGTCGCTCTGTCGTTGTGCGGATTAATGATCGAGGCCCCTATATCAGAGGACGTGTAATTGACCTTTCAGCCGCCGCCGCGAGAATGCTCGGACTCATACATTCAGGCACGGCACCTGTGCGTATCGATGTCTTAGATCCATCCCAACCCGCCGTAGTTGAGTATTAAATACCTCTGAAGGGTGAGATTTTTGGGTTAGGTTGTAGGCTGGCTCTCGGCAATCAAATTGCTAACATCAATCTAGAATCCAAACCCTAAAATCTCATGCGCCTGTTTACAACAACAGCCGGGTTGCGCTGCTATCTAGAGCGTTACCGCTCCGGAACGGACGTTGGTCTTATTCCAACAATGGGAGCGTTGCACGCTGGTCATCTCAGTTTAATGGAGCGGGCAAGACAAGAGAATGCTATTGTCATCGTCAGCATTTTTGTCAATCCGCTACAGTTTGGTCCAACTGAGGATTTTCAGCACTATCCACGTCAGTTGGAGGAAGACCAGCAACTCTGTAAACAGTTAGGGATTGATGCAATTTTTGCCCCAACCGCTGTCGAATTTTACGGCAATCATCTGCCCAAATCAGGCAGCGGTACTAACTTGAGTCAAGTTATCCCACCCGCAGCGATGACATCTGTATTATGCGGTCGCTCTCGCCCTGGTCACTTTCAGGGAGTCGCGACAGTGGTGACAAAACTGTTGAACTTGGTACAGCCACAACGCGCCTATTTTGGTGAGAAGGATGCCCAGCAACTGGCGATTATCCGACGTTTGGTGGCAGACTTGAATATGCCTGTGACGATTGTTGGTTGTCCAACGGTGCGGGAAGAGTCGGGACTTGCTTACAGTTCTCGCAATCAATATTTGACACAAACGCAAAAAGCTCATGCGCCACTACTGTTTAGGGCTTTGCAGCAAGCGCAGGCAGTTTTTCAAGCAGGTGAACACGATCGCATTACTCTCATTGAGACAGTCAAGTCAGAGTTAGCTGTGGCTAAGGGTATTCAGGTGGAGTACATTGAATTAGTACATCCCACAACCTTAATACCTTTGGAGCAAGTTGAAGATAGTGGACTCTTAGCGATCGCCGCTCGCTTTGGTTCAACTCGTTTAATTGACAATATCGTCCTGCGGTACCGGAAGCCGATTGTAGCAATTGATGGCCCTGCGGGTGCAGGAAAATCCACTGTAACCCGTCAAGTAGCCCAGAAATTAGGGCTAATGCATTTGGATACGGGTGCAATGTATCGAGCATTAACATGGCGAGTTTTGGAAGCAAGAATCGCATTGGATGATGAACCAGCGATCGCAGAACTTGCTAGTCAGTCTCAAATTTATCTCACCACCGATAACGTAGCAGATACCGCCGTGCGCGTGTTGATCGATGGCGAGGACGTTACCCAAGCAATTCGCACACAGGAAGTCACGAAAAATGTTTCTGCGATCGCAGCCGTGCCAGCGGTTCGTCATGAGTTAGTCAAACAACAACAGCGCTGGGGGTGCAAGGGCGGTATTGTTGCAGAAGGTCGAGATATCGGTACCCACGTCTTTCCCGATGCTGAACTCAAAATCTTCTTAACCGCTTCCGTCCAGGAAAGGGCACGCCGACGCCATCAAGACCTTAAAGACCAAAAACAAGAAGAAGTGAGCTTAGAACAGCTAGAACGGGATATTCAGCAGCGCGACATCCGCGATAGCACCCGTGCTTTGGCACCCCTATGCAAGGCAGCAGATGCAATTGAACTCAACACAGATGGTTTAACTATCCCTGAAGTGACTGAGCGAATTGTTAGTCTTTACCATCAAAAAGTCTCTGCTGCGGTCTGATTAGGCTGCCAAAACTGCATAAACAACAGTGGCTCAACGGATAGGTAAGTAGGCTTTCAGTCATACCCTACTGGGATTCTTTCAGTGGGGTTTATTCTTCTTGATTACAGGGAATCTCTGAAATTGTTATCCCTTCCGGCAGGATGATGAACTCTCCCAAATACCAAGGAAAGATATAGTTGGTAGATTTTCCCTCACCGGAACGATAGCTGGTGGGGTTTTTCTTTGCCAGATTTCAAGTTTCACAAGTAGTATTTCGGCAAGAGCTAGGTCTTTTCCTTGATAGAAGAGTTGTCTGCCTCTACCTGGGGGTCAAACTGCTGTCGAACCCTTTCAATCTGAGCTGTAATCCTTTCAATTCTCTGCTTAACCTTTAGGAGGTCAATATTTGACCAAATATTCGGTCGCTGGAAGTCTTCTTTCATCGGTAATACACGTAATACTTAAATTGTCAAGAGCAATATACTTAAATTTACCTTGACTTTAATGCGCTGACTTCTTTCCGAAGATATACGAGGAGAGCCACTTCTATCGAGTACACGCATAGTTCTTCGTTCCTGCGCTACCATATTCCCTGCCAACTGCCAGAATTAGAGAATATTTAAGATGTCTTAGGAGAATCAGTCATGGGACTAGAAAAAAGAATGTTTAGGGGTATGTTTGCCCCTGGTGAGGTTGTTCAGCTCAGACAAATGTGTTTTACACCAGGACGGGTGTTTGAGCCGGGAAAATATATTGTTGGTGAGTTACCAGATATTGCTTTTGATATGGGATTAGTTGATCGACTGCCCCCAGTTAAGGGCAAGAGCGCTCAAATTACAGATGTCGAGACACCTACAGAAGCCAATCCTGACGATTTGTAATGCTGAGTGATCCTTACGCTTGGCTAGAGCAATCCCTAACGACGATTCACCAGGCTGATTGGTATCGCTCAGTGCAAACGCTTCAGGGTCGTTCTGGTGCAACAGTGCAACTGGACGGACGAGAGGTAATTAACTTTGCTAGTAATGATTATCTGGGACTAACTGGTGATGAGCGCTTAATCCAGGCAGCGATCGCAGCTACCCAGGAATATGGTACAGGTAGCACTGGCTCTCGACTGCTTACGGGTCATCGGCAGTTGCATCAGCAATTGGAACGTGCGATCGCGTTTCTGAAGCAAACTGAAGAGGCACTAGTATTCAGTTCTGGGTATTTGGCGAACATAGGCACAATTGCCGCCTTAGTTGGGAAGCGCGATTTGATTCTCGCTGATCAGTACAATCACTCCAGCCTCAAGAATGGCGCGATTTTGAGTGGTTCAGTAGTCGTAAACTATGCTCATAGTGACATTGAAGATTTAAAAACTCAGCTAGCTGAACATCGGCAACACCACCGTCGTTGCCTGATTGTTACCGATAGTGTTTTTAGTATGGATGGTGACCTTTGCCCCTTGCCAGAAATTTTGGCGATCGCAGAACACTTTAGCTGCATGGTGCTGGTTGATGAAGCACACGCCACTGGAGTTTTGGGAGCCAACGGTGCTGGTTGTGTGGAACACTTCGGCTGTACCGGACAAACACTAATCCAAGTTGGCACCCTTAGTAAGGCATTAGGTAGTTTAGGTGGTTACGTGGCAGGTTCATCTGTCCTGATTGACTTCCTCCGAAATCGCGCACCAAGCTGGATTTACACCACTGGGTTATCTCCCGCTGATACAGCCGCTGCCCTAGAAGCCGTCCAGATTGTCCAGCAGGAACCAGAACGCCGCGCTAAAGTCAATAACAATGTAGATACCCTCAAGCATTTGATGCAACGGTTGCCTCAGCTCAAGTTGTTGCCTTCTGAGTCACCCATCCTCTGTGTCAAGCAAGCTAGTGCAACCGATGCCCTTACAACTGGCGAGAAATTGAAAGCGGCTGGTATTTTTGCCCCAGCGATTCGCCCTCCTACCGTTCCCACGAGTCGGATTCGCATCTCCGTTATGGCAACTCATGAACTATCTCACCTTCATCAACTGGTGCTTGCCTTAGAAGCGATCGCATAACATAAATCTCGTCTATATTTCTGATTACCTCGTAGAGGGAAGAAGAACAAGGGGAACAAGAGAGGGATTTTCGTTAGTCAGTAATTGAGTTACACCGGGAAAATAAAACCCCGCTGTTGACGCTAGCAGGGTTATCAGCACAATGAGTAGTCTATATACCTATCCGAGTTTTCACAGTTAGTTATGCAGTTAGCTCAATTTCGTGGCTAAGACGCAATGAGGAAACAAAAAAAAAGCTTACTTGTACCGTTTGCCCTTTGCTTTTTGCCTGTGGTGATACCGACTACAGCGTTTAGCACTTCAATGCAACCTAGTCTGAGTTCTCCCCCTTCCCTAGAAGGGAAGGGGGCTGGGGGGTTAGGTTCCACAGCCGCATCGCCACCCACTGTATTCGCTCAAACTTCAGAAAATCCTGAAACTGAAGCTGAGAAATATCTTGCTCAAGGTGTTGAGCAACTTGATGCTAATCAATTTGAAGCCGCTTTCGAGTCATTTCAACAAGTACTGGCTATCCAACGGCAAAAGGGGAAACGTTTTGGAGAAGCGATCGCACTGAACAATTTAGGCATTGTTCATTATTACCAAGGGGAATATGAGCAAGCGATCGCCTTTCAACAAGAGTCGATGCAAATCTTTTGGGATATTTATCGGGCATCTAACAACTCTGACTCCACTTCGCGTTCTGGAATTGCCGTTACACTGAACAATCAAAGTATTGGTTACCGTCAACTGGGGCAGCACCAAAAAGCGATCGAACTCTGCCACGGTGCAATTGGAATCTTTCGCAACATGGGCGATCGCACACGAGAAGCAGCGGCTTTAAATAATATTGGTGTTGCTTACGAAGCAATCGGAGAATACCAACGGGCAATTGGCTATTTTCAGGAAGCACTCTCCACTGTTCAGGGTAATAGTGATGCTCGTGGGGAAGTCATCACTCTCAGTAATATTGGAGAAGCTTACTCAAAGTTAGGGCAGTCTGATCAGGCAGTAAAGTTTGAGCAGCAGGCAAATGCACTTGCCCAGAAGATTGGTGAAGATGTGGACATAGGAGGAATCACCAACAGTAATGATTACTTGTTAGTGAGAGAAAATAAGCGATCGCTTGCCATTGTTTTCTTTCCTCCAAAAGCAACACCAGAATCGCCCTAAGCCGTTTCTACTTCCTTACACGCCGTCGTTCTGCTGCCGAGTGGCGACGGGATTGGAGAGATACAACCTCAGCCCCGCCACTCTCTCGTGCGACTCGAATCAATAGCCCTGCTGAGAGTAAACTCGCAATCATTGAACTGCCGCCGTAACTAAAAAACGGAAATGGCAAACCTGTGGTAGGAAGAACGCCAGTAGCCACACCAATATTCAACAGCGACTGCCCCACAATCAAAATCATTGCCCCAATTGCTACCAGCCGATAAACACTATTTCGTGCCTTCATCGCTACCATCAGCGCTAGTGTCGCATAAGCCATGATTAGCCCTAGCAGCAATACACTACCCGCAAAGCCAAACTCCTCGGCAAATACAGCAAAGATAAAATCAGTGTACTGAATCGGTAAATAAAATAGCTTTTGTTGGGATAGCCCAAACCCAGACCCCCAAGTACCGCCTGAACCAACAGCTAAAAGGCTTTGAACTAGTTGGTAACCATCGCGCATTGGGTCAGCCCAAGGGTCGAGAAATGACATTACCCGACGCCGTTGGTATTCTTTCAAGCTGATACTGATGGTAGCAAGTAGCAACCCACCTAGCGCTGTTCCGCCTAAATAAGAAAAAGGCAATCCTGATGCCAGTGCTACTAGCCATAACGTCATGCCACACAATGCGGCTGTACTCAAGTTCGGCTGTAGCAAAATACCCACCAGTACACAGGCAAAAATCCCCAACCAAGTTAAGCGAATTCTCCAACTGAGGCGCTTCCACTGCCCGAAGATTCGAGCGCTTTGTAGCACTAAAAAAGGCTTGATTAACTCAGAAGGTTGAAGGGGAACAGGCCCAAGTGCGAGCCAACGGGTTGCACCATTGACGGTAGTGCCGAAGCCAGGGATTAGGGTAATTAGAATAAACCCTAAGAGCAAGATTACAAACCATTGAGCAACTCCCAGGATATAACGCAAAGGCGATCGCACCTGCAAATTAAATCCAACTAAGCCCAGAACTGCCCAGATGAGCTGTCGTTTAAAGTAGTACAAACCATCTCCAAACTCAGCATCCGCACTTGGATAAGATGCTGAGAAGAGAACGGCTAACCCAATAAACATCCACAGGAATGTCAACCACCGCAATAATCGTGCATCGGTTGCCCATTCCTTGTCAGAGGGATTAACTAATAGAATCAGGTCGCGTAAAGTCACTAATAATTAACAAATTGCAACAACGCAGAGCTTGTGAGTACAAGTTTAACTGTCAATAACAGGAGATTTACCCAACAAAGCATATCCAATCTATCAGGGTAAACCGCCTGACAACATTATCAAGTTTTTTAGCTGATATAGCTGCCGCCATAAAGGTCAGGACAGATTTAACGGCCCAAACGACCACATACCAGTAATAAACATAAAAGCCTTCTGCCTTTTGCTATAAAGCTAACCCTAAAAAAATAAGGGGTCATTACGACCCCTTTACCTTTCCGAATAAAAAGCTGTTCTGTAAAAAACTAAAGCAGTCCGGTATTCGTACCCTGTTTACCAGTGGCTAGCTCAACCTTAACGATTTTGCCACCCATTTTCATAATGCGTTGCTGTTCACGAAACCAGTTGTCATAGGGAACCAGCTTGGTGAAATAAGTGTTTTGTAACTCCCGTTGTGTCCTAATTCGGGTTTGGCTAGGAACACAGGCAGTCACTTTAAACATACGCATGGGTTGAATTCTCCTAATTGGGTTAAGAAATTTTGAATTTGAATTCAGTTTTTGAAGCGAACTACGAAAGCGATAAGAAGGTGTTTATACCTAGAACAAAGTCTGGGAGTCAATCGTCAATACTAGACCGCAAAAACTCATCTGCTTGTGCGTAGGTGAAGCAAGACTTGCCTGTAACAAGCTAGCACTCACAATTGACTTCCCAGACCTTTACATAACGACCGACTAAGTTTGAGACCCTAACTTAAGAGAGCTGAACTTAGCTCAAGCCAGAGCTGATGTAGTCGAAATATACGCCCATTTCCTTGCCAGCATCAGCACCAACCAAGCTAGCTGTAACTTCTTTCATAGCTTGGATAGCTTGTACGGTAGCAGAGATGGGAACACCCAAAGAGTTGTAGGTTTCTTTCAAACCGTTGAGTACACGCTCATCAAGGATGGAAGGATCGCCAGCTAACATTGCGTAGGTGGCGTAGCGCAGGTAGTAGTCCAAGTCACGGATACAAGCAGCATAACGGCGGGTTGTATACATGTTGCCGCCTGGACGAGTGATGTCCGAGTACAGCAGGGACTTAGCAACAGCTTCCTTAACGATGGTTGCCGCGTTAGAGCTGATAGCGGTTGCAGCACGTACCCGCAGTTCACCGGTTTGGAAATAGCCCTTGAGCTTTTCCAACGCAGTGTTGTCTAGGTATTTGCCTTGAACGTCGGAAGAGTTAATAACAGAAGTAATTGCGTCTTGCATGATTCTAATTCCTTATTTCACCTAGTCTCTTGAATCCTTCGTACAGACGCGATTATCGCGTCTCTACAGCAGAGAAAGGACTCTTGCCCTACTGCATGGCACCAATCACGTAGTCGAAGTAAGCGCCAGCTTCAGACGCATCTTCCGAAGATAACATTGAGGCGACAACATTCTTCATGGCACGCACGCCTTCAGCAACCGCCGGGATGGGGGTCCCCAAAGAATTGTACATTTCGCGGACGCCAACTAGGCCGATTTCTTCAATCGGGGTGACATCACCAGATACAACTCCGTAGGTGATTAGACGCAGGTAGTAGTCCAAATCCCGTAGGCAAGTTGCGGTCATTTCTTCCCCGTAGGCATTTCCGCCGGGAGAAACAACGTCAGGGCGTCTTTGGAACAGTTGATCACCAGCTTGCTTGACGATGCGCTCACGGGAGTCTGCTAGTGTTTGAGCGATGCGAAGGCGGCGCTCACCAGAGGTAACAAAAGACTTAATCCGGTCTAGTTCGCCAGGGCTGAGATAGCGGGCTTCAGCGTCTGCATTCACGATAGATTTCGTGACGATACTCATCGATGGATTCCTCCAAAAAAATGTAACCAGGTGCGTTTAACTGGCATTCGCATACTTGAAGAGCTGACGTTCTTTCCTGAATGTGCCCAACTTAGCAGCCTTTCTAGGGGTTGAACTCCCTTGTTGTAAAGTGCCCTAAGTAGTCTCAGGATTTCAGGGAGTAGTAAGCGACACATCCGGTCAGTGATACAGCGACCTTCCGCAAATAATTCTGCGACAGATTGTTCACATTCTTCCTATGTTCGCAATATTTTGTAATATTTTTCCTCAGATTTGAGGTTGAGGCTTACCTGAGGATAGAGGCGAGGTAACTGTAACAAAATCTAAGCAAGGAAAAATCTCCTCTAACTGCCATAGACAGGTCAGAGGAGACAACATCCTAAAGTAGTACTCTCAAGCCTTAATGCCGAGTTAATCAGGTGTCACTTTAGCGACCACCTAAAGAGGAAGGCGAGAGGTCAGACCAAGATTGCTTAACTAGGTCAGAGGCAGCTTTCACGCTACCCAAATAGTTACCAGCAGGCAGTGAGGGATAGCGATTGTAAGGCACGACATCCTCGCCAAAGAACCGAGCATATTCGGCACCATCAACCATCGCTTCAACCGCTGCCTTGAGACCTTGATCAGCCAAGATTTTGTTGTACTGCCGGATTTCCGCTTGGGTGGCGGGAGCACGACCCAAGAGATGCCGGAACAAGAACTCAATTACCTTGGTGTTGGGATAGGGCGTGTAGAAACGACGCCGATAGATGTCGGAACTTGCCAGGGTTTTGACAAACTCACGCACGGAAATCTCTCCATTGCGGAGTTTACTATCCAAGTTAGAGCGACGGAACTCTCCAGGAATCTGACCGCTGAAGACATCCATCACTTGACAGTAAATGGCATTAATTACCAATTCCGTGTCTTGCAAGTTTGCCCCTGTGGTCATGCGGAAAATCCGTGCAGGCTTGCGGCGGGTTGTACCAACACCCACCTCAACGGACTGCCCATCACCATTGCGGAACGAGCGACCGAGTTCGATGAACTTCGGCTTGCTCATATCCATCTGCCGCTCTTTTGCCTTCAGATCAGCGATCGCCTTTCCAGTCATCGGCATCTTCGCTGCATCCATGCGTGGCTTCACCGGCTCAAAGCTCGGCACCACTAACTCTTTATCCTGCTTGGTTAGCTTGTTATACAGCTTCTCAGTATTGGGGAAGTTTGCCGCCGGGAGCGTCGGGTAGCGACGGTAAGGCACTGTATCTTCACCAAATACTTGGGCATACTCCATGCTGTTAACCAGCGCCCCAATAAAGCCTCGGATACCCTCGGCTGCGAGAATCTTGTTGTACTTCTGGATTTCCTTCTGGCTTTCAGGCGCACGACCGAGGAAGTGTTTGGTTCCCAACTCAATAACTTTGGTGTTGGGGTAAGGAGTATAGAACTCTTTAATGTAGAGTTCTGAGACACCCAACCCTTCAACGAATTCCTTAACGTTGATTTCGTTATTGCTCAGCTTACTTTCTAGAGCCGTGAACTCATTCTTAACGATGTAGGGTTCAACATCGCGCTCAAAGATCTGCCGATAAGCCGCTCGAATCAGAGTTTTAACCCCTGTCTTATCAGCATTATCAGTCAGCTTGAAGACCTTGGTTTGCTCACGCTCTGTAGTAACACCTTGATTGATGCGGAATTGAATATCCGGCTCACTCCGCGTTTCGGTAACTTGACCCAGCTCAACGAAGCGTGGTGTTGTTTCCTTATCAACCCTGGTACCGATATCCTCACCAAGGCTGCCTGGGCGTGCCGATCGCAACTGCAAACCACCTGGAGTCAAGTAGCGCTCGTAGGGAACCGTATCTTCCCCAAACGCCTCGGAGTACTCTGGGCTATCGATAATCGCGTCAACTAAAGCGTAGAAGCCCTTCTTAGCAGAGATATCGAAGTACTTGTTAATTTCAGATCGCCCATAAGTAGGACGACCCAACAGACGACGGTGAATATACTCGATCGCCTTACACACATACAGTGGTGTCCAGTACAGACTGCGGAATAAGTCCGACTTCGCCAGCAGCCGAATGAACTCCCGTAAGCTGATTTCACCGTTTTCTAGCTTAATTTCCGCAACTTTCTGACGCTGACCGTCGTAAACATCACGACCAAACACTTGCAAGTAACAAGCGCGAATTACCTTTTGAGTAGAGCTTTCCGAGAATTTAACACTAGAAGCGTTATTTCTCTGGCTACTGATACCCGACAAGGGAAGTTGATCCAAGCGGAACACCTTCGGTCCCAAAGAACCTGGAAACTCACCCCGTGCCTTAGGATTGCTATTTTGGTTATTGATGCCAGGACCTTGGTGGATCAGGATACGCTTTGTATCCTTACCAAAAGGAGCAGGACTCGCACTAGGATTGCGGGTTTCTTTCGGGAAGATTGCCCCAAACTGAATTTCCAAGGGGTCGTTGCCAGAACCATAAGGATGTTGGTCAGGCAGCGGTTGCTCGTAACGAGCAAAGGTCGTAAGGAACTGCGGCACCTTACGGAACGGCGCACTGTACCTCAACAGATCTTGCTGCGGTCCCCAGTTACGGCATTCCTGAGCTTCTTGACCCAGCCCTCGGAGGTAGGGGACAGTTTCTTCGCCGAAGTAGTCAGAATATTCTTTGGAATCAACCAAAGCATCCACTAAAGCAGCAAGACCACCCTTGGAAACAATGGAGAAGTATTCCTGAACTTCTTCGCGTGAACTTGGACCACGACCTAGGAAATGACGGAAAGCCAGTTCCAAAGCACGGCTGTTGATGAATGGCTCGTAAAACTGTTTTTGATACAGGGGAGATTTACCCAGGCGGCGCACAAACTCTTTCATCGAGATGCTGCCGTTTTTAACCTGAGATTCTAAATTAGAAATTGATTGGCTGTAAGCACGGGTAATGTCACGCTCAAAGATTTGCCGATAGGTCGCTTTGACAATTTCTTGCTTTTCAGAGGATGACAGACCGGGCTTCATCGCGTACTTTGGACGCCGCTCTGCCGCATTAAAGTAGCTTTGAGGCAGTTGCAGACCTTGCTGATCACGCGAAGGACGCTGCCGTAGCTTATCTGAAGGATTGGGGGCTTTAAATTCGTTAATCAGAATCTCGAAGTACTGATTAACAATCTCTCTTGCCGCATCATCACGCTTGAAATACCCTAATGCCGCGCCGCGCATCTCCTGCAAGGCGACAAGTGTGGCATCTCCAGAGCAAGCATTTTCGATGATTTCTCGCAAGCCCCGGACGTTGACGATGATGATATTGGGGTCACCTGCAACGATCGCATAAGTGACGTAGCGCAACATCCAGGCTAAGTCCCGTAAGGACTTCTGCATGTTTTTCGGACCATAACGGGCAACGTTAATCGGTCGGAAACCTGCTGGTGCTGGACCACCGCCAGACGCGCTGAAGAGTCCTCGCAAGCCTTCTAAAAACCCGCCACCACTCTCCACGTAAGTGGCAGTCCCCAACTTCATGGATTCTCTAACATCCGTGTTGCCACCGCCCGCCAGCACGAGTTCTTGTCCGACATCTTCCCTTGGTTTTTCCAGGAAAGCCATTGGGGTACCCCCAACGAAAATTCGGTTGGCAGCGCGAGACACAATTAAGTCAGCATTTGTGCTGATGGTATTTGCAATTTCTATGCGCTGTGTACCAGAACGGAAGTAACTAGCAAGCTCGCTAAGTTCGCCACTCCCTAAAAACCGGTCTTGCTGTTCAGCTTGAATAATTGTTGAAACCGGTACTGTTTGATAGAGTTGCGGACGCGCAACCGAGCTTCCACCACTTGCCTTAACACTCATTGGATTTCAAAAAGCTCCCATCGACAATTTTTACTGTGTTAAGCCTGACCAGGGTTCCAATGTAGGTTGCTTTCTCTGACTTTAGGCTGATCGAATACCGACAGTCTTATTCCCTTCCAGTGGATGGATGGGATATTATCGTGACGCCCTCAATAAGTAAGCAATCCTACTAGCTAAACCAAGTCAGTCTTTAGATTAAAACGATTCTGATGTTCCGGACTTATTTGTTAAGAAGTGTAAAGAACACAATCTACTGTTTCACAAAGTCATAATAGTTGATTACAGGCACTTGCTGAGAAAGCTCATAAGTTTTGTTACGTTCTGTCTTGAGACTAGGTAGTAGTAACTAGGGGTTGGGGTAAGAGACAAGAAGAGATGTTTCTTCCCCTTCCAGTTTAGGGACAAATGAAGCTGCAATACATTTAGTTAACACTAAGTTGGCGAGGAGGCACGGGGGATTCGATAAAATAAGCTCTCCTGATCGTTCTCAATTTGCAGATGGCAGAGGTTAAATGTCTGGCCACATACTTCAACCCCTTGAGGCGGTCTTCTTCGCAATCTTCAATCCTACTAAAACCTAAGCCCTGTTATGGAAACCGCTCATGAGACTAGCGCCGCTGTTCAGCGGCTTTATGACACCTACCCTTTTCCCCCAGAGCCGTTACTGGATGAGCCACCACCTGGGTACAACTGGCGCTGGAATTGGTTAGCTGCCTACAACTTTTGCACAGGGCAAAAACCACAAAGGCAAAACATCCGTATTTTAGATGCGGGTTGTGGTACGGGTGTTGGAACAGAGTATTTGGTTCACCTCAATCCTCAAGCCTCTGTTGTGGGAATTGACTTGAGTGCAGGTGCTTTGTCTGTTGCCAAAGAACGCTGCCAGCGCTCAGGAGCAAATCGTGTTGAGTTTCATCACTTGAGTTTGTACGATGCCGAGCAACTTGAGGGTGAGTTTGATCTGATTAACTGCGTTGGTGTCTTGCATCATTTGCCTGACCCGATTCGAGGGATTCAATCTTTGGCAGCTAAGCTAGCTCCTGGCGGCTTAATACATATTTTTGTCTATGCCGAATTAGGGCGCTGGGAAATCCAGTTGATGCAGAAAGCGATCGCACTTCTCCAAGGCAACCAACGCGGTGACTACACTGATGGGGTTCAGGTCGGTCGTCAGATATTTTCTGCTTTACCAGAAAGCAATCGTATTGTCAAGCGCGAAAAAGAGCGTTGGTCATTGGAAAATCAGCGGGATGCCAACTTCGCGGATATGTATGTTCATCCCCAAGAAATTGACTACAACATTGAGACGCTCTTTGAACTAATTGATGCGTCTGGATTGGAGTTTATTGGCTTTTCTAATCCGCGAACCTGGGAACTTGAGCCACTTTTGAGGAAGAAGCCGGAACTGATAAAACGGGCAGAAGGATTAAGCGATCGCGAACGTTATCGCTTAATTGAATTGCTAAATCCAGAAGCTGTTACCCATTACGAGTTTTTCCTCGGACGCTCTCCTCTGGCTAAAGCAAATTGGTCATCTGATGACACGCTCCTATCTGCAATTCCAGAACGCAATCCTTGCATGGATGGATGGCCGAGTAAGTGTCTATTTAATTACGATTACGAGATTATCAAGTTGTCAGAAGAAGAATTTCAATTTTTGCAAGCGTGTGAGGCTAATTCCGGTGAACAGAGAACAGTGGGAGAGATTTTAGATAGTGTCAAATTGGAATTGAAACAAGTGCGATCGCTTCTTAAGCAACAGTTGATTGTACTGAACCCTGGATAGGAAAATCCATTGCTAATTGTTAACTAAGAACGGAAATGACGCACTCACATTCCAGCGTCTACCATCGTGAATTAGCAAGGTTAACTCGGCAGCAGTAAACTCAAACTCTAAGGCACGATGCTGAAACTCAGTCCATGCAGCGCGGAAGTTTTGCTTGGTCAAGTCTCGGAAGGCAACCGTCATGTGGGGAGCAAAAGGGCGGGTTTTAGAAACTGGTTCAATAATTCCCAGGGATGCCTCGAAGTAAGTCATCAACTCGTTTTGTAAGGTCAGTAGTTCTGGCGTTTTGAGAACATTGATATAAATTACACGAGGTGCAAAAGCACCAAAGCCTTGTAGGGTTATCGGTACTGCTGTCCGTGATTGTGCAAAGGTTTTCAAAGATTGTTCTAAGAGCGGTAGCTCATCTAGCTGCCATTCAAAGGGAGGTTGCAGGGTGATATGAGGCGGAGACTTTTGTGCCGCTCGACTATTGTAGGTTTGGGCGAAGTACTCCTTAATCTCATTAGCATAGTCCTGAAATTCTAAAGGTGGCACCAGAGCAATGAAAAAGCGGTGTTTGGATTGAGTCAATGATCTAAAAAAATAGGTGAGTAATCTGGCTTGGTACTATAAATTTAAAACTTAAAATTATTAGAAAATGCCCTGGTTTGCAAAAATTGAAGAAGGCATCGTTGATAAACCTGAGTTCGACCGCTATGTGCCTGCCCACAAAGCTTACGTTCAAGATTTGATTGCTAAAGGACATCGGGCGCGAACGGGTTATTGGGCAGAGCGGGGAGGGGGAATGCTCCTGTTTGAGGCAGAGTCAATGGATGAAGCAAAAGCGATCGTTGCTCAAGACCCTCTGGTGAAAAACAACTGCGTCAAGTACAACCTTCACGAATGGTGCATTGTTGCTGAATAAGCAAAGACAGCCTTTGACCATTAATTGACTCAAGCGTCACTAATGATGTTATGCTAATAAATGATCCGGAACCATGCGATCGCAACGCTTAAACCTTGTCAGGACCGGAAGGTAGCAGCAATACGAGATGCTTGCGATAGGCGTGGACTCCGGGTCATTTAGCTCAAGAAGTTGTACATTTGCTTCTGAAGTCGCTGAATCCTAAGATTTACCAACACTTTCCCTAATTAAGTAATTTTGTCCGCCTGAAGTGAGGTGGGCGATTTCATACATTCACTCGTATCCTAGAAACAGAGGATACTTGTGTAATTGCTGGAGAATTAGTTATAGTGGTGAACCGCTTTGGAGATATTGTTCAAAAAGCATTTTATTTGGGCGTTGGAATAGCCGCCGCAGCAGGTGAGGAAGCTGGCGGAAGAATAGGCAAACTACGAGTTCAAGCTCAAAGGCTAGCCGATGAACTGGTAGCGAAGGGTGAAATGACAACAGAGGAAGCCCGGAAAATGGTTGATGATTTAGTGCAACAAGCACAACAGCAACCTGTCAAGCCCTCGACTAGTAGCTCTCCTGCTGAGCCACGCCGGATTGAGATTCTTTCGGACGATGACGATTCAGCCTCAACTGAGGCTCAGGACGTTGAAGCGATGCGTAAGCAGGTGCAAGCGATGCAAGAAGAGTTGCGTCGGCTAAAGCGAGAATAGAAGCTAAAGAATTGAAACACGAACGTTGAAGCCTGTTAGCATAGCTAACGCGATCGCGTTTAATTCAAGCTAACGCAGTGCTGATTGATGTCTCTAGTGCATTGCTAATTAAGTTGTGATTGTTTATTGATATTCCCACCATGGAAGAGTGGTCTAAAAGTATTTTTGACGCAATGGAATCAGTGGCTGGTATGGTCGATGAGTTCTTCCTCGAAGTCACTGAAATGGTTGAAGAATTTGCCGATGATGTCCAAAACACAGTTGGTCTAGACTTTGATCAGTGTTTGCAGGACATGTTTGAGCCGATTGCTGAGATCTATTTTGACTTGGAAATGCTTGTTAACGAAACCGACCAAGCGTTCACCTATCCTGTAGAACCAACGCTAGAGAAACACCCTGCTTGCATTGGCTGTCGTCATTATCATGGTCAAGTTTATAGTGGTAACTTATTGGTTTGCGGAATGCATCCCTATGGATGGGAAACTGATAATTGTCCCGACTGGCAAGATATGAACTAGCTGCTACTGATGACTTATTCGCCAATTCAACAACAACCTTCACCTGAAGTACAGACACCAGAAATTAAATACGGCGAACGCGAGATTGCTGAAGGTACGTTAATTACTTTCCCTAATCCTCGTGTTGGGCGTCGTTACACAATTAACATTACGTTGCCGGAGTTTACTTGTAAGTGTCCCTTTTCTGGCTATCCCGACTTTGCAACGATTCACATCAGCTATATTCCAAATGAGCGAGTGGTGGAACTAAAGGCGATTAAACTGTATATCAACAGCTATCGCGATCGCTACATCTCCCACGAAGAAAGCATTAATCAAATTCTGGATGACTTTGTTGAGGCTTGTGATCCCTTAGAAGTCACAATTAAAGGAGATTTTGCCCCACGAGGTAATGTTCATACAGTTATAGAAGTGCAGCACCAAAAAGAAGGCGTTTCACTCTAGTTAAGCGATTAAGGAACTTACAACATAAGTTCTGATTGTTATTCAATCATCCCCAGCCACATCATCATCCCTCTCGTTAGCGTCATCATCAGCATCATTGTCTATATTGATAGGCGAAGAAGAATGCGATCGCAAAGCTTCTTGATTAGTCGATGGCGGGGCAATTGGTTGTGGTTGTGCTTGTGATGATGGTGAAGACTCAGCCGATGAGGGAGTCGATTGAATGGCTGGTGCAATTAGCGAAAGCAGAGGTTTAGAGGAAGGAGAGTCTCAATAGGTGCGTAACGCTAAGAACGCTGCACTAGCAAAAGTGATCACGCTTAAACTAGAGATCGCCACTTGCCTCCAACGATCATGACTATTGCCCGGAATAAAGACGCTATTAGTGAATCGGCAGCATTGGCTGAATCAGAGGGTATTAGCATTCCACCAACTGATTTATGGAGTGATGAACCTCCTTTGGAAAGTGACCTCCATCGAGATCAAATAGAGCTTTTACTGGCTTGCCTTAAATGGTGGTGGCGAGAGCGTACCGACTTCTACGCTTCGTACACCGGAATATTTTTGGTTTCACCCAGAAACATTGGAGTTCCAAGGATTTGGACTCATGGGAGGTAAGTATCAACCCCTAGAACCGAATGCTCAGGGGTGGTTATGGAGTCAGCTGTTAGAGTTGTTCTTGGGAGTTTACGAGTCACAGCTACGGTTTTTTACTCCAGAGAATCAGTTGGTGTCAGCACCAGAAGAGAGAGCTGAAACTGCACGAAAGCAGGCTGAAGCGGCACAGGAACAGGCTGAAACTGCACGAAAGCAGGCTGAAGCAGAACGACAACAAAAGGAACTGGCGCAACAGCGAGTGGAGGAGTTGCTGGCTAGACTTAAGGAAATGGGTGTTGAGCCGGATGTGCAAGAGCAGTAGCTGTTGCGGGAAATAGAGCCGAGACTTCAAGTTCAAGTTGGTAACAAGGGGAGAGAACTGAGATAATATTTGAAAATTGGATTAATTTTTAGTAAAGCAGATTGATGATTTTCCCTATGGTTAGCCGCAACAAAGTTTGACGTATCTTCTAATAAACAACGTCTTTTTAAGGATTGTATGGCTTTTAATAACTCTGTGGGAGGATGAGATATTTCCTGTAAAATCTGGCTCAAAGTAACTGCATCTTCTTGTTTGGCTAAATAATTCATTACCTGTTTTTCAGACTCAGATAATCTTATCCACAAACGACTGAGTTGAGATGTGATCGCATTACTTAATATCAAGGAAGGATAAGCTAAAAATTCCGTGACTTTGCCAGCGAATAATTCTTGAATCATCGTTGCTGTCATTTCTAACCATAAAGGATGACTCTGATACTTTTCAATTAAGGTGTCCCACATCTGTTCGTCTGACAGTTCTTTATCTCTTAATATTTGTTTAGCAGACTCTCCCAAACCTACCAGTTTTAAAGAATAGATGAATTTATGACGAGTAACAATCGCATCTTCTAGTTGTTCGTTAGTAATCAACAATAAACTACTTGCATGAGGCAATTCTGCAATTTGTTTAAATAAAAGGTAATATTCCTCAAATTCTGCTTGATATTGACCAGCAAATTGCCCTTGCTGAAACAACATCTGTAAATCATCAATAATAATTAAACAGCGATGTTTGCGTAAAAACTTAAGCAATACATTGACTTTGCGATCAAGAGTACCAGGAATAATGGGGGAGATAAAGCTTTGCAGTAAGTCTGTTAAAAAATCATCTATAGTTGGACAATACCGAAGACTACGATAAACAATATACTCAAATTGCGTTTGGATTTGTTCAATTAGTTTAATGGCTAGCGTAGTTTTGCCAACTCCGATAATGCCAACTAAAGTAATGATGCGAGGGCAATCTTGAACTAACCAGGTTTTCAAAGTATTTAATTCATCAGTTCGTCCGTAAAATCCTGTAATTTCAGGGGCAGTATCTATGTCTAAGTAGGTATTGTTTTCAGTCGGTTTGGATAGGGGAGAAGATTTAGGCGATCGCTTTTGTGTTGAACAAATACTTACTTTATTACCACTAACAAAATCTCCAATTGAACCACTGTTAGAGATAATAATTTTTTCTAAAATATTCCGTGCATTTAATTTATTAACATCTTCCCCTAAAACATGGGATAAAGCTTGCCATAATTCCGAGGCAGTATCTCGAACATGACCTTCGCTTAAATTATTTTCCGAGGCAATTTTGGCGTATTTCTGACCTTGTAATGTACCTTTAAGAATTGTTTCTTGCAGATGGTCTAGATGTTCGCCTGTATGAGTGAAGAGCAGTTCATCAGCGAGTTTCAAGACTTCTGCAATGTCCATAAATCGGTCAGACGGGTACAGTAATCATTACATTATCCGATATTTCCGGCGTTTTTCCGACAAATTAGGGATTTTTGGGGGAAAAGTTCCGATCTCGCTCCGACTGACAGAGCGATCAGGCTTGGGCTATCAATGATCTATGTTGTTACAGATTTATAAAGATTATGGGAGCAGCAGCAGATAAGCTAGTAGCCAGACTTAGTGGAGCTTCGGATAGTGGTGTAGACGATAACCGTAATCGTTGGAACAGTGGAATTAGGAAGGAGTGGAGTGTACGTATTGAGAACGTTAACGCCAACATTGAATTCGATCAAGATGTTGAAGGCATGAGAATCGAAAGATTTACAGTTACAGGAAAATGGACATCTCATGTTAGAAAAGATTACTATGAGCTAGGTGCCCTGATTGATAAGCAGTGGGGAGATAACAAAAACCCCTATGGCAATATTGAAATCAAAGCAAAAGCCGTGGATGGTGGCATCACTAGCGAGGTCAAGGTTGATGTTGATAACTATGACGACTCAGCTAACAGGTATGCAAGAGAGAAAGCAGAGGGGCTGATTCGTACAATTGTTACAACTACGGTTGCTGGTAGATAATCAAGCACGCTCAAGTAGTACGTAGGATGTGTCAGACAATCAAATTATTGATTAGATAATTAACTTAAAAATCTGACGCACCCTACCCACTCACCAGATATTAGTGAGATGAGAATGAAAGATGCGATAAGTGCTGACACTCATGCTGCGCGATCGCTCTTTACTTTTTTTATAGGCGATCAATAAGGGGATAGGGATGCGATTAGGCAAGCTGTAGATTGCGCGCTCCTTCTTTCCCCTCCAACACTAGACTGATTCAACTTCCTATGGAAGTGGTTTTCTAAACCGATGTCCATAATCTCTGTCTCGCGTAACAAGGATGCGATTTTCTGACTGCGCTACTTTAAGTATTTCTTCATCACTTGCTTGCGCTAGACCAATCTGAGATACAAGAATTACATCGTGTTCTGCATCAATCAAAAACTTTGCCGTAACAGCGTACACATCTTGGTCAATCAGAAATCTCATGAGTTCGCTGATGCCAAATGAACATCTTCAGCCGCCACCAGTGCAATGGCATACTGTAGACAAGCTCGAATATCCTCCACTTGCAGGTCAGGGTAGTAGTCTCGGATAATTTCTTCAAAGGAAAGCCCTTCATTGAGCAACTCAAGAACGCTCTGTACAGTAATGCGCGTACCCGCTATGCAAGGCTTACCGAAATGGATTTGAGAGTTGACTGAGAGCCTGTCCATATTGACCGCAGAGCTATATCTCTCTTCTATTTTAAATGCTCGTAGTTGGCGAATGCTTACGGCAGGCTATGCCAGCGCACTTCTTCACCTGTTCATCTGGTCACCAGGCATTATTGAGATAAGGAGTGTGGATGTGATCGCGCTTTCCTATTCTCCAGCCAACTGAAAAGTTTCTGTATACAGGCGATCTGTGAATCCAAAACCCCTTTGCTTTGCTCTCAAATCATCTAAAATTTGCTATACCAAAGTAATAAAACCTTGTCTCTAGCTAACTAAAGAGGCTGATTCCACAGAGGGAACTGTCTCGGAAGGACTTGCTAACTGATCTAAAACCTCAATAACCTCTCGCTCAAAGGCAACCTGCGCCCGATTCGTTCTGCCACCGACGTAAAAATGCCCATCTTTTTGGAGCGCCCAAATCTGAGAGTGAGAGACATAGCTCATAATAACACCCAGCATTAGCAAGCCAAAGCCTGTGTAAACCAAGGGAATACCTGGATCAGCTTTGATTTGTAAGCCAGTGCTGCCAATAACATCAACTATTTTTAGAGTGACACCATTGACTTGTGTTCCCATCCCCGGACGAACTGTTGAAACCAATTTACCGCTAGCATCATAGACCAATAGCGTTCCCTGTAAATCTCGCGCCAGTAGCGAAATCCCTTGACTCAAATCCGGTTTAGTCGGAATCCAAGTTCCCCAAATACGCCCTTTACCATTGGTATCTAGCTGCGCCATTGGTATCTGAAAAATCGGGCTTTTGTTGAGCCTAACTTGTACAGCAGCAATTCCCCAGTCTGTTTGGTAAAGTGTCACGCCTCGGTAGCGTAACGGCTTATTGACATAAATAGTTTGCCGATCAACCTCTTGTTCCTGTTGATCCAAAACAGATAAGTCGGAGTAAAACTGGTCAATTCCTCCTTGCGGTGTGTAATCAATCCAGAAGCGATTGACTCGCACTGACCAATCTTTAGGAACTTGGGAGGCAGCAAATGCTCCTGCATCAATAATATTTTTGACTTGAAATGTGCCGCCACTAGGAACCATTTCCTGGGCAATAAATCCTGTCATTGCTCCTAAAATTGCCCCAGCGAGGATAATGAGCATACTCGCATGGACAACAATCGGACCAATGCGCCCAATTATTCCTTTCCGGGCGTAGAGGGTATCTCCTTCTTGAAAAACTTTATAGCGTCGCTTTTCTAATAATTGAGTTAGAGAAGGGAGATTTCCCTTATCGAGTTCTGCACTAAGCGCAAGTTTTTGAAACTGACGAGGTTCGTCGTAAAACTTCCAACGACGGGCAGCTTTTAGTGCCGGAAACTGACGAGTGAAAGTACAGGCGGTTAGACTACTACCAAATAGACTAAGTATGGATAAAAACCACCAAGTCCGATAAACGTGGTCTAGTCCTAGAGTTAAAAGAACTTTCCAGGAAAGGAAGCCAAAAAGTGCGGGATCTTCGGGATAGTTGGATTGATAAAATTCCAGAGACTGACCTTGTTCAATGACAGTACCACTGATGCTAAAAAAAGCGATCGCAAGCAACAATACAATCGCCAGCCGCAAGTCTGACAGCACAGACAGCAACTGCCGCCAGAATAAACGCGCAATATTAGGTAAATCTGAATTTTCTATATTCATTTGAATGTAATTAAAAGAATCCCGCAGGAATCCGAGCTAGTAGGGAAAAAACGCCGAAACCTACTAAAATCGCCCCACTGACGGGTGTAATCCAACTCGACCATCGACGCAATTCCAACAACTTTTTAATCGAAGCTGTAAAGGTACCTGCAATAATTAATGGTGCAACGTAGCCAGCGGTATAAGAAAGCAGCAAAGCCCCTCCTAAAACTAGGTCTTGTGTTGTAGCAACCCAGGCTAGCAATGTTGCCAAAACAGGTGTACTGCAAGGAGAGGCTACCACTCCAAACGTTAGACCAATTAAATAAGAACGTACACCTTCTGGTAATTCTTTAGAAATCCATTCCATACCGCCAAAAGAAGGTAGTTGTAAAGGTAGTGCTTCTAGCAAGTTCAGCCCCATGATAATCGCAATCAGGCTAACAACAATCGGCAAACCAACTCCAACTTGACCGTAAACTTTCCCCAAAGAGGCTGCAAGAATTCCTAAGATGGCTAATGTTGTTGCCAAGCCTAATGAAAACCAGGCTGATTGTGCTGCTGCTTGAAGGCGTCCTTTCGTTTCAGATCCCCCAATATAGCCAATCGTGATCGGCAACATGGAAAGCATACAAGGGGTTAGGCTAGTCAGCAATCCAGCCACAAAGATGATACCGATGCTAATCAAGCTGAGGTGTGTCAGTTGAGTGGAGACAAGGGTATCAGCAAATTGTTCGAGTTCGTATAGTTTGGTAGAGAATGTTTCAAACATGCGATCGCTAGTTGGTGAAATGCTCACTCTGCTTGAATTGTAGCTTACTGAAGGAGTGAGGGTAGGTGATTCGTAGAGCGATCGCATTACGAATCAGTTGGCTCTAAAAGCCGCAAGTTCCAGGTGAGACAGTCGTTCCTGACCAAAAGGTGAAATCACTAGTAGAGATATTGTTAGTGGGTAATGTACCCGCATCAACCTGTATTGGGCCTCCAACGCTATCATCCAAAATTAGGGAGCCAATTGTATTATTGCTAGGTTGCAGACAGGTGGTAGTACCAGGAGCGATCGTCAACACTTCCAAGTCATTAAAGTTACTTCCTGTCAAGGTATTGGCTCGAATCGCAGCGAGAGTTCTTGCCGAGTCCAAGGTAATTAGAGAAAGCCCTGTAAATCCATTATCAGTAATCGTATTTAACTCACTTAAAAACCGAAGTTGAGCAGTGCCGTTTGTGGTTGTGAAAATCCCGTTGTTGGCATTTCTAGTAATTAAGTTGTTAGAAAGATTGGCGTTCAATTGCGCTTGGCCAGAAAGTTGGAGATAGACTCCATCGTCTTGATTTTCAGAGATGGTGTTATTAGTTAGGTTAATGCTTCCAGTAGTTCTATCAGCAAAAGCTAACGCAACACCCCGTAGTTGGTTGTTAGAGATGGTATTACCTATCAGGTTGAACGCTCCAGAGGCATCATTTGAGACTAAAACGTCAAGTCCACCCGCTTCATTTCCTGTAATTGTATTGCCACTAAGGTTAAGTGTTCCAGTGGTAGTGGCTTCGAGATCTAGGTTTATCCCCTTTAACTGATTGCCAGAGATGGTATTGCCTGTCAGGTTAGCTGTGCCAGAGGCATTATCAAAAAGCTTGAAATCAACACCATCAGCAATCCCACCCCTACCGAGATTGTTAGTAATTGTATTGTTGGTGAGGTCGAAGGTACCAGTAGCATCATTACGGAGTTCGACATTGACTCCATCCCCATCAGCCGCCAAAGCACCGTTATCGCTAATAGTATTCCCAGCCACTACTAGATCGACTTGTCCCAGATTGTTGTTGAGGTTAAAGCCTTCCCTTCCAGAATCGCTGATGGTATTGTCAGTAACCGCGACTTGTCCTGAAACATTGCTGAGTGAGATACCCTCAGCCGTGGAATTGGCGATCGCATTTTCTCGAATCACAACATTATTAATGTTCGCTCCAACAATACCAGCTCCAGGAACCGCATTGAGAGAAAATCCAGAAAGCGTTGTATCATTCCCCAACGTCACCGTACCCGTCACATCAGGCAACACTCCAGCACCTGATAGCGGCAATTGTACATTCCCTAATTCCACTGTATCTATCCGCTGCACTGGTCCCGTTGATAGCACCTGCACGCCGTCCGGAATCGTGAAAGCCGGAATTCCAGGATTTGTCCCAGGCTGCACATAGACAATATCATTAGGCTGTGCCACTGCTAGAGCCTCAGCAACAGTTGCTGTTGGAGTTTCAACCGTACCGTTACCTGTACCCAATCCTAAATTAACGTGCCGAAGTTGCCAGGGTTGACCTGTATTTGGGTTCGTTACGAATACCGTATCCTGTGTAGTGAGCAATTCCGACTCAACTTGCTCATCCACCACAATGTTTGCGTTGCGCTGAGGTGATTCCCCTAAACGTGCCAGTACCTGCTCATCTTGGCTAAGTCCTCTAAGACGAGTACCTGGAAAATTCGCCCCCACACTTAGCACCAAATTCGTGCCAAAGGTGGCATCATTCGAGAGTGCTAAGCCTAGCCTTAACGTATCAGTAGGACGAGCTTCTAGACGAGTACGCCAGCCCAAAACCTCATCACTACCTGGAGCATCGTAGTAGTACAACCCAGCATAGCCCCGTAGGTCACCTGTTTGACCAAGCGAGGCAAGTTTCACACCCGCCTCAAGATCAACGCCAGTCATCGCCGCTTCAAAACGGCGATTAAGCTGCTGTTGCTGATTGCGAGTGACAGCCAAGAAATTATCTTGAAAAAAGGGATCTGAGGTGGAAGTCCCTAAATCAGCGATCGTTTCTGCGGCTAGTTGGCGTGTATTGCCCAGTGGCACATATGCATTACCCCGAACTTCCCAGGATTCCCCCAAACTCTCGAACCCTACACCAATTTGATTAAAGGTACTGTTGCCAGTACTACGGTTGTCGAAGGCAATATAACCACCGAGAACACGGTTAGCTTCAGCGTTGTATACACGATGTCCTAAAACAAGATTACCGCCTAGGTTAGAGTCTTCCGTTGATAACGATAGCCGTCCTTCCAAGAAAGTGAGGTTGCTACCGGAGGTTTGCGACAAGGGTACAAAGCCTTCAATACTCCCGAAAGAGTTGGAGTAACCGATACCTGGTCCTGTGGTGAACGTTCCACCGAAGCGGGGCAGCACTCTTAGAGAAGGGTTTTCGGTTGTTTCTAAAGATGGTGGTATGGGTTCTGGAGTAGTCGTCTGAGCAAGCAAGCTGGCTTCACTTTCAACATCCGGTGAAGGGGTAACATCTTCTGCGGTTTTGGAGTTGGGAGTGAAAGTCGTAGTTGGGGAAAGGGCAAATTCTGGTTCTACTCTCTCCGGAGTGGACATTATTTCGGGCTTTGAAGCCAAAACTGTAGCTGGAATCGGTGCAAACTCTGGTTGTGCCGTGTCCGAGGTGGGGCTAGTTTCAGGCTGAGGAGCGGAAACCCTATCTGGGGAAAGGGCAAATTCTGGTTTTACTGTCTCCGGAGTAGACATTATTTCGGGCTTTGGAGCCAAAACTGTAGCTGGAATCGGTGCAAACTCTGGCTGTGCTGTGTCCGAGGTGGGGTTAGTTTCAGGCTGAGGAGCGGAAACTATATCTGGGGAAAGGGCAAATTCTGGTTTTACTGTCTCGGAGGTAAGTGTGGTTTCAGGTTCAGCTACCCAAGTCGAAACAGCCTGAGTCTGGGATGTTTGTTCACTATCAGGCGTATTACTAAGCGTTGCCTCTCCTGTTGTCTTCGGTAGATCAGTTGCTGCCCCCTCAACAGTCTGAGCCACTGCGTTTGAGGTCAAAGCTCCCAACAGCGGACAGGTGATATACAAGCATCGCATCAACTTGTTTGTAGGCATATTTTTTTTAGAGCAAGCAAGTTTTGTCTTTGGCACTCTCCAATGCAGACAAGTGAGGGTTGTTGCGACAACAACTCTCACTTGCCTTCAAGAGGCAATGCGTCCTTACATCAGCACAAAGGTAGTAGCCGCTTGAGTAGTCAATAACGTGGCATCAACGCCATCTAGACGCGCTAATAATTCACCTTGAGCCGTATCCACAACCCAGGTTTGGCTATGTTTTTGACGCAGCGATAATTGCTCAAAGCTCAGACCTTCTGCCAAGCCAATTGAGTCCTCACCCAACTGGAAATCACGGATTAAATCATTGCCGTGTCCTGCCGCAAGGACGAAGGTATCTCGACCCGCGCCTCCTGTCAGGGTGTCATTGCCCAAGCCACCATTAAGCCAGTCATCACCCAAGTTGCCGCAGAGTTGATCGTTACCAGCTTCACCCCAGAGGCTGTCCTGATCTAATCCGCCATTAAGTTGGTCGTGACCTTCACCTCCGTAGAGTAGATCATTACCACGACGACCCCAAATGCGATCGTGTCCTGCACCACCAAAAAGCTGGTCATTCTCTAAATCTCCACTGATGAGGTCTTGACCACCGAACCCATCAATTCGGTCATCTTCAGCCGTGCCAACCAACGTTTCAGAAAGGTCAGTGCCGTTGATTGGGTTGAGGACTAGGGGGCTGTCAACAGTACCACTAATGGTGAAGTCAAAAGGACTTTCGTCGCTGTCGTTGTTGCCAAAAGTTATGGTGCCAGAGTAAGTACCAGCAATGGTTGTGTCGAGAGCTAGCGTAAACGAAGCTGAATCCCCTGCTACTACAGTGCTAGGGAAGTCACCCACAATCCTGAAGCCTTCCGGTAAACCAGGAGTCTCCAAGTTTAGAACGGCGGTTCCTAGATTCTGAATACTGAAGGTTTTGGTGAGAGTACTGCCTACAGAGGTACTACCAATGTCAAGCGCAACTGTACTGCCATCTACAATATCGGTGTTGCCATCGAGAACTTGAATTTCTGGACTTGTGGCGGCACTGACACTACCACCAATAGCAAAGTTGAAGGGATTTTCATCGCTGTCATTGGTGGTAAAAGCGATTTCTCCGGTTGAGGTACCAACAGCAGCAGCATCCAGTTGGATAGTTAATGCCGTTTCGCCTCCAGCAGCAACACTGGTGGGGAGAGTTCCTACCAAGCTAAAGCCTGTAGGCAGTTGTAGCTCACTTAAGTTAAGTGCAGCGGTCCCACTGTTGACGAGGGTGAAAGTTTTGACGAGTGGTGTACCAACCAGTGTGTCACCAAAGTCAAGGGCAGTTGTCGTGCCGTCAACTATTTCGGTGCTGCCGTCGAGAAGTTGGATTTCTGGACTTGTCGCCGTAGCCGTGACGTTACCACTTATGGCGAAGTTGAACGGGTTCTCATCACTGTCGTTTGTGGTGAAGGAGATTTCTCCGGTTGAGGTACCAATGGCAGAGGCATCCAGTTCGATAGTTAATGCCGTTTCACCTCCAGCCGCAACGCTAGTTGGGAGAGTTCCTACAAAGCTGAAGCCTGTAGGCAGTTGTAGCTCACCTAAGTTAAGTGTGGCTGTACCACTGTTAACGAGGGTGAAAGTTTTGACGAGTGGTGTCCCAACCAGCGTATTACCAAAGTCAAGAGCAACGGTAGTACCATCTACAACGTCGGTGCTGCCATCGAGAAGTTGGATTTCTGGAGTAAGAAGAGTACCAGGAGATTCATAAGCACCGATGTCAATGACAGCGCTGCCATTTAAGTCACCATCCTGAGGACGAACTGCCCCAGTTTGATCAGTTCCGGGAGCGCTTACACTTGTTCCAGCATCAATAGCGGGACTACCAGGAAGCAAGGGATGGACGAAAACACCATTAATGTCTTGTAACGCTCCCAGTAAGGGATCAACAATGATGATATTTTCTGTTGCATTGTTGCCACTGCCTGGAGATTGAATATTGTTTCCGCCAGTCAGTTCTCGATTGGTTTGTTGATTCGGATTAGAGCCATCCCCCGCCGTGTTGTTATCAAAAATTGAGTTAGTGACAATAACAGGTCTGGTGTTTCCGGTATAGATTGCCCCGGACTCGCTTCCCGCAGAGTTATTGGCAAAAGTCGTATTAACGATGTTGGTTTCAGAACCCCACTGAGCGTTGTATATTGCTCCGCCACGCTCTGCTGCCTCATTACCAGAAAAGGTAGTGTTAATGATGTTGAAAGGCGATTCTTCCCAGTACCATAAACCACCCCCTTCTTCTGCCGACGTGTTGTTGGCAATGGTGGAATTTTCGATAGTTACGAGCTTGCCAGTAACTCGGAGACCACCGCCTTTGGCATTGCCTTGTGCGTCCGGAGTAACCTCATTGTTGATAAATGTGCTACCTTCAATGGTCACAAAGTCTTGGTCATAACCCCAGATTGCAACTCCTCCACCTAATCCAACGGCGGTATTGTCCTCAAAGATAGAGTTACGAATGATTGTCTCGCCGCCGACGCTGTCTCTCGGTAAGTCGCCATTGTAGTATCGCTCTTGATTAGGGACACTTGCACCGTCGTTGTTGACTGCTCCCCCCCAACTTCTGCTTTCGTTATTGCGGAAGATTGAGTCTTCTATCGTTAGTGGGGTAAATACGGTGGTAATTGCTCCACCAGCAAATCCTTCATTATTGGTGAACTCACTACCTTTGACAGTAAGTTGACTCTTTCCAAAGGCACTAATTGCTCCACCAGCACTATCAACGTCTTGCGTAGCCCGATTACCATCAAACTTGCTGTTAATCACCGTTACGTTAGCGCCATCCTTTGCCCAAATTGCAGGTCCTTGTCCGGCAATGTTGTTGTAGAACTCGCTATTTTCTACCGTGATTGTGGCGTTTGGATCTGCTGCCCAAATTCCTGCCCCCGCGTACTCGTGGAATGCGTCAGTAATGGTGAGATTCCGTAGTGTAAACTCTCTACCATCCCCTGCTAGTCGAAAGATTATTTGTTCCTGATTTCCACTAATAGTCAAACCAGGAGCATCTGCGCCATCAATGGTTATGTCTTTTTCAATGTCGTACCGACGTTCGAGGGTAATGGTTTGGTTAGCAAGGCTAGGGTCAAATTGAATTGTATCTCCTGGCTGAGCAATCTCAATTGCTGCTCTGAGAGACCCTGGAACCGAAGGCACTCCGTATCCATTATCAGCAGTGCTCCTAACTGTGATTACGTTTGGCATTCTTCAATCTCCTGGCAATTTGAAAGTTTGCGAATTGAGTTGAGTTAACGTCAGCGCAGGACGCTTACCCTGAGTAAGCTGGGTTGAAAGCTAAGAATTGCTCACAACTACACCTCAGAGCGTCATGTGTTCTAAATGTGGTCACGAAGGTGTTGAGCCATTAGAGTTATATAAGTGGCAAGCTCTCTTCCACTTAGAGTTAAACTCGCGGCATTTATGCTATGAGGCACTAAACGGTTACCAAGATAATTGCATCACTCGTTAAGGTAACAATTGGTCTAGCATGGCTGAAGGCAAAGCCAATGGTGTATTTGAGTTGGGTAGGGGCGATCGCTTCTTTTCGGGAACCTGTGCCACTGTCAGCATTACTTGTAACAGTGATGAGGTTAGGCATAATTCAATCTCCAAAAGATTTGGCAGGTCGCCAACTTTCACGAACATCTGTGAAAGACTACTCTGAGACTTTCACTTATCTTTTCTAGATTGATTGCGTTCAACCGGACACTTTTGCCAATGACTTAGACTTTTTTAAATTAATTCATCCCTAAGCAAGCTGTTAAAATTAGCTGAGTCGATCACCTTCAGCCCATAGGTATAAATTTCGTCGATAGTCTTCATCATTTATGAGCAAGATTATTTACCAAATCATAACTATTCGCAATAACTGCTTTTCACGCTCACTCTATTAAAAGACAAGCTTGATAGTTTTACTTTTATTGAACTCAACACCTATTTTTCTGAATCAAAAACCAAATAATAAAGGCTCTTCAGTACTTAGTATGCTAAATCAACAACTAAGATGCCAATTAAGCAAGCATCTAATTCGGTAATTCTCAAAGTTTCTAAAACCATAGGCAGAGCGTTTAATCAACTTGAGCTTATTGTTGA
>JAHHIF010000080.1 GCA_019358875.1 Symplocastrum torsivum CPER-KK1
TCAAACTATTATTTTTTCTAGGTTCGCTGTGTCGAAGGGTTTTCCTTTGGCACTTGACCACTTTAACGAATCCTCGTCCCCCTTGAGTAGTGACAACCGTACTTTATTGGTCGGATTTCTCGACATTGACTTTTAAAAAAAGAAGCCAGCGCTCTGTTGCATAGCAACGAGTGCCTAGAGTGTGTCACAGAGAAGAATTGGGTTCTTGAGCTTGGTGTTGACGAAAATCCTGAAGAATTGCCTCCGCTTCTGGCGGAATCTCAGTAACTAGGCGAATCGGAAACGCTTTTGTAGAAGCGAACTGGGCGTACTCCGGGGTGAGAAAGATGGCGTATTGGCTAGCCTCATCTATAAGTTGTGCTGCCATAGCAAGTGCGATCGCTTTCACGTAGTTACGAACATCAACGGCTTGTTCACCAACCACTTCACCACCTGTATAAAGTGTATCCAGTTGTCCTGCTTGGTCGGTCGTCGTGCTGGGGTCTTTGACACTGAGATGCGTACCACCAACAATCCCCACTAGCCATTTGGGTGAGGGCATCTTATCAAAACCAATAATCTGTTCGGTTAAAGCTGGGGTCGTTTTATCAGCGGATGCAGCAACAATTAAGGTAGGGACGGCGACTTGAGATAAGCCTGTTTCGCCAAATATCAGGGACGTGGTGGGAGAAAGAGCGATCGCTGCTTTAATCCTTGAATCTCGCAGTTGATAACGGTCTTCGGGAAGCCCCTCAGCAAAACATTGGGCAGTTTCCCCAAGACTAAACGCGAGAATATCCCCAGGACAGCGCTGTTTCAACTCGGTGAGTTGCAGTTGGGCACCAGCAACAGATAAAGCTGTAGCTGCTCCCAAAGAATACCCAACGACCATCACACGATCGCTTGCCAGTTTACCCTGGAGTGGAGAACTAGCATTTTGATTAAGCGTCTGAAGTTCATCAAGGACAAAGCTAATATCCTTCGGGCGATTTAAAAACTCCTCCGCTTCCAAGAGGGGAGCCTTTAACCTCAGAGCATTCCGGATGTGAGTCCCATTGCTCCCTGGATGTTCTAGCGCCACGACGACATAGCCATGCGAGGCAAGATGTTCTGCCAAGTAGCGCATATCAGTACGAACAGAACCCAAACCATGCGAAAAGACAATGAGAGGTTTGGTAGGAGAGGCTTCTGTTGACCAGTAAACATCAAGGGGAATTTCGCGCCCACGTTCTGCATCATTGAGGTTTAAAGAAAGCACCTGAACTGTCGCACGTCCTGGCTGGCTAGCATCAAACGGGACATCAATCTGGGAACGCCTCGGAGCAAGTTGAGGTGCGATCGCTGCCATAAATGCCTGAGTTTGCCAAAACGCTCCATTAAAGTTTTCAACAACCTCAAAGGCTTCATCTAAATTAAGTTCAAGGCGAGGCTTCGGATACGCTTCGATAAAGCTAATTAAAGACAATCCTTCAGGCGCATTGGCTCCCAAAACTAACGCAGTTTTCATCGCTTGCACCCCAACCCTATCCGCTCTTGGGGTAGCCCTAGCAAGCGCCGTGGCAAGCTCATCACCAACCTGAGTATTGAGGAAATTCCGAACATCCACAGCGTTGAGGTTGAATTTTGCCTGAAGTGCATTGGTGATTTGACGGCGTTCCTTGGCAGACAAAATCCGCGCTAAATCTTCCAGATTTAGTGGAGTTGTTTCAGTACCTACCAGGGTTTTCAAATCAGCAACATCAATTGATTCACTCTCTTGAGAGCGCCGCAACACAAGGGTTTCAGCCGCTTGTACCGAGGTAGTCACTCCGTTGAGGCTAAACAAGGCGCTAAGCGTCAATACCATAACTCCGGCACAGCGAATGATTCTTCCATCAAACATTTATGTTTATCTCGTGTTTATCTGTCGTCTTTTATCTCCTATCCAGCTTTCGGGTTGCTTCTTCAGTCAGTAGAATTACCCTTAAAGAGATATTTTTTGAGAACACCAGTCTAGCTTCTCTTCCTGGCACTACTCCCCTACATTTTTTAGGGCTTCATCCAGCAGAACCCGCACAATTTCAGCCTTTCTCTTTCCTGTCCTCGCTGCCAAAATAGACAGCTTCCGATGCATCGACGTGGATAAATCAACCGTGAAGCGTACTGTCGCTTCTCTAGGTTGCGCTTGAAACCGATTCATCAACGGCGACGGATTGACGTTTTTTTTCGTTGCACCTGATGTCACACTTGTTGAACTTTGTGCGGTAATGCTTTTGCTATCAGTTTCTGAGTCTTGTTCCGGAGACGACTCAGGTGGCGTGGCTTCCGGTGGTGGCTCTTGGACTATCTGTGGCGACTTCTCACCGTAGATAAACTGCTCTGCTAAAGCATCATTCAGAGGTTTCCGACTTCTTTTAGGACTCATAACAATGCCAAAATTTCTTTGAACAATCGCTCATATTCTTGCCCTGACTCTTTAGCTGGACGACTGGGTAAATCCCAAACGGTTGCGGACTGACCACTGGTGTCTGCGATCGCTTGTTTTTGATGAATTACGGTTTTGAGCATGGTGACTTCAGGGGTTTGGCTCAAAAGTGCGATCGCTTCATCTTTGAGCTTGGTGCCTTTCACCGCTCGTGAGAGAAACACTGCCGCCGCCGGAGGACCCCCTCGTACTGACTGCGCCTGCTTGATTAATCTCACCGCTTCAGATGCCGAACGCAAGTCAACACCAGTTGGCTGTACGGGAATAATCGCCAAATCAGCACGAAACAAAATTGCCCTAGTCGCTTCTGCAAGAGAAGCAGGTCCATCAACAACCAACTGGCTACACTGCTTCGCTAACTCTGGGATTTGCTCTAGCAAATCATCAGGTGTCTGCACCACTTTGTGGGGGATTGGCGACTCCATGCCCTCTAACCACCCTGAGCTAGACTGCTGAGCATCAGCATCAACCAGAAGCACCTTCGTTTTCTTCTTTGTTGCTAGCCAGTAGCTGAAATGTACGGCTGTCGTAGTTTTGCCACAGCCACCCTTTTGATTAATTAGGGCAATGATGGTCATATAAGCGTACTTACTGCTTTACTTACTTACTGACTTACTTACTGCATTATGGCAGTACTTCAGTAATGCAGTAAATAAGCATTTAAAGCATCTTCGTAAACTGGACATCCAGGAACACCAATACAACGAGACATCGTTGAGCTTTAGCTTCACCTTTCTTGCTTAAGTACTTAACTACTGCATTACTGAGTTACTGTTTTAAGTATTTAAGCCCCTTTATAAACCTGTTTTTGCCTGAATTTCTGTAGGAGCGCTGCATCTTGTGCCTTTTAAGATTTCGGTTTTGACGATAGGTTTGATAGCCACACCAGAAGCCACACCACCCAGTCCTCCTGTGGTGCAACAAAAAAAATACCCTCTCACCTGTCAGTGGAAAGGGCATCGTGAATGGTGTGAGGAGCAAGCACAAAACTTATGTTTGCTACTTAAATAAAGTGTACTGGACGGATGTGACGACTTTATGACAACTAGATAGCAATAATGCGATCGCGCTTTTTCTTCCCCACCACTGCCTTACTCGTTCCGTCCCTTGGACATGATCTAGGAAAGATACAAGAAAACTTCCTCTCCTTCAGCATCCGGCTTAAATGGGGAGCCTGACTCAATTACTTAATTACACCTTTACTGCATTACTGAATAAATTAAAGCTAGGTTGAATTTAATCCTTATGCATCTCACAATATCGAGAGGAAGGCAAGCCCTAATTGGCTAGTTTTTAGAAGTGTCCCTTATTTAACTTCCTGCCGTCACGAAATAATAAGCAAGGAGGCAAAAGCTGCTGTGGCTTTTCGCGAAGTGTCAGTCCAAGCCCCATATAGCGCTGGACTCCGGTGAAACTAGATTCAATCAGATCGCAACGTCTACCGGAGAAATTAACCATGACGACTATACCCGCTCTTATCTTTTTAGCCGCGTATTTCCTCTTGATTGCTGAGGCATTGTTTCCTAAACGAGAGACAAATAAAACATCTCAACAAGAGTTAGGAGAAGCGATCGCAAAATATCTCTCCGAGAACAACTCAGAGAAGAAAGTCAAATAACAACCTGTTGAACGTGCTTGGCTTTTGAGTAGTGAAAGTCACATAATGAGAGCGTAAGGGGCACCAGATAGCTTCTCTCCAGCCTCCTCCGCTACTAAGCATTGCAACTCTACCACAAGAAACTTTTTAGTTTGTCTCATCCCTAGTAAATAAATCTCTTGGATTATTCCTTACGGGAACAACACTTTATTTCGTGAGGGAGATAGAAGAGGAAGATCAGAACTGATACCTTGTAATTGTCGATGAGAGACGTTTTTACAAAACAGTTTTATGAACATTCTTGCTTGGGTAGTTTTAGGTCTTATTGCTGGTGCGATCGCAAAAGCTCTTTATCCTGGTCGCCAAGGTGGTGGAATTTTTTCAACAATCTTATTAGGAATTGTCGGGGCATTTCTCGGTGGAACTTTAGCAACAATTCTCACTACGGGGAGTTTCTCACTGGCAGCGACAAGTCTTAGTATTCCAGGAGTTATTCTGGCTGTTTTAGGCGCACTTCTCACCGTTTTCATCTGGAATATGTTTAACCGCCGCACTGTTTAACTAATATCTGAATAAGAACTTACTAATTTCCGCTCAATAAGTTGTTGTTGAACACCCTCATAAACAAGCCGTTAGCTATGACTACTGAGGGTCTTCTGACAACAAAAAATATAAGTCTCATACCGCTTTGGCTCAAACTACGACCCAAGGCGGTATGACTCTTGTGAAGTACTTCGGCATACTTCGTTGAAGCTGTATCGCTTCTAAAAGCAAAACCTTCGTTTCTTGTCCCAACCGCCAGTGCCTTCAAAGAGCGGTTCTAAGAAAGGTCTCACCTAGCCTCCACAGGCAGCAACCCGCCTTCCGCAGGTTGAAGAGATTCTTTACTTTGCCGCTTGGTTTTCGCGGTCTGTGGTTGGAGTGCCAACCGAATAAATAATACGCTTAATAGGTGTAAGTTTTATCTTTTACTTGTCTTGAAATTGAGCCACCAACCAAGCAACTACCTGAGATTGGTCGGTTCTATAGCTACAGTTAGTTAGCCCATTTAAGGGAATTCCTTTAAGCCCACAGAACAAGTTAACCGCTAAGATGACAACGGTGTTATCGCGGGAATGGCTGGAACCGATACTCACTTCAATTCGTAACTGTCCGTTGTCGTAGTAGCACTTGGCTTTTTCGTAGGCTGGATCGGAAGCAATCTCTTTAAATTGCTCCCAAGTTGCTGTAACCCATTCATCAGTTTGTATTTGGGTTTTTAGGGCATTCATCAACGCGATCGCACGGTGCAAGATGTCTCAAGCATGACACATCTACACAATCCTCAAGGCGATCACACCTATTCCTCTTTTACCTATGCATCTCGGTTTGACCCCTCCCCCAGCCCCTCCCCTAAGAGGAGAGGGGAGCAAAACCTAGAGAGAGTCGAAAATCCGGCTCCCCCTTCCCTGCAAGGGAAGGGGGCTGGGGGGTTAGGTCAAACTTACTGATTTACTGCGTTACTGCATTGTAGAAAAGTTGACGAAACTTGCATTCAATCAGGTTCTGGCGAAAGTCCAAGAAAGGAAGTCTGCAAGCTATCTACTTAGGAAACCGTGAAAATACTGAATTAACTTAATAAGACTCAAAAAAAATTCAGTAAATTCATTATTACTTAG
Source organism: Symplocastrum torsivum CPER-KK1 (assembly GCA_019358875.1). Classification (GTDB taxonomy): domain Bacteria; phylum Cyanobacteriota; class Cyanobacteriia; order Cyanobacteriales; family Coleofasciculaceae; genus Symplocastrum; species Symplocastrum torsivum. Next base: position 5,699 of record JAHHIF010000080.1, read on the forward strand.
GCTTTCCTAAGCCGTTATATTCAGAACTACAGCAGCCAGGGAGTACAGGCAATGAATAAGGAAATATTGGCAAACAGCCCCGAAAGCAATACTACTGTAAGTCCTTGGAATCCTCTTATTCCCACCAAGAGAGATATAGTACGAACTGAAGAACTGGCTTCAAAAAATGCTGCTACAGCCGGAATCTTGAGCTTTATTTTTCCAATAGCTGGACTCATTTACTTAAATAGAGGAATCAACTCACTTAAGATTCTGGGCTATTTTTTTGCTGTCAGCTTCATGTTTAACTTAGTGACGGAAGCAGAAGCAAGTTCAAAAAGCTTTAACAATTTGCTGGGTCTGATAGGAACTGGAGCTATAACAGCCGAACAAGTAATGGCAGTTAACAAAGCTCGTCAGCGGCTACAAGAAAAAAACTCAGCCGCTTCAGCTTCTAGTTTCAATAAAACCGAAAAAGATTTCACTGGAGTTGGAACAAACCAAGAAGCTATAAACAGGCTGAAGCAACTTAAGGAAAAATATGAAGCCAGTGAAATTTCTGAGGAAGAATTCAAGCAACAAAAGCAAATAATTCTGAAATCTCTTTAATTCTCAGTCATTTAGAGGTTGTTAATCTAAAAGGAGCTACTAACCATGAATAAGTTTCTCGGTAATCTGGGTCGGGCAATTAATGAAGGATTTTCGGAAGTATCAACTCAAACCTCAGCCGAAGCCCAAAGAAATGAAGAACTTTCTAATTTAGAGGTCAAAATTAAGGAAATTGATCTTAAAATTGAGAAAAGATATACCCTGCTAGGGCAAACAGTTGCTGATTCTCTAAGAAAAACTGAGCCTGTTAATCAAGAGTTTCTTGTACCTTTATTTATTCCTATCAAGGAACTAGATTGGGAGCGAAAGCAACTTTTAGAAGTCATCAAAGAAATCAAAGCTAAGCAAGCCGATCAACTGAAAGCACAAGAATTAATTATAGCAAAGAAGCAAGTTCAGGATGAATTGCACAAACTCCAAGAACTCAAAGAGATGGGAGTGATTGACGTAGAAGAATTTGAAGTTACAGAAGCTAAGTTAAACAAGCGAGTCAATAACTTTGAAAAGCTTTACAACTTAAAAATTGCCTTTGAGCGAAATTTGATTAACCGAGATGAATATCTAAGCCGAAAAGCAATGCTTGAGTAATAAAAAAGTGTCTGAAAAGTCATCAAGGTGATGTTAGGTTTCTGACTGTTGAATGTTTACAGCATGAGCCGCCTTTAGTAGGCGGTTTTTTTTATTGGTTGCATTGTGTTTAAAAGGCGCAATTATGTAAGCCCTCACCCCTCATCGTTGCCTACTTCTTCTCAGGCTCTGGATCAGGCAGCGACCTGATAAACTCTCGCAGGATTTCTGTCTTACCTCTGTGAGTCTTTTTACAAAATGCTTCTAGCCGCTCATACTCCGACACAGGCAGCTTGAATGTAACTCTCTTTATCTCGTCGCTTGTCATATTAGTGCATATAGGATACAGTTTATTTGTTAGTCATATACATCCCAAGTACAGCCAATAAAACAAATAAGAGAGACGTAAAATTGTCCGCACCTGAGAGAGCCATTCAGCTTTACCCAGGACAGAACCTTTGTCCATATCAAAAAACGCCAAGCAAAGGCATACCAGTAATTCTGGCAATAATGCCCTAACTCTGACCTCAGATTAACAACTGTCCAGCCGCAAGCAATGCGTCTGGCACAGCTCATCTTAAGCATACGCCCGTGGACGCTTCTTACCCAAGCCCCACCAGCACTGCTCTACCCTCTATAAAATGACAAATATTTATACTGACTCACCCCCCCAGGAACCCAACCTATGTCAACATAGCCAACAACGGCTCCCATCAACATTTCTACAACCAAAATACTGGTTTAACCAACTAGTAGAACACAGCTACACAGACGATGAGACAGGAAAAACCTACCATAGCATTGGTGTTGTTGTAGGACTTACCCTAAACCTTCCAGGTTGGAACCTTCCAGGCTGGGTTTACTTCATCAAATTCCTCTGGAGTGACAGCACCACTCCTCAACTTCCATTCATCGACGAAGTTGGCGAGTCAGACTTGCAGCCAGTCCTCTTTAATTGACGAGTCGCCTGTAGAAGCGTCTTGAAGTAAACATCCCACATCCTTCGAGAAACTCCTGTACCCTCAAAGCACACTAATTGCCACCATGCTCAAAAGCAAAATTCACGTACTCACCAACATCCAAGGGCTATTTTTACTAGTGTACGAAGACGCTCAAGGACACAAATTTGAAGCACTTTCTCCAAACGGCGAAGTCTACCGTCACGGCGAAATCTATTACAACGCCGCAAGTGCAAAAGCAAAAGGCAGGCTGTGGATTCAGCAATTGATGACCGAGGACTTTTGAAACCCCTGCCTTCGCTCCAGCCCGCTAGAGCCTAAAGTCAAATGGCACTACGAGAAGCAAGGTGGGGAAGGTGGGGCAGAAATTACTTCCTCATCTCCCCCATCTCTCTTAACTAAGTGCCATTCGGTTAAACCCCCTGGCAGACAACAGGGGCAAGAGTTAATTGAACTCCCGAAAAACCCTCCATTCAATATCACAACTTCCACAAAACATTATGTTCTTCTTACCTTTAAATGCAGTAACTACTGCCTTACTTAATAACTTAAGTAAATACTGCATTAAGTACTGAATGCAGTAATTGTAATCTTTGAACTATCGGTTACTCAATCACAAAGCAAACACACTATTATCTGCTATGCTGTTATCACAACGCTCGGCTAGACAACACGCATCTGGGAACTCAAATGATGGCAAATGTCCAGAAGCAACAAATGCTGGAAAGGGACGACTATCTCAGGTTTCGGTTACCTGAAGCACTTAAGGAAAGGTTCAAACTCTATTGCTACCTGAAGGGCATTACCATGTCTGACACCGTCAGGGAAATGATTGAAGACGTTCTCAGCAAGGAGAACTTGGAAGAACTGTTGCAGGAAAAGCTGTTACAGGAAAAACACAGAGACATTCCTAAAGACTTGCCCGATGAGTAACTAACGCTCCCCGTAGCTAAAAGCTTGGTTGAGCACTCGAAAGAGAGGAACAAGAGCGTCTCGCTTGCTTTGACAATCTACCCAACGCGAGAAGCCTCTTATCATTTTCCCCGTTTATCTTGTATACCTAGTTATCACAAGCTAATATTTCTCTAGCTTTCTTTAACAAAACTGGTAATCCAAGAAAACTTCATAGTCTCTCAATCCCTGCCCGCTAAGAAGCCCAATACCTAACCAAGACAACAGGAGACAAAACAATGAAAAGCCAAACCTAGAGACTAACCAATAGTTAAAGGCTGGCGCTGCCCTCAGTTTTTTTTGCCCAAACCGAGCAGCGAACCAGCCCTGTAAATGAAAGCACCCACGCAGCTAAGAACTGAACGTGGACACCTCCAAGATATGAAACTTTCTGTAGTTAATTCTACCTCAAGACAAGGCAGAGTTTCCAGCCTCCCCTTCACTTCATCGGCTGTCTCCCCCTTGTCTACCTCGAAAATTCCACCAACCTTGCACTTCAGATTCCCAAGGCTAGGTGGAATTGAGCAACATTCTCACAACCAGCACAGCGTTGAGACGTACCTGTTGGAACCGGCTACTCTTCAAGCCCTCCCAAGCAGCACGCCGAATCAACAACACAACGGCACAGCAAAACAGTACGACCAACAACAGGCGCTTGCGTTAGCTCATCAGGGATACCTCAGCAGTCCCCTCCAACAACCAATTGCTGACGTGTACACAGCTAGTCAGGGGGGCAAGTGAAATGGTACAGACTCCAATCAAGCCAAGTGCGCCACAAGAACGCCAAGAAGTTATTGACTGGCTAATTGCTCACAACTACCCAGTACTACCCATTGCCCCAGCCCAAGATGCAAAAAAGCATCCAAAAATCGTCAAGACTCATCCTGAACAAGGTGTTTGGGCACACTGCCCTCTCACAGAAGAGCTTCAGCCGATACAGCTCTACACTGGCAAAAATCCTTCCTACTTAGATCGTGACGGCTTTCCTCATTTAATCAATCATCGGCAGTATCAAACCCGACTCCCACGAGACGCAGATCTAGAACTTTGGTTTGCCAACCCAGAAAACGGTGTAGGAACGCTAGGCGGCTGGAACGATACAGTCTGGCTCGATTTTGACGTTAAACAGTTTCCCTCTCAGGAAGAGTGCGATGCCGCTGTTACCTCAGTTCTGGAGCGAGTAAGAGCGTCGGGTGATACACCCCAACAACAAACATTGATTGAGCGATCGCATTCAGGCGGTTGGCGAATCGCCCTCAAGCTCGAACAGAAACCCAACTTTACTAACTTCTCCCTAACACCTGGCGGCGCTCATGTTGGCGAAGCCCTCTTTACCGGACGCTTTACGGTACTCGCTCCCACAATTGGCCCCAGTGGCAATCCTTACCAATCCATCAGCCGTGCTCTACCTGTGTATATAGACTCTTTATCCGCAATTGGAATTTACCCCACTAAAAAGGGGGGAAGGAAAGGAAACCAACAATTAGATCTAGGGAATGGACAATCCCCAATCCCTAATCCCCAATCCCCAATCCCTGGCAGTATCCCACTCGAATTGTTGGGTCACGATACCAGTCGCGACATTTTACAGGGCAAGTGTCGAACCGATGACCGCAGTGACGCTCTAGCAACAGCAATCCAAGAATGGTACGGCTGGCAGAACTGGGGAGACAACAACGGTATTCAAATTAGTGGCAACACTATAGCCCTAACCCATCAGGCTGGCTCTTTACTAGGACTAGATAGCGATCGCATTAACCGCATCCTCAAAACCATTGACCCGACATCTTGCCAGCCAGCGGCACTCTACCGTGGTGGCGAGGAGAGTTGTTGGCTGAAAATTCAGCGACTGGATAATGCCACCTTTGAAGCGAAATGTCCCGCTCACATCAAAGATGCCATCCGTAGAAACAAAGGCAATCACATCTCTACAGAACGCACTGACGCGGATGGTTGTGGTTCCGGTGGTGGACGCAATGGCGGAGGGAGTCCGAAGTGCGGTGGCAGCGAGAACTTTGACGGTAATGAAGACTCTCACGGCTCAGGCGGAGTTACATTACCCCAAAAAACGCCCTCTGAACTCACCGCAATCCGGAGCCAAATTAAAAACATCCTGATTCAAGATTTACCACCATCCGAACTGCAAACTGCCAAAATCCGAATCAGAAGAGCTTTCCCAGGAGTATCAGAACGAGAGGTTTCCCGACTCTTTGAAACCATTGAGCAGGAACTGGAGATTGAGGAATCAAGGGAGAATCGCCGCTCTGAAGTAGACAACCTCCTCAAACTCACCGACCAATCCCTCAACATTTCTGCGTTTCTCCCAGCAGACTTAGCTATTCCGCTTGAGGGACTCGCACAAGGACTCAATATTCGCCCTGAAGTTTGTCTCACCTCACTCTTGGTTGCCGTATCCAGTCTCCACAAAACTTCTACTGAGTTAGTCATCCACAAAGGTCAAGGCTTCAGCGTCCCGCCTACCATCTTTGCTGGGTTAGTCTCCGAATCCGGACAGAAAAAATCCCCAATCCTCAAAGCAATCATCAAAAAACCACTCGCTGTCCTCCAGCGGGAAAATCGCCTTGCCTTTGAAGAGGCACAAGCGAGGTATGACAAAGAAATTGCCGACTGGGAGAAATGTAAATCTGAGGAGCGTTCAAAAAAATTCCCAGAAGGCAAACCGAAAAAACCGCAACAGCGACTTTATTACTTCACCAACTCTACTGGCGAGGGACTTCTGTATCAGTTCCAAGCACATCCAGATAAAGGACTTCTGGCGTTGGTTGATGAACTGGTTGGATTATTTGCCTCTCAAAACAAATACAGTGGGGGACGTGGAAGCGATCGCCAAGACATCCTCTCAGCTTTCGACGGCACAGGAGCCACTATTCTTAGAGCGGCTGGAACCAAAGCCGATATCGAGGGCTTAAGTCTCTCAATCTGTGGCACCATCCAGCCAGAAGTTCTCAAGCGGCTAATGCGAGATTGCTCCGATCCAGACGGACAGTGGGCACGGTTTTTGTTTGTCAACCAGCCTCTGGCAGCAGCTACCCTAAACGATGATGATGGCTCTGGGTTAGACCTAACCGGGCGTCTCTTAAATTACTACCGCGCTATTGATCGACTACCAGCGAGAGAATATCGATTTTCACGAGAAGCATTTAAGCGTTATCAACCTGTCTATAACCAGCTAGAGCAGCTACGTGTCTCTCACCCCTTACCGGGAATGAGAGCAGTTTATTCCAAGATGGAAGGCTATATCGGGCGACTAGCGCTTAACCTCCATGTGCTCCATGAACTTGCCAACGGCAAGACTATCCCCGATGAAGAAATCCCACTGCAACCACTATTAAGTGCGATCGCATTAGCTAAGTTCTACATCGGTCAAGTCAAGCTTATCCACGCCAACTGTTCAACCGACTTGGGGGAAATGGCACCACACTTAGCAAAAATCGTGGAACTATCCAAACGCATGGATGCCACGACTGGCAACAGTTGGATTAAAGCAAAAGTCGTCCAGAGTGGATACGATAGCCGTCACCGTCCACGTCCTGACTCGATTCGCTCCTGGTTCAGGGAGTTAGAAGCACTCTCTCTAGGTCGTACCCAAGGGAGCGGAATCCGACTGGAGTATTCCTGGAAATTACCCGATCTTCCCTTTGATGAGCCAGACCCTCCACGGGATAAAAAAGTGGAGAAAAGTGGAGAAAAGTGGATAACCTCTCCACCGACTCAAAGGACGCAAAAACAAGGATTTCAAGAAAAAGTGGAGAAAGTGGATACCTTTCCACCTTCGGATTCGGGTACTGATGACGTTATCGGAGAAGAAAGTGGATTAATTTCACGTTCTGAATCTTCCTCGCCCCCACTCGACTCTGGAACAAGCCTATCTCCTACAGAAGATTCAATCTTGTGCGAGGGAACGGCTCACACCTATCAAGCTGAACCAAGAAAGGCAGAGGGCAGAGGGCAGAAGGCAGAAAAGATTTATCCCGGTGCCGATGGCACGAGCATAGGAGCGTCGGATTGTGGACAAGGCTCTCAATCCCCGTCTGACCGGAACTTTCTGCCCTCTGCCTGCTGCCTTCTGGCTTCCCTTGAAGAGGCTCAGGGATTTGAAGACTCTCAACTGATGTCGAATCTCACAGCAACTTCCTTAGCCTTGGAGAGTGACTCCACTCAATCTCCACTTTCTGGTAGTTCTCAATCTCTAATTACTAACTCTCACTCCACTTCTCCACTTTGGGGCTGTGATGACGCTAGAGCGTCATCCGAGGTGGTGGATAACCACTCCACTTTTTCTCCACCAGTGGATAACCACTCCACTTTTTCTGTTGGTGAGGAGCTAGATGTGAAAACTCCCCAGCCGGAAGCCATAGAACCAGCTACTAGTCGAGAATCATCAGAGACGATACATGCGGGAGTTCATTTGAAAGTGTTCCCTCTGAATCAGTCTGCTGTCTTGATAGACTCTCACTTGCAGGAGACTGGGGTAGAAGAGGGAGGAACGGTTGTCATTAATCCCACGGCACTGTCACAAAATCCCGACCTTCGAGAGACCTATAAACACGCCCTAGTCACCGTGGAGGAAGTTACACCACTATCGGGACTCGAAGAGAGTGAGCTACTCTCGCTTGTGACGGCGGCTGCGATTCAGGGACAGCGTTCATTTCTAGTGAAGTGGTTCTTACAGTCACCCAACACAGTGGTTGCGGCAAAACCCAAGTTGCGGTCAAACAAGATACAGAGGGATAAGGAAGACAAGGGAGACTTTGGGGAACAAGAAGGACAAGGGAGCAAAAACCTCCTCTTTGGCTCTGAGGCAAAGTCCTTATTTCCTGCCTCTGTGTGTCAAGTATCAGGACTGAATGCAACTTGGTATGAACCATCTACAACTCATATTGCTGCTGCTCCACAATTTCCGCTGACTTCCTACCTCAATAGTTCTACTTGCTCCGAATGGGAGGGGACGGCGTTTTCACCTCCCTGCTTAGAAGTTAAGGGTGTGCTGACCTTTGCTCCAGTGTGTCTCCCTTTTGTAGACCCCTTCAACGTTGATGTATTGGCGTTGGCGTTGGTGAAGTCTGGAGAGGAAGGTAAGTGTTGCGACTCCGTTGGCGATGACCCTTTAGCGAAGCAAAACCCCGTTCAGTGGGATGAAGTTCAGGGGACTGTCCTCAAAATAGGCGATCGCGTCTATTGGTCTAAATGTCCTGCACACTGTGAACAATTTGCCCCGTTTGAAATTACTGCCATTGATGGTGATTATGCCAAGCTTGACTTATTCAAGAAGCCTGTGTTGCTGACAGAGCTACACCGCAGCTCGTGAAGAGGAGTTCCTGGTTGGTTGGGATGATGAGGATGGGAAGAAACCCCATGAATAAATTTGGGGGGGAAGACATACACCAGGATGTATTAGAGACCGAGAGACTTTGTTTTCTAGCTCTAAGTATTTCTCCCTATCAATGGTTTAACACTCTCTCCATCTCTCCATTTTCTCAATACTCCATGTTCTTTCGGGTCAGGAGTTAGGGCACTCTACAAATGAACTTTATTCTCTTTCTAGAGTGACAATTAGCACTCATAAGTTGCAATTCCTTTCCTTGGCATTACAAACCCTGGCTTGCTATGATGCTGCTGTTTATGGCCACCTGGTTGCCGCACAACCGGAATATTTACAGAAATTCTTGAAGTTTTTACATGGAGAGTCCATCCATTTACCGTGTCTTTACAGTTGGCTTGTGCATTGACGATTAGGATAATTGTTTAGACAAATAATTATCAACTTTTCTCATCTGAATTTCTGTGTTCACGGTCTACCCAAGGTTACACACTAGTCGCCTTGAAAATTATGAGGTAATTACATGAAAGCAGTGATACTGGCTGGAGGTCTGGGTACTCGCATTAGTGAAGAAACTTCCGTTAGACCAAAGCCTATGGTAGAGGTTGGTGGTAAGCCAATTCTGTGGCACATCATGAAAAGCTATTCCGCTCATGGAATAGATGAATTTATCATCTGCTGCGGTTACAAAGGATACGTTATTAAGGAGTATTTTGCTAACTACTTTTTACACATGTCCGATGTCACCTTTGACATGCGATTTAACCAAATGAACGTCCATTCTGGTTATGCCGAACCTTGGAAAGTCACCTTAGTTGATACGGGTGAAAATACAATGACCGGAGGACGACTCAAGCGAGTAAAAGAGCATGTTGGCAAAGACACCTTCTGCTTCACCTATGGAGACGGTGTAAGTGCTGTCAATATCAAAGAGTTGATTGACTTTCATAAAGAGCAAAAGACTTTAGCAACATTGACGGCAACCCGGCCCGCCGGACGCTTTGGAGCGCTCGCCTTGGCAGAAGATGACAATAAAATCGCCAGTTTCCGTGAGAAGCAAGATGGAGACGGGGCTTGGATTAATGGTGGTTATTTTATCTTAGAGCCAGAAGTCATTGACTATATAGCAGATGATGCCACCGTGTGGGAAAAAGAGCCATTAGAAAAGCTTGCTGAAAGTAACCAACTTTCGGCTTACAAACACAGTGGTTTTTGGCAACCCATGGATACTTTACGAGATAAAAATTATCTTGAAGACCTCTGGAAGAGTGGTAAAGCCCCTTGGAAGGTTTGGTAAGCCAAAATTTAAAGCGTCAAGAACGATTCGTACACTAAGAGTGGCAGTAGCAAAAATACCTATGTATGACTTTGCAATCATCGGCGGTGGAATTGTTGGTCTTTCTACCGGTATGGCTTTAGGCAAACGCTATCCCAATGCACGCATTGTCGTGCTAGAGAAGGAAAGCCAGTGGGCTTTTCACCAAACTGGCAATAACAGCGGTGTCATTCACTCCGGCATTTACTACAAACCAGGAAGTTTTAAGGCGAAGTTTTGCCGTGATGGTTGCCAATCGATGGTGGAATTTTGCCGAGAGCATGGTATTGCTCATGAAGTTTGTGGCAAAGTCATTGTTGCTACTGATGAAAGTGAGCTGGCGAGACTAGAAAACCTATACCAACGTGGTTTGGAAAACGGGTTGAATGTCAAGAAAATCACGGCAGAGGAAGTCAAGGAAGTTGAACCGCATGTTGCCTGTGTGGCAGGAATTCGGGTCTACTCAACAGGAATTGCTGATTACAAGCAGGTTTCTCGGAAATACGCGGAACTGATTGAGTTACAAGGTGGCGAACTTCATCTCAATACGAAAGTTGAGAAAATCCGCCAAATGCCGAATAGCCAGGTATTGGAGACAAACAAAGGTACATTCGAGGCACGCTGCGTCGTTAACTGTGCAGGACTGCATAGCGATCGCATTGCTAAACTCGGACAAGTTGACCCCAAAGCCAAAATCGTCCCATTCCGGGGAGAATACTACGAACTCACCCCAGAAAAACGTTACCTGGTTAACACCCTAATCTACCCAGTTCCCAACCCCGATTTCCCCTTCCTCGGTGTCCACTTCACCAAGATGATTGATGGCAGTGTTCACGCCGGACCGAATGCTGTCTTGAGCCTCAAACGTGAAGGCTACAAAAAAACCGACTTCGACCTCCGGGATTTCGCAGAAGTCATGACTTACCCAGGCTTCTGGAGACTTGCCGCCAAAAACGCCGACGAAGGCATCAAGGAAATCATTCGCTCCTTCAGCAAAGCTGCTTTTGTCCACAGCTTACAAAAGCTCATTCCTGAAGTGCAAGCGGACGATGTTGTTCCCACCCACGCCGGAGTTCGCGCTCAAGCCTTGATGAACGATGGGAAACTCGTGGACGACTTTTTGATTGTCAAAGGTCAAAACTCCGTCCATGTTTGTAACGCTCCTTCTCCAGCCGCCACTTCTTCTATTGAAATTGGCAAAGCGGTTGTAGAGCAGCTTCCAGCACCGCAGCATCTACAATCAGCCGTTAACGCATAGGAATTTTTAACTAATGAAAGTACTGGTAACAGGAACAGAAGGGTACCTTGGCTCATTACTGCCTCCCCTCCTCATCGAACGCGGACATGACGTAATTGGGGTAGACACCGGATACTATAAAGTGGGTTGGTTGTACAACGGTACTGAAGTTACTGCCAAAACCCTAACTAAAGATATTCGCAACATCACTCATGAAGATTTAGAAGGTGTCGAAGCGATTGTTCACATGGCTGAACTCTCAAACGACCCAACTGGACAACTATCTCCGACAATTACCTACGACATCAACCATAAAGGTTCGGTTCGCTTAGCCACGATTGCGAAAGAAGCAGGAGTACGCCGCTTCGTCTATATGTCCTCGTGCAGTGTGTACGGTGTTGCGACAGAAGGCGATGTTACTGAAGAATCCTCAGTGAACCCCCAAACCGCTTACGCCGAGTGCAAAACCTTGGTGGAGCGTGATGTCATGCCGATGGCAGACGATAGCTTCTCGCCCACCTTCATGCGGAATGCCACCGCTTTTGGTGCCTCTCCCCGGATGCGCTTTGATATCGTCTTGAACAACTTGGCAGGACTGGCATGGACAACCAAAGAAATCAAGATGACGAGCGATGGTACACCTTGGCGCCCTTTGGTTCATGCTCTAGATATCTGTAAAGCAATTGTCTGTGCGCTTGAAGCCCCCCGTGATGTCGTTCACGCTCAAGTCTTCAACGTCGGTGACACCTCAAATAACTATCGAGTCAAAGAAATCGCTGAAATCATTGCCGATATCTTCACAGGCTGCCAGTTGAGCTTTGGTGATAGTGGTGCCGATAACCGCAGCTATCGCGTGTCCTTTGAGAAAATTAACACAACCCTCCCTGGATTCAAGTGCGATTGGGATGCTAAGCGCGGTGCCCAGCAGCTATTTGATTTGTTTACTCAAATTGACATGACCAAAGAAACTTTTGAATCGAGAGGTTTCACTCGCTTAAAGCAGCTTGAGTATCTGATTCGCACCCAGCAAATTGACAAAGATTTCTTCTGGAGCAAGTAATGCTATTTACCGAAACCAAGCTCAAAGACGCTTTTATCATTGACTTAGAGCATCGCGAAGACCCCAGAGGCTTCTTTGCACGCACGTTCTGTGCCAAAGAATTTGAAGAACACGGTTTAAAGCCAACGGTTGCCCAGTGTAATTTGTCGTTCAACCATAAAAAGGGCACGCTGCGGGGGATGCACTATCAAGTTCCTCCTGCGGCGGAAACTAAGTTGATTCGCTGCACCCAAGGGGCAATTTACGACGTAATTATTGATATGCGTCCTGATTCCCCCACCTATATGCAACACATTGGCGTGGAACTCACGGCAGAAAACCGTCGCGCTCTTTATGTCCCTGAGCTGTTTGCTCACGGTTACCTGGCACTTACGGATGGTGCTGAGGTGGGGTATCAGGTGGGTGAATTCTACACCCCTGGATATGAGCGGGGACTGCGCTATGACGACCCTGCGTTTGGCATTGAGTGGCCGATCGAAATTACTGTAATTTCCGATAAAGATGCGGCTTGGCCTTTGTTTGAATCTGTTTCTGTAGGAGCAAAATCATGATTATTGTCGATAATGCGCTGAAAGCACGGGCCCAAGCAGGTAATCCAGTCAAGGTGGCGATGATTGGTGCTGGCTTTATGGGTCGGGGGATTGCTAACCAAATCCTCAACTCGGTACCAGGGATGAAGCTGGTGGCGATTTCCAACCGGAGTCTAGATGTCGCGAAGCGGGCGTATGCTGAGGCTGGCGCTGAGGATGTCAAGGTTGTTGATACAGTCTCGGAGTTGGAAGAAGTGATCGCACAAGGGCAGTATGCCGTAACTGAAGATGCGATGTTGCTGTGTAAAGCCAGTGGCATTGACGCGCTGATTGAAGTGACGGGCGCGATTGAGTTTGGGGCCCATGTGGTGATGGAAGCGATCGCCAATCACAAGCACATCATCCTGATGAATGCGGAACTCGATGGCACGGTTGGTCCGATTCTTAAAGTCTATGCTGACCGCGCTGGCGTTATCCTGTCCGCTTGCGATGGCGACCAACCTGGCGTAGAAATGAACCTTTATCGGTTCGTCAAGAGCATCGGTTTGACACCACTACTGTGTGGCAACATCAAAGGCTTACAAGACCCTTACCGCAACCCTACTACCCAAGAAGGGTTTGCCAAGCAGTGGGGTCAAAAAGCTCACATGGTGACCAGTTTTGCCGATGGTAGCAAAATTTCCTTCGAGCAAGCGATCGTTGCTAATGCGACTGGGATGAAGGTCGCCAAGCGCGGTATGTTGGGCTATGACTACAGGGGTCATGTCGATGAGATGACCAAAATGTATGATATCGACCAGCTCAAAGAACTGGGCGGTATTGTTGATTACGTCGTGGGTACCAAACCAGGTCCTGGCGTATTTGTCTTTGCGACTCATGACGACCCCAAGCAACGTCATTACCTGAATTTGTATAAGTTAGGGGAAGGTCCGCTTTACAGCTTCTACACCCCTTATCACCTGTGCCACTTTGAGGTACCCCTATCCGTTGCTCGTGCTGTCCTGTTTGGAGATGCTGTTATGGCACCTCTGGGTGGCCCGCTTGTCGATGTTGTAACGACGGCAAAAATTGACCTCAAGGCAGGAGAAACTCTGGATGGCATCGGCTACTACATGACTTACGGTCAATGTGAAAACTCTGATGTTGTCCAAGCGCAAAACCTGCTACCTATGGGGTTAGCTGAAGGTTGCCGTCTGAAGCGGGATATTCCGAAAGACCACGTCCTCACCTATGATGACGTGGAGTTACCGGAAGGCAGACTTTGTGACAAACTGCGGGCTGAACAAAACGCTTATTTCGCCTCCTCAAAAACTCCAGCTACCGTTAGGTAGATTGTGAATTCGCTTAAACTTCTTCTGTTCCCAATAACGGGTGTGGTTGGGAACAGAAGAAGTTTAAGCGGTAACTGAGGACGGACTCCTAGTTTGTCTCGTTGAAACACACGCAACTAATGGGAACACCGGGACTTTCTCTCCAGAATTGTCCCGGTGTTGCTTTATACAACTACTTACAACCTGCCGTCTCTGAGGTTCCGTAGGGAAAATTGAAAGTTCTGCAACGATTCGTGACCATCTCGATAGCATCTGCAACTATTTCATCAGTCGCTCATCGAGTAGTGCGATGGAGGGAGTCAACCATCGCCTCAAGCCCAGTAAGTGATAAGGATATCGGTTTGCAAACTTTGATAATTTACGCGATCGCTTATTGGCTTGCTTATTAGATTAATTTCTATTGTCACTAAAGCTATTAAGAGAAGCGTTTCTGATTCCTTTCAACCAGTTTATAAGCCATCAATTCTAATTGCTTGTAAAGAGGTTTTGGAGTTAGCCAAAGTACATAGGCGGCTGCAAACGTTAGCAATGTTCGGTGTGGTTCTTCTCTCAGAATCCGCCAATCCTGCTTTACAGCCTGATTGATCTTTTGAACAGCCATTGCTCCATCGCTCAAGGTTACACCTCGACGAGCCGTGTATCTTAAGTAGTAAGCTCTGGCTAAGCTGGCGTAACCTTCGTACAAGTCAGGGTAGTTCATCTGAACCTTCTCAAGAAGCTTTTCAAGGGCGTTATATTGCTTAAGCGCACTAGCAGAGAGTCCTCCAGAGGTAAGGCGGTAGAGTGTGAGCACTTCTGGAACCCCTTCAGTTTTCCAATCAGTTTGAATTGCAATTCGGAGCCAGCACTCCACATCTTCCGCTTGGCGAAAATGCTCGTCGAAGTAAAAATCTTCTACTTGACCATGAAGATTATCCTGAAACCTGATGTTCTCAAATACCTCTCGGCGGAACACGGCAGCAGACCCATTGCCAATTGGATTGCGGCAGAGAATATAAGGTGGCGTAATTCCCTTGATCTTGCGGGGGATTTGGTAAAGCCCCATGTTTTGACCCAACTCGTCAATGAATGCTGAATAGCTGAAACTTACCCCCACTGACGGGGAACTGTTCAGATGCTTGACGTGCTTTTCTAACTTTTCTGGAGTCCATAAGTCATCTGCATCTATAAAAGACAGGTAATCACCCTGAGCCTGACGAATGCCTGTATTCCTAGCTCCAGCCAATCCTCGGTTTGGCTGTTGAACAATTTTTATTCTTGAATCTGTAAACTTACGGCAAATCTCAATGCTTTTATCGGGAGACCCATCATCAACAATAATCACTTCAAAGTTTTCATAGGTTTGAGCCAGCAGTGACTGGATAGTATCTGAAACATACTTCTCAGCATTGTAGACTGGAACAATAACAGAAACTTTTTTCGTATTCATAGGAAAACTCCAGAATGTGCAGGTAATTGTTTTGTTAAATAGCTAACTGGAACAATAACAGAAACTTTCTTCGTATTCACAAAAAAATCTATAATCTATAGGTAATTGTTGGGTTTAATGCCTAAATTGCAAAGATTTGTTTTGTAACCTGTGACAGCTAGGGTCTAGTCAGATCTATCTCGCCCTGGCGGCAGTGTTGTGGAAGAAATAGGCGTTAGACCAATGCCTAAATACTGGCTATCACCTGATGCAGTGCTTAAGTCGCTGGGGGCTATGCTCCCACTCATTAGCTACCTGATCTAAAATCCCTCCCAAAGCAGCTCCTGCCGCTTTGAGCGTAAGTTGTTCTTCAGCATATTGTCTAGATTGTTTTCTCATCTGCCCCCGCAAGGTATCGTCATGCCAGAGATGATCGATCGCCTCAACTAATGCAGTGAGAGAGTTGGGTCTTACTAACAACCCAGTTTTACCGTGCTGGATGTAATCATCCGGTCCTGGGCGATCAGTTGCAATTAGAGGACAACCAAGGCTCAAAGCCTCGAGCGCTGCAACAGTTCCAGCAATTAACCCCTCTTGCCGGAGAGGAAGCACTGCTAATCGAGCACGCTGAGTTAAGGAGAGAATTTCAGGATTTTTGATGCCAAGGGGGACTTCAACCATAGATGGAATCTCTAATCCTTCTAGGGTCTTTGGTCCTGAAGCAACAATTGTACGCAAACCCAACTTCTTAACGGCTTCAAACAGTAGGGGATAATCCCGAAAGGCTGAGCCAACTGATAGGATAAAAGGCCTCTCAGTATCTTCCTGTTCCGTAATAGGAAGAATTCTCGTTGGCATCGGCACGAATTCAAAGCGATTAATCGGCACTCCCAACCATTGACTATAAACTTCCCGTTCGAGCCTATTGTGGACAATAAAACGATTGACATCCTTGAGTGCGGCGCTCGCTAGCCAGCACTTGTACCCTTTGTAGAGATTGGTATTAAACCACCAGGCAACTAATGGAAACTGGGGACCGAAAAAGCGTTGTTGCAGCCCAATCACACTTGCCAGTTGAGGTAGAATCGTCACCATTCCACCCTGACAGGTTGTCACTGCCCGCCTACTTTGTTCCCATAAATTCAACCATTCCCTATAATCGGTGACAGGAGAAGATCGCTCATGCCAATTGACGTTCTTGCTTCGCCGAGAGAGCAGGCTGTAATTGTGTTTATCTTTAGGCAGATAAGGTAATAACCATTCTCCCTCGGGATTGTTAGACGTTGTGTCTTGATAAGGTGAAACAATATTCCAATGCATTAAAAAAATCTCCCCTTGATTTGATAACAATCCAGAACTTTGGTTTAGAGAAATCTGAAAAGTGTGTAGAGTGCTAACAGGAGCATTCGTTTATCTGGCAACGTCAGAAACCAGCTGTTTTTTCAGGTTCTGCAAGTAAAGATGAAGATTTGAGTAAAACCCTTCTGGAGATAGCCAACGCAACCAGAGTTCTCGACAGGCATACTGTAAATCAACAAATTCTTGAGGAGAGAGGCTGTTGTGAAAATCGAGAACCCTTTCTCCAATGTAAGAAAGATCTTTTTCATCAACCCAAACACAGTATTTTTTCCAGTCAATCAGAGTATCTAGAGGAAGTTTACAGTCGGTGTCGAGAAAAATAGGAATTCGACCGCAGGATAGTACTTCGTAGAAGCGGTTAGAGTAGTTACCAGAGCCACGACAACAGAATGTATAGCCACTGTCGGTCAGATTTTGGACATACTCCATCCGAGCATTACGTTTTTGATCTGGATCTGCTGCATCAAAAAATACTGCGCGATCAAAAATTTTGATCTTTGACTCTATCTCCGGATGATTTGACAGGATGTTGAGAGCTTTGACCCGTAAAGATTCTCCTTTATAAGGAGAGGCTCCCAGTCTGCCCTCCTTGGAAAGCATCATTCCATGATAAACAAGCGTTTTTACCCTTCTATCTAGACTGAGAGGTCTAGCAAAACCGCGAAACCCAACAGTTGGTTTTTGACCTTTTTGCCGAATCGGTAGTTGATTTTCCAAAAACTCTTTGACGAAGTCCTCGCAGAAAAATGGAAAGATTGGGTTGTTGGCAAATTGTGGGAGTGATTGATATACAGACTGACGAAGAACAATGGCGTCTTTGATGGGAATACTCTCATCTGAACATTCACTACCAAAGAATACAACTAGTGGTTTACCTGCCTGATGAACCAGTTCTGCAAACTGAATCGCCAGTTGTTCAGCGTTCTTATCACTAGAACCACGCCACGAGTCCCCTCGAATGCTACGCCAGTCCATGGGTAGGATAGCGATGTCAGCAGCTTCAAGTGGAACCATTTCAAAAAACGATTGTCCAACTTCTACATAACGATTGTATGGACTTATCCATGAGTAAATTTCACCAGAATGTAGATCAGACCAGAATGGGTACAAAATAGAAGTTGGAGCCATTCCTGTAGGAAGAAAATTACGATCTGAAAAGATCTTGAGTTTCATGCTAGAGTTGCTTGCTGAAATAGTTTAAGAGATTTCCCAAGGAAATTTTTAAAAGAGAAATTACCAAATCACTGTGTTAGATTGGAACAATAACAGAAACTTTTTTATATTTACAGGAAAACTCCTGCATGTGCTAGTAATTATTTTGTTTAATGCCTAAATTGCAGAGCTGTTTTGTAACCATTGACAGCTAGGGTCTACTCAGCTCTATCTATAGCGATTCTTGGTTGAGTGAAGTACATCTAACTTCTGCCCTCTGCCTTAAAAGCATCAACCTGTACCTCATCCAAATGCAGACCGCTATAAGCTGGCTGCGTGGTTGTGAAAGGAACATCCTTGAGATTTAGAGGCAAGAGTGTAATCCACACATAAGAAGACCATACATAGGCGGTCATAATATTTTTCTCAGTTGAGTTGCTGAGAATCATAAAGAGTAGAAACAGGATTGGCCAAATTGCTTCAACTGTTCCATTATTTTGAATCAGTTGAATCGATTTCACAATGTTGAACACAAAGCTTAGTAAATAAGGGATTGTGCCAAGCCAACCTACAGCAAGCAGTAATTCCAACAAACCATTGTGGGAATGAGGCACTGCCCAACCAAGGATTCGTGTAACGGTAGCAGATGCACTGTAAGGACTGTACCAAAAGGCTTCATAGCCATAGCCTAACAAGGGGCGTAGGTTGATCATATCCCCAACCGCCTTCCAGATAGCGTCTCGACCTGTTAAGCCCACATCTTTACCCAATACAGCCGTAAGTTCTTCGGCATTGTTTTGTGCGTAGATCGTGAATCCTCCCCACATGAAGATGATAAGGATTAGAACAGGTACGATCACAGTTGAGCGAAACCTGAGAATATTGCAGATGAACAGTGCAGCCGTCATTGTCGCGAAAGCTACCAGTCCCGTTGATGAGCGAGAAGCAACAACCAGGAATAAAGAAATCGCTACAAGTACCACGGCAATCTTCTTGTGCTTACCGTAAACATCTGTGAAGAATAAAGTAAGAAAGAAAACACCTGTTTGAGCCATGTGTGCTCCCAGAGCATTTTTGTGCAAAAAAACACCCCGCCATGAACCCGTATGAGGAGGAAGACTCATCCGTCCGTAACTTGGCAGAAAGAGTCCAAATGCCAAGCTCAGCAGGGCTGTAATGCCTAATCCCCACCCTAAGTTTTGAAGCTGTTGTTTGTAGCTGAAACAGGTAGAAAAATAGGTGGCAAATATTGCTACTGCTGTAACAAGGATGGAACGACGAAAAGTAACGTCTGGAAGGTCAGACCAGATGGTTGAGGCAATGACAAAAAGGAGAAAAACGAAGACAAAAATGCTGTGAGGGTTACTCTTGATGTAGTAGAGCGGTCGCTGCCATCTCAGCAGTAGAAGTAGTAAGGCGATTCCACTAATTCCCATAATGATCGTGGGTTCCATCGAAGCATTTTGTGGTGCGTTCGTGATTACTTGACCACCACTAGCTCCCATTAGTAATAGGTTCAATGGGTTCCCTATTATAAAAGCGAGAGAAAAGCGAACAAACCAAGTTTCAAAAAGATCAAGAAGGCTCAACATAATTACAGCTTTTTAATTTACTGTTCCCGCTTACTTGACTAATGACTTCATCACAGGATTTGCGCTCAATCGGGAAACAAAGTAGGTAGCATAAATTGTGATTGCAATGAGCATTGAGCGCCGTTGCCGTATCATAAGCCCCCAATCTGCCTGAAAAGCTCGATTCACAAAATCTACCCCTAACTCTGGGGGTAATCCTAACCGTAAGGTTTGTCTTGCCAGATATTGGAGCTGGGATGCATAAGCAGAAGCATAGTGTTTGCTAACCAGATCAGGATGTAACTGACGTGCTTTTTCCAGCATTTTTTTCCACCCATCTTCCATGTTTTTCAAGGTAGAAGATAGTCCCGTATTGTGAATTCGATATTGAACTAGAGTCTGATTGATCCCCTCAATTTTGAAGTCACTACAGCTTGCAATTCTGAAGAGCAACTCCATATCCTCAGAGTGGTTAATCGTCTGATCAAACCCTTGCATTTTGTGAAATAGATCACGTCTAATAACTACATTTGAAGTCGTTACAGTTGGATTAGAGTACAAAAATTCTTGAGGTTGAAGCTGAGTCAACTGATTACTTGTTAGCTTATTCATAGAGCTACCATCAGAATTCATAAGCTCCACTCTGGCAAAGCTAACTCCAACTTCCGGATGAGAGTGCATGTATTCAGCATGAACTGCCAACTTGTTGGGCAACCACTTGTCATCAGCATCAAGAAATGCAATTAGTTCTCCTTTTGCTAAAGTGGCTCCTAAGTTCCGTGATGAAGAAACCCCACCGTTTTCCTTCGTTACTAACTGAATTCGACCATCTTGTTGGCAATATCTGTTGACAACGGACTCTGTAGTATCGGTAGAACCATCATTAATAATCAATAGCTCCCAATCTGTATAGGACTGTGCCAGAACCGAGTGAATCGTGTCAGTCAGGTAGTGAGCTGCGTTATAAGCTGGAATGACAACAGATATGGTCGGTTTAGAGTTCATCGGACTTATAGGTTTAGGCATTATTTTCATCAGGTAATCGATTGGCAACGTAGGAATGAAACTATTCGCCTATATGAGGAGTTAGTGGACGAGAGAAAACAAGCCTGGTTGCCCAAACTGTAAATAGAGGTAGACCAATTAGGTGAACTGCCAGGACACATGCTGCAACAACAAAAATGTTAAATTGCACAGCAACTAAGAGCACAATAGAGAAAATGACTGTAAAAATAAGATTCCACAGTAAGCTAAGGTTTCCCTTGTCAACAATTATTAGTAACTGCTCTGCCGCCAATGCAAACGGACGAGGTAGACCAGATAAGCAAATCATGACAATAATCGGGATAGCAATCACCCACTTTTGACCAAACACAATTGGTACGTAGAAATAAGCCAAACTACTTTGTAGCAGAATTAAAGGAACCATCACTGTGCTGATCGTTATCAAACTCTTAAAGTAGTAGCTCCTAAACAAGCTCTCATTGCTACGAACTTTACACAGGTAGGGATACAGGGATGTTGAAATCATTCCTATTGCACTAAGGCTAAGCCCAAGACCAGCACTAAAGGCAAAAAAGTAAGTTCCTAGCTGCTCAACACCCAAAAAGCTACCAACCAGAATGTAGTCCAGGTTGGCTCGCAACTTGTTTAGAAACTCGACGCTAAGTGGATACTTTGCGAAGTGAACAATTTCTCGCCATCCGTTGAGAGTAAATGGTCCTTTAGGTCGCCAAGGCTGATTTCTTCGATAGACAATAAACCAGCTTGCCTGTGACAGAACCTGCGACAGAACAATACTCCAGATACCCATACCCAAAAGAGCAAAACCAATTACCGAGAAGTTGCTAATGAACGAATAAAGTGTGCCAGCAAAGGCAATAACTTTCATGCGATTTTCGCGCTGAATTAGAGCATCCTGAACGGCGTAAAAAGGAACAATCAAATAGGGCAGTGAAACAATACAAAGAGGTAGAAATAGATTAGGATCTTTGGAGTGCCAGGAAATGAGAGCAGCAGCAATGCAATATATTAAAAAGATTGGGATGCAGATCAACCAGTTGAGCCAATAAGCTGTATTAGCTAAACTTTCCAGGTCTTTTTGATCCGCATGAATGAGTTTTGTTGCAACACCTCCTTTGTGTATTAGGATATTACAGAATTCATTCAGGGTAAGCAGAATAGCGAAAACTCCATAGTCTTGAGCGGTAAAGGCACGGGCAAGAACAACGACTGCTCCAAGACGAATTAAACGCTGAATAAATTCCCCTCCGGCTAGCCAACCGAGGCTTTTAACGAGGGTATTATTGGACAGTTGGTTTTTAATCTTGTGCATCAGCATTTAATCAATTTTCCAATACTATTCTTTTGCTTGATTCTGTCTTGGAAACCAGCAAATCCTTGATACAAAGCGTCTAGCGGGATGTGGAGAAAGCTCTAGCCACACCATTTATTAGTATGTGTCTAGAGCTAACATCCTATTTCTTATTTCTGTTTGGTTTTGCCAAGAGCGATCGTTTCATTGATTAAATCTGAAAATTCCAACGAGAGTAACGTTATCAATGAAAGGAGCATTTAACTCGGTGCCACTACCGTAAAGTTCAAAATACTGGGCGCAACTTGGAACGGGTGTTAAAAAAGACGGTGAGAGGAATTTGTGTCCATGTTGTTGCTAAATGACCATTCATACGCTGTGTGTATGAATGGTGTCAGCACTTTGGCATTGTCTGCTGATATTTGAACAGACCACTGTCCAGCCCATTTAGAACTTACATAATGTGTATGGTGATTTCATCTATTTATTTCTCACTCAAGAATAATGTTATTATAGGTAAGGTCAGGATAAATTTTTGAGTTGGTTCATGAAGAATGGTTAAAGATGAGCCAAATCATACTGACTATCCACAATTAGTTGGTAAATGCAGAATCGCATTCAAATTCTTGAGACACCCAAGGTCGTTCCTCAACTGGCAAACATCGGTTCTATGCTTGAGTCTGCCAGAAGTGCAGCAGGGGAAATTGTGCAGAGCACTGTTAGCCCAACAGAAAGTGTTGTTTGAACAGTGGTATCGAGTTTGGGATGGTACCCTCAGTTGGAATGAGGACATTACCATTGTTGCAACGATTCAGCAACAGGTGTATACTCTGCTGAGCAAAGGAGCCGGACATGAAATCCGTGCCCAACAGAAAACGCCTTTGGCGAAAATGGTACGCACCTGTCAGGAATTGCACAAAGTTGAAGTGACCTTGTGGACGAGTGGGATCACCAAGTGCATTAAACTGACTAACACTGCCGCAGCACGGACAATGTGTCCAATTGTATTGTTCGGCTAGTGTGTAAACACCACTAACAACCAACGTTCTTAGCACAGGGTTCTGTATGGATCTTCAAAAATACCAAGAAGACATTGACGTCGGCAAGTATTGGCTCATCTTGAAGCGTCATTGGTTACCTGCGGGCAGCGTTTTCCTAGCAGTCTTGTTATTAACAGGGGTATACATGGGTCTACGGAAGCCTGTGTACGAAGCGGAGGGAAAAATTCTCTTTAGAAAAAGAGATACCGCTTCTGCGCTTCTATCAGAGGAAAAAGAAAAAGTAGGTGAGTTAGAGGCTCTTAGTCAACAGACTACTCCAGTAGACACAGAAGCAGAAGTTGTTCGCTCAACCCCTCTGCTTCAACAAACAATTGCTGCTCTCAAGCTTAAAGATGAAGATGGAAAACCTTTGCCGTATCGAGATTTCCAGAAGAAGCTAACGGTTAAAGCCGTTACTGGAACAGACGTTTTAGCTATCTCTTACCAAAGTAAAGAGCCTGAAGAGGCTGCCGCTGTCGTCAACAAGCTAATTGAATTTTATTTACAGAGCAACATTCAAGTTCACCGGACTCAAGCCGCTGTGGCGCGTGAGTTTGTTTCCAAGGAATTACCAAAAACTGAAGAAAAACTTCTTCAAGCCGAAAAGAATCTACGTGACTTCAAAGAGAAGAACGGTGTTGTTGCCCTGGAAAATGAGGCAGCATCTGCTGTAGAGTCAATTACCTTATTGAATAATCAAATTGCAACTGCTAATGCTGAATTAGCAACTACAAATGCTCAGCTCAGTAATTTGCAGGAAAAGATAGGACTGAGTCCTGAGGTAGCAGCAAGTTTGAATGCTTTAAGTCAATCATCTGGTGTACAGGAAGCATTGGTTGATTTGCAGAAGGTAGAGTCTGAGCTAGCTGTTCAACGCTCTCGTTACCTGGATGACAATCCAGCGGTCGTTAACTTAAAGCAACGGCAGACATTTTTAAGGGGAGTTGTTCAAGAGCGAATATCACAAGTTCTTCGTAATGGTCAGGCAGTTCCTGGAGGCAGCTTACAGTTAGGAGCATCAGAGCAAAAACTAATTGACGACTATATCAATGCTGGAATTCAGCGTTCAGGATTGATTAATCAAATAAATTCGTTAGTTCAAACTCAATCCGTTTATCGTCAACGAGCGGGTGTCATCCCTAGACTCGAACAGGTTCAGAGTGACCTTGAACGCCAGGTTGAAACGGCAAAGGCAAATTATGAGATTTTGGTTAAGCGACTACAGGAAGCTCAGATTGCAGAGAATCAAAACATCGGTAATGCTCGTGTTGTCGCCAAGGCTACTGTTCCGGATAAGCCAATTGCTTCCAAGAACAAACTCATTTTAGGCGGAGGAGTTGTTGTCGCAAGTTTGTTATATGTTCTGATTGCGTTCACTTTGGATTTAAGAGATCCATCACTGAAGACAATCAAGGAAATTCGTGAAGTGTTGAATTACCCCTGGCTGGGTATGATTCCTCTGGTCAAGAGAAACAAGAAAAAACAAAACTTTGCTGTTCGGGAGGCTGAATCTTCAAGTCCAGCCTTGCCTGTTAGAGAAACCCCTCATTCACTTGCGAGTGAAGCTTACCGAATGCTTCAGTCAAACTTGAAATTTCTCAAGCCCGATCAAGTGCTGAAGACCATTGTTGTAACAAGCTCAGTTTCTAAGGAAGGCAAATCTACAGTTTCTGCTAATTTGGCGCTTACCCTTTCTCAAATGGGGCATAAGGTTCTGCTAGTAGATGCAGATCTTCATCACCCGGTGCAACATCATATCTGGCACCTTACTAACGTAGCTGGACTCAGTGATATTATTGTCAACCAGGTAGAACTTAAAGAAGCGATTAAAGAAGTTGAACACAACCTTAGTGTTCTTCCATCGGGTTCTATTCCACCCAACCCACTGGCTTTGATTGATTCCAATCGCATGAGAGCATTAGTCCAGAACTTATCTGCAAAATACGATTTTGTCATTTTTGATACGCCACCTCTTATTTTGGTCTCTGACGTTTTGACCTTAAGTAAGATGACAAGCGGTATCTTGCTCGTCGCTCATCCCCATAAAATTGATGGCTCTACTGCTAAGGCGGCAAGAGAGTTACTGGCACAATCTGAGCAGGAGGTCTTAGGTTTAGTCATCAATGGTGTAGTTGCTGAGTACGAACCTGACAGTTACCCTCGTCATGTAAAGGTTTATCACAAAGATTCCTCGCCTGCGCTTAGTCGGATCTGAAAAATAGAAGTTCAAGCGCTCGCCTGAGCCTGAAGCAAGGGACGTTGTGGAAGTTGAGCATCAAGGATTTGGCGGATTAACCAACGCCAAAAATCCCTAACCCAGTTGAGTTAGGGATTTTTGGCATTTTTTCTCAAACAACTTTAGTTTAAGGTAGACAATTGGTGGTTTGCCGTTGGGCTGTAGGCGATCGCTTTGAGTTGTAAGTTCCTGTGTTGTAATTAAAGGAACCGTAAAGTTGCTGAGAGAGAAAATTGAAGAGACAGTAAAGCTGCTCGTTTTTACTTGCAAGATAACCGCCTGGCTTCTTAATATTCTAAATAGCGGTTTAATGATGTAGATAGTTTCACCAACTTGAGTTAGGAATTTCACCTATAAAAAGTTGTCAAATTACACCAAAGTAGGACTAAGCCAGATGCGCCAAGTAAAATTATTAAATGTAGCTATCGATAATTTGTCTCGGCTAGAGTTTCTCGAAAAGTGCAAGAGTGGAATTGTCTTTACGCCCAACGTAGATCATCTGATGAAGCTACAGGATGATCCTGATTTTTATCGTGCTTATAACGCAGCGACTTACAAGTTGTGTGACAGCAAAATTTTATTTTTCGTTTCTAAGTTTTTAGGGTCACCAGTTAAAGAAAAAATTTCAGGCTCTGACCTTTTCCCCGCTTTCTATGAGTACCATAAAGATAACGAAGACATCAAAATATTTCTTTTAGGCGCTCGCGAAGGAGTAGCCAGTTCTGCTCAACAAAAGATTAATTCTAAAATTGGTAGAGATATCATAATCGGTACGCACTCTCCCTCGTTTGGGTTTGAGAAAGATGAACAAGAATGCTTGAAGATGGTTGAAATGATTAACCAGTCTGGAGCTACAGTTCTCGCGGTAGGAGTAGGTGCGCCAAAACAAGAAAATTTCATCTTGAAGTACAAAGATAAGTTGCCAAACATCAAGATTTTCTTAGCTATTGGTGCAACTATCGATTTTGAAGCTGGCAATATCAAGAGAGCGCCCAAGTGGGTCAGTGAACTTGGGATGGAGTGGCTGTATCGCTTAGTCGCAGAACCAAAGCGGTTGTGGAAGCGGTATTTAGTACATGGTCCTGGCTTCTTCTGGCTGGTCTTCAAACAAAAGATCAATTTTTATGCAGACCCCTTCAATACGACTTATTCTGCACATACTGGGAGCGTTCCTCGTGAACAGATGATTGAGACGATTGAGTAGTTCTCTACGGGATTCTAACAATAAAAAGGGAAAGGAGGTATTGACTCCCTTCCCTTTTTATTTTTCTATGCTTATCAACCCGGTTAATTAGGGCTTGCTGCACAAAGCCGAAACCCTTAGCCATCAATAGTTTAAGCGGGATTGATAGTTGCTCAGCTCCCAGGAAATCTGGTAAAATTCGTCAAAACCCTTGCACCCCCGCTCAGGTAGA
>JAHHIF010000081.1 GCA_019358875.1 Symplocastrum torsivum CPER-KK1
TCCAATATCATGGTTAAAAATGGCTAGATTGAAACGTACAGGTTCATTCCTCTCATCACCTGTATTCTTTAATCCCAAGTCAGCCCAAACAATGCATGTAATCATATACCAAGTGTACTGAACGTTCAGGACGGGAAGTTAACTGGGCACTCAAGCGTCCGAAGTAGTTGGTAGTGATTGCGCTCAGCCGTTCATAGCGAGATGCTGACTTTCCAACGATTCGGAAGTATCGTCTTTTGCGTCACATTGCGGCAAAGTAAAATCCCCCACTGGTGAGGTAAGGTGCTGACTAAGTTTGTACACAATGTACGAATCTTTATTGATTGGTAGCCGCTCTCTTAGGGCAAGTGCGATCGCCTTGTACTTGCTAGGTCACTACTGTTCAGTGGTAATATCCTTTCTTAAATCATCAAGAAAATTTGCATCTGGACTTGGTTCTGGCTCATCAGGGACAAACTCGAAACGGACACGAATCTTTCCTTTCTGCCAGCCTTTTCCTGTAGATGCGCTTAAGAATTCGCATTCCACTCCATCTCTCATCCAGCCCTGTGTGGTAGGGTTAGTGCCCCCCATCATATCCCTGAATCTTTTTTCTAATTGGTCTATTTTAAACGTCGCGTTGTTTCCAACCAAGCTTTCCTGTTGTTTCATTGATATAACATCATCAGGATCTAGATAAAACTCACTCATGACAAAATCCAGTTAGGTAAGTTTGTTTGCTTCCTCTAGTAAGCCTCAAAACCTGGAAAATGTAATTGAGATGAGTGCGATCGCGTTGAGCCTGTCAGGTCAGGAAGGATTTTTTTTTGGAGAGAGGGAAGTTTGAGGAAATAGGGATTGGAGCAAACAGCCTCTGTTACCCTTCAGTTTTTACTTAATCCCATCTCGTAGGAGTGTCAGCATCCTTTAATTTGATGTTGTAATAAACCAGGCAAACTTTCCTAGAGTCCCACTCTGCCCCGATAAGACCTGCTTTTCTTAACTTCTTCAAACACGAATTAATATGAGATGAACTATATTTACCGATTGTTTGAACCAAGGAAGAGGAAGTATGAGGTTGCACCAATAACTGGTTGATAACGAGGGTTACGGCTGAAGATTTAACAGAATCAGCCTTAATTCCTTGAGTGGAGCCAACAACCTGAGGTAAATGAGTTCTTTCGGAAGTTTGAAGCATTTATTCAAGGCGTAGCTAATGTTCAGAAGTGCTTGCATACACCAACCTATGTTGTTAGAAATATAAAAACAAATATTAATTTCCATTGATTTAATAACCTAAAGTTATTGAAAGTTACCGTAAACTATTTAGTTGCCTTTGAGTTTTGCTTTGAGGCTAGCTGGTAGGGGTATGAGTAATCCATCCAGTAGCAGCTAATTCAATGCGCTTAACTCGACTCCGAGAAAGAACGCGATCGCCTTTCCCCAGTGGAGTGCTTATCGCACTTAATCAACTAACCACTGCATTAGTAGGTAAAACACAAACACATAGGATAGTGACACCCAGATCACAATCCCAGCCACAAAATGCATCATACCAACTAGAAAATAGCTCAATAGTGTATTTTCTCCGTGCAGATTAGCCATTGTGTCAGTTTGTATTCCGCACCACTGCCAGAGATTTAACGTGAGATTGATAGCAAGCAAAGTTGCAAGAATAGAAGCTCCTAGCATCCAATGCCCCTCACGCATATCCTGTAGCCACCAGAGTTGCGAACCGCTCCAGCCTCCCATAGGCTTGTAGGCTGGATCTCTGGTCGGTGAAACGAGATACACAAAGACTATACTCGCTCCCGTTAGAAGCCCAAGGAGTTTGGTACTCATAATCGAGATAGCAAGCAGACCTACAAGAATGAAAGCCGCCAGCATCTTATGTTCCTCAGGCACCATCGGCAGATCATCTAACCACCAAAGCCTTAGCCCTAAATTGGCACCTATAAGCTGGTAGACTGACTCTCTCGTCGGAGAAAGGAAATATACAAAGATTGCACTGGCTCCCGCTAGAAACAGGTAGAATTTTGTACTTGTAATCGAGAGGCGTCGAACTAACTGAGAAAGCATAGTGCGTTACCCTTTACTCATTTATTTACTTAAGGTAATTCTTCTAAAGGAATAAAAGTAACGCTAAATATGAAGTTACGGCAAACTCTTCAATCACCCTTCAGCCGTGCCTTTACACCACTTGGTAGGGGGATCAACAAGCCATCTAACAGCAGGTGATTCAATGCTGATAGCTCGACTCCGAGAAAGAATGCGATCGGCTTACTGAACTTAATCAACCACCACCAGCCCTATGAGGTACCAGGTGTACACGTACCACAGTACAAACCACATGCACAAGCCAAGTATTATTAACCGTCCTATTTGCCTTACTCTTTGAAGCGTCCAGAGAACCAGCATGGAATTGAGCGCAAGCAGACCAGCAAGGATAACGGCTGCATTCGCCCAAACATCGTCATTCACACCGCTTAACCACTCAACCGTCGTAGCTGAATAAGCAGCATGAGGACGCTGGAAGGTAGGATCTTCTCTCAAAGGAGAAACTAGATACATAAAGATTGCGCTCGCTAGCGTAACCAGTATCAGGAATATAAGACTCGCAATAGATAAGCGTCGAAAAACCCTGTCTAAATGCCTATGAATCATGTCGAAACACCTTCAATAAGTAAAATTTTGTACTCGTCATTGAGAAGCGTCAAGGCAACCAAAACAGCACAGGGCGTTACCTTTCAACCATTTACTACTTAAGGTAATTCTTCTAAAGGAATAAAAGTAACGCCAAGTATGAAGTTACGGCAAACTCTTTCAATCGCCTTTGTGTTGTTGCTTGTGCCTTTGCTGGCTCTGAAATTCAGTTGCTTTTTAGTCAAGGGTTACAGACTTCACGTGATCGCTATTGGCTAGGGAAGTTTATTGAGAAAGTCCTGTATCTACTTGTTGAGGCTCAGCATTCAGGTCAAGATAATTGACATTTACTGACTACAAGCGTGTCACTTCTCTTTTTCGCTAAGACTAACAGGAAGCACTGAAGATGCAAAGGGTAGGAGAGTCAGCAGTTGGGAACTAGCGCGGGACGATCGCCTTGAGGTATAGCGATCGCTTTTGAAGTGCTAGATGACAAGGATTCAAAGTAACCGCAACGGAAATATATAACGGATATAACAAACCACTCTAGAATATAGCCACGTTCCCCAGGATGCGATCGCGGCTTTTACCCCTGCTCTCCAGCTTCTTGAGTAACCCCATCAGGCTGTGCGGAGTCTTGAGGTTGGTTGAGTTCGGGAAACTCATATTTTTCGGATTGGGGGAGAGGGGAGAGCATGGATAGACCTGTAACCGCGCCCAAAACCTGTTCATCACGTACCTCAATATAGGTCTGGAGTTGTTCGAGGTTGCGATGTCCAGAAACTTCTTGGATGACTCGTAGTGGGACACGGTTGTCTGACATCTGGGTGAGAGCCGTGCGCCGGAACGAGTGAGTGCTGATGCCAATCAACCCGACAAGCTTACAGGCTTTTCTCAGAGCTTTGTCGGCTGAATCAGGCTGGAAATGTTCGCCAAAGCGACCAGGAAACAAATAAGGTTGACCTGATGGAGGATGGTAGTTGGTAAGGAGTACCCGGAGGTCTGAGATAATCGGGATGCTGCGGGTGGCAAGTTTACCTTTCGTGTTCCCCTTTCTGATCGTGAGCCTGGGCAGGACTCTCCCGGCAGCATCGTAGGCATCGGCTGCTCTTAAAGTGCAGGCTTCCCGAATACGGCAGGCAGAAAATAGGCAAATCCCAAATAAAGCGCGATCGCGATCCAACTGAAATCCTTGGCTAAAGAGAAGCTGTATCTCAGCTTGTGTAAGGATTTTTGCCTTGCCGTGCCTGTCATTTTTCACTTCAATCTCTGGAAGCCGACATACTCTTAGGCATTTTCCCAGAGAATGAGTTGGTTTTCTTAATGAGTTATCTAAGGCGTTTGTGTAGTAAACGTCCCAAAAACAACGCTTTTGGAGATATCTCTGTATTTGCCCACGGTTGGGTGAACAGCATCATGCAGCCAAGCTGCTGCTAATAGGTAAGGGTCATTAATACCAAAACTCTTTAAAACATTTACGACATCATTTAAGTGTTTAGTATAAGGTTTGTAACTGTACTTTTGGTGTTGATGGGATGCTTCTGCTAGAGCAAAAGCCTTTTTTCTAAATCATCCATATTGTTACTCTTAACCCATCACCAAAATTGGTTCAATCCATATTAACTTTCGCTGCTGTCTGCCTTCTCCATAGGGTTGATTGCGTAAAAAGCCCCTGCGCCAGTGAGGACTTTTAGTACCACCTTTTTTGCTGCTGCCGTCGCTTTTATTGATATCCTCACGTTTAAGTCGATACTCTTTACCAATCCATAATGGTTGGTAAATATCTACAGCCTGTGCTTTACCAAATCCTTGATTAACCGTTACTTTTTGTTGTTTTATAGGTTCGTCTACTAGTTCAGGACGACATTCCATAATCAAAATCAACCGCAAGAAAATTGATTGTAAATATTCGTTAAATCCTGAAACTACCTGGGGGGTTATATCTTCAGAATCAGTATATGTAAACTTTCTTAAATTTTCACTAACTTGAAATCTGCGGCAGAAGAAACTATCTCCATCAGTTGCTGCCCAAAAAAGAATATCTTTTTCCGTATCGTAATGCCAAAAAATTGCCTTCACGCTACGCTTCTCTGGGGAAAGTATTAGATTTTTGGGCAACATAAATAATCCCGTTTTTATTGCCCAATTTAAATTATCAATCTCAACATTTAAGATTGATTGTTGTAATGCTTCAAGCAAGTCTTTTGCCACCCAATAAGCAGGACACTTTGCTTGCGCCACTTGAAAAAGAGTATAAAGAGTAATATATATTGACTCTTTCGGCTTGGCAATTAAATTATATTGCAGTTCGCTTTCTTTAGAAGAATAATAAGCATCAGCAACAAGACTACAGAGTTTTTCATAACTTTCGTAGCCATCCACAGACATAACAGGGCGAAGAACAATTTCTTTATACCAACCTTTGGGTTTTTTATTCATATTTGTAATGAATTAACTGGTTTTTATACCTTAACTGGTTAGCGTTACCTACCCTGGAGATTTGAAGTAAGCATCAGTGGGTAGTCCTTGTTTCAAGAGTGAGTATTCTTCTAAGTAGTTGCACTCAAAGATACTAAGGTCGTCGCCCCTACCTCTTTTTTTCCGTGCTTTTAGAACTGATTTAACCCACTCAGTTGAAAACGGAACCCCAAGATAACAGATACTTGGAGTTTCCCACGTAGGGTCAATTGCATGACCTTCTGGTGTAAGCAGCCATGCATGAGCTACAGCCATTGGTACGTCTTCTGCAAGCGCATACCCTTCAACATAAGTTAGGCTTTTCCTTTTAAACGCTAACTGCTGGCTATTCCAGTAGCAACTCTTGGGTAATCCTCGTTTTAAGGTTGTAGGCAAAGGTTTGGCTTCCATTACAGTGCCACACTCTAAGACCAGCTCTTCAAACCCTGCATACTTAGAATCTGGCTTTGAATAAATTTTTCTTATTAGGTCGGCTCGGTCTTGAAGATATTGCTTGAGATGGAAAAGCCGTTGTTCTTCGGTTGTTAAATCCTTCACTTTGAAGATATATCCTTACTATAGAAATACTTCATGAATTGAACAATATTCTTATCCCTTTAAGATATTTTATCGCGAGTTCTTCATGAAGTTTGTAGTCTTGTTTCGCAAGAAAATTGATGAGACAATCCAACCTGTCGTCCCAGTAAACCTTAATAGAATGAATTTGTAGATTGGCACAGTCGGTACCGCTCCACTTATTATTCTCGTGTACTCCATTGTTCGCGATTGCCTGGTTTATTTTTACAATTTCTCTAACGCAGAGGGCATATTCAGACTCAATTGCATTCTGGAATTCTTCAGCAATTCCTTGCTGCTCTGGGGTCATGAACTCTTGACATCTAAACATTTTCATTGATAGTGGGGAAGGGACAAGTTAATATCTGAAATAATACGTCAGGTAATAGAGCTAATTTAATAGAATTTCCTTGATAATAAATTTTTGGATAGTTAGCAGGATGAAAGATGCCGTGCGGAATGTCAGGTGTCTCCCCAAGCCACATCCTAGCGCGATAATCAATCCTTAAATCTTCTATATCAATCCAGAAATGGATGGGGATAGTTTCAGCGTTACCTTTATGGATAACTTCCCCAGTGTAAACAGTATGTTCAATTTCGTTGTCTGATAAAATTTTATGAAGAATGCGAGTCAATCCATCACACTCTAGGTGTTGTAATGTGTCATAAGGGTCGAGAATGAGACGTAAGTGATGAATGAATGATTGTTTATCCATTTTTGTATATCCTATCGATTCTCCATCTCTTCAATGGCTGCTTTAGCCATCGCTATCCATATTTTTATTCGTGGATTTTCTGCTTCGAGAATCTGCACATAGCGAGAGTTTTAAAAGCCTCTTGGGCTTCTTGCTTCGTAACCCCTCCAAAAAACTGAGCAACTGCTTGAGATATAACAGCTTGCCTTTCCTCTTCTATCTGCTGTTTCTTTCTTTGAGCCATGATTGTTAATCTTTATTCAGGGATGGAAATCCCTACTCAATAAACTCTCGAAAGGCTGAAAACAGTCTAAAATAACTTTGTAGCCTTATTCAACTATCAACTCTGGAAATAACTCTTCCGCCCTTTCAACACAAGCCTTCCAAAGCCTTTTACTATCATTTTCCTTGATATAATCCCATGCTCCGATAAAATAGTCGCTTCCTCGCCGTTCTAAAATCTCCCTAACCTTTTGTTTTAGTTGTTTTCTCGAAACGTTATTTAATTCAATTATCTGTTTTTCAATGTCTTCTAATTCATCTTCATACTCTTGATCTTCTTCACTTTTGGGAATATCAAAAAACTCTGCACCCAGTACTGTTGCTATTTTATCAATCCCGACATGATGTTCTATTCGGATAGTGAACATTTTTTTGCCACTACGTCTTAGGGTTGCATTTTTCATGTTTATCGCCATCCCTCCAGAGTCAGTTAATTAAATCAAAACAAAAGTCGTTTTGCTACTTAAAAGTACAAATTTTGTCTCTTTAACTGGCGTATAGGTTGCACAGTCTTTGAAATAAAACCCTGGGTGGTCGGGGCGCAAGTCATAAGTAATCCGCTGCCACCCAGTTTCAAGTAAGGATTCGACTTGGACAGGAGAAAGCAAATCCCAGCTTAGATACTTTAGAACCCCAATAGCGTAGGCATGAACCCTTCTGCGACATTCTCGAATTGAGCGTTCCCGCCCTTTGGGGTTAACATCAAAAACAGCATCGGTAAGGATACAAGCTCCAGCGTGGCTGAGAAGGTTGCCATTTTTGCTTTCTTTGATAGAGAAAACCTTGTAGTGCAGGTTGAAGTAAACCGCTACACACTGACCATAATGGTCAGATGGGTGAATCGTACTAAAAGGGTAGCGGTAAGCCATAGCTGAATCTCTACGCTACTCTCTCAAA
Source organism: Symplocastrum torsivum CPER-KK1 (assembly GCA_019358875.1). Classification (GTDB taxonomy): domain Bacteria; phylum Cyanobacteriota; class Cyanobacteriia; order Cyanobacteriales; family Coleofasciculaceae; genus Symplocastrum; species Symplocastrum torsivum. The sequence continues at coordinate 7,530 of JAHHIF010000081.1, forward strand.
GAAAGCTTGGCGATGCCACTCTAAAGTGTCCTGCCTTGGATAATACTGCTCATGAGCAGGCAGAATAATGGATTGATTCTGAAACGCCCTGATAGGTGTAGCATGTGGAGAATCCTCTCTCAAATCATCGGCAACGACAATGGTGTAATTGTCATTGAGCGTAAACCAGAAGCGGTCAAAAGCCCAGTGATGGTTTTTGCACAGTGACAGACCGTTATTAATCCGATCATCGTAGAACTGAGAAAACGGTTTGATGTGTGCCCCATCTACGATGTTCTGACCCAGAGAATTGAGAATTTGCAAGCCGCATAGGGCGCAGCGGTACTCGTAGACTGAAATAACAATCTTACGAAACGCTGCATCTCTAACGATTGAAGTCTGCTCATCCTCCAGTTCTTCAGGCTGGTAGACCTTACCTCCCTGCGATCGCAACCGCTCCTGTATCTCCTGAAACGCATCCACTTGAAGGAGCTGCTCAATCTGCTGAGTTTTGTCAGAGAACCAGGTGCTGATGAGGATGCCAGTCAAAGTAGCTCTTGAGTCAGGATTCCAAAGTAGCTCGAACAGCTCTTGGTCAAGGTAGGCATACTCAACCGTCTGCTGGAGAGCGCTTACTGTCCTGATTTTCACATGAGAATTAATCAGCAACTCAAATCCTGGCTTGGGGTAATGATACCAAAACCCGTCTCCCCTCAGATGGAAGAAAGGCAGACCAATATTAGGTTGGCGGACTGGTTCCAAGTTGCTCCACAGGTTTAGGAAAGTGGCAATTAGTTCAGCCGACAAGGTAATCTGGTTTTGCCGTATCTGTCCCTGGCTTATCAGTTCGATGATCGATAGCAGCAGAATAGGCTTGTTGGGAGCCACCCCACTGGAGCGGCTCACATTTAGCTTGGCAAACTTGCGACAGTAGTAGCTCAAATCCCTAGTCATAAAGCCAATCGTGAAAGAATACCGCTGCACCCGTAACGACCCCTATTCCCACCAATGTATCGGTCACGATGACCTAACAGCTAGGCAAGGGTACTATATCCAAGCCCACAGCATAGAGGAAGCGTGGCAGAAGATGGCGATAAGGTTTCCAGAAGAGGTGGAGGCAGGCTTTACCGTTCAGGAATGGGAAAGCTTTAACGTCAAGGTAATAGAGATTAGGCAGGATGCGGGGGGAAACATTATTGAAATTGAACAGGTGGGAGATGGCACTACCATTGAGATCAGGAAGGGCAAAGAGGGCAATATTGTAGAACGGGTAAAACGGGATAAAGAGGGAAACATTATAGAAGAGTAGCTTTTGCGCTCACTTCCTCTATCTCTCTATCATGCAGCCAGATACCATCATCAGTACGATTCTCAAGCACGATAAAAAAGTTACAAGCTATAAATTTGCCTTGCTTCGTGCCATCAATGATGTAGCCCTCAATTTCCCTGACCTCCGAAACTTTGGGCAAGATGTGGCAGTTCCTTTGAAAGTACTAGCTCAGTTTTGGGTTGCCTATTACTGGCCATTTGCAGATGCAAATAATCCCATCATCCAGCGACGAGGCGGGGGTAGTATAGCTTTCCACTTAGAGTTAACTGAGTTGCGTTCTCTGTGGCAGCAAGAACTTAAGACAATCTCTGAACCCTCTGACGGTTTCTTGTTGAGCAATGAGTTACGGATACCCAGGAGACGGGCTTTGTACTCGCCCCAGTTGCTGAGTATTTATCAAGATGTGCTGGAGAAAATTGAAAAAGCAATGGTTAACGGACCCATTTGTCACGCTGGTCCCGGACGGAATAAAGTGTTTAAAAAACCGAAGAAGTACAGTGAACTGGGCGATTCGGTTGTAACAATTCCCGGTACTGAACCAAAAGACAAATGTTTGATCATTCAAGCGGACTTGTGGCAAGCCTTTCAAAAAATGTCTCTCTGGATTGAAGCCCTCTGCATTCACGAATGGTGTTTGTTCTCTGAAACAGTGGAGCAAGAAGACGGTCAAGGAGCAGATCGCGGTCTAATATATCGATTGCTGACCGACAGACCTGACAACCGCAGACCTTTAACTTGGGAGCGAAATCACGTTGATGTGCTGCTCATGGAAGGCAGAGCATTTATTTGTCCTTGGACGGAAAAGCGAATCGTTCAAGGTATCGAGTACGCTTTAGACCACCTCTTGCCCGTATCACTTTATCCTATTAATGAACTGTGGAATCTCATTCCCGCTGAACCGAAGTTTAATTCACACACTAAGCGCGATCGCCTTCCTTCTTTAGAAAATTTGAGGCAAGCTCAACCTCATTTAGAGTTAGCGTATAGACACTACAGCAGCTCTAACTTACTGTTGGTAGCACTTCAAGAGGATGTGGAGGTTAGGTTTTCGACCGTCTCTCCTAGTACTGTTTCCTTTCCTCTTGACCTTGCTAGTGCTGTTGTTGACTTGATTGACATCGTTGCTGAATCTCGCAACCTAGCTAGGTTTTGATAAGAGCGCAATACCATACTTGAGCAAATGATTGAAGATTCAGAGATAGCATTATTATTACAGGCGTTTCAGCAACTTTACTCACCTCCCTATCCCTGGCTAAAGGTTCCAGAGTATAAGGTGGGGAAGCATGGCTTGTGGACGTTAGACCGATTCGACGAGAACGTATTGATTCACGGCTACTTCACTGGGGTACAACCTGCCAAGCACAACTATAGACTCAAGAAAGGCAATACCCTTTGGATGAGCCTCACACCGATGGAGTTAGAGAGCCAGTCTCATCATGCCTTAGCTGCCTACGGTCACACAGTTGTCATGGGTCTGGGGATGGGCACTCTGCTCTACAACATCCTGGCGCGGGAGGAGGTGACTCAGGTAACGGTGGTGGAACGCGACTCAGAAGTATTCGAGCTGCTGCACCAGATTGCTAGTCCCGCATCTTGGTCGGGTTGGGAGAAGGCAAGGTTTGTCTTTGCTGACGCTCTAGAGTGGAAACCCGATGAACACATTGATTATTTGACGGTGGATATCTGGTCTAAGTTAGGAGACTACAATCTCCGACCTGATGGTCAGCGAATTCAGGCTAATGTTCGAGCAGATAAGGTGGCTCTGTGGGGGCAAGAGCTGGACTTCATAACCTTTCTCGCTCATCAAGGTTATGAACCACCTCCTACATTGGAACAGTACCGTGAATATATTGAGACGATTGGTATCCCACTAATTGAGTCTGATAACCCTGACTATCCAAGCTACTGCATGAAGGCAGGAAATAATGCGATCGCCTAGTAAGACTTACTCTAAAAAGGAAATCTGGGAGAAACCGACCTTTGAACAACTTCACCAACACGTCTGATGCTGAACTCAACGCTTTGTACGAGTCCGGAGAAAGGAGAGTACTTAACGAATTCAACCGGATAAAGCTTCCAGAATTAGTCGAAGCCTTAAAGAAGCCTGGGTATGTTAATTTACCACCTTTACACCAGAGAATGGTTCTTTGGGATTCTGTGCAACAGTCGCGGCTGATAGAGTCGTTTATTACCAACATTCCCGTCCCACCAATGGTTTTCTATGAGCAGGAACACAAATCTTATGAGGTGATAGACGGTCTCGAGAGAATTAGTACCATTCAGGCTTTCTACAAGAACCAACTTAAGCTGAATGGTCTTGAACTCTGGTCAGAACTGAACAGATGCACCTATGCTGAACTACCTTGGAAAGTTAGGACAGCGCTTGATCGCCGCTCCATATCGTACATAGTAATAATCGCGCCGATAGAATCTACTTCTGCTGAAGCACTGTACCTAAAGCAGCTTGCCTTCGAGCGACTCAATATTGGTAGGGCATACCCTTGCTACTAACAAATTCTCCCGGCTACTGCGTGAATGCATTTATCACACGCGATGTCCCAGTCAGTTCATATTCGCCACATCGGTGTGTCATAAAAACGACGGTTTTCTAGGATGCCAACTGTCCTGTCACTGCCCACCATCTTACACAAACGTCCGAATCTGGAATACTGTTAGACTGCCCGTGTCAGTACTACAGAACAAGTACTGGACTTGCAGACTTCCGAAATGTGTTTTCCGAAATGGGTGAAGTGCCCTGAGCAAAAAAAACGACCATGTAGTGATAACTTTAAACTAGAGTTATCACTACATAATGCCTTCTCTGATTCATCGCAAAGTAAAAGGCAAGATTTACCGATATCTTGTTGAGAGCTATCGGAACAATGGGAAAGTACGGCAGAGAGTGTTGAAGTACCTCGGAGCTGCCCCAACTTTACCTGAAGAGGCACCGATAGGAGTTGTGCTTTTTGCAGGTGGAGGAGGCGTAGAGTGCGGGATGATTGCCGCTGGCATCCGACCCGTTGTGTGTGTTGAGTGTGATCCGAAAAAGCCTACGTTATCAAAAGCACTGGCTCAAAACAATCACCTAAATTTCAAGCCTTATGGTGGCAAAGTTCTTTATCAAACTGTCGAAGAGGTGGCTTTGGCTGGATTTTCAGATTTTCCTTATGCCCCTGATTATCTTCACGCTTCTCCAGTCTGCTCGAATTTCAGCCTAGCCAACAAGGGTAAGGAGTCACCTGAAGATATTGAGGCGGCGATCGCTACAGCACAAGCTATCAGACATCTTCAGCCCAAATGCTTCACATTAGAGAATGTCCCTGCCTACCAGAATTCAGACTCTTGGTATTTGATTAATCAGACTCTTAAAGAAGAAGGATATCTTGTAAAACCAGTAATACTAGATGCCGCTGATTATGGAGTTCCACAGTCACGTAAACGCTTCATTGTTGTGGCAAGTCGGTTCACCCAACCCAAACTACCAGCTAAGTTGCAGCGAGTGGGCTGGTATGAAGCTATTGAAGATTTGATTGATGAATTGCCAGCGTCAGTTCTGCTACCTTCCCAACAAAAGGCACTAGAAGTAAAGCGCTCATTACAGCCTTCTATTAAAGCACTGCTGATAGAGCGAACTGGATTTAGAGAGGGTACGCCCAAAGTGCGGGAACCATTCGAGACTTGTTGGACAATTAAACGTTCGATATTTACTGACCAGAACGGGAATAATCGTAGCCGATTCATTGATGTTTGGTTAGCCGATGGCGCAGATGGCGTAGTTAAGGGTATAACAATTGAAGCGATCGCCCGACTACAATCTTTTCCAGCTTGGTACTACTTACCAGATGAGGTCAGTATTGCTGGCAGCATCCTGGGGTATAGTGTGCCGCCTTTACTAATGAAAGCGTTGCTCACAAGTATCTAACTTTCAACGCCTGCTCGACGTAGCGTAGCCGATTCGCACCGCGTCCTTGCCCTTGATGAGCGGGGTGGAGCGCAATCAATTTGTTCGACTCATTAAAATTCTCAAAGCGCCATAGCTAATATTCCCGGTTCAATAGCGTAGAGGAACAATCAGTATGAAAAAATGGATGGGTTGATTTTTGGAAAGCGCCTCTGACACACGAGCAACTGAACTTATTCAACAACGCTCCCTTCAGAACCGTTGGCAGGCAAGAGCAACTGCTAATGGATGCTGACACACTCATACAGTGGAAGGCTCGAATATTTGACTACCAGCGTCATGTGAAGGAGAGCCAGCCGCCAAGACAGAAAACGTTATTTGAGTTAGCCGATTTGGGTATTGCCCCGGCACATGTTGAGCCGGACACCATTGACCCATTCCGCTTAATAGCGCAACCGATGTCGTTTTGGAGAAAACCCACCTTTGATAAAGGTCAAGCCTGTTTGTACTTTGTCATTGACCGCACTAACCCGTCACTGCTGCTCTACACGGGCGAATCATGTCAGTCTGATAGCAGATGGAAGGGTACTCACGATGCCAAGCGCTACATCGACAAATACATCGCCTTGCACCGTCAGCATCAATTATCCCCGGCTGTAAGCATTGCTTTCTGGTTCGATGCTCCGGTTGAGCGAAAGGCACGTTAGCAACTAGAACGGGCGCTCATACTCAAGTGGCGATCGCCATTCAACAAGGAGTGCTGGAAGTGGTGGGGACAGCCATTTGACTAGCGTCTATCTCCTGTAAGCTCAGCCCAAGCTTCCAGAAACTCATCCCATTCTTCATCAGTTTCAGGCGGTTTGTTTTGTACCAATCCCGCTAACTTACTTAAGTTTCTCGCAAGCGATGGGTCTTCACCAATAATTATTAACTGATGCTCTAGTACAGGCTCATAGCCCTTAGCTGCTAGAGCTGCATATTCCGTATCACTCATGCCGAGGTCATGAATTGGCGGCTGAGTCATTCTTCTACCTCTAACTGATAAATTCTGGTCGATGGATGCTCGGCAATCACTCGCCAATAGTAACCCTGTGGTGGCTGGAGTGTGCGATCGCCACAACGGTAGAGAAAGGTTGGTTCTTTAAACCTGATAGCTTCTTTAAGCGCTTGCTCTAAGTCGGGGTCTTCAGCCTCGTTGTACCAAAGCAAATGAGCATTTCCCCAATATCCAGCACTCACTAGGCTCAGAAAGAGCCATTCCATAATGCCTTGAATTTCTTCTTCAGGCAGACTACAAGTGTTCTGTCCATAGCTGTCTATAGTTGGCTGTGGTTGCTTCTTTGTCGGGAAAGCTGAGCCGATGAACGAACGGATTAGGTTTATCAGTCTGTTCATTATACTGGCATTAAAATTATACTAATTCTATATACTGATATAACAGTATATATAGTTTATCCCTTCTCGCTTAGATCTTTTCGGCTGGTCGTCCTGTTTTCACCTTTTCTAAGCGGTTAATCACCATCACTAGTTCTTCATCAGACAAAGACGCAAGAATGTGCAGCCCTGCACGAATCACTTCGCTCTTTGTTGCATTGACAGCCGACTTCAAACATCGCTGCCGAATTGCTGCAATTAATTCGTAATCTCTTCCTGGGAGTGTGAAACTATCACGAATCACCTTCTCTCTTGAGGTTGGTGGCTGTGTGTCTTTTCCCGGCTGCTGTTTCTCCGTTACCGAGCCAGCCACTTGACTACTTTTATCTTCCAATAGGCTTTCGGCTTTATCAAAACGGTTTCGCACGGCTTCGTCTTCAGCTTTTAGCGAACTAGAGAGAGCCGATTTCATACTCTTCTTCGTCATGGTTCCTCTAGGGTTAGAAAGAGTTAAAAGCGTATCAACTATTTTAATGGTATATATATTTTTTCTGGCATATACACATCACTGACCTTTTCTCGACTCAGTTTTGTGCAACGATTAGAAGAACTCGCTAAACACTATAAAAGCTATAAACAGTACAAACTGTTAATACAGTTTTAATCATTAATACAGTTAACCTTATGGCAGCTAAGATTATCGCTGTTGTCAACCAAAAAGGCGGTTCAGGGAAAACGACTGTCAGTATGCAGCTTGCTGGTGCGCTGGCACGGCGCTCTAACAAAGTCTTAGTCGTCGATGCCGATCCTCAAGGGACAGCTACACGCTGGGCGGCTTCCGCTCTTGATGAAACCCCGTTCCCAGCTTCTGTGGTAGGGTTGAGTGCTGCCAGCACAAAGGTTCATCGGGAAGTCAAAAAGTTTATCGACGACTATAACTACATCATTATTGATTGTCCGCCAGCAGCGGATTCCCCTATTCCGCAAAGCGCTTTGCTGATTGCAGACCTAGCGCTTGTGCCGCTGATTCCTTCACCGCTCGATATGTGGGCGGCGGTTGGCATTCGGCAGGTGATTCAGAACGTCGGTGATTTGAATGATGCCTTACACTCCCGGCTGATCTTAAACCAGTGCCAGCCTAAAACCACTTTGACGCAGGAAAGTTTAGAAATTTTGCCAGAGTTTGGCATTCTCCTTGCCAGGACGCAAATACAGCATCGGCAGATTTACCGACACTCCGCTGTATTCGGTCAGAGCGTTCATAATTTTGGTAGCAAAGCCCAGGCAGCCATTGCCGAGATAGAGAGCTTGACCGAGGAAGTGCTAGAGATACTATCAATGAAACAAGATAACTCTTAAAGATTAAGAGAGGCGATCGCTCTCGAACCGCAGTGAGTATCGCTAAGATCACACTCAGAACTTCATGGTTGTGGGGATGAGAGAGGCGGCGGGAGTCGTAGACAGCCATAGCGGTATGTGCGTAGCATATCTAGTAAGTTCTCACTTTCCTTCTTCATGTCGAGTAATGGCTCAAACTCTAAACTGGATGATGGAATCAAAGCGCCTGATGCCCTGGCCGCTGCTATGGAGTCCATCAACACACTCTCCGCGTGGTTGTCAGATGCCGGATTAGATAAGAGTGCGATCGCGCAGTGGAAGTTCAACGCACTAGCCAAGAAATTCCCCGATCTCGCAGACATCATCGAGGACGCGAAAAAACTGATAGGGAAGAGTGCGCCCGTACCAGAAGTTGGTATGAGCGTATCTGAGGTTGCCCAACGGTTGACATCTTTATTGGGGCATCAAATTAAACCAGCACAAGTGAACCAGGCTTTAGTTGAGTTGGGCTTTCAGGTTCGTCCAGATAATGGCAAAAGAATTTGGCAGTTGACCGAGTCGGGGAAGGAATATGGCTTCAGTCGGTTAGCGACATCGAAGACAAATGACTGGTCGGGTCCACAAGTTTCCTGGGGAGAGGCTGTTATCCCGGTTCTCATTGATTATTTTGAATCGACTGCCGACTCCTCTTCTAAAGAACAAGCATCTCGTCACTCTCTAGATAAAACAGTGGTTACACAGGAGGATGCATCAAACAGTTCTCCACCACCTGATTCCATACCAGCGCGTTCGCCTCAATCCGAACCGGAATCCAAAAACTGGATGCTGACGGAGCGCATCAAAGCCTTGAAAAAGAAGGTGACAGCTTCCCAACGGCTGCACATTGAGATGGAGGCGGCTGAGGCATACAAGGAACGGCATGGGAAACCCCCAGCCAAGGAACAAATCAAAGGTAAGTACTGTGATGTCTATCCCTCTGCCGATTTGGATTTGTTAGATGAGGCGCTTGGTCGGGTACTGAAACGTTATGCAAAGAGCAGCTTGTAGGCTTGTGAAGAATAGCTCCAGCCTAAGGTTCATTATGTGACAAGATTTGGCGATAACGAGTCTTCGGCGGTACGCACAACATCGCAACCAATGTCTGTTGGAATAGAGGTATATTTGTATACCGCATTCTTTTTAGCATATATATCCCTTAAAAATAGTAAAAAAAGCTAAATTATAGGTGTATTTGTATACCGCATTCTTTTGAGTATGTTTATCACTTGGAGAGAGTACAAAGGGAAAAGAGCCAATAGCCTAAGATGCCATTTGAGGCACAGCTATTTAGAAGGTAGTTTTAAAAAAGAGACAGCAAAGTATTTAGGCTGTGTGGCGCTAAAGCCAAGTAAGCCTGAGCGGGAAGTGTTTTGGATGCAGGTAAAATCTGCGCTGGATAAATTGAGCCTTACTACGGAACAGCGGCTAAAGATAGAAGGCGCGATCGCACAGAAGGTTCCAAGAGGAAAACATGAGAAGTTCATCACTGCCAAATCCGATGAGCATTACACCCCTAAGTACTTCTTGGAAGCCGTAGTGGAGAGTATGGGTGGGATTGACTTAGACCCTGCCAGTAATAGTAAAGATAATCCCAATGTCCCAGCGAGTAATCATCTAACTCTTGAGGATGATGCTCTGAAGCATGACTGGGCTGGACGGGTGTTTCTTAATCCTCCGTTCTCGGAAGTATCAAAGTTCATCAAGAAACTGATAGCTGAGATTGATAGCGGCAGAGTCACCGAAGCTATTGTTCTAACCAAAAGCGATACCCGTACTAATTGGTATAAGCAACTGCGCCAAAATGCACAGTCACTCTGCTTTGCTGAAGGATATCACCGCTTTGGAGATGCTGATAATTCAGCTACGTTTGGTGTACTGCTTTCCTACTTTGGCAAAAATCAGGCAAGATTTCGCGAGGTATTCAAAAAGTTTGGAGTCTGTTCGGGAGATTGAGAGGAACCGTCCTGTAGTTATAGCTTAGGAGCAAAGTTATAACTACAGAAATATCTTATATTGCTCATCGGATGAAATAATTTTTTTAAGGTAGTTCTCCTTTTACATTAAAGCCAATGAAACTCACTTTTGTTAAATCTCACAAATCAATCACTTCTTTACCAAATATAGAGTAATCTTACATGGGTTTTTAACTCTTCTTGCACTTAAAGTTTAAGCCTATTTAACCTCTTAAATTCAAAGGCGGAAGTTCTTCAACTCTTTCAACTTTATAAGAAACGAGGGGGAAATCACCTGGTAGAAACACCACATAAGGAATTTGTTCAAGTAGAGGTTTATTTGAAGGATTGAAACTGTACCAATCCCTTCCTCTATAATCAATGCGGTAATGCTCTACATCTATCCACCAATGAAGGGTAAGAGTAGGCGGAAAATCACCTTTATTGCTCCAGTCCAAAATTCCATGCTTTACTATTGCAGGAATATTATTTTGTACTAATACAGTATAAATAACTCTTATATTTCCGTCTATAAGATGTAACCAAGAATCTATAGGATTGGAAGATTTTTTGATTTTCTTATGCTTTTTTCTCATGAAACCAATAAAAATTGGATCAATATTTTTTTGGTAATAAACCGGAGCCTTCGCATAAGGAGAAAGTAAATTTTCTAAATAAAATTTATCAACCATAAATTTAATGGAAGGATGACTTTCCGCTAGCTAATACGAGCAAAAAGTAGCCTCTCATCAATGGCTAGTTAATCGCAATGCTGTTTTGGCATTGACTTTTTGAGCGAATTGTAGTTTCAACAAAACGTTTTAGAGGAAAAATGATTTAGACACGCTATATATCGCGCCAAAATTACTCAGATTCTCCTATCGTTTTAGGCGAACAGTAGCGACTAATCAAGCTATCTGGAAGCTCTTGGTGAAACTCTAAGAAGATATCGAATAGTGCCAACGTTTGGCAGTAGTAGGGACTCGCTGCTTCATAGCTTCGCCCTCGACTAAGCCAGCGGTTGATACGAGATACATCTGTCTGGCACACCAAGGCAATTTCGTTACGAGTAATGCCCGTCCATTTCTCGGCTAGTTGTTGAGGAGTTAGTGTCAGCGGTTGTCGCTCAGCAAAGCGTTCAAGCAGTTGTTGTTCCCGTTCCCCGAAGAAGTTTCCGTTCATGATAGTGAATCCTCTTGGATTACGGGTTCAAGTTCATCTTCCCAAGCTGTTGTTGCAATACACCAAGAAGCACTTACTGATTCCTTATCAAGCCAAATCACATACTTCCACATCCACTCACAGTGATGAGGAGCATAAGCGTAGTAGCTTCCAATGCACCGTCCTGTATCAGTTTCGGTTTCTGTCTCACCGTTAACAGAGATAGGACACAGTCGTTGGCGATCGCCGTAAGTGAAGCGCGGAGCAGGAGCAGAAGTAGGGAAATCGGCAGGTAAACCAGTGGATTTAGGATATTCCAAGCCTATTGGTTCAGGAACTACTTCCTGGTTACCTCGCCGAATTGCCTTGAAATAGGCAGTAACTAATTGTGAGTCAAGGTTTTTTGCTAATTGCTGAACCAGCAGGGCAGCAATCAGTTCTGATTCGGGCTGAGTGATTGGCTGGCTATCGAAATCGGCACTAGAGATCTTTTGTAGCTGAGCAAGCAGGTCTGTCATGGCAAAGTCATCGAGTGCTTGCTGATAAATGGCTTTTCGCTCAGTGATTCCTGAGGGTGTTGAAGCGTGAGCAGGTCGGGCAATAGACATGAATTTACTGGCTTGTAGGTTGAGTTTTTTCTGGGCTGTATCTACTACTCTTTCGTATTTTTACACTTATAGCCTACAAAACGTCATTTATTGTCTATAGACTTATGGTCTGCATTCCCCGACCATGATGCCGTGAAGCAAGAAGGTCAATCGGGAATCAATCGACGTTTTGGGAAAGCCATTAGGCGGCGACGGCGAGAATTGGATTTTTCTCAAGAGAAACTGGCGGAAAGGGCTGAACTCCACCGTACTTACATCTCAGATATTGAGAGAGGAGAGCGCAATCCTTCCTTGGAAAATATTGAAAAGCTAGCGAAAGCCCTAAATATATCTATTGCTCATCTATTTACTGATTACGGTATTGAGGTGGAGAGCGAATCAGAAACCAAGCCTTGATCTGTTCAATACAGTTGCCGAAATTTTGGAGCTTTGTGCGATGCTGAAGTGCTGAGGGTCATGCCGGAGATGACGACGGAACTTATTCATTGAGTCGGAATTCTACCTAAACCAAGCTGAACCAACTTGATTTTGCGATCGGCGCATTAAGCGTCCTGGGATACTGCTGTCTCAATTTTCACAGCCGTTGTAGGGATGTTTTCGGGAACCAACCTAAAACCAAGTTAAAGCTTACCTAAAGCCTGGTTCAAGTTTTTTATTTTAGGCAGATTTTAGGCTAAAGCTTACCTAAAGCCCGGTTCAAGTTTTTCATTTTAGGCAGATTTTAGGCTAAAGCTTACCTAAAATTAAGCTTCATTTTAGGCAGATTTTAGGCTAAAGCTTACCTAAAGCCTGGTTTAGGTTTTTCATTTTAGGTGGATTTTAGGCTAAAGCTTACCTAAAGCCCGGTTCAAGTTTTTCATTTTAGGCAGATTTTAGGCTAAAGCTTACCTAAAATTAAGCTTCATTTTAGGCAGATTTTAGGCTAAAGCTTACCTAAAGCCTGGTTTAGGTTTTTCATTTTAGGTGGATTTTAGGCTAAAGCTTACCTAAAGCCTGGTTCAAGTTTTTCATTTTAGGCAAATTTTAGGCTAAAGCTTACCTAAAGCCTGGTTTAGGTTTTTCATTTTAGGCAGATTTTAGGCTAAAGCTTACCTAAAATGAAGCTCAACTTTAGGTAAATTTTAGGCTAAAGCTTACCTAAAGCCCGGTTCAGGTTTTTCATTTTAGGTGGATTTTAGGCTAAAGCTTATCTAAAGCCTGGTTCAAGTTTTCCATTTTAGGTGGATTTTAGGCTAAAGCTTATCTAAAATGAGGCTCAACTTTAGGTAAATTTTAGGCTAAAGCTTACCTAAAGCCTGGTTCAAGTTTTTTATTTTAGGCAGATTTTAGGCTAAAGCTTACCTAAAGTCTGGTTCAGGTTTTTCATTTTAGGTAGATCAGGAGTTACGCAGTTGGGCTGAAGATGGGGTAAAAGGAAGCAATGAATCCACCAAAATATACGGCTATTGAATACATTAACTTTCTGATGGCGACGCAAAAGGCATACAGCTATAGCAAAGCCGAGTGGGTGCAACCGACAACGGATAAGGCGATAGCCCACGATGCGATCAACCGTTTACTGAATAAAGATTACAGCCGTTGAATGGCGGCTGGTGACAGCCTCGCTACTTTTTCTCCGGGTAGCTGCGATCGCCGGGATGATGGGTGAACCAACTGAAGGAGGTTTTATATTGGATCAACCAAGCATTTAAGTTTTTAAACGTAGACCTAAAGAGCCTAAGCCAGAAGCGGCAGCAGTTTAAGGAATGAATTTAACCGAAATTCACCTACTCACAGTCACGCCTCTGGAAGACAATAAAAAAGATGCTAATAAACGCTTTAAGGTAAAATAAACTCATCTTTATAGCTGGAAAGGAGCAAGTGTAAAGCAATGCTTTACTTTAAAAACTTAGGGACTTTTCAAATGAGTGAAACAAACTTATGTCACCACGAACATTAGTAAACAAAGAGTCACCAATAATATACTATTAGAACAATATAGTATTAGGACTCTCATGTTATCACAATATCAATTAGACTAAGGTACTTGTATTCAATTTTCAAGATTAGGAAAGGTGAAGCGAAAGCTAATATCTTTGTTATTCCTGAAAAGGTGTGCTAGCCAACTTCGCTAGCACGGCAGATTCTCCCAAAGACAAAAACAATCGATTCACAATTAATTCAATCTCTAGCATAAAGTGCTAGAGCTAGAATCTGCAACCTATTTAGGAATCAATAGGAATTAATTTTCGCTGCACCATGCACAACAACATGGAGCACGAAATGAGCCAGACATCCAACGAATCCAGATCAGATAGCCGAGTTACAACCATCTCTCTTAATGGTCACAGGAATGCTAAGCAAGATCAATACGAGGCAATCACACGCTGCCTGGACGACGCAATCAATAGCCTAGGTGCAGAGCAGATTTTCAATCATCCCGCTCACAATTTCAAGCAATCTGGCAACAAGCTAAAGGGCGGTTGCCCTTTCCATGAAAGCAAGTCAGGCTCTAGCTTCGTGGTTACTATCTCGTCCAAATTATTTTGGTGTGAGGGTTGCCAGTCGGGGGGTGGTGCTGCCGACTATCGAGCCAGCTTAAGGGCAGGACGATGGATTAAAGCTCGTGGCAAAGATTTCACCTACACAGCAAAAGAGCTAGCAGCAGAAGCAAACATACCATTCCCTGAACTGGAATTCTCTCCTGAATCGATAGCAAAAGCAGAGAAATGGGAGCGGCGACGGACAGTTATCGCAGAAACTCAGAACTACTGTCAGGAAGTGCTGTGGAGTGATCGAGTTGAGGCATTAGAGGCTCGGCAGTATCTGGTATCTGAACGGGGGCTAACAGAAGAAGAAATCAAGTTGCTGCCCATCGGCTACTATCCTAATGCTGGTGAAATTAAGCGCCATCTAGTTTCTAAAGGCTTTTCTGATAAAGATTGGAAAAATACTGGCTGTGTGTGGCATCAAATGGAGGGATACATCACCTTCTTATGGAATGATGACAGCGGTCGCCCCCTCACGATCTACGGTCGCTATTTCCAGAAGCTTCCACCAGACGGGAAGCCGAAAACCATAGCACTCCCAGGTGCGAAAACCAAACAATCACCACTATTTTTTGATGTTGCGTTCAAAGCCGGACACGAAGAACTCGTTTCAGTCGAGGGCGTTTTGGATGCAGTTCTTTTGCAGGCGAAAGGCGATACCCGTGTTTGCGCTTATGTGGCAGCCAGTTGTTCAAACGACCAAATTGCAACTCTTAAGCGACGGGGAATCAAAAAGCTTACGCTGTGTGGCGACCCAGATCATGGAGGTGAGCGAGGCACTAATTCCAATGTTCTGCGACTAGCCCAAGCGGGGATTACTAGTTATGTCGCACCAACGTTGCCAGAGGGATTAGATCCTGATGAATTCCTGATTAAGTATGGAATGGAGGGTTGGCAAAATCACATTAATTCTGCTGAACATGGCTTTCGGTGGAAGGCGAAACGATTGCTTGAAGCCGGGGATGTAACCTGTGATAAAGGGAAGGCTGAAATTCTTGAGAACGCCACGGCTTTTTGTAAGGCAATCGGAAATCATCCCGATTTAGATCCCTTTTTCTGGTCTGTGATTCGCCCCACTTTAGGAATGGAGCCTCCGGAGTTCCAGCAGGGACTAGAAAAACTTTGGGAATCGTCTCCTGTTGAAGTCGCTGAGATTGAAGGCGATCGCGTAGAAGTCGGAAAGCGAGAAAATTCAGATCACAAACCGACTCGTCAGGAAATTAAGAGCTTCTGCCAAGAAATGTATGATGCATTATTTGCCCCTGGAGCTTGGATCTACGTTGCGAAACAACTTTACGAGTGGCAAGATACCCATTACGAGCCTGTTGATAATGCAGTAATTATCAAGAAAATCCATGATTACTGCGATACGTATCAAGAGCTGCAAAAAGCGAAGGGAAAAGCAGAGCAGGGGGAAGATGAAGAAAATTACATCATTTGCTACCCCTACGCTGATCCTAAATATGTAAATAAAGCGTTTGAGTGGCTGAAGCAAAAAGTAGGCATTGACCCCAAACTTATAAATCCACCAGGTCTGAATTGTGTTGATGGGGTTCTACAGCTCTCCTATGATCCTGATTCGCAGAAATGGATTAAGAGTCTAGTTCCCCACGACCCTAGCTTCTATTATCTTTATGCTCCACAGGTGAGCTACGAGATTCCCGCGCTGTTGTTACCGGATTCGTGCGATCGTCTGCTTTCATGCTTAGATGCTCCAGAGCGGGATATTTTCCTGAAAACCATTGCCGCCTCTTTAGATTTACCCACGGTGCGACGATACAGGGGGCGGGAAGTAAAAGCACTCCTACTACACGGTACGGGGAACAACGGTAAGGATACACTGCGCGAAGTAACAGCAATGATGTTCGGCTACCGAGGCATGGTAGGCGCTACATTATCTGATTTTCAGCAGTACGATCAGGGTCGCAAATTCCCCCTTCAAAAATTAGATGGCGCAAATATCAATTGGCCCAGCGAGAATGCGGATTGCATGATGATTGATAGAATCCAATCTCTCAAGATTGCTGTAACTGGCGACCCACTAGCAGGTGAGAAGAAGGGTAAGGATGAGTATCAGTTCCGCCCACGATGCGCTCACCTCTTCAACGTAAATGCCCTACCAAAACTGCAAGGAGCATTAGAGGCTATCATCTCTCGCTTCTGCATCCTTGGATTCAAGAAAACGTACAAGAGTAATCCGGCACCAGGTGAACTGCAAGCCGATCCCCGATTCCTCTATAACCCTGAATTCGTTCGCATTCAATTGTTGCCGTGGTATCTGCATTACTGTTTAGATGCCCTGGACAGACTCATGATCGAGGGCATCAATTACGATGTCACGGAACAGGCTTGGGAAGATTTGCGTGAAGAGACAGATCATATCTACTCCTTCTGTAAGGAAGTAGGGATTGGATACAAGCCCAATGGTTATCTTTCCGCTGATCAGGTATATGCTTGTCTGCGAAAGTGGTACATCGAAAACGGTACTTTAGAAATCGAAGAGTTTTACGACGGGCGTAAGAAAGATCACTGGAGTCCTAACCCAGCCTGGGGCGATTCATTGGTTAAAGCGTCGAATCAGATATTCCGCCGACTACTTAAGTTGTTTCCAGAAGCTCGCCGTGAACGTGATAGTTCAGGCCGCAACATTTTAGTGGGTATTGGGTGGGTTGATCCTACCCCCCTCGATCCACATACACCAGAAAATGTATCAGAAGGATACACTTCTGAACGTCTTCTGAACGTCTCTGAAGATGCTCTGAAGATGGTTAAAGCTAGTGAAATCAAGGGTTCTGAACGTGCTGAAGATGATTCCCCTATCTGCGGCGAAAATAAAAATTGGATAGATCAGAACTTAGATGCGGCACGTAAACTAGCTGATGACTGGATGAGGTGTAATGACGCATCTGAAGTCATAAAGCTCACAGCACCGCAGGAAAATATAAAGCCACGAGCCTGGAAACTGCTTACTGAAGAGGGAAAAAATTGGTTACGAAGTCTGATGTGCGAGACGGGTAAAGAAAGTGAAATTTCTAAAAATGAGCTACCCCCCTCAAATCACGTTCAGGACGTTCAGAATCCCTTAACCATGAGGTTTGACGCATCTTCAGAGGACATTCAGGCATCTTCAGAGGACGTTCAGAACTGTATCAGAGAGCTACAAAACAATGCCACTGAAACCATTGATATAGAGCAACCTGACTCCACATCGGTTGATGAAGCAGAGGAAGTGCTTACAGAAGAGTGGGAAGATGAAGCCAACCTAAACGACATGGCAAAGGATCTATTAGATTGCAGCAGCATACCGATGCTATGTACCCTCTTAAATGCCTGGATTAACTACCCCAAAGCGAAAGATGAGGCTTGTAAGCGTCTCTCTGCTCAAAAACAAGAGCAGATAAAAGAATGGGAAGCTGAATTGGATGAGCTGAAAGCAAGCTTTAAGGTAGGCGATCGCGTATTCGTGAACAACAAATCTCACACCGACAAACTGGGACCATACTCGATTGAGCGCATCCAAGGCTACAGTGCGAAACTCGAATGCTTCGCTAGTCTAATCTCAATCACTGATCTACGACGTGACGAATGATACTCCTTCCTCTGCCCCGCTGCCATCAAAACCGAGTATCCCGGTACTTTTTGCTACCGGGACACTATCTTTTAAATTAAAAGGATGAATCAGTTCTGATCATCAACCCAATTAGTCAATGAATGTTCAATTAAATCGCTAAAATTTAAATCAGTAAGCTGTGCTTTACAGCAATTTTCAGACTGGTGAGGTACAGGCAATTTTTCTCTCTTCTCCTATAGAGAATGGGAGAGTAGGATAGATGTACCTCATTAGCCTAGAAAACGCTGTAGCTATTCTTTGCTTAAGCAGTAACTCTTGTATTCTCAAGCGTAAACTAATTAGAATGTGTGCTGAAATTTGACTGTATTCCAAGATTGCCTCTTATTAAAGATCTACCTATAAAAAGAGAAGTTGCTTCGTGGTTTTTACTAACCTTAAAGCTCTACTTTTTTTAAATATAAATTGATTTACTTTACGCATTGGCTATGTTCTCGTTGGCGCTCAGATGCTTGCACACACAAGGCTAAAATGTTAAAGTTAATGTTATTGTTAACGTTTCAATTCCTAACAAATATGAGCTTAAAGAGAACTTCAAAAAAAATAGGCGCACCTAAAGCCCTCTACGAATCTACTCATATAAGAATCCCTGTACCAGTGAAAGAGCAAGTTGAAGAAGTTAGTGATTGGTACCGAGGTCTTCTTAGAAGAGGTGTTAAGGTAGAAAAATTACCTTATTTAATGGAAGTATTTGGGTGGGCAGAAATATTTCAAGAAGCTTCAGAAAAAATAGACGAATTAATTGAGGAACAAAAAAAACGTGAAGATGAAGTCTTACAACCTGGCAAAACCTCTAACAACCATGATTCTTATGAATACTATTTAAATTCAAAAGCTTATAAAGAAACAAAAAAAACTTTATTGGAAATAAAAAAATTACTAGAAAAAGTTAATGAGAAATCTTTTAATCCAGTACCAGAAAATGTCTTGCCTCCAGTTCTTCAAAATCAACAAACTATTAATAATAATTCTCAAATTAATCCCTAAAAACCTCGTTGGTAAATTAGTGATATACAAAAACATTCTATACTCCTATCAAGAGTCGGGTCGCCATGAGCAATATAAGTTCTTTGCGGGGAAAAATTAGAAATGTGTGAAAGCTTGCTGAAATGTTGTTGATTAAAGCTAGATGAAGGTAAATTAAAATGAAAAGATCTAAATTCGTTTTAAAGTCAGAAATCAAAAGAATTTCTCCTAAGACAGCAGTAAAACCATTGGGGATTAAACTGATAAGAAGTTGGTTGCATCCACTATCTGTAGGGTTAGAAAGCGAGTGTAGAAGTTGGAGATATGCAAGCTTAATCTGTGGAGTGGCAGCAGGTAGAGTCGATGGGGATAAAGAAAAGGTGATCTATTATTTAATTGAGAAAGGGCTTCTGAACCGTAGAGAATGGCAGGAGAGAATGAAGTCTTGTAGAACCTGTGATAAAATGTATCTAAAATTTCTCAATGAAGTTCAGGCTTTTCTAGAAAAGCAACCTGATATAAGCCATCCCGAAAAAGTCTTCGGAATTTAGTAGTTTTATTAAAGCCAAAACTGAAGAAAAACTAATCCTGAAGGCAGTACGTAGATCAACCTTCACGACGCTAGCTTTAGAAGGGAGAGTTAAGACAGCAAGGATTGATAATGTTCCCGTAATGCTTTAGCCACACCTAAAGGTACGAGATGATCGACAGACCCTCCAAATCTCGCTACTTCCTTAACTACGCTGCTACTTAAAAAACTGTACTCGCTAGCCGTTGCCAAAAATAGTGTTTCAATATCTGGTTTTAGGCTGTGATTGATTTGAGCCATTTGCAATTCTTTTTCAAAGTCCGATACAGCACGTAACCCACGAATAATAGTTTTAGCATTGTGCTGTTTTGCGTAGTTAACAGTTAAGCCTGAGAATGAATCAACTTCTACATTTCTTAAGTGCTGTATCGAGTTTTTAATTAATTTAATTCGTTCGGCAAGAGAAAACAAGTATTGCTTCTCTGAGTTAACTGCGACAAGAACAATTACCGATTTAAATAAATTTGATGAACGTTCTATTAAATCCAGGTGACCTAGTGTTATCGGGTCAAAACTACCGGGGTAAACAGCTTTCACGCTATCTCCATCTCCTGTATTTTGTTGTTGAAATCTTCAAAAGCCTACACGGGTTTTGAACCCAATTAGAATGATAAAGATTCTGTTCTTTGCGCTCACCGTCTTGACTCTTTTGAGCCAGGTTCACCCCTAACCACAAACGTAGATTATATATAATTAGCTTTCATAATCTTTTCTCCTATCTATAAGTAATTGAATGGTGATTAAAGCAGTTCACCAGCAGCATCGATATCGGCTTGATTGACTTCGACATAAAGAGCCAAATTCGCTAAGCTTGCGTGTCCGGTACGTTGCTGTAGTGTTCTTAATGGGATTCCAGCATCATGCAATTTAGTAATACCTGTACGCCTAAAACTATGTGTAGAAACGCCTTGTAACCCGATATAGTCGGCAGCGTGTCTCAACGCTTTGTCTGCGGCTTGTCTGGTCATGTGTCCGTTACCGGATGGACTGGGGAATAAATATCCCTTGGCTGGTAGCCCTACCTCGACCGTTGCGATTATGCTTCATGAGTTGCTGTTTTGTTAAAACAGCAACCTAGATATAATGCTATATCGTTGTTTTGGGCAAGCCTCCTAGTTTTAGACTCTGTTTTTAGGTACTTGCTGAGAACTAGAATCAATAAGGTAGCTGTAAAGTGTAGTGTAGTACATCATATTGCTGCAAAACAAAACTTGTCTTATCGGTGAGATGCTGACTTGTCACCGATTAGAACACAATACCTTTTAGGCTACATTGCTATAAAACAAAACACCCTACCAGTGAGGTAAGGTGCTGAGTGAAGGTGTACTAAGTTGAAATTTGTTCTCCCTATTCAGGAGTTTAGTGGCGGCTCGGCTGGGGCAAGTGCGATCACGTTTAAACTTGGCAGGTTTTGTCTGGATGCCGAGTTTTTTGAAAGGGAGATTCTCGAAAAAGCGCTAGGGAAGATTTATTCATCTGTCAAATGATAGAGTCTAGCTACTTCCGCAGGGGTTCCTTGAGATGAAAGGGTGTTATCTAGAAAAATGGTTCAAGGCTAGCAGTGTCTTAATTGCACTCTTCAGCCCTGACATGAGTGCCGCACAAGTGGTTGGAGATACAACATTGCCGATCGGGGAGCGATCGCAAGTTACGGGCAATCCCAATTTTCAGATTGACGGAGGTGCAACGCGGGGTGGCAATCTGTTCCACAGTTTCAGCGACTTTTCCATACCCACCGGAGGCTCTGCCTTCTTCAACAATGCGGCAGATGTGCAGAACATCCTGACGCGAGTCACAGGTGGGTCGATTTCTAATATTGATGGATTAATTCGAGCCAACGGTACGGCAAACCTGTTTTTGCTCAATCCGAATGGAATTATCTTTGGTCAAAATGCCAGTTTGAATATCGGCGGTTCCTTTGTCGCCACAACAGCCAATGCTCTAGGGTTTGGCAATGTTGGATTTTTCAGTGCCTCGAATCCCGAAGTCCCCTCCTCCTTACTGACAATCAATCCTTCGGCTTTGCTGTTCAATCAACTTGCGGCATCCCCGATTCAAAATAACTCAACTGCGCCAGCCGGAACGACTCTGGCTGGAGATGATACATTTGGTCTACGTGTGCCAAATGGTCGGAGTTTGCTGCTAGTCGGTGGCAACATCAGCCTGGATGGTGGAGGGTTGAATGCTCTTGGTGGACAATTGGAATTAGGTGGGTTATCTAGTGCGGGAACAGTCGGGTTGAATGGTGATGGTAATGATCTAAGTTTGAGTTTTCCCGATAGTGTAGCAAGAAGCGATATTTTCCTGAGCAATGGGGCGCAAGTCAATGTAATTGCTAGTGATGGTGGTAGTATCGCCCTTAATGCCCGGAATTTAGAGATGACGGGAGATAGTGGCCTAGTGGCAGGCATAGAGAGAGGACTGGGTTCTAATAATAGTCAGGCGGGAAATATTGCGGTTAATGCTACTGGAGCCATAAACCTTAACTATAGTGCGATTGTTAATCAGGCACAACGACAAGCAAATGGACAGGGAGGCGATGTCAATATCAGTGCTAGCACCTTGCAGCTTGAGGGTGGAGCACGGATATATACTGTTACATCGGGTGCGGGCAAGGGGGGTTCTTTGAGTGTTGATGCCCAAGATGTGCAAATCATTGGTACAAGCGCTGATGGTCGTTTTTTCAGTGCCTTGGCTGCTTCGACAAACGAAAACTCAACAGGGAATGCGGGTGATTTGACGATTAAAACTAATACCTTGCTTGTGCGAGATGGGGCACAGGTGAGTACTACTACATTTGGTGCGGGTAACGCAGGTTCTTTGAGTGTTGATGCCCAAGATGTGCAACTGATTGGTAGAAGCGCTGATGGTCGGGCTACCAGTGGCTTGTATGCTTCTGCAGAGAGAAACTCAACAGGGAATGCGGGTGATTTGACGATTAAAACTAATACCTTGCTAGTGCGAGATGGGGCAATGGGTACTTACACATTTGGTGCGGGTAACGCAGGTTCTTTGAGGATTGATGCCCAGGAGGTGCAAATCGATGGTCAGTTTTACAGCAGTAGCGTGCTTACTTCTGCAGCGTCAGGCTCGACAGGGGATGCGGGGAATTTGACAATTAAAACTAATACTTTGCTAGTACGAGGTAGGGTAACAATGGGTACTTACACATTTGGTGCGGGCAAGGCGGGTGATCTTACAATCAGAACTAATACCTTGCTAGTACGAGATGGGGCACAGGTACTTACTGCTACATTTGGTGCGGGTAACGCAGGTTTTTTGAGTGTTGATGCCCAAGATGTGCAAATCATTGGTACAAGCGCTAATGGTCAAACTGCCAGTGCCTTGGTTGCTTCCGCAGCGCCAAACTCAACAGGGAATGCGGGTGATTTGACGATTAAAACTAATACCTTGCTAGTGCGAGATGGGGCACAGGTAGGTGCTGGTACAGTTGGTGCAGGCAAGGGGGGTGATTTGAGCGTTGATGCCCAAGATGTGCAAATCATTGGTACAAGCGCTGATGGTCGGATTCCCAGTCTCTTGTATACATCTGCACTGTCAAACTTAACAGGCGATGCGGGTGATTTGACGATAAAAACTAATACCTTGCTTGTGCGAGATGGGGCAAGAGTAATTACTGATACAAGGGGTGCGGGCAAGGCAGGTGATTTGGAGGTTAATGCCCAAGATGTGCAAATCATTGGTACAAGCGCTGATGGTCGGTTTCCCAGTGGCTTGTTTGCTTCTACAGATCCAAACTCAACAGGGGATGCGAGGGATTTGAGGATTGAAACGAATACCTTGCTAGTGCAAGATGGGGCATTAGTAACCGTGCAGAGTCGCGGAACAGGAACCGCAGGTAACTTGTTCGTGGAAGCCAATCAAATCTATCTCAACAATCAAGGCAGAATCAACGCCGATACTTCAGGTGGTGGGGGCAATATTAACTTGCGATCGCCCCTGATACTCTTGCGAAATGGCAGTAACATCTCAACCAACGCCAGAGGAAGCAACATTCCCGGTGGCAACATCGACATCAATACAGACAACTTGGTTGCCGTCCCTTCGGAAGATAGCAACATCACTGCCAATTCTCAGGATTTCCGTGGTGGGAACGTAATCGTGAGAGCTTCGGGCATCTTTGGCATTGAGTTTAGAGAGCAACTGACCCCTTTAAGCGACATCACCGCTACGGGAGTAAGTGAGGAGTTTCGTGGCACAGTAGAGTTCATCACGCCAGGGATTGACCCAGCAAGGGGACTAGCCGAATTACCTACAGAGGTAGTCGATGCAACGGATGCGATCGCTCAAGGCTGTCCTGCCAATGAAGGCAACTCATTCGTTGTCACAGGTCGGGGTGGCTTACCTCCCAATCCGGAACAACAATTAGACGATGATGCCGAATGGCTTGACCGACGCAGGTTGACAGTTGATCAACAGACCAATCCGGGAACAGAGGGTAGCCAGCAACACTCAGAGGACAGGCTTGACACCCGACACTCAGCACACCATCCCCCACTCATCGAAGCCACTGGATGGGAAATGGCTCCTACGGGTCAGGTCATCCTCACGGCAAGTGCGACTAATGTGACCCCCTCCAATCGCTGGGGACAGCCAGTTAATTGCGATAGGTCGTAAACTTCCTATGTATGTAATAGCAAGTCCGTCTAGCCAAGTCCGTTGTGAAAAGAGATCAGACCCAAAAAGCGAAGGGGAAGTGATCACTATTTACTAGAGGAGTTTTCGTTAATGCGCCTTCGAGCAAACGCTTTACTAAATGCGATCGCGGTAGGTCTGGATGAAATTTTTTGATAGGGGTTTGCTGAAATGAGGGTTATACAGAACTAGGAATTCTATGTCTAACCTAAATTAGATGATTGGTAGCGGCTCTGTAAGGGCAAATGCGATCGCGCTAGTAATCGTACAGAGATACGCCTATATCAATGTTTTCGTATTTCC
>JAHHIF010000082.1 GCA_019358875.1 Symplocastrum torsivum CPER-KK1
TATAGGCTAGTACTGCTAGCCTATACCTCCTCCCCCTCACTGTTTGATTATCATTCTCGTTAGCTAGAAAATTAAGTATATTGTCTCATTGACAACAATTACTTTGCCTTAACTTGTCACGAATGCATCTCCTCTATCTCCCTTAATACATCAGCCTTTCAACCCGTTTTAACGGGTTCTAGCTTTCAGCCCGTTCGCGTTCGCGAAGCGTTCTCGAAGAGTACTTTAGTTCAGGGCTTAAGACAGTGCCATTCTACTTAAGCGTGAACCCACCATCGACAACTAAGACTTCACCCGTTACTGCATTTGCTCCGACAAGATAAATAAATGCTTCACCAATTTCGGTATCGCTAATAAATCGCTTGATGAGAGTTTCTTCAATAAACTCATTTGTCATTTCTTTGGGCATAGCTTCATGATTTGGCGTGTAAACAAATCCGGGAGCAACGGCATTAACGGTGATGTTTTGGGCAACTTCCTTGGTAAGAGTTTTCGTGAAATTAATTACAGCCGCTTTTGCCGCTGAATAAGCCATGACACCTTGCCGCCCTGTATGTTCTATTCCTCGAATGGAAGCCGTATTAATAATCTTTCCTGAACCTTTGCACCGCTTGAATTTGACTTGAAGTTCACAGCAATCTTAGTGTTTTCTCTAGCAAATCGGAGCGCGATCGCTTTCCCAATTCCACTTGAGGAACCAGTAATAATGACAATTTTTTCTTGAAACTTCATAAAAGCCTGCGGGGTCTTGGTGGCAGGTGCTAGGTGTTAGGTGGTAGGGCGAAAAGGCAATGCATAAGGAACCCAAAACCCTAATTTTTTACGTCTTGTTGTCATAGTGCTGACCTGTATGTACCAACTGCCAGTCAATTTCTGGATAGTGCCTGAGTTGTCGCAAGATCGGCGCGATTTTCATAAAATTCGGACGCGCACCCACAACATTTAAAATTTTCATCCGCTGTTTTACATTAAAGATGCATTCCCTTGTGAACATATTGGCTTGAGTTTGTATCAAGTTCAGCTAAATAATTCACGTTATTTACAATCCTGAATCATTTATCAGGAGTTAGGGCTAGCGCAGTCAGTTACAACGAACACAAACAACTGATAACAGACGAAAAACGAAAATTTAATATACGAAGCGAACCCACTAACCTAACATAACTATTGAATAACCCAGTTTACCTGTGTTACCTACCATCATCACTAGCAAGAAACTGCCTTGAGTCGATTTGCTCCAAGCGTTTTTTTGTCGTAGCTGACTCGGTTTAGTAGATGAGTCTAATTGAAAGTTAGCGGTGAGGGATGAGGGGTGGAATCTAGAAGACAAGGGAGAAAAAGCTCCTGATTTCGTTTATTTGATCGTCCGTATTCAGCCTTTTTTGGCACTCCCCCTTTTAGAAAAAGGGGGATTCTTGGGTCAAAAGGGAGCTATTGCTTAACCCCTCGCCAAGCATCTTGACCGTATGTCCTACGGCTGCAAGTCCACGCTGCATCACTATTTGAGCGGCGGCAACGTCTCTATCAGTTGTGTATTTACATTCACTGCAATGATGAATCCGATCACTCAACTCTTTCTTACCCGTGTGATGGTTGCAATTAGGGCAAGTTTGACTGGTTCCATTCGGATTCACTTTGGCAAAGTACACACCACGCTTCCAGCACACCCACTCAAGAATTGAGAAGAACTCTCCAAAACCTGCGTCCAAAGTATGTTTTGAGAACATTCCCTTAGCCCAAGCGATGACGTTTAAGTCTTCAGCAAATATCATTCCAACCCCGTCACATAATTGATGCGCCAATTTGAAATGAAAGTATGAGCGAGAGTCGTGAATGTGTTCGTGCAGTCTCGCTACTTTGGCTTGAGCTTTGCGCCAATTGTTTGAACCTTTAACTTTGTGACTTGCTCGTTGTTGCAGCAATCGCAGCTTGCGTTGGAGTTCCACAAAAAACCGAGGTCTAACAATCTGCTCTCCCGTTGAGGTAGCAAGAAAACTCTTTAACCCCAAATCAATACCAACAGCTTGACCGTGTGGCATGACATGAGGTACGTTTATATCCGCTTGAAGCGTGAGCATGACATACCAACCGGATGCCCGTTTCACCACTTGAGCTTGCTTAAGAGCAAACCCATCAGGGATAGGGCGTGACATCAGCATTTTGACCCAACCCACACCAGGAAGTTTAACTTTATTTCCTTGGATTGGGTTGATTCCCAACTGAGGAAACAATAGTGAGCGCATTCTCCCCTGTTTCTTGAACCGAGGAAAACCACGTCCTGTTTCCCACATCCCAATAAATGCTTTCTCCACCCTTCTCAATACCTGTTGCAGCATTTGTGAGTGTGCCGCTTTCAAGTCAGGGTTAGATTTTCTGGCTTGAGTTAAAGCCTTGCATTGAGATGCAAATGTTGGTCTAGGCGCATCAGCCGAAATGACATACTCGCTTTTTAGACTACAAGCGTCTATCCTGCATGATCTTGACTGATACCAATCCTTGCGCTCAGCTAACGCAAAATTCCAGACTCTACGAGCGGTTTCTCGCCATGCCTCATAAGTCTGGGATTGTTGGTGCGTTGGCTTTAAGCGGTAGGTATAAGTTAGATTTAGCATATATCTATTGTATCTTAAAAACAGTTAATCTGTTTTTAAGACTGAATTTATTCAGTCATTCGCTTATATCCCCCTGTTGAAACGAGGGGGCTTTACACATCACGACTCGTAAAAAACCTACCCTTGTGAGGGTCTCCAATCCCCAACCCCCAGTGATGAAAAAGTTGACCGATCAGCCTAAAGATGCAATTGTTGTTAAGATCGTGGGCTAATGTTGGTATGATGGTGGGTTACAATCGCTGAAATTCGCCCAATCCGGCATTGCTCCAGCAACCATTCAAGGAGAATTTATCGTTGACTCGTCGCTACCTATTTACCTCAGAATCAGTTACCGAAGGTCATCCCGACAAAATCTGCGATCAGATTTCTGACACGATCTTGGATGCCCTCCTGTCTCAAGACGAACGTAGTCGTGTTGCCGCAGAAGTTGTTGTCAATACTGGCTTGCTGCTAATTACCGGCGAAATCACCTCCAAAGCTCAGGTTAATTTCGTAGATTTGGCACGTAAGAAGATCGCTGAAATTGGTTACACCGATACCGATAATGGCTTCTCTGCCAATAGTTGTTCTGTCTTGGTGGCTTTAGATGAGCAATCTCCTGATATTGCCCAAGGAGTCACGACAGCCCAAGAAAGCCGGGAGGAGATGAGTGAAGATGAATTAGATGCGATCGGTGCTGGCGACCAAGGTTTGATGTTTGGTTTTGCCTGCAACGAAACACCAGAAATGATGCCTTTGCCGATTAGTTTGGCGCATCGAGTCTCTCGACGTCTAACTGCCGTGCGTAAAGCAGGACAACTGCCTTACCTGCGTCCCGATGGCAAAACGCAAGTTACCGTAGCCTATGAAGACGGACGCCCTGTCGGGATCGACACAATCCTGATTTCCACCCAGCATACAGCCACGATTGACAACATTACCGATGAGGTAGCCGTTCAAGAAAAAATTAAAGAAGACCTGTGGGCAGCGGTTGTAGAACCCGTTTTCTCAGAAATAGATATCAAGCCAGACGACGAGACTCGCTTCCTTGTCAACCCCACGGGCAAATTTGTGATTGGTGGTCCTCAGGGAGATGCTGGATTGACGGGTCGCAAAATTATTGTTGACACTTATGGCGGCTATTCCCGTCATGGTGGTGGTGCCTTTTCTGGAAAAGACCCCACGAAAGTAGACCGTAGTGCAGCTTATGCGGCTCGTTATGTTGCCAAAAACATTGTTGCCGCAGGTCTGGCTGATAAGTGCGAAGTTCAGCTAAGCTATGCGATCGGTGTCGCTCGACCTGTCAGCATGATGATTGAAACCTTTGGCACTGCCAAGGTAGAAGAGGAGCGCTTGCTGGAGTTGGTGAAGCAGCATTTTGAACTGCGTCCTGCTGGAATTATCCAAGCCTTTAACCTACGCAAACTGCCATCACTGCGTGGTGGTCGCTTCTATCAAGATGTTGCAGCTTATGGTCACTTTGGACGCCCAGACCTAGAGTTACCTTGGGAGCAAACTGATAAGGCTACGGTGTTGAGAGACGCACTGACTCAGCAGCTTTCCGTTTCAATGGGATAAGTTCTCTTGTACGCCCCTTGTCTGAAAATAGGCAGGGGGAGGCAAGGGAAGCAGGAGAGATAATTTTTCTCATCCTTTGTTGTCCCACCAGGTATGGAGTTTAGGATGCAGACCTGGAAGCAACGGGCTAGGCAGCTTAAAGAAGAAACATACGCCATCTACATTGCCTGTAAAGACTCAAGGGTACCCTGGTATGCAAGAGTTTTTGCAGGTATTGTTGTGGGTTATGCTCTGAGTCCGATTGATTTAATTCCGGATGTGATTCCAATTCTTGGTTATTTAGATGACCTGGTTTTGGTGCCGTTGGGAATAGTTCTGGTACTAAAAATGATTCCCCCAGCGGTTTTAGCGGAGTGCCGTACCAAGGCTAAGGCGGCGCTGGCTGAAGATAAACCCAAAAGCTGGATGGCAGCCTTTGTGATTGTCGCTATTTGGTTGGTTTTGGGGATTTTAGGTGTGATTTGGCTAGGACGCATCCTGTAAGATTCAAGGGATTGGGGATTGAACCCGCTTTGAAAATCCTAGTGAAGCGCGGTTGAAATAACTGATCTGCGAGAATGCCCCTATCTCCCCATCATCCGGCGAAGTGGCTTCAAACCCACTTTCCGCACCCTGAAGTGTCACACTACGAATTTTGGCTTTTTGGGGATTTTGGTTTTGCGATCGCAAAACGGATTTTCCAGTTCTTTGTATAAAAAGTGACCCCATCAGGTCGCTAAATTCCGCAAAAACCGATTGTGACAGTAGCGGGTGCGGAATGTGGGTTAGAAACTTTTGCCGTGATGCACTAGGGTTGCCTAATGGGAATGTAGATAAAGAATGCTGAACCCAGGTCAGGTGCTGAAATACACTCCAATTGTCCGCCGTGTTTTTCGACCACAATCTTGTAGCTAATGGACATCCCTAAACCTGTACCCTGACCAACAGGTTTAGTTGTAAAGAACGGATCGAATATCCTACGGCTTACATCAGGTGTCATACCACACCCGTTATCACTAATTAGAATGATTAATTGATTGCGGTCAGTTAAAACTCCTGTACAAATCGAAATGCGACCAGGACGGTTTTTGATATCTTCAACCGACTGATTTTTGTTGTACTCATCTATTGCGTCAATTGCATTACTCAGGATATTCATAAATACCTGATTAAGTTGTCCAGGGTAACACTGTACTGTCGGGAGGTTGCCGTAGTCTTTAGTGACTTCAATGTCTGGAACTTCTAATTCTTTGGCTTTGAGGCGATGAGAGAGAATCATCAGGGTATTATCAAGACCCTCGTGAATGTCTACCCATTTCATGTCGGCTTCATCTAGCCGCGAAAAGTTCCGTAAACTGAGGATAATTTGGGAAATGCGATCGGCTCCTAGTTTCATCGATGAAAGAATTTTGGGCAGGTCTTCCTTGATGAAATCAAGTTCAATTGCCTCTGTTTCAGCTTGAATGGCTGCTGCTGGATCGGGATGGTATTTTTGATAGAGTTGAATCAGGTTGAGCAACTCTTCGGTATATTGGTTGACGTAGGTGAGATTACCGTAGATGAAGTTGATGGGGTTGTTAATCTCATGAGCCAGTCCCCCAACCATTTGCCCTAAAGAAGACATTTTTTCGCTTTGAACCAGTTGGGCTTGGGTTTCTTGGAGTGCATCCAAAGCTTGTTCCAATTCGGCCGCTTGCTCTTGGGCTTTAACGGTAGCTGTGCGACTTTGATGCAAGAGTTGGGCTTGGTCAATTGCGATCGCAAGTTGATCTGCAACCGCTTGCAAGAGTTCCACTTCAGAGTCACGCCAAGGACGAGCACCGCTAGAGTGACCACAGCTAACTACACCAATTTCCCCAGATGTTGTATGAATTGGTAGTGCCAACATCGCTGTGTAACCCACACTAAAAAAGAACCTTCGCTCTATTGGATTACTTAAAGCCCTAGCATTGTCTACACGAGTGATTTCCTTGTCGAAAGCCCTCGCTGTCAAAGGACCAAACGTTGTAATAGAGATGCGGTGCCCAATTAGGCTAACCAAGTCTTCTGTCTTGGCTTCTTGAATCACCTCCCAACAAGGAGGAACATCATCAGGTCGATACCAAAGGAAGAAGCAGCGATCAATCTGCAATAGATTACGGATTTCATGAACAGCGGTTTCTAGGATGGTATTGAGGTCAAGGGAACGACGAATCTGGCTCGAAAGTTGGTTAAGCAGTGCCTCCCTCTGGGCAAATTCTCGAAATCTCGCTTCTGATTGCCGTAGTTCCTCCTCTGACTGCTGGCGCTCAAGCATCGCTCCCAACCACTGCGCCATCAGCTTCAACAGCTCTTTTTCTTCAACTGTAAATGGGTGATGACGTGCCTGAAGGCTGAAAAAGCTCAAGGTGCCATAAACGTTACCATCCACAATGACTGGCATCCCTATATAGGCTTCGATTCGGCTGGCACTGTAAGCGGGGAAGCGACACCAGCGAGACGTTCCCGCCGATTCAAAAGCAATGGGTTCTTTTGCTCCCAAGGTCACACGGCAATACGTCTGCTCCAGATTCCAGATATTACCTTTGGTAAGTGGGAAGTTGGATTTGGGTGGAACTTGAGCAGCAATCACTTCATAGAGAGCATTTTCCACTCGACCTAAAGCGCCCATCTCCAGACCAAACCGACGGCATCCTAGTGCCAACAGTCCTTGCAAGCGTCGCTCAAAGCTGAGTTTTCGGGCTGAGCTTATCTTGTACAAGGAACGAAGGGCTGCTTCTGTGCGCTTACGCTCGGTGATGTCGCGGTTAACACCCATCGTGGCAATCGTTCGATCTTGCTCATCTTGCAGCAGTACAACAACTGTTTCGCAGATTCCTTCACTTCCGTCTTTCCGGATAAAGTGAATCTCGCCCCGCCAGCTTCCCTGCTTGGCTATATTATCTAAGATCTTTGGGGTCAGCGTTGCTGCTTCAAAGAGTCTGTGCAAAATTCCAGGAGTCTTACCCAAAACCTCAGACTTGGAATAACCAAACATTCTTTCGGCGGCTGGGTTCCAGTCAATGATGCGACCTTTTAAATCAGTGATGATAATGCCGTCATAGATGGTTTGAAATGTCAGTGCTTGCTGACGTAGCATTGCCTGTGTCTGCTTGCGCTCGGTGATATCATTTCCGGTGCTGATAATATACTCAACCGTACCCTCATTAGTGACTAGAGCCGTGCTTGACCAGGCGACGCGGCAACGTTTCCCATCCTTCGTTACCCAGTAGCTTTTGTATTGGCACTCTGAAGAACTACCAGCTTTGAGATTCTCGCAAACGGCTTTGAATGGCTCCACCTCTTCCGGAATTAAAAACAGTTCCCAATGTCTACCCCTAACCTCATTGAACGAGTAACCTGTTGTTTGTTCGCAAGCCTTGTTAAAAGCAACGATTCGTCCCTCTCGATCAAGTGTCACCATCAAGGCATTGACTGTATTAAGTTCGGTAAAGACGGGTTCTAGTTCTTTGTTCGATTTCCACTTGGGTTCTGTAGTCTCAGTCCCCGATACTCTCATGTAATCTAGGCTTTTATTTATATTTTGGGTAGAAACTTGGTATCAAAAACCCTCTAAAAAATCGGAACTCTGTTGCCAACGTTAGAGAGTAACAAAGTATACTTGATGATTTTAATAAATCTAATTAATAAGAAAATGCGAAAGCTAATAAATTTTAATAATACTAAAAGCAGCTTAAGATAATCAACTTAAAGTAGCAGGATTGCTAAGATACCATAGGTTTACATTCCCGACTTCTTTAAGAAGTCGGGAATCTCGCCTTACTAAAAAAGCTGATAGCTGACAGCTTTCTGCTATAAGTTGGGGGAAACAAGCCTTAGTCAGGAAATTGAAGTTTCTGCCAAACTTCCCAAACTTCACATCTAAACTCTTCGGGAAGTTTCATAAATTCAATAACTACCTCTGCCCAGTTATATGCAGTTCCAAGCAAAGTAGCCCACTGTTTTGCGCTTTCTTTAATTTGGTCTAAATCTGAGTGTTGATATTGTAGATAAATACCCTGGCAACCACAATTCTGAAAAGAATATTTTTTATTTAAGGAATCTACTAGTATTTCCGTTGTTAATTCAGAATTCATTAAGGACTCTACCTAGATATAAAGTATAATATTTTGACGTAAGAACTACAACAAATGTATTGACTCTTCTGAATCTGAGCTTAACTGTTACTTTTTGCCCCTAAGTCAGTCTAAAGAAGTAGATTACTGTAAAGCCAGTGCGTATTCAGAGATAACAGGACTTACGTGACTAGCCACTTACGGTCTAAAGAAGTTGTTTGATAAGTAATGGCAAGACAATCAGCTAATCCATTGCAGAAACTGGTACCAGGTTAGGGAAAGGTAGGAAGTGCGATCGCTATAGTGCCGAGTATTTCCGTCTACTAGCAAGAGGACAAAGGAGAGATCAGCTATGCTTGCGATCGCCAATCTGCTGACTCCTCTGTATCCTGCTTGACTGCTGGATTGGGAGAAACGATAAGAACCCTACGCCCAATCTGATCTACTAGCTCACTTTTAGAACTTAGCCCCAACTCTTGCGCGATCTCTTCAAGTCCACGCGCACCCGTAGGTGTAACCGTCAGATTAAGACTTTTCTTTAATTCATCGTGATAAACGGGTTCCCCCCTCATCCGTTTTTTACCTTTTGGCATATCAGCTATTAATATACGCGCATATTCTATTATAGCGCCTGCCATGCATTGCCATGCATTGCCATGCATTGCCATGCTACAATATCGACGTGACAAATCATAGAAGAGCAAGTGGCAATGGGTAGTAATGTACGCGAAAAAACTCTAATGGACGAGAAAGAAATTATTTGGATACAAGACCCAAATAATTTTCCTTGGGTTAGGGAAGCAGAGACTGACTTTTGTCAAAGGCAGGGGATTTCAATGTCCAGAAAATCAGACTTGGAAGCAGGAGAGACGATACTTATCGGATATGCAGATTTGGAAGAGGATGCTCCACCTGCATTTACTGAAGCTGGACATGAATACTTCTTTAGGCGGGTGTTCACTATATGCAAAGGTGATTTTGAAGCTTATGGAGATAAAGACTGCCCAACAGAAGCGGTAGAGCCTTCAACTATTTATCCCAAAGTAAAGGGGAGTTCTCCTAAAAGAAAAGCACAAATTGCAGTCAGGCTGCCTATAATACTCTTTAAAAAACTCAATGCTCATATTCAAACAACTGGAATCTCACAAACACAAGTAGTCATTTCTGCTCTAGCAAAATACTTAGATACTCCTGAAGAAATTTCTTTGCCTGAAAGAGTTCTCAATTTAGAAAAACGAGTTGCTGCTTTAGAGGCTAAGGATTAAGGGATGAGGAGCTGACGTATAGGTCTAACTGTTAATCGTATCGCTTATTAAAGTTGTCAGTTAGACAAAAAAGCGATCGCACCTTTAATATAAGCTGTGCGATCGCCTAATTTTACTAACAGAAATAAACTTACTTCACGATTCCCAAAACAGGCATTAATTTGGATTCTGCAACGTTAGGAACTAAAAATCCTTCCGCATAAATCTGGGGATTCATTTCTGCAATTTGTGTATAAGATTGGCGAACCTGAGCATTCACTGCAACAGTTTTTACGTCGTACATTTGCATAGCCATCTTGGGATATACGCCAATCCCGATAATCAGCAGCAGAAAGCACAGAGCAATAAACACTTCACGAGGTCTGGCATCGCTAAATTTTGCATCGACAGGCAAGACACAGTTTGTACCGAAGCAAACCGCCTCCTGATTTCCCTGATTCTTCAAGTCTGCATCAGTAATATCGCACACAGGTGCAATGTCACAGCTAGGTACTGCACCAGAGTTGTAAAATACCTCTCGCAACATGGAAAGCAGATAAATCGGCGTGAGGATGACTCCTACTGCCGCTAGGAAGACTGTTACGGTGCGGAAGCTTGAGCTGTAAATGTCGCTAGTCGTCACACCGACGAAAACCGAGAGTTCGCTAGCAAAGCCGCTCATCCCCGGCAGGCCCAATGATGCCATCACACCGATTGTAAACAGGGCAAACACGGTAGGCATTGCCTGACCAATCCCGCCCATTTCTTTCATCGCCATCGTGTGAGTGCGATCATAAGTCACCCCAGCTAAAAAGAATAGTAATGAAGCAATTAAACCGTGGGAAATCATTTGCAGCATTGCGCCGTTGATACCCAAGTCAGTAAACGACG
Source organism: Symplocastrum torsivum CPER-KK1 (assembly GCA_019358875.1). Lineage (GTDB taxonomy): Bacteria > Cyanobacteriota > Cyanobacteriia > Cyanobacteriales > Coleofasciculaceae > Symplocastrum > Symplocastrum torsivum. The sequence goes on from JAHHIF010000082.1 coordinate 10,378, forward strand.
CAATCCCCAATAGGACAAATCCCATGTGAGAAACCGACGAATACGCTAGGCGACGCTTCATGTTGGACTGGGCAAAGGAGTTAAACGCACCGTAGATAATATTGACAACGCCCAGAATCGCTAAAACAGGTGCAAAGTAAATATGTGCATCAGCAAGAAGTCCTAAATTTAGGCGAATCAACCCGTATCCACCCATCTTCAGCAGTACGCCCGCTAGTACCATTGATACGGGAGAGGATGCCTCGCCGTGTGCATCCGGTAGCCAGGTATGAAGAGGGAAAACAGCTAGCTTGACACCAAAGGCAACTAGTAATCCCGCATAAAGCAGCAGTTCTAAAGCAAGTGGGTAATCCTTCAAGCCCAGTTCAACCATATCGAAGGTCACATTATCGCCGTAGAATGCCATTGCCAGACCAGCAACCAAAATAAAGATAGAAGCGGCGGCAGTATAAAGTAAGAACTTCATCGCGGCGTACTGACGCTTCTGACCCCCCCAAATCGAGACGAGTAGGTAGACGGGAATCAGTTCTACTTCCCACATAATGAACAGCAGCAGTATGTCTTGCGCCACGAATACCCCAATCTGTGCGGAATACAGCACAAGCATCAGGCAATAGAAGAGGCGAGGTTTGAGATCGACTTGCCACGCTGCAAATATTGAGAGTGTCGTCACTAGTCCTGCCAGAAGCACAAGCGGGGCTGAAACTCCATCGATTGAAACTGCCCAGTTTAGACCTAACTGAGGCACCCAGGCATATTGCTCCACGAGTTGAAAAGTAGCGCTGCTCGGATCGTAATGCTTCCAAAAGACGTAGCACATCAAGACAAAATCGATGATACCCACACCTAGTGCATACCACCGCACGCGCTTGCCGTCTTTATCAGGCACAAAAGGGATAAGCAGTGCAGCAACGAGTGGCAGTAGGACAATTGTGGTAAGCCAGGGAAATTGATCCGCTATCATGGCACTAGGAAAAAATACTTATTTCTGTATGTGATTATCTTATTAAACTTTGTAAACCTTTATTCATAAAAATTTTCCCTAGATCAATATAGGCATCTCTATAGGTAAAGGTTGAGGCTCTCTCAGACGCTTCTGAATTTGCTTGCGTAAGACTCTTAACGGTTGACTGTTAAATAGAAGGGACTTACAGTTAACAGTCAACAAGAACCAATAGAATATCTAAGTTGAATGCGTGATAGCTTAATACTCAGTAGTCAGAGGTTCCCTGTTATTGTGCAACTAATACCTGATAGCAGACTTCAAAACTACAGCTAATTATTCACCAGCTCGATCAACCACCACTAGCTGCCAACCCGTGATGAGCGAAAAAAGTGACAAGACAGGTCTTAAAAAAAACCTAGCTAGTCTGTCCGGGGGACTTTCCACTGGACTAAAGGTTTGGTTGTTTTTTCTATTCTGCTTTTACTTTCTGAAATACTCTGTGCCATTAAGCATCCTGCTGGGTGCAGTTGGGGGGTTGGCAAGTACAGTGATGGTTGCCTGGTGGAAAAGCAAAGATGAACCTAGCGCCTCAAAGCGAGACAATGTAGAGCCGGGAGAGGACTCAGAGGACGATTCCAGCCATTTGAGTGGAATACGTTTAGCTAGGCAGCGGCGAAGAAATAGAGGAAAGACGCGATCGCCAAGTTTACTCAAACCTCTGAGTGGTTTTTTTGAAAAGAGCAATAAGCGAACTCAGAAGCGACGTCGTCGAGTCATCAAATCCCATGAGGATTCTTACGAGGAGTAAGTCTAGGGTTTCATCTGTTCATCACAGCATTATTAGCCGCGTCAACCATAAGTCAAGGATGACCGCTTGGTTATTTGTTGTTGGTTGTTTGTAAAACAATACTAATAACAAACAACTAATAACAAACACCTCAAATCACGTCCAAAAAAACTGACCAAAAGGAGCTTTCGTTATGGCTACCGCAAAAGTAGGCATCAATGGATTCGGTCGCATTGGGCGACTCGTTTTTCGCGCCGGACTCAATAACCCCAATATTCAGTTTGTCTGCATTAATGACTTAGTTGCTCCAGACAATATCGCTTATTTGCTGAAGTACGACTCAACTCACGGTCGCTTTCAAGGCACAGTAGAAGCTAAAGAAGACGGCATCGTTGTCAACGACCAGTTTATCCCCTGTGTCTCCGTGAAAAATCCGGCTGAACTGCCTTGGGAGAAATATGGTGTGGATTATGTAGTCGAATCAACAGGCTTATTTACTGATTATGCCGGAGCATCCAACCATCTCAAGGCTGGAGCAAAGCGAGTAATTATCTCTGCTCCAACAAAAGACCCTGATAAAGTACCAACCTTGCTTATTGGTGTCAATCACGAGCAGTTTGACCCAACTCAACACACCATCGTTTCCAACGCCAGTTGCACAACTAATTGTCTGGCTCCTGTGGCAAAAGTGATCAACGATAAATTTGGTCTGGCTGAAGGTCTGATGACAACTGTTCATGCGATGACTGCCACTCAGCCAACTGTAGATGGCCCTAGCAAGAAAGACTGGCGGGGAGGACGAAGCGCAGCGCAGAATATCATCCCAGCGTCCACTGGTGCAGCAAAAGCCGTCACCCTTGTACTACCTGAACTAAAAGGCAAGCTGACAGGAATGGCATTTCGAGTACCAACGCCAGATGTATCCGTTGTTGATTTAACGTTTAAGACCGAAAAGGCAACCAGCTATAAGGACATTTGTGCGGCAATGAAGGAAGCCGCTGAAGGCTCACTCGCCGGCATTCTTGGCTACACGGAAGAAGCCGTCGTCTCAACTGACTTTCAAGGCGATGCCCGTTCCAGCATCTTTGACGCGGACGCTGGGATCGAGCTAAACTCGAACTTCTTTAAAGTGGTCGCTTGGTACGATAACGAGTGGGGCTACTCTAATCGTGTGATTGACCTAATACTCGCGATCGCACAGAAAGAAAATTAATTGTTGGTTATTGGTTGCTGGTTGTTAGTTGTTAGTTATTAGTGGTTAGTTAGTAGTGATTGCTACTCAAGACAAGGACAGTGAACTGAAAGGCAAAGAAGGGATTACCTGTTTAGAGGCAATGTCTTATGCCCATTAACTTGAAACCCAACAACCAACAACCAACAACCAATCACCACTAACCACTAACTACTTGTAATGTTTTTATTTCTCTCAAAGCTATTACCGTTATTCCTCTACCCCTTGGGGTTGACGTGTGTATTATTGGTTGTGGCTTTGGTGATGTTGTGGCGACGCTCTCGTTGGGTGCCAGTGCCAATAGCACTAGCCCTAATTGTCTTGTTGCTAGGAAGTAATGCTTGGGTCGCGAATGGCTTAGTGCGATCGCTTGAGTGGCAGCAAATCCCCAAGGTAGAATTACCAAAAGCGGATGCGATCGTGGTTTTAGGTGGTTCGACCAAATCAGCGTTTCCACCTCGACCCAGTGTTGATTTGAGTGAAGAAGGCGATCGCGTTCTCTATGGTGCCCAACTTTACCGAGAAGGAAAGGCGCCTTTGGTAATTGCTTCGGGTGGTCGCATCGCTTGGCGTGGCGGTGGTCCCTCCGAGTCGGCTGATATGGCAGAGATACTAAAAACTCTGGGTGTCTCAGCCTCCGCCATTTTACAAGACCCAACCTCACTGAACACCTACCAAAATGCTGTCAACGTGCGGCAAATTATGAAGCAACGAGGCATCCGTCGAGTGTTACTCGTCACCTCAGCGATGCATATGCCGCGATCGCTTGGAATTTTCCAGCGTCAGGGAATCGAAGCGATCCCCGCACCTACTGACTTCCTCATCACTGAACAAGAAATTGAGGAACCGAACACTACCCCTGAAGCGACAATTCTGAGTCTCCTACCAGATGCTGACCGCTTACGAAATACAACTCGTGCGCTCAAGGAATACTTGGGAATGGTAATCTACCGCCTCCGAGGGTGGCTATGACCTGTTGGGGAATTTAATACTATTAAGAAAGCAACCACCCAGAGTTAAAACTCTATGCTTTCAGCTTTAGTCCACTTAAAGTGGACTAAAACTCTTATCCAGTCGTCTAAAGATGACTTGAGCTATGAGACAGTGGTTAAAACCACTGGTGGATGAAAATCCTTCTGCCTTCTGCCCTCTGCCTTATTTTCAGATTAGATGTCAGCAAAAACAAGCAGAACACCTCCAGTTGTTCACCTGCATCTTGAAAGACAGTGCATCTGGTGGTTGCTATTGATGTGTTTTCTCACCGACTTAGTTAACTCATAACACTTTGAAAACCCCTATTTTTAGCCATAATGCCCGAAGAACTTCGACGAATTATTCCAGCGCCGCCACCACCTGCTGATATCTTTGCTACCTACCAACTTGCTCACGAGTTTCACCAGGAAGCACAGCATCGGCAGGAGCTTGAGCGCTACTGTGAGTGGTACTACCTGACAGCCAAACGCCACCGCAATGAGTTGCAGAGGATGCAAGGCGACATCAACCTGTTTGGTTGGTTCTGTCGCCGCAAGTCTCAATAGAATTTTTTCACAGCAGTAAGCGTCAGACATCAGAGGGTTTCGAGTTCGTCCTCGCGGAAGTGAGCGCGAAATTTTTTGTCAAACTGGACTAACACTGGCAGGTTGGCGCTTACGGGTCTGCCGTGCCACTCTGTAATGAAGCCGATAACTTCTCCCTCTTGCCCTTTGGCATCAAAAGGCTCATTGCGATGAGAAGGATTGTGGTAAACGATAACAGATTTTGTAACGCGGACGCGATCGCCAACTTTCATACATACAGCTCATGTTCTCTCCAACAGCCTGCTCTCAAGCCGAAACTTGCCCAGGCAATCTTACTATTCTTGCACAGCAATGTTCCTTCCTTAAACGAGTTTCAAATTACTTCTCCTTTATGGGGCTACAACGATTTAACTATCTGAGTTTGACGGGGGTTCTGATTTTGACTGAGGATTGTCTAGCGTTTCGACGGGGAAGAAGCGATCTCGTAACTGCTTGAAGGCATCAGGATTCAGTAGCCATTGAGCTGTCAATAATGCCGCGCCCGCAGACACGAGTACCAACAGAACTCCTATAATCCCCACAATTGCCTTGAACCATTCCTTGGTTGAACTCACCTCAGCGAGTTCCCTTTCCTCATCCATTTCCGCTTCACCCGATTCAAGCGCCTGATGAGAGCCAGCCAATTCAGCATCTAGATTGAAGGAATAGCTAGTCGTTCCGAGTGGGTTTTCTCCAAGATTTAGCACGACTGGATATTGTGGAGAAACCGCACAGTAGGTGAGGACAACGGAGGTGTTGTCATGACCATTCTTCTGATTTGCCAAGTCAATTAAAGCTTGGACAGCCGCCTCTAGAGAAAGTTTGCCGCTGAAGACATCTCGCGGGTAATCCATGCTAAATTTCTCAACCAAATCATTGTCACTTAAACCATCGGAACACAAAAGCAGCAAGCCGTCTTCTTCTAAAATGAAGCGTCGTACTGTTGGACGCAGTAATTCAGCATCCCGTGTGCCTACAGCTTGAGTCAGTGCGCCAGCATCAGGACGCTTCAATGCCGCGCGATACAGACTCCGACCCATTTTTGCTTCCCTTGTTGCCACATCATCATCAACAGTCAACTGCTGGCAGTAGCGCGGGGTTATCCAGTAAGCGCGGCTATCGCCTACACTCGCGATGTAGAGTTCGTGAGCATTGCCCTGACCATCTGCCATCTTCACCACCTGTGGCAGTTGTAGCGCCAGGATAAGCGTTGTTGCCATGCGGCGCCGGGACTCTCGTTCTTGTTGGTCATTGCACGAGGCAATCAAGTTGTTCGCCACTCGGATAATTGCACAAAGTTGCTGAGCAACTAATTCCGGTGTCATAATCTCCGGGTCTTCTGTCAACTCTGCGATTAGCGCCCGAACTTGGAGTTTAATTGACTGCACTGCCATTTGGCTTGCTACTTCCCCACCTTCATGACCACCAATGCCATCACAAATAATTGAGAGGTGAGGAATCAAAGGGTCACGCAGTTGATTGGAGTCTGTCGGTAAGTCAGCCAGTGTTGGATAGTAGCTATCTTCGTTGTGCCCATGACGAGGGCCAGTATCCGTCGCCCCAGCAACTTGTAGACGCAGAGGCTGTCGCGCCGCTTGTTCGATTAGTAACTGATTGAGGGATTGAGCGATCGCTTTTAAGGATGGGTTCTCTGCTTGCAACTGCTCAGCAATCTCCTGCAACTGAGACGCTACCGATACCGAGGCTTTGCGGCACCAAGATGCCCAACATTCTCCTAGCTGTTTGAGACTCGCTGTCATGGGGGGTTTGAGCAGGGTGCTTCTTGCGCCTGAAGCTGTTCCCGCTTCCAATGAATCTGAAGAACTTGCGCCGTTACCTGTCGAGGCAGCCGCTAACTCTCGATTCGTGTCTTTCGCCACATCTATATACAGTTCCCGCAGCCGCAGGCACCATCCTTCAACCCGAAGATTATCGGGAATTAAAAGACTTGAAGCCACACCCGCTTCTAAGAGTGGTGTCCACAGTTCCAGAATCTGCCACAGCCAGTAAACCTGCCGTACCGCCGATGCGCTTGTCCACATCGTTGTAATCGCGGGATACAACTCACCATTGGTATCAATCGGTGCATTCTCCAGCAAAACAACCACCGACTCATCCACCTGGCACACTCCATACACCTGTGGGATATGGAGACGGTGAGGATACAAGCGTAGATAAGGGAGGATATTGCCGCCAATTTGCTCAGGAACTTCTGGTGGGAGTTCTGGTTGTATATCCTGCCAAATTCGTGGCGCAACAACGGTGTATCTCTCTGTAACTTGTTCTCCTGCGGAAATATGCACGGCAGCGGAACCAACTGCCCAGAGATAGCGATTCATCAGCGGCTCGGAACTGCTCATAAGTGTAAGAACGGGTTAAAAAACACCACTACGTTAATTTGTATGCCAGAGCGGTTAAACCCAAGACGGCTAGGATACATTGGATTTAGCCTCACGATCTCAATACGTCTATGTCGATAATACAGATGCCATTGAAGTCATCAAACTGATAAATAAAACTATTGCTCTGTATCTAGGGAGACTAACCGAATCGGGTCGGCTTGTAAATTGGCATAGATCATCGAGAGAATCACTAATCCAGCTACTGCATCCTTAATGGACGATAACTGGCTCGGACAAAAGCTGTAATTAAGATATCAACTCTTGAATCCTTTCTTATAACGCACTCTCACCGAATATTGATATGCCATTGCTAAGTCCTGCAATGCTCTGGCTCCTAGCAGGGTCGATTCTTTGTCTACTAGAACTATTTGTCCCAACGGCTTTTGTCGCTTTCCTGATGGGACTGAGCGCTTTTGTTGTCGCGCTTGTCGCGTTGATGTTGCCGACGGTGTTGAGTGTGCAAGTGCTGCTGTGGCTCTTGCTGTCTACCTCGCTTGTCGTTTTATCCCGTCGCTTCTTACCACATCCGACAGCCTCCAAAAATCTGGATGCGATGGAAGCTCAAACCTTAACGGAAATCCCACCAGGGCATACAGGACGGGTACTTTACGAAGGCAATTCCTGGCAGGCGCGTTGTGAGGATGAGGAAATGGCGATCGCACCCAATCAAAAAGTTTATGTAGTCAGACGGCAAGGCACCACCCTAATTGTCCTGCCACAGAGCTTGTTGCAGTAATCAACTCAGTCGGTTCACGTACAAAAAACGGTATCCACCACATTTGGAACATTATCCAAACATTTAGGAGACTTAAAAAAGATGGAAAGTTTCTTCGGTTGGCTAATTATCTTGGCACTTGGCGGTTCAGGGCTTGCTAGTTCGGTCAAGATTGTTAATCAAGGTAATGAAGCCTTGGTTGAACGTTTGGGAAAATATAGCGGTAAGAAAATGGGGCCAGGTCTCAACTTTCTGATCCCTGTCGTTGATCGCGTGGCATTCCAGGAAACGATTCGGGAAAAAGTCCTGGATGTTCCACCCCAGCAATGTATCACTCGTGACAACGTTTCAATTTCTGTTGACGCTGTGGTCTACTGGCGCATTATGGATATGGAGAAAGCCTACTACAAAGTCGAAAATCTCCGCCTAGCGATGCAGAACTTGGTGTTGACCCAGATTCGCTCGGAAATGGGACAAATGGAACTTGACCAAACCTTTACCGCCCGTGCGGAAATCAATGAAATCCTGCTGCGAGAACTAGATATTGCAACCGATCCTTGGGGGGTTAAAGTCACGCGGGTAGAACTTCGAGATCTCATCCCTTCAAAGGCTGTGCAGGAATCTATGGAATTGCAAATGTCCGCAGAACGTCGAAAGCGGGCATCAATCTTGACTTCCGAGGGGGAACGGGAATCGGCTGTTAACTCTGCTAGAGGTAAAGCGGAAGCCCAAGTGCTGGATGCGGAAGCACGTCAAAAAGCGGCAATTTTAGATGCTGAGGCACAACAAAAGGCGATCGTTCTTAAAGCTCAAGCAGAACGCCAGCAGCAAGTCTTGAGGGCGCAAGCTACCGCCGAGGCTCTGCAAATTGTTACTAAGGCACTCAAGGGTGACGCAAATGCCCATGAAGCGCTTCAGTTCTTAGTTGCCCAAAGTTATTTAGAGATGGGTACGAAGATTGGCAGCAGCGACAGCAGCAAGGTGATGTTCATGGATCCACGCAGCATTCCGGCAACACTTGAGGGGATACGCTCAATTGTTGGTGATGGCAATCAGCACCCTCAATCCCTGAGTTTTGATTTGGATAAGCTGAACCGTTAAGCCGTTAATTGGTAAACCGCTCTCACATTTCACGGACTTAAGCGAAAAGTAATCGTTCGTTAGAAAAAACCCGGATTGGGGACATTGCCCCCAATCCCTCATCAAAAAATTACTTTATGACAACGCAAGACAGACCCCATGAGCTGCACTCACTAACATTGCGATGAAAGTCTCTCTCCCTACCACCTACCACCTATTTCCTAGAATGAGGGTAGTGTCAAAATTTCAAGATATATTAAGTAAATGCGATAATAGGAATCAAACAGGAAATTCCGGTTGAGGGTGCAAGAACCGACCGCAAATCATTCCTTGGCAACATCAGATGAATCCTTCGTGTGAGGAGAGTAAGCCAAACCTAGTCAGCAGGGAAGCATCTCTCCAAGCCTTCTTTAATCTTTCCCCAGATCTGTTGTGTATCCGTGGCAGTGATGGGTTTTTCAAAGAACTCAATTCAGTTTGGAGAAGTACCCTAGGCTGGACGCTAGATGAATTGCGATCGCGTCCCTGGTTGGACTTTGTTCATCCCGATGACGTTGCCTTTACCTTTGATGTAGAGCGTCAATGTCAGACTGAGGGGGCAAACTACACTCCCATACAACTTAAAAATCGCTACCGTTGCCAAGACGGGAGCTATCGCTGGCTGTCCTGGCGCTTATCCGCCTATGAAAACGGATTAAGCTATGGTATTGCCCAAGATGTTAGCCAAAGCAACTGGCGAGGCAGTGGGACGTATCGCACAGAAGTACAGGAAACTGTGAAGCTACGAGATCAGGCTCTCACTGCCAGCAGTGTAGGAATTGTGATTGCCGATACTCGATTGCCCGATATGCCCCTCATCTATGTCAATCCAGCCTTTGAACAAATAACAGGTTACTCCGCTGCTGAGGTACTGGGTTATAACTGTCGTTTTTTGCAGGGGACAAAGACTAGTCAGCCTGCTGTCGCTGAACTCCGTGCTGCGATTAAAGCTGGAAAACACTGCACCGTTACCTTACTCAACTACCGGAAAGATGGGACTCCCTTCTGGAATGAGTTAACAATTTCACCAATTCATGATGACGACGATAACCTAACTCATTTTGTTGGTATTCAAGCTGATATTAGCGATCGCATCAAAGCAGAACAAGCCCTCCGTTTGGAAAAAAACAAGTCAGAACGGCTATTACTCAATATTTTGCCCAAGCCCATTGTTGAACAATTGAAACGGTTTGAGGGTTCCTTAGCTCAACAATTTACTGAAGCCACAATCTTGTTTGCCGACATTGTGGACTTTACCCCCTTGTGTGCCCAAATGCCTCCCTTAGAACTGCTCAATCTCTTAAATCAGATTTTTTCTGTTTTTGATCAATTGGCAGAAAAACATGGGGTTGAGAAAATTAAAACGATTGGTGATGCCTATATGGCGGCTGGCGGTTTGCCTCTACCTACGGATAATCATGCAGAAGCGATCGCTCAAATGGCTTTGGATATGCAACAAGCAATTCACCAGTTTAAAACACAACAAGGTGAATCGTTCCAAATTCGCATCGGCATTAACACCGGGCCCGTGGTAGCTGGTGTGATTGGGATCAAAAAGTTTAGCTATGACCTTTGGGGTGATGCCGTCAATGTTGCATCCCGTATGGAATCCAATGGAATTCCAGGAAGAATTCAAGTTACGGCAGCAACAAAAGAGCGTCTACAGGATAAGTATTTATTTGAAGAACGGGGTGCGATCGCAGTTAAAGGCAAAGGGAAAATGATTACCTATTGGCTTGTAGGAAAAAAGTAATTTTAGTTTTTGGTTGTAGTTATTGGGGGTATTGGCTTGAGGTAAATGCGATCGCATCGCTTTGTCTCTACACCAGTTGCTGGTTGATAACCACTGCTTTCATATAGCTTGACTGCTTCTTTAAGGACGCTTGCTGTTTCAATCCAAATTTCCAGGAAGCCCCGATTTGCGATCGCTTTCTCCAACTCCTGTAACAAATACTTGCCTAGTCCTTTTCCCCTAACGGCTGGTGACAGGTACATTTTGCGGATTTCTACAGCTTTTTCCCCTCGTTCTACTGGGTAGTAGGCACCCGTTCCTACCACTTGCCCCTGTTGTTCAATTACCCAAAATTCTCCCCCTACTGCCATGTAGGAAGCTTCAACCTCTAAAACATCTCGATCTGCCCCAGATGGCTCCCAAGACAATCCATATTCAGCCAAAGCAACCCTGATGACAGCCGCTGCTGCTTCCCTGTCGTTGGGTGTCCAGGTGCGAATCAGAAAGTCTTTGTAGTAAGTCTTCATTAGCATTCCACTATACTGCTCAGGCTTATCTTCACTTACACCGATATCAAAGACTATGGCAAATTCTGAGTCTGGCATGAACCGATGCAAAACTCTTTTATGATCTTCCGCATCACGGCGGTTAAAGAACCTTGCCACAGGATAGTGCTGAGCATTGGGCAAAACACGCACGATTACCCAAGGACGACTAAAATCTTCAGTAGACCGGACTTGTTGGTAAGTCATAATACCCCTTTTTGAAAAGCTTGTTTAGGAAAGGCGACTGTACAAACCGGGCAAGTGAACAATCGCCTTGATTCGTGATCACATGGAAGTTAATACAGGTGGTTGTCGTCTAGGCATCACCTCCTTTTCCAATGCAGTCGCTACCCGCACCAAAGCACGGCACTGCCTCAACCACGACTTACGCAGCGTGTTGCTGCTGCTTCATGAGGACTCATGACAGCTATTTATACGACTGCTTAAATGAGAGACTTTTAGAGAAGACCAGTCAGTTTGCTCTCTAGGAAAGTCAGTTAACCTGACTAGTCTTTTTTGCTTGTCTACCAACACTTTAGTGTTGATTCGTCTTCCTGTCAACACTAAAGTGTTGAAAACCTGTGTGCTATGAATTCAGATCCTTCAAATACCAACCCAGCAGAAATCACGTTGAAAGCACTTAGAGAGAGTCGTAGGTTGACTCAAGAAGAATTGGGGGAGCGCATAGGGTTGAGCTATCGAACGATCGCAGAATGGGAAAGCAGCAGAAAACTTCCGCGCTTTGACAATGCTGTTGCTTTAGCGCGTGAGTTGGGCGTTTCGCTTAAATTTCTGGCTAAAGTGATGCAAATTAACGTTGAGGGCGTGCCTGATGATGAACTCCAAGAACAATGGCCCTCAAAACAGGATTGAGGAAATAGGCGATACAGGCGATCGCTCTAATTCAATAGACCTCTTGCAAAAGTTCTTTTCATCAAATTCTGGGGCGGGATGCCTACCCCACAAGAAAAAATGGCTATGAGTGGGATGGGCATCTTGCCCATCCTAGCTACTGCAAGCAAGAGGTTTAATATTCTTTTTGCTCGTCGGCAAACTCAACATCTTCGTAAAGTAGAGAAAGGGGAAACTTGAACTCAACACTGGCTAAATGAACTTCGCAATCCCTAGTGTTCAATTCCGTGTCGTTTACACAAAAGTGAAATAGTTCCCAATTTCCTCGTTCGTTGAGTCGATAGCATTCAACACTCAACTGATCAGGATCGATTAATAGATATTCGCGCAGCGTCTCAATGCGGCGATAGTGTCTAAACTTTTCGCCACGGTCAACCGCTTCTGTACTAGGCGAAAGAACCTCAACAATTAAGCAAGGGTAGCGAATAAATTGACGTGCTAAGCGATCACGCTCGTCGCAACTAACTGAGACATCAGGATAGTGAAACGGCCCCTTCTCAGAAATGCCAACTTTAGCATCACTCGTCAGCACTTTACAGCCCTTGCCTCGCAAGTGAGATTTAAGTAAAGCGGCTAAGTTCACGGCGACTTGATTATGAGGAATTGTTCCCCCCGTCATGGCAAACACATCGCCATTAAGGTATTCGTAGCGGATGGGCTGCTTTTCCTCCCACGCCAAATAGTCTTGAGGTGTCATTGGTGGAAAGTCCGGACTTGCAACCATAGTTCTGCAATACCCTCATTTATTTCAACTTTAGCAAGCTTGCTTTGAACGATTCCCTTCGTGATAGCTAGGCTGAAGAGCGCACTATGCTACGCCAAAGCTTCACTTTTGTACGGAACAAGGTGCGATCGCTTTGTATTACTCCGAAAGACTAATCGAGAAGTGCGATCGCTTTTATCACAAGCTATCTTTCTACTGATTTCGACGTAAGAGGAACCTAATCAGTTCACGCTGTTCCTCAAGCAATTGTTGTTGTTCTTCCACCAACGTTACCAATTGCTCATTCAGTTGTCCAAGCAGTTGAATTAAATCTTTGTACTGCTTTAGCAAACGAATTTCTTCAGCTTGTCTTCGCTTGCTCAAACGATAAGTAACGAGTGGAGAGCGATTTAGGCGTAGGCGTTTTATCGTAAATTCACCTGTCGGTGTTCGAGGAAGTAGTTTGCCATCATCTAGTTCTAAAAAATGTATGGAAGCAGCTTCCTGACGAGGGTTCCAAAGAGAGAGGTCATCAGCACCCGTAAACCAATAATCTTGTTTGTATTGATTGCAACGGATACAGCAATACAGAAGATTCTCCAGAAAGTCATCTCCACCCTTTGATTTAGGCTGAAAATGATCAATTGTGAGTTGTCCACCAACATCAGTTTCAGATACACCACAAAACTCACAGGCAAAATTAGCGCGTTGCCGCACCTGTTGGCGTATCTCCGATGGGATACTCATGCTAGTTTCGCTGAAGCAAGCTGCTGATACAGGGCTGCTATTTCATGTCGCAGCATCTCGTTTTCCTGTGTAACCTGCTGTATTCGATGCGTAATAGCAGTGAGTTGCGACAATACTACTTCAACTTGTGTCCGTAGCTCTGATACATCTGGTTCAGCGATAGCTGATTTGAGCAAGCTATTTTCAGCCAAATCTTGCTGTGCATACCAGTTTTCCAGTTGCTTGTGTTCCCCAATTGTCAACTTCTCTCCGCGTGTTGCTCGGTCATGTAGTTGTATACCTAGTTCGTCCGAAATCATGTTACCCCCTTAGTAGCAATATTCTAGGAGTTTGAAGATACTTATTACTCGCTAAGCTTTTTCCAATCGTAGCGTTCACTATAGAGAGAAAGAGAGAAGCGAAACCCTTTTAGGATAGCTAGGCTTAAGAGCGCACTATGATGCTACGCAAACGCTTCACTTTTGTACGGATAGGGGTGCGATCGCCTTGTAATTACTCCTCAAGATACATTTGAGAGCGCGGTCGAGCAACAATTGCACCGTGATGGTTTATGTTTGGCGCAGTATATGGTATGGTTCGCTTTCTTAGGGATGTACAACTTACCTGTTCTTGCTAATGTAAACGCCTGTACCAAGGGCATGAAGGACTGACGTTGACTAGACGGGAACATAGACTTGGTAAAGAAACCATGGTACACAAGCCCAATCAACCTGGAGAAAATGATGCAGTTCTGGGTGGTCAAGCTCAACCGCCACTAGATGGGGTTGTTTTGGAAGGCTTAGAAGGTGTCAGACAACAACTCGCGACTGGCACAGTAGAACAGCAGATGGCAGTACTGTCTGAAGCATTGCGATACGACGAGCCAGGGCTGGATTTGGTGATTCAGGCTTTGCAAGGCGACTCACTGGCGTTGAAAAGGAGAGCACATGAGTTGTTGCAGCTTCGCGCCGCCGAACAGAAGGTAAGCCAAGCACTCCATGACTCCAGACTTAAGATCAGTGCAGATGAAATTCGGCAACGCTATGAGGCAGGAGAAAGAAATTTTGCCTGGGTCGATCTTAGTCATGCTGACTTAAAATGTATCTACCTGAAGGGAGCTGACCTGAGTGGTGCCGATCTACAACACGCCCGTTTAGGTCCCAATCCTGAGAAGCTGAGTATTGTCTCAAACCTGGAGGCAGTAAATCTAAGCGGTGCAAACTTGAGCAATACCGATCTAACTGGTGTAAACCTCAGTTATGCCAACTTAAGTGGTGCTAACTTAAGATATGCAAGGTTCTACTCCAAGTTTTATATCGTTGTTTACTGGTACGAAGACGAAGAAACATCGTGTGCCTGCCTCATCGGTGCCGACCTGAGGGGTGCTGATTTGAGGGATGTTGATTTGAAGCATATCAATTTCAGTGGTGCTAACCTCAACGGCGCTAATCTGAATAATAGCAACCTGAGCCATGCCAACTTCAGTGGTGCTAACCTCAATGGCATGAATTTCAATAATATCGACCTAACTCATGTCAACTTCAGTGGTGCTAACCTCAATGGCGTAAATTTGAGTAATGCTGTTTTGGATGGTGCCAACTTAAGTAATGTTAATTTGGATAGCGTTAATTGGATAGATGCCGACTTGAAGGGCGTCAACTTAGGTAATATTAATCTTAATAGCTTTGATTTGAGCGGTTACGACTTGAAGCGTGTTAACTTCAGTGGTGCTAACCTAAGCAGGGCTGATTTAAGCAAGGCTGACTTGAGAAGTGCTAACTTAAGTGGGGCTAATCTGAGCGGTGCTAATTTGAACAATGCTCTTTTGAGTTTTGCAACCCTGAAGAATACTAGGCTGGACAATGCAGACCTGCGCCACGCCTATCTAGTCTACGCTGACTTGACAGCTTCCAATTTAAATGGTTCCAATCTGGTTGGTGCCAATCTAAGATTAGCCAATTTGAGTAACGCTGTTTTGAGCGGTGTCGATTTGAGTAACGCTGATTTGAGAGGTGTCGATCTAAAGAATATTGACTTGACTGATACTAAATTGGAGGGCGCTATCCTGTAACCTGCCTAAGGTAGCGGGTTCTTACGATAACAACAAAGCGCAAGCCCTAGAAGAAATAAAAGTTCTCACGCAAGCCACACATTTCTTCGACCTGTAAAATTAAAAGTATTCAACAGAAAAAACAATGAATTTGTAGAGGCGAAGCATTCGAGCGAACAATCTTGCTGCTTAACTAAGATTTCTCTGATTTCTCTATCCGAATGCTTTGCCCTTCCCTACAGAAGTGATGTACTCGTATTGAGAACTTTAACTATGAATTCTTGGTTCTGGGTGAAGAGTTACCAACAACTCACTTTCTCTAACCGCCAATTCCTCCAACCGCCCAGTCACAACATCCCGCTCAAAATAAGTATCCGCCAGCACCCAATAAACACCAAAGTGACGCGCCTCAGATGCCATCAAGCCCCCATAAAACTTAGCTAACTCCCGATCAGGACAATGATTTGCCAGTAATCCCAACCGCTCATGAGAGCGAGCCTCAATTAGACCAGAAACCAGTAACGAATCCAATAGTCGCTCCGGTTCATGGCGGCGAATCTCCGCTTTCAATCCCGCAGCATAAGGAGGCGATGAGAGAGGAGCTAAGGGAATACCGAGCCGTTCTAGCCATTGGTTAACCTGCTCAAAATGCTCCAGTTCCTCCCGTGCGATCGCAGTTAGCTGACGCACCAGTTGCGTATAGGATGGGTAACGAAACATCAAGTTCAACGCCACTCCAGCCGCCTTACGTTCGCAATGAGAGTGGTCGAGTAGAATGATATTTAGGTGAGTGATGGCTTGCTCGACCCAAGCCCAGCTTGTGGGCTGATTAAGGGTGTTAATAATCGGAAGTATAGAAGAAGACACGATTTTTGGTGAAATAAACTCAACCTAGAAAGAAAAAGAGCTTCCTGCTCTAAGAGATGCCATTACGGCAAGGCTTTTAACTCAGGAACTATCTTAAGAGTATAAAAGTCCTTTCCTAAGAGGTACACTGTCCCTATCTCGCACATTGCTTCTCCTCTGAATACGGTACTTAATGCCAAGTATTCGGTGTGAAATTGGCTGAATCTGTATTAGAATCCGAAATCTCGCTCTTGGCACCTGTATTCAGTTCTAATAGATATTCCCTGCGATTGAAAAGTGTTAAAAGAAATCTGGGCATACTGAGAACAGCAAACCTGCCTGGTATTCTTAACTACACTTGTGGAAGCTATATTTCAAGGGTGCTACCTGGTAGTTGGTGCAATCGGAATTTGGAAAAGTGAAAATGACCAACCGTCGTATTGTTATCGGTGACGTTCACGGTCACTACGACACCCTCATGATTTTAATGGATGCGATCGCTCCTAGTAGCGACGACATGGTTTATTTTCTGGGGGACTTAATAGACCGAGGCCCCCAGAGCGCTCAGGTAGTTGACTTTGTGAAACGAAGCCCTTACTTGTGTCTGTTGGGTAACCATGAACAGATGTTACTAGACATTCTGGGTGATGGAGAAATCTATGGCCCAGCACTGCAAGCATGGCTCTATAGTGGTGGTCATAGCACCATCAACAGTTATGGTGATGGTGGTGTCAGCCAAGAGCATCTTGATTGGATGCGAACACTGCCAACCTACATGGATTTAGGAGATACCTGGTTAGTCCACGCTGGTGTTCATCCACGAATTCCACTAGAAAACCAAACTTCTGAGCAATTTTGCTGGGTGCGTGATGAATTTCACAGCATCACTGAACCGTATTTCCCGGACAAGCTAATCATCACAGGTCACACCATTACCTTTACCCTACCAGGAGTCCTCCCTGGAAGAATTGCTCAGGGTCGGGGGTGGCTTGATATTGATACAGGTGCTTATCATCCTAAAAGCGGCTGGATGACGGCGCTAGACATCACCAATTCTCTCGTTTATCAGGTCAATGTCTTTCGCCGTCGTCTGCGTAAATTACCGCTCAAGGAAGCCGTAACGCGGGTAGAACCCTCACAAATTCTTCCCCGGCGTTCAGCGCTTCGCTCATAGAAGAACGCGAATTTTGCTTCTGTAAGCGTTAGTGTCTAAGCCATCACCAACGTTACTCCGAGCAGGGTCAATCGCCCGCTCTAGGGCATTAATTCGGTCACTTGTTGCTGGATGGGTACTTAAAAAGGTAGGCACAGAGCCTCCTTTTTTAAGGAGTTTTTCCATGAAGTCCACCATTGCCACAGGAGCATAGCCTGCGTTTTGTAAGGTGTCTAGACCCAATTCGTCAGCTTCAACTTCATCTTGACGGCTATGAGGACGACGCAGAGCCAAATCTACACCAATTTGAACGGCAAGATTTCGGTCTAATCCAGCCGCCGCCGCTACTCCTTGTGCGATCGCTTGTTGTCGCATCTGCCCGATCGCATGACGCCCAGCGATATGACCAATCTCGTGAGCCATTACACTAGCTAGCTGAGCTTCGTTATCAGCAGCGGTAAGCAAACCCGTGTTGACGTAAACAAAGCCACCCATGGTCGCGAACGCATTGATATTTTTATCATTAACAACCTGAAACTTGTAAGGAATATCAGTTCGCGTACTTTCTTGAGCTAGCCGCTGACCAATTTGATCAACGTAACGATTGATTTCCGAGTTGCGATAGAGTTGAATCTCGCTGCTAACGAGCTGCTGATTAATTTGCTGACCAATCTGAATTTCCTGGCGAGGAGAAATGTTGGACAGCTGGAGGATCTGAACACCTCGGAAAATTAGGTCGAACCAAGGTCTGGCTTGCGTTACCTGAGGACTGCCCAGAACCAGACTCAGCGCTATAACTACAGATAGCAGCGGATACAGCCAACGACGCTGATAACGACGGGACAGGAAAGAAAACAAATTCAACATGGTGATATAACTAACACAGCTTGACTTGAGAGGCACAAGAAAGCGACGTTATTTAAAGATGATTAGTTGCCATTTCTACCTTGCCTACTGTAGCCTCTTCCTTTTCCAGACCTGTTCCCCTAGTTTTGGGACACATACCTCCGAGGCATTGGCGAGTTGTCAGTCAAAAAGTAGACTGGAAGTCATGCTGATCTCTTGCAGCAGTCGTGGTAATTTAACACAGGACTATAACAAGAGGCATTCTCTGACTACTTAGTACCTAGTTCTAAAGACTACTTTAGCTATAGTTCTTTTTGCAAAAACACTAAATAACGTTTCATGGCTATCTTGGATTCTAAAGGACGCCTGTTCGGAAAAGTAAGCATTCTCGACCTGGGTGCTGCCTTAGTAATTTTATTTGTGATTGTAGGTATCTTTTTCTTCCCCGGCACCACCGGTTCTGTGGCGCAAATCAGCGCTCCCAAACCAGTGGAGGTAGATTTGATTGTCCGGGGTTTAAGTGTGCGCGATTCAGGAGCCTTGATCAATCAGTTTAAAGAGCAGAATGCAAAGACCAGTATCATCATTCGTAATAACCCGGCTGGTCAGGTTGACATTAAATCTGTAAAAGAACTACCGAAAACTGTACTTGTGCCGCAGCCAGATGGCTCTATTAAAGAGTTACCTGACCCCAGAGCCAATTCTTTTAGCACGGATATGGTGATGACCTTAGGCGGGAAAGCAGAAATCACCAAGGATGGTCCCGTGGTTGCCGGTACCAAAATTAAAATTGGAACACCAATCGAGCTGGAGGGCAGGGACTACAACTTCAAAGCCAGCGTGATTGATGTCAGAGTGAATTGAGCCACTCCCACGGATTAAATCCGTGGGATTCAGGCATCAGACAGAGATTGCAGTCTGAGACTGTCTGACATCCCCTACTCCTATGGGTAAAAGAGGCTAGAGGCTAGGGGAAGAGAGAAAGGATTGAGCCTCCGGCTAGTTCCTCGTGACTTCCCTAGTCCCCAGTCACTAGTTCAAGGAGGCTCTTATGCAGAAGGCATAAGGAATATGGCTTGTACAGTAAGCTTTTTAACCTTTTTCAACTGGATAGTTATTTTCGCCACGCTGCACTAGTTCCCAGTCCCCAAGCCCTAATCACCAGTCCCCGAATCAAACAACTTCAAATATCGCCGAATTAAACCGATTGTTACTGCAGGCAGTTCTAACTGGGGAGTCAGCCCAACATCTTCAAGGGGTTGAAAGACCCGAATCGCTTGAGGATTGAGATCAGCGAGGCGCTTACCGATTTCTGGTCCTGTAAACTCGGACTTTTGTCCCCAGATAATCGCCGTAGGGGTAGTCAGTTGGGGAACGTATAGGGATAAGTCAAAGCACAAATCCCCCCGCACAAATGAAAGGGCAGCATATTCAGCATTTGGCTGTTGGGCTGATTCTAGATAGGCATCGACAATTTCTTGATAAACTCGGCTGCTTTGGGCAAATTGGCGGTTTTCTAAGAAGTTGCGTATACCCCCACTAGTTGCTACGCCAGTGCTGTAGAGGATGCGATCGAGAACAGGAGTTTTGATCAACTGGGCGAAAAAGCTGCGTGTGTAATCTTCGCCAAAATCAGAGAGTCCTGCGGGTGTTGTGAGAATTAGAGATTTGAATAAGTCGGGACGTGCGATCGCCGCACGGATAGTGAATGCTGCTGTGAGAGAAGACGCCACTACAGGGGTCGGCTCTGTGCAGGTCTTCTCAAGGAACTCGATAATTGTGCTGATGTAGTCGTTAATCTGGTAATTCCGTTCTGGATGCTCAGAGCGACCCCAACCAATTAGATCAGGTGCTAGAATTCGATACTCCGTCGCAAATGCTGGGTAGACTTTCGACCATTCATAGGCAGATGAACCACCACCGAAGCCATGCAAAAAGACTAAAGTTGGTAGTTCTTTGGGTTCAGTAGCATCTGTTCCCCACCAAGGAAGTTCTTCAGCTGTGTAATACACCATTCTTCCAAGCGAAGTCACTACGGAGTGCTGTTTAAAGCCATTTGGCTCAATCATGTCCAAACCTCATCACTGTAGCCATAATCGCTGATTGTGGTAACAGAGAACGTCTCACTGTTGGTGGATTCCTCTTGATACCGAAGAGAAGGTGGCTTTCTAGGCAATAGGCTCTGAGAAAACGTCCTGTAGCCTATCCCCCATTGCCCCACAATAATCTGACGAAATCGTTTGGGAACACTTACCATGGCGCACAAGGTAAGTGCCAAGGAACTTTGGTGACTATTATTTCATCAAATTATTTTAGGGTGTAGAAGCTTTTCTTTAGAAGGTACAAACTCTCGTCAGTAATTCCCTGCAAAATTTTTGTACCCACATTCCGCCCTTTGAGTGTCACAAGCAGATAATTTAGTGGAGCGCAATCAAGGCAGACGCAACGTAAGTGGAGTTATAGATAGCCTTGCCAGCTTTTTTGCCGAGATAAGATAATTGAACCG
>JAHHIF010000083.1 GCA_019358875.1 Symplocastrum torsivum CPER-KK1
CTGTTAGAAGTTTGATTCCTTTTTTGCTAAACATGACTGTAAATGCATCCCGACAGCTCTTTTCTTCTGTCTACAGTCAATAATAAATGCGCCTCATGTGTCAATCCCAGTCAGGGGTTGCTCACTACTAGACGCACTGAATTTATCTCTTCTTTTCTTGTTTCGCTATGTATTTAGCATACTAAGTACTGAAGAACCTCAATTCTTCATGGGAGGGAAAGCCACCGATACGGAACTCTTCCGCAATTTCCTTCTCGATATTAATTTCGCCCGTGTTGAACTTTTTGAGTTCGATAAAGACAGGAATACAAGCGTGCTTCAAATTCCCTTTCTTGCCCTTGAGCGCTTCCAATCCCATCCGGCGCAAAAAGGTAGATTTTCCAGCACCCGGCCCCCCTAAAACCATTAAATATTGCTTTTGATTAGCAACTTTGAGTCCCTCTTGCTTTTGGCAATCTTCAGGCTGAAAACTGCGTTGCTTAGCTTGGCGGTAAACTTCTTCGAGCGTTTCCACCGACTCAAAACTACGGATAGCCCTGTCATCCAAAAACTGAACGGCAGTATAAACAGATTCCAAGGACACTGGTTCACGCATTCCCAATACTTTCAGAATGCCGTGCCGTTCGGTGTAGTTCTGAGCATATTGCCTAGATGCGGCATCAATCGCCTGCTTGACTTTTTTTCCATCCAGGGCTTTGCCAAACCGATCTAAAATCTTACCCCCACCTGCCCAGATAGATTGGAAAACTGGAACGGCTACACCACTGACGGCTTGGGCGATTAGAGGTTCAAATCCTGTCATGGGGGTATATGAGTCAGTCAGTACGAGAGGATGTCCACAGGTTAACCGCTATGCTTCTCCAGTTGCCAGTACAAGCTGAATAGGAGGCTTAGTTAAAGGCAATCCTGGTCGAGTGCGATCGCACTTTGAGGGAATATACAGCGATCGCTTAGTCATAATTGAGTAAGTACATTTGCTTAGAAAAAAAATAAAAAATGGCAAGACCCACACAAGCCCAAATGTCCAAAACGATTAGAAAGAGCCAGCCTGATGTGGCAAAGGACCTGACAAAACGCCAGATGGAGTACTACATGGGTGCCAAATTAATTACTTTGGTATCCAGTCGTTGGAGATAACAAAACTCGCCAAGCGCCGGATGCAATGGTTGTCTTTGGCAGACCAAAAGGAGACAGGGGTTCCTACAAGCAATGGGAAGAAGACAACATTCCACCACAGGTTGTATTTGAAATCTTATCCCCCGGCAATCGCCTCAAAGGAATGGCTCATAAACTCAAATTTTATGAACGCTATGGCGTAGAAGAATATTACATCTATGACCCCGACAACCCAGAATTAATTGGTTGGCAGCGCTCTGGAGAAGCTTTCGAGATAATCGACGAGATGAATGGTTGGGTTAGTCCTCATCTGGGGATAAGGTTTCAGATAATATCTGACAACCTAGAAATTTTCTCACCTTCAGGAGAAAGATTCCTTACCTATGTTGAACTGGCTCAACTGATGGAGCAGGAACGCCAACGCGCCGAACAGGAACGCCAACGCGCTGATGAAGCACTTAGCCAACTGGAACAGGAAAGACAGCGCTATCAAGCATTAGAGGCGCTACTGCGAGAACGAGGGATTAACCCAGAGCAGTTGTGAAGCTCACTCTTGCACCAACCCACTCACCCGCCAGGGATTCAAATCCCTGGCTAATAGATAAAGTCCTCTTAAGAGGACTCATATAAATACCTATGCTTAAAAGATTTCAGTCCACTTTAGTGGACTTGAGCTATTAGCCCGGAGTTCAAACTCCGGGCGGTGCGAATGGGTTGGTGCAAGATCTCCGGAAGTAGAATCCATCCTCAAGCACTGAAATACCTGGCTACCGGATGATAAGCAACAATCGCAGTTGTAGACTGTTCAGGATGCAGTTGTTCGCTTTCATCCATCCGGAGATTAATGCGATCGCTTCCCAACAACTCCAGTTGTTTATACTGGTCTTGCATATTCGGACAAGCCGGATAGCCAAAACTATACCGAGAACCCCGATACCGTTGCGCCAACACATCCCGAATATTATCCGGCTCCTCACTACCAAATCCCAATTCCCGACGAATCCGGGCGTGTGTCCACTCCGCCAAAGCTTCCGCCATCTGCACCGCTAATCCGTGGAAGTAGAGATAATCCGTATACTGGTTGGAGTCAAAAAGCGACTTTGCATACTTAGTCGCAATCTCTCCAACCGTCACAGCCTGCATCGGGAACACATCCACAATCCCAGACTCCTTCGGTGCATAGAAATCAGCAATGCACAAACGACGCATAGAGCGCTGCCTAGGGAAATCAAACGTCGCTATGGGATTTTGTAGGGGCGCAAGGCCTTGCGCCCCTACAATGTCATCTATTGCAGCAGGATTGTATACGTGCAACGAATTGCCCTCAGCTTGACAGGGGAAATAGCCATAAACTATCTGAGGATGCAGCAAGTTTTCTTGGATAATGCGCTGCTTCAAGTCTTCGAGAATTGGGTAAACCTTCTCTTGTAGAAACTCATCGTACTCTTCCCGCGATTGGCTTTGAGGTTTGCGGAACTGCCACTGTCCAGCAATCAAAGCTTGCAAATCCAGATACCCAAACACCTCTTCTAACGGGATATCCTCTGGTTGCAGTATCTTGGTTCCCCAGAAGGGAGGAGTCGGACGCTCAATATCTAACGTGACATCATCAGAACGGCGCGTATCTATGGGCGCTGGTTCAGCCGCCTCCGCTTCTTGTAGGGGTGCAAGGCTTTGTGCCCCTAAACCGTTTTCTTGATCACCATTCGTTGACACCTCAAAAGTTTCATCTACTTCATTCAAAAAGCCCTTTAAATCATCCCACTCACCTGCCGCTTTAGCAGGCATTAACTTATCCATGAAATGCAAATCAGAGAAGGCATCTTTGCCGTAAATTACCTTACCTTTGTAAGTATTTTGGCAATCCTCATACACAAACTTAGGCGTCAGGGCAGCACCCCCCAGAATCACGGGTACTCTTATGCCTCGCTCATTGAATGTCGCCAGATTATCTTTCATGAACGCCGTAGACTTCACCAGTAGCCCACTCATCGCGATGCAGTCAGCTTTATGCTGTTCGTAAGCATCAATGATGTTATCCACTGGCTGTTTGATGCCCAGGTTAATCACCTTATAGCCATTATTGGAAAGGATAATATCGACAAGGTTTTTACCAATGTCGTGAACATCCCCTTTAACAGTGGCAATCAGAAATGTACCCTTGGCATTATTACCACTGTCTGCTTTTTCCATGAATGGTTCTAGATACGCCACGGCTGCTTTCATGGTTTCCGCTGATTGCAACACAAAGGGAAGTTGCATTTGCCCGGAACCGAATAGTTCTCCGACGACTTTCATGCCATCTAAGAGAAAGACGTTGATGATTTCGAGGGGTGGATGTGTTTCTAAGGCTTTGGCTAGCTGTTCTTCTAACCCAATACGCTCACCATCAATAATGTGACGCTTGAGGCGTTCTTCAACGGGGAGTTGGTCATCTTGGGAGCGATCGCGTTTTGTGGTTTTCCCTTGAAACAGCGTGGTAAGCTCTCCCAATGGGTCATACGTGCAAATATCCCCCTCAAATTGCCGTTCATCAAAGATTAACTTCCGGCAGACTTCCTGATGTTCTGGCTCAATCTTCGCTAAAGGCAGAATCTTACTTGCACTAACAATCGCCGCATCCATCCCCGCTTCCATCGCGAAGTGCAAAAACATCGAGTTCAGCACTATCCGCGCTGCTGGGTTCAAGCCGAAGGAAACATTAGAGACGCCCAAAATAACGTGACATCCTGGAAGTTCTTCCCGGATGCGGCGAATGGATTCAATCGTCGCTTTCCCATTTGCCCTATCTTCTTCGATACCTGTAGAAATCGGTAGAGCTAAGGTGTCAAAGAAGATTTCATGAGATGGGATGCCATATTCTACAGCTTGGCGATAGGCGCGTTGTGCGATCGCAAATTTCTTGTCTGCCGTTCGCGCCATCCCCTCTTCATCAATCGTGCCTATTACAACACCCGCACCGTACTGCTTCGCCAACTCCAGCACCTTTAAGAAACGCTCCTCCCCATCTTCATAGTTCGTGGAGTTCAGTAGACACTTGCCCCCCGCAACCTTTAGTCCCGCCTCCATCTTTTCCCATTCCGTGGAGTCCAGCATCAGCGGCAGAGTAACATTTGTTACCAAGCGAGACACTAATTCGTGCATATCTCGCACACCGTCACGTCCTACATAGTCCACGTTGACATCAAGGACGTGTGCCCCTTCTCGTACTTGCGACTTCGCCAAAGAAACCAGTCCATCCCAATCTTCAGCATTCAACAAATCCCGGCACTTCTTGGAACCACTGGCATTCAAGCGTTCCCCCACAATCAGGAACGAGTTATCCTGCTCATAAGGTTGGGCACTGTAAATCGATGCTGCCGAGGGTTCAAAGTTGGGATGCCGTTCTTTTGGCTTCAACGTTGCGCCAATCTCTGCTAATTGTTGAATATGATCGGGCCGCGTACCGCAACAGCCGCCAATCACCTGCACGCCCAAATCTTCCACAAAATGCATCAATGCCATCCGCAGTTCCATCGGCGTCAGCTTGTAGTGGGCATGACCCCCAACGTTTTCCGGTAGTCCGGCATTGGGGATACAGGAAACGACAAACGGCGAATGCTCTGACAAGTATTTAATATGATCTACCATCCGGTCTGGGCCAGTAGCACAGTTAAGACCAAGGATGTCAATCGGGTAACGCTCTAAAATCGTTAGCGCTGCATTAATTTCTGACCCCAACAGCATTGTGCCTTGGGCTTCCATCGTCACTGACACCATCAGCGGCAATCGTGCGCCTTTGTCTTCAAATACCTCTTCAACAGCATTTAGCGCTGCCTTAATTTGCAGAACATCCTGACACGTTTCGATAATCAACAAATCAGCCCCACCGTCATATAGCCCTGTGGCTTGCTCTGCAAACGAGGCTTTCATCGTGTCGTAGTCAATATGCCCTAGTGTCGGCAACTTAGTCGTTGGTCCTATCGAACCTGCAACAAATCGGGGCTTTTCGGGCGTGGAATACTCAGCCGCCACACGCTTTGCCAATTCGGCTGCTTTCTTATTCAGAATATAGGCTTGGTCGGCAAGGTCATACTCTGCCAGCACAATTGACGCACCACCAAAGGTATCCGTCTCGATGACATCCGCCCCAACTTCCAGAAAGCCTCGATGCACTTTCTCCACAGCTTCTGGCTTAGTCATAACCAGGTACTCGTTACAGCCTTCGTACTGCGCTCCACCAAAGTCTTCTGCTGTCAGGTCTTGCGTTTGGAGTGAGCTTCCCATTGCACCATCAAAGACTATAACAGGGCGATCGGGGCTATGGAGGTGAGTCAGGAAGGGGCTGTTCATAGACGGCTGTCTTTATAGAAAGTTGGGTTAGGCTTTGGATGATTAGCTTAATATATTGTGCAAAATTTCGAGCAATTAGGAGCGCACAAAACGATGAATGTGCAGGCAGTAACACCATCGACTCCCCCGCAAGAGTCAGTTCGTGCAGAGACAGCAGTCATTTTGGAAGGTGTTAGTTGGCAAACCTTCAAGAACCTAATGGCAGATATAGGGGATAGTCGCGCCTGTAGAGTTGCCTATGAGCGAGGGAAGTTAGAAATTAGAATGCCATTACCAGAACATGAAGAGCCTAAGCGATTGATAGAAAGCTTTGTTGAATCATTAGCTGATGAGCTAGAGATTGAGATTAGAAGCCTTGGTGCTTTGTTTCTCGAACGGGAAGACTTAACTCGTGCGGTTGAACCTGACACTTGTTTCTATATTCAAAATGAATCTAAAGTTAGAGGCAAAAATATTGACTTACTAAATGACCCACCTCCAGATTTAGCTTTCGAGTCAGATTACACCCGTTCTTCTTTAAATAAATTCAATATTTACGCTTTACTTGGGGTTCCCGAACTTTGGAGATACCGCAAGCAAAGTTTACAGGTTTATCAACTGGTTGAGGGAAAGTACGAGCAGAGTGATAAAAGTTTAGCTTTTCCCATCTTGCCGATTGCAGAAATTCCAGGATTTATAGAGCCAAGCAAAACAATTGGACAAAGAGCCTCTGTGCGTTTATTTCGGACACGACTTCGAGAAATATTGCAAAGTTCTAGTCAGTAATAAATGAAGAATTGCTCCCAGTCAGACTATATCGATAAGCTTAAAGATTTCTCACACTATTTCGAGTCATCCTTCACCCAGATATAACGTGTTGGCTCAAAGCTCATCACTTTTTTGAAGTCATGGAGACAAGTTCGCATTTCCTCAAAATTGAAGGGCTTCTTCGTACTGCGCCGCCAATCAGCTTTATCTAATGTGCCGATTACTAAATAATCATTGCCAATCACTTCTGGTTGTTGCTGCATGAATAGGAAGGCTAGCTGCTGCTCAATCTCATCTTGATGGGCAATGATCAAATCACAGTAGGGACAGTAGCGGCAGCTTTTGTTCAGTACAACTGGCTGTAGTGGATTTACATGGATGAAGAGAGGAAACTTCCGCAGATTGGTCTTACCATCGCACTTCGGACAGGAGGTAAATCGTGCATCCTGGTGGGGGTTTAAGAAAAATTTGTGGCGGGGAGGTTGCTTACCAAAGCGGGTCATGACTCTCTCCTACAGCATCATAGAGTCAGGTTATCATATGCCCACTACTCTACGTTGCCTGTCGTACCTCTAAAAATTGAACAAAGCGATCGCTTTCTTAAAACTCCTTCAATTTATGCCATGCTTCCAGTCAGGATGCCAGGAACTTACCTTTTAAAGTTTTTGTTTAAAGATCTAGCTTAATCAAGCAAGCTTTGTCTAACTTACAACTTGAATCCGTAATGTTTAAAGATTCAAGTTGTATTCCATGTATAACGCCATAGCTCTCTTGAAAAGAGGTTAGGAGTTAGCACACAGAGGTAAGAGGTATAAAAATTTTCAGCGTTGTGCCTCCCGGACATGAGGTCTCCTGTTACCAAGGCGATCGCATTTAAGGAGGTAAGCTTGAAGTAGGCTGAGAAATACATGGATTACTCAAGTGCTGAGCGTACGATCGCATTTTCTTCCTCTTGATAGCGTTTTAGGAAGTCAATGCCGCCTCAGCAGTCTGGCGTAATCGCGATAATTGTTATGGCTCTTCACTAGACTTCTTTAAAGATTGAAACAACAATGGTTTCTACATTTCCAACTTCTCATTCTGTTGACTTATCTCAGATCAGACTAAGTATCCGCTCCTTGCAACCTCAGTTGGTGGAGTGGCGTAGGCATCTGCATCAACGTCCGGAACTAGGCTTTAAAGAGCAGCTAACGGCTCAATTGATTGCACAAAAATTGCAGGAATGGGGAATTGAGCATCAAACTGGTATTGCCGAGACAGGCATTGTTGCGACAATTCCTAGCAACCGTCCAGGGCCAGTTCTAGCGATTCGGGCAGATATGGATGCGTTGCCTGTTCAAGAAGAGAATGATGTACCTTACCGCTCTATGCATGATGGAGTGATGCACGCTTGTGGTCATGATGGGCATGTTGCGATCGCATTAGGTACAGCTTACTACCTCTCCCAACATCGAGATGACTTTGCAGGTACAGTAAAATTTATCTTCCAACCCGCCGAAGAAGGTCCAGGCGGCGCAAAGCCAATGGTTGAAGCAGGTGTCTTAAAAAACCCTGATGTCGATGCGATTATTGGCTTGCATTTGTGGAACAATCTTCCTCTTGGTACAGTAGGGGTTCGTAGTGGAGCATTGATGGCAGCAGTCGAGTGCTTTAACTGCACAATTTTGGGTAAAGGCGGACATGGCGCAATGCCTCACCAAACTGTTGATTCAGTCGTCGTTAGTGCCCAAATTGTCAATGCTTTACAAACTATCGTCGCACGTAATGTTGACCCCATTGATTCAGCCGTTGTAACTGTTGGTGAACTCCATGCAGGTACAGCACAGAACGTCATCGCGGGTACAGCACGGATGAGCGGAACAGTTCGGTATTTCAACCCAAAATTAGAAGGGTATTTTGGCAAGCGATTGGAGCAAGTAATTGCGGGGGTTTGCCAAAGTCAGGGTGCAAGTTACGAACTAGATTATTGGCATCTCTATCCACCCGTAATTAATGATGTAAAGATAGCTGAACTAGTTCGCTCAGTTGCGTCTGAGGTTATAGAATCGCCAGTAGGAATTGTGCCAGAATGTCAGACTATGGGCGGTGAAGATATGGCATTTTTCCTTCAAGCTGTACCAGGTTGCTACTTCTTTTTGGGGTCTGCTAATCCCACCAAAGATTTAGCCTATCCCCATCATCATCCAAGATTTGATTTTGATGAAACAGCTTTAGGAATGGGTGTAGAAATCTTTGTCCACTGCGTAGAAAAGTTTTGCCGCTGAGCTTTAAAACTTGGGATAACTAACAACTATCTTGGGGTGAAGTTAGCGGTAATCCTTTGCGTAATTTCCTCGCTCCAAGGTGTCAAATGTCAGCATCCCACCACCTGGTTATCACAACCAACGCCCGAAAGTATCACTTGAGAGTAACTCACAAGAGCCTTTGGGTCGAAACTAGGGATGTTGTAAAAACTGAGCAGTTGGGTAGGTACGACTACTCCTTAAAAAATACCTCTATGGATAGGAGATTGGGTGTCATCAGAGCTTGGAGTTTGTTTCCAGGCTTAGCTGTGCATCCGAAGGAGATTGCATGGAACAGAAATGCGATCGCAAAAAAACTCAGCCAATTCTTGACACTACTGCCTTTAGTAGGTGCGATCGCAACTCAATCCGCGATCGCACAACCTGTCACTTCAGACGGTAGTACCAATACAATTGTCACTCCTGATGGTAATCGCCTCGACATCACAGGAGGACAATTATCCAACGATGGCACTAATCTGTTTCATAGCTTTAGTCAGTTTGGACTAGACGCAAACCAGATTGGGAACTTCATTTCCAATCCTGAAATTCTCAATATCCTCTCTCGCGTCACTGGAGGTAATCCCTCCGTCATCAACGGTTTACTGCAAGTAACGGGTGGTAACTCCAACCTATTCTTAATCAACCCAGCAGGGATTATTTTTGGCTCAAACGCTCAGCTAAATGTCCCCGCCTCATTTACCGCCACCACTGCTACAGGTATCAGCTTTGGCAATCACTGGTTTAGTGCCACGGGTGCTAATGACTACGCCGCACTCGTCGGAACACCTAGCAACTTTGCCTTTACTACCTCTATGCCTGGGGCAATTCTCAACGATGGGGAATTAACTGTGCAACCGGGACAGAATCTCACCCTTCTAGGCGGCACTGTTGTCAATACAGGGAAGCTTACTGCACCTGGCGGTAATATCAATGTGGCAGCAGTACCCGGTGAGAGCTTAGTTCGCCTGAGCCAACCTGGAAGTGTTCTAAGCTTGGAGGTACAACCTTTAAGTGGTGCAGCGGATAGTCAGCCTAATGCTTGGACACTGCCAGTTGTAGCATTACCCCAACTGTTAACAGGTGGTAGTGACACGAATGCGACAGAGTTAACAACTAACAGTGATGGAACGGTTGCACTCTCTGGTTCTGGAATTCCTATCGCCGCAGGGGATGTAGTCGGAGGAGATGTTAGAGCAAAAGCCGCAACCCTCTCGGCAAACCACAACCTGACGCTGGTAGAAAGTCAGTTGCAGACGACAGGGGACTTGCAGTTATTAGCACAGGATACCGTCCAGGTGCGGGATAGTGTCAGCACTCCTTTTTTGGCGCAAGCTGGAGGCAATCTTTACATCCAGGGTAAAGAGAGGATTGATATACTTGCCCTAAATCATCCCCAGACCCCTTTTCAAAGTGGTGGTGAACTCAGTTTAGTCAGTAATGGTGACATCTCCGGAGATGCCCACTTTACCAGTGGTAGCAGCTTCTCAATACTCGATTTATCCGGCAATCCTGGTAGCTTTGTCAGTCTCTACGACCCGATTATCAGTTCCAATGGTGATGTCGTTTTTGGCAATTATACAGGTGCAGCACTTAAAGTTGAGGCGATAGGAAGCATCAGGGGAGGAAACATTACCATCACTCAGCCAGATACCTCTGGTGCAATTCCTTCTACCGACGAGCATTTCGAGATTTTGACGACGACTCCAAGCTTGGTGTTGCAAGCTGGAAAAGCTGCATTAGAGTATCCGGCTAATGTTCCTCAACTGGGAATTGGTACGCCACCAATTGACTTTACAGGTGATACTACCGGATTAACACCGGGAAGTATTGAGGTTGACAGAGTTACAACGTCATCGGGCACAGCAGGGCAAAATGCTGGGACGGTGATTATGGAGGCGACAGGTGATATTCAGGTGGCGCGGATTGTTTCGGATTGGAACGGTGCGACAGGGACAGGAGATGGTGGTGATATTAGCCTTACATCAGGTGGTGATATTACCATTTCGATTCCCCCCTTAGAGAGTATTCGCTCAACGAGTAGTAACGGCAATGGCGGTGATATTAGCCTGATTGCAGGTGGTGATATTAGCTTGCTAGATGTTCTCTCCACAGGCAATAACGGCAGTGGTGGTGATATCACCATTACAGTGGGTGGCAATGTTAACGTCGATGACATTCAAACCAGAGGCACCTTAAATGGTGGCGAGGTTCAGGTAACGAGTGGTGGCACGATTGACACGACAACAGCAAATCAAGACAATGCAACTGCTACAGGGATTATTGGCTCTTGTTCAACAACCGTAATTAATGTTTGCACAGGGGATGGAACGGGTAGGGGTGGAAACATTACACTGCAAGCGGCTAACAGTATTGCGACTGGAAGCGTTGATGCTAGCGGGCTTGCAGGGGGTGGCGATATCACACTCACGAGTAATGAGATTGACTTTGTTCCAGTTCGGACAACTCCTCCAGTGGTCAGAAGTAGTGGTGCGCTTGTACTTCAACCGTTCACCTCTGGGCAAGATATTGAAATCGGGGGAACTGGTGATACAGGTGCTTTGAATCTAAGCACAACTGACCTTGCTGCATTGGAAGATGGCTTTAGTCTCCTCACCTTCGGAGGTTCAGACAATACGGGTAACATTACGGTAAATGCCACTACATTTTTTGACCCCGTAACAATTCAGTCTGCCACAGGTGCGATCGCAGTTAATGGAGCGATCATCGGGTTAGACAACGCCTCTATTACACTACAAGCAAACCAGGACATTACAACCGAAGACATCACTACCAATGGTTCAGCCATCACTCTGATTAGCGAAGCAGGTTCTGTAGAGACTGGTAATTTGAATTCTTCAGGGGTAGCTGAGGGTGGAGATATTACAATTTCTGCCCTAACCCAGATCACGACAGGTATCATTGACTCCAGTTCAACTCAGGGCGATGCTGGTGATGTGACCCTTGACCCGGAAAATGACATTGATGTTGTTTCGATCAATGCTCAGGGAGGGGTTGCAGGGACTGGTGGCAATGTTGATATTACAAGCGAGCAATTCTTCCGCGCTTCTGGTACGTTCACCGACCAAACAAACACAACGACAAGCATCTCTACGGCTGGCGGTATCACTGGCGGTTCTGTAATCATTCGGCATGACGGTGGTGCCACTGACACG
Source organism: Symplocastrum torsivum CPER-KK1 (assembly GCA_019358875.1). Lineage (GTDB taxonomy): Bacteria > Cyanobacteriota > Cyanobacteriia > Cyanobacteriales > Coleofasciculaceae > Symplocastrum > Symplocastrum torsivum. The sequence goes on from JAHHIF010000083.1 coordinate 11,654, forward strand.
CCTTTTACAGTGGGAGCAGATTACAACGCGATTAATGGTACAGCAGGTGCGATCGCAACCGGAAGCGACAATCAAATTCTCTTTGGTGTATACCCTGAACTCTACAATCAAGGAGTTGCACCAAGCGATATTCAACTGATTACTTCAGCAATAGATACTCCTATCGATCCAAATCCTATCGATCCAAATCCTATCGATCCAAATCCTATCGATCCAAATCCTATCGATCCAAATCCTGTCGATCCAAATCCTATCGATCCAAATCCTATCGATCCGAATCCTGTCGATCCAAATCCTATCGATCCAAATCCTATCGATCCAAATCCTGTCGATCCGAATCCTGTACCACCTGATTTACCAGTAGATGCGACGATACTCCCGCAGCAAAATCCAGTATCCCAACTCTCTACCGATGTAAGTCTTCCCTCTGTGGAAATTGACCCGGTATTGGCTCCAGTCGATGAAGCATTCACTCGCCAGTTTGAAGCTCATTTAGGACTTCCCAATAATGAAATCCGCACGCTGCCTGAGGCACAAGAGATTTTACAGGATATAGAAAAAGCAACAGGCGTCAAACCTGCCCTCATCTATGTGACGTTTGTGCCTCCTGATACGTCACTTAACGCACAACCTAACAGGGACAACGAGGAACTTGAACTGTTATTGGTAACCTCTACAGGGAATGCGATTCGTAAACGAGTGGGTACGAAGCGCCCAAAAGTTCTGAACGTTGCAGATACATTTCGCGAGAGTGTTACCAATGTTAGAGACAACCGTGACTACTTGTACCCGTCCCGGCAACTTTACCAGTGGTTAATTGCTCCATTAGAAGAAGATTTACAGACGCAAGGTATCCAGAACTTAGTATTTATTATGGATGTCGGTTTGCGATCGGTAGCAGTTGCAGCACTCAACGATGGGAAACAATTTCTAGTAGAGCGGTATAGTGTTGGACTAATGCCTAGTCTCAGCCTCACCGATACCCGCTACAAAGACATCAAAGACTCTCAAGTATTGGGGATGGGTGTTGAGGAATTTCCTGATAAAAGACCCTTACCAGCCGTACCTTTAGAGTTAAATGTCATCACAAAGCAACTCTGGACAGGTAAATCTTTCCTAGACGGTGCCTTTACCCTAGATAATCTCAAAGCTCAACGCAAACAAGAACCGTTTGGAATTATCCACCTAGCAACTCATGCTAATTTCCTACCTGGTGCAGCAAGCAATTCATACATTCAGTTGTGGAATAGCAAGCTACGCCTTGACCAGTTGCCACAACTCGGATGGAATAAACCACCTGTAGAATTATTAGTACTGAGTGCCTGTCGCTCGGCTTTAGGAGATGAGGAAGCCGAACTCGGCTTTGCGGGGTTGTCAGTGCAAGCTGGGGTAAAGTCCTCACTCGCCAGTTTGTGGTATGTCAGTGATGAAGGCACACTAGGCTTGATGACAAACTTCTATCAAAAGCTGAAGACAGCTCCTATCAAAGCAGTAGCCTTACAACAGGCACAGATAGCGATGTTGAACGGGGAAGTTCGAGTCGAAGATGGTCAGTTGTATACACCAGGGGGAGTACTGACTTTACCACCAGAGCTAGCGCAAACAGGAAATCGACCGTTGACGCATCCTTATTATTGGGCAGCGTTCACATTGGTAGGCAACCCTTGGTAAAGATAGCAGAAAGCCGTCAGCTATCAGCTTTTTTTTTTCCTTGCTGTGTCTAGATTTGTTGAGCAACAGATAATTTTCACTAACCGTTGGGGAGGCGCGAAGTTATGACGAATCCTATACACATTACCCACGAAGAAGTCGCTGCTTTTCTCAACCGAAAGCTGAATGTAGAACTTGATCGCAAAAGCCTCCGCTACTTCATTCCCAGAACGTACCTTGTCAAGCCTCCTAGTATTCCTTCAGGTTATCAGCCCGATGTCATAGTCTTAGACAAAGATGCCGTGCAAGATGAGCCACTGTGGAAGAAATCATCAACGATCTCACAGGGAAAGTCAGTCAAACTGGCAGTAGAAGTTGTCAGCACCAACTGGCGAGACGATTATCTGACCAAAGCCAGGGATTATGAGGAAATGGGCATTCCGGAATATTGGATTGTTGATTACTTGGGGTTAGGCGGTAGACGCTTTATTGGCAATCCAAAGCAACCCACTTTTTCGGTCTACCAGCTAGTTGAGGGTGAGTACCAGGTTAGTCAGTTCAGGGGAGATAACCGCATCGAATCCCCAACATTCCCAGAGTTGAACTTGACCGACGCTGGATTCCGGAGGAAACCTCCGGAATAGGAAGCGCGGTCACTTGTGACAGCACAACAAGTCTTTAGCGCTGGGGAATGATTTGACACAACTCCACCGAAATGATGCTCGTTCCGAGTCGTTTTGCGATCGCCTATCATTAGCGACTATCACTAGGGCAAAGCAAGTTACTCTGGCTTCAGGATACTGCTTAGGGTTACCCAGCGATCGCTTGTGAGTGATTCTCGCATCGCTGTCTCATCCGTAAACGTTTCTTGTAAAAGCCGTCCTTCATAAACCAGCCTGACTTCACTTACCTGAAACGGCCAAGGAGATATCGTTATCTGGTGAGGGTCATCGCTGATGTGGGTTAACTTTAGTACGGTTTCGCCATCAACTGTCGGCACCTGCTCTAGCTGCTGAAAATCCGTTAATTTCTGACACACGATTAGTGAAAGAGCATCCCAGGCTGTCACCAACTTTTGATTGTGCTTGATGACTTCTGGTGTTGCATAAGGGGCATAGTACGGGTCTTTGTTCAGACTAGCAATGAGCTGTTGTTGAAAGGCATACTGACTATCGAGGAATTTCTGTACGATTTGACTAGACTCGGCAGAGTTCTGCCAACCTCGATATCGCTCGTATAGCCCAGTGCCGTGTAGTGAGATCAGCAATGACGCATACCTACCCAAAGGCATTGCTAGCTGTTTAGCACCTGACCAAATCTCGATATGCACTGGTGTCGGCAGTTCAGTGAACCGATAGGGGTAGCCAGTTTGGAGGTTGAGAGTGGGTGCTTGTTCCCAAAAGAGCCAGCCGATATCATGTTGCTCTGCGGCTAGACAGACTTCAGACGTGGGGACAAACTGCCCAAACTGTTCATTGCCCCAAGCCCGCGCCAACTCACCCGCAACCCAAGCGTGCTTCGGTTGTGTGATGCAGATAAGTCCCTCTTTGGATGAACGATGCAGCATGAAGTGAGGTGTTTTCCTATATGATACTTGCGACTGGGGACTGGTGATTGGGGAAAGAAACTTTCATCTTTTTCGTTGTGTACGTTCGCTCCTGATGGTGCAGGAAAATTTGGTCATCTTCCAAAACCGCATTTTGCCCAATGTGGGAGAACCAGCGCGGTGTCAGCTTCATGAACAAGCCAGGTACTTTGGAGGAAAACTTGAAGGGAAAGCGTGCAAAGATGCGGCAAGAACCCTTGCGAATTGGGGTAGCGTAAACGACGGTTAATGTTCTACCAAACTGCTTGGATGTCAGGTCATGCCACATCAACCCTGGTGCAAGGAATGTTGTATCCTGTTGCCCCAGCGTTCCTAGTCGCGGCCCAGACTCCCAAACTCCTTGAAAGCCCTGTTTTCCTGACTCTTTCACCTCAAGCTCAACGGGACCAGCAAACGATCTATTCCCGACCGACCGATGGTGCGTGTAGGGAATATGGCTAGCATCAATCACGTTCTCCAAGAGCGTAAGAGCGTCATAAGGAAGGTCTCTAAACGTGTCAATGCAGACCCACTCGGAAGGCGATTCCTCTAGTGCCTCAATGATTGGAACTGGAGTTCTAGAAGCATTTTCTGGCAATCCAGGATAGGCGAACAACAGTCCCTGCCTTTCGGCTGTAGGTAGACTCACCACACAGGTTCTTTTGGAAGCCTGCGCTGCTAAGTCCTCAACCTGCTGCGGGATGCGATCGCACTGACCTTCGCCAGAGAAAGCCCAACCGTGATAAGGACACTCCAACAAACCGTCATCGGCAATCCTACCTTCTGAAAGAGGCGCAAGGCGGTGAGGGCATTTGTCCTCAAATACCCTCCAACAGGAGGCAGTTGAGTCCCACCAGATGACAAAGTCTATAGCCAGCAGCGTAAAGGGTGTTGGTTTTGACTTATCCAGGTCAGAGACATAATGGACTGGGTACCACCCCTCCTTCCAGTCAAACCTCAATGGGTCAGAACCACCAGCAGGTAGAGAATTAACATCGCTAGGCGATAGGGTTTTCATAAAGTTATCCACAAGGAAAGTCAGCTTTTTTATGGTGATAACTCTAGTCTGACGAATATAAGTAGTACTGGCTTGTTTGAGAGTGATCGCTCTCCACAAAACAAGCCCCCAACCAAGACTAAGACGGAGGCTTGTTTTGAATTCTAGTTACTAGTTAACGAGAGTCAGTTCCTTGATTAGGCGCACCAACCACCTTAACTTCACCTCCAGGAGCTTCAGGTTCGGCACCGGGACTAACGTCAGAACCGGATTCTTGACCCGTCATGCGATATCTCTCATCAAGCGGAGTGTTACCCTCTTCTGTGTTTGGGATGTGTGTCTGGGTTCCAGGATTATCTTCAGGGTCATATTGAGCGTTATCGTCCCGATTATCTTGAGGATTATCTGATGTCATAATTTGTATCTCTTGTTGTTATTCCACAAGGTTATTAATCAGTGAATTGTGAGTGTTCTATCCTCAGACAGGACTGGCTCTATCACTAATTCTGGAGAAATCTTGATTGGGAATGATAATCCTTGGTATGTCCAAGCACAATCAGGCTTAACGTTTGTTGGCAGGTGGTGCGGTACAAAATACGGTTTGGCGATCGCTTACATTTACGGGAAAGACTAGAACAAAAAACGATGGTTCAAACAGCAATTACTCAAAGCATCAAAACACTCAATGATGCTCATGCCAAGTTCGAGCTGCGGCGGACAGAGGACGAGCAGTTCTTTACGGAATGGTTTGAGGAGTTGTCCGAACTCACCCAACAGGAGCAAGCCGCGTTAGACCCGATTAGATACAGATACCGCTACCATCAGGCAGATGGACCCCTAGCAGAAGGGGCGGTCAATCTCATTGTTGTCTCTCGTTTGCTGGAACTAGCGGGTTTTTATGATTCCCCTTTTAAGCTGCGCTCCGAAGTATCGGTTGAAGTCACTACTGTTATTGAAGATGAGATTCTGCGGGGACGTATAGATTTTTTGGTGGTGCTGGATCGATTCTGGGTTGTGGTGCTTGAAGCTAAGCACACCGACCTTAACATTGAGTTAGCGATTCCCCAAGCCTTAGCGTATATGATGGCGAACCCTCATCCCGTTCGCCCCATTTATGGCATGGTGACGAATGGGGGGACGTTTGCCTTTTTGAAGCTAAGCCAACAAGCACCTCCTCAGTACGATGTATCAGATGTATTTTCGCTTCTCCCTCACCGAAACCAGCTCTACGATGTTCTCCAGATATTGAAGCGGGTAGGTCAGATAATCTCTCAGGAATAAGTATGGATAGTGCTACTCGCCTTCAGACGCTTCTAGTTGATTCGCCTATTGGAGCTGTACTACCTGTGATCGCACTTCTCAATCTCCCTCACTGGTGGTTGGCGGGTGGTGCGGTACGAAATACAGTTTGGCGATCGCTGTTTGGCAACGACTGTCAGTTAGTCATCAATGACTTTGATATTGCCTTTTTTGATGCACTTGGCAATCGTTCCCAAGAACTCACGGCAAAGGCTACCCTCACAGCGCAGTTTCCTGACTACAAGTTTGATGTCAAAAATCAAGCAAGTTTTGCACGTTGGCGTCCAGGTCGCAGACCCTACAGTAGCACTGAAGATGGAGTTACTGATTGGCTGCACACGGCGACGGCTGTAGGTGTTCGGTTAGATACTCAAGGGCAATGGCAGTTCTTCACTCCTTATGGTCTGGATGATTTGTTTAATGGCATCATCCGACCTACTCCAGCGCATATACACAACCCGGATGCTGAGAGTAAAGCGACTTCGTTTTTACAAAAATGTCCTTGCCTGCGGCTAGTTTGAAATATGTGGCTGTTCTATATTACTCCCCTGCAATCTCTAACTCAGCTTGCTGCCCTCATCCTCTTTGACTTTTAACGTTAGCTAATCACCACACCTGAAGTATTACCGATGCTTTGGCGACCGTGGGGTTCTAGTAGGCTAGTCATATCAGGACCGGAGGGGATGATTCCACCAGGATTGAGTGGGAATAGGTTTCCGTAGTAGTCTTGCTTCACACTCTCTAGGCTACAGGTGCTAGCAACTCCGGGAAGCTGATACAAGTCGCGAAGGTAGCCTCCTAGGTTTTTATAGTCCTGAATTCTCCGGCGATTGCACTTGAACAGCCCGTAGTACGCCACATCAAAGCGGAACAGCGTAGTGAAAAGACGGACATCTGTAAGTGTAACCCTGTCCCCACAGAGATATCGACTCGTCTCTAGTGCTGCGTCAATCTCATCTAGAGTTGCAAACAGTTCATCGCAGACATGATTGTACGCTTCTTGGGTCTGAGCAAAGCCGCAACGATACACGCCGTTGTTTACCGAGTGGTAGATTTTTTCGTTCCACCAGTCAATCTTCTCCCTCAGTTCCTCCGGATAGAGGTCTAGTGTAGGATTCTTAGCGAACTCGTTGAACTGAGAATTCAGCATCACGATGATCTCAGCACTTTCATTGTTGACGATCGCTTTTTTCTTCAAGTCCCACAGCACAGGTACTGTAGAACGCCCACTGTATCCTGGTTCTGCCAGTTGGTACAGCTCAGCTAGTGTACGGCAGCCTTCCTGCTCTTGATTTAGCACCCAACCCCCTTCAGTTGGTGAAGGAGACACCACGGACACTGATATTGCCTCTTCAAGTCCCTTTAATGCCCGAACGACGAGGGTGCGGTGTGCCCAAGGGCAGCCGAGTCCAACGTAGAGGTTGTAGCGTCCCGCTTCTGGTGGATGGAGGTTGCCTTCCTCCGATCCCGCGAAGTTCCTAAACTGGCTGCTTGGACGAATGTACGCGCCCTCCTTGTTGCGTGGGGCGAGGTTTGACATCATGATGTGCCAGAGAGTTGTCCAGACAAACTTGCCGAGTTTGATGATGAGCTTCGGAGGGAGCGACTTGCCCTTCTTTTTAGGTCTGGGAGTTTCGGTCTGTGGTTCGGAGAGATTTTCGTCTGGGGAAACACTAGGTTGTGACATGACCGCCGAGCTTATTTGGGCTGAAGTGGAGTATTGGTTTCCATGGTAGGGCGATCGCTAGCAATATAGTTTTTGCCGTTTAAATGACTCTCTAGATCAGTGAATAGTTGATACTCTACTAACCCATTATCAGGTAGGGTAAATCTATTGTGCAGAAGGCTATGACAATCAAAAACCTTATTCCACTAGTTCTTTTGGTCTTCGTACCCATTTCGCTGGCGGCTGATTTATTGAATTGGGGTGAAGAAGCTGTTTTTGTGACTTCCACACTCGCCATTATTCCCCTCTCGATTTGGCTTTCCACGGCGACGGAGAAGGTAGCGGTAGTCACAGGCCCGTCGGTTGGAGGATTAGTTAATGCCCTGTTTGGCAATGCAACGGCACTAATTATTGCCCTAATGGCACTACGCAAAGGGCTGGTGGATATTGTTGAAGCCAGCATCACGGGCAGTATTCTGAGTGCGCTACTCCTTCTATTAGGGTTAGCGATGCTGACTGGGGGACTGCGTTACAAAGAGCAAGAGTTTAAGCCGATTTTGGCAAAGGTTAATGGCTCATCAATGACGCTGGCAGTAATTGCGATTGCACTGCCGACGATGGTGATTGATACCTCAAATATTGTTGATGCGATCGCAATTCGCAATCTCTCGCTGGTGGTTTCAGCAATACTAATTGTCGTCTATGGATTGACGCTCCTTTTCTCCCTCAAAACCCACAGCTACCTCTATGAAGTTGGATTAGCTGATGAAGAAATTGATGGAATCCCCTCTTTCCCAGAACCGGAACCGTCCTTAAAACAGAGATGGTCTAAATTATGGGTGTGGATTGTCGTCCTATTAGCGTCTACTGTCGCCGTTGCCTTTGAATCCGAGATGTTTGTCGCTGTCATCGAGTCTCAAACTCAGCGCTTTGGACTCACTCCCCTATTTACCGGAGTGATTTTGCTGCCGTTGATTAGTGATGTTGCAGGATACATCATTGTTGTTCGGCTTGCCCTGAAAAATCAAATGGATTTAACCGTTTCTACGGCAACGGGCGATAGTTTGCTGGTTGCTCTATTTGTTGCTCCAGTTCTAGTATTCGTAGGTCAGGCAATTGGTCAACCAATTGATCTCAACTTCAATACTTTTGAAGTAATTGCTTTAGCGATCGCAGTTATGGTCACCAATCTCATCAGCTTTGGTGGACGGTCAAACTGGCTCGATGGCACCCTCCTCTTAGCCACCTACCTGATTCTTGGAGTCGCTTTTTACTATCACCCAGCTTGAAAAAGTTGCTTATTTATGCTTGCCATTCAGAACGAGTAGCAACACGAATTTGTGTCGTTCTGGAACAGGATAAGGCGATCGCTTATCTTGAGAAGAGCTGATTAAAAGCAATTTCCCCAGCACCTTAGGCTACTGCTGTTGGTTTAAACTGAGATCTTGCACCATTCTCAACAAACCCACATACCCGCCGTAGACTCAAGTCCACGGCTCATAGCCCAAGTCCATTAAAATGGACTGAAATCCTTGCACAGTAAGTATTTAGTCTACACGTGGACTTTCGCTAAAAGCCCTAGGGTTTGAACCCCTGGAGGGTTATTGCAAAGGAGTGCAAGATGTCAGTTCAAACGCTCTACAAACGCCTGATGCTCTGCCGTCTGTAGTCCCTGCTGTAGAACCGCTAAAACATCAGGCAAGTTCCCATCTCGCAATGCATTCACCGCTAGCCATAATCCAGGGAAAACAAAAGAGCGAATCACACCTGCCTCATCCGGTTGCAGTGAAACATATCTCCCCTCTTGGAGGCTGAACCAATCTAAGCGATTCTCATAAATTTGCCAGACAATATACTCTTGAACTCCATTACGACGATAAGCATTGAGCTTGTCGTTGAGGTCATAGGATGCACTACTAGCTGCGATTTCTGCAACTAGCTCTGGTGCCCCTTCAATATAATCATCATCACTGATACGAGAATTACCACCCACCTCTGGCTCGATTCGCAGTAAGGCATCGGGTTGAGGCTCGTTGTCAAGGTCAAGGCGTACAGTAGTGTTATCGCCCATATCCACACCTGATGTTGCAACCCAATAGGCTGTTAGCCAAGCCATAAGCTGAGCATGGGGTCTACCATGATTGGTCATCCTCACAGGTGAAGCCACGTACACTACTCGTTCAATTAATTCAGCTTTTTTAATCTGCGGCATTGCCTGATAGCGACGCTCGAATTCCTGGCGAGTAAGGCGATCGCCACTTTCTAAGGGAGGAAGGTGAGTGGTAGGACTAACTGACATAGGGTGGGGCAACTTCTACGCTTTTAATTAAAATTTATCTCTTCGCCTGCCATACGACGAGTTGCTTGATTCGTTGCAGTAACTTCGAGAAAAGCGTTTGTGATCGCATTTTCCCTTTGCAACAACCTAAGCCGTACTTCCACTCTCGCCCTTAATCACTGCTGCACCAATTAAATGAGCTAGACGCAAGGCTTCTGGCACTTTCCCGCAGTCCGTTAGACGTTCTAGTACCGAGAACGTTACCTTGGGGCAAGCACCGCATACTTGAAAGAAAAAAGGTGGATAAGCATGGATAGTTCCAGCTCTTTGCAACCGCTCAAGACGTTGCTCTGGTTGGGGTAGGCGGCGAATCGCTTGTTCTACAGCCGCTAGGTTGGGCATCCGTCGCATTACAGCGACACAAGGTAATTGCAGTTGCTCTGAAAGCTTCGGTAAGTCAATTACATTAAATCCACCGAAGGCAATGCCATCGAAAAGGGCAACATGGAGTTGTGGCAAAAACTTTCGCCCCAATAGCAACTCTAAGATCACATCTGTTGCATCCCAACCATCCTGCTCGACTTGTCCCCACACCATCCCCTCAAAGCGAGTCCCTGCACAAACAACACCAGCAATTGATACACTCCCACCTGCGTTGCGGATAAAGGGAGCATCGTCAAAGCCAATGACGCGAATCACTCGATTGAGTCTGAGCAGAGAGGCGAGTTCCATCTGACAAACAAGGGTGTCGCGGCTGGAAACTAGGGATTGGAAGCTGACTCCAACTGATAGCGTACAACTGACTGTGCTACCTGAGCTGTTGCTTCTAGGAGTTTGGGGTCTACGACTTTGTCGCCTGGTGAGTGGTAGTTTGGGTCTTGCCCCCGATAGAAGAAGGCGACAGGCACCCCGGCGGCAGAAAAGGGTTGATGGTCACTGTTTCCTGTATCGCGAATTTTGGAAATCTTTGGGTCTGCTTTCTGAGCTAAAGCTGTGAGTGACTCAGAACCTCCGACAAAAAGCTGGTCATTGACACCAACCATATCAAAGTTTAGCATCGCTTGAAGCTTAGGCAGGAACTGAGGTTCGGCTGTATTAACAAACGCCTTTGAGCCTCTTAACCCGTCTTCTTCACCATCGAAAGCAACGAACCAAGCTTGATGACTCTGTGGGGTATTCGCAAGGCGACGAGCGAGTTCAAGGACAACGGCTGTACCGGAAGCGTTGTCGTTCGCACCCGGAGATTTGGGTACTGAGTCGTAGTGAGCGCCAAGGAGTATTTTTGGCTGCTTTACATCCGGGAGATGGGCGATGATGTTGTAACCCGTTACAGTTTGTCGGCGAACATTGACGTTGAGATTTGCTCTAAGTGACTCTGTACTCGCTTTTTGCAGCAGTGGTTCCCCTTGTTCACCCGATAGCCCAAACACAGGAATATTTACTTCATCCCCTAGCATCCCAAACAACGGCTTTGGGCTAGTGTTGACAATCACTAGACCAACGGCACCCGCTGTAGCGGCATTCTTAGCTTTTTCCAGGAAGGGAATTTCACCACGGCGTACAATTGCGATCGCCCCTGTCACATCAACAGTGGTAAAATCATCAGGTCGCCCAACGCCGGGGATGAAAACGAGAGGCGCACTGAGTTGACCCGCAGCTGAACTCTCAAGCGCCCGACCTTCAATGGTTACATCTTCAACTCTAAGGGTTGAGCCGAGGTCTTCAAACTTTGGGTAGGTAAATCTTCCCAGCTCAGTCATATAGCCAGCTTGACGGTATTCCTCGATCAAATAGGTACGGGCTTGCTCCGAGGCAGGTGTCCCAGCGACACGCGGCCCAAAGGCGACGAGAGCGGCTACGTCAGATTCAACAGTGTTGGGAGTAAGGGTACCCAGTGTTGGCAGACAAACTAAAAGCAATCCGAGAATTGCCCACCACCAGAAGCGAATAGAGGATAACTTCAAGCGCGATAACCTTTAAAAATTTTCTTCTAGGTTGGCTTCAGGTTCAATGGTAACTTGACCCTAAAGGTTGTCCCCACTCCTACTTCGCTGTCTACTGTGATTTGACCCTGGTGTAACTCCACGCACTTTTTTGTGATCGCTAAGCCAGCTCCTGTTCCCTCGATCGTACCCGTATTACTGGCTCTGTAGAAGGAGTCAAACACTTGCTCTTGCTCATCTTTTGGGATGCCAATGCCTTTATCCTTAATGCAGAAAATCGCCTGCTCTTCCTGACACACTAAATCGAAATGCACAGTTCCTGTTTTGGGAGAAAATTTAACAGCATTGGATAGTAAATTCGTCAAAATCTGCCGCAGCAGCTTCTCATCGAGATTTGCCTGAGTGGCATTTCCCTGAACCGAAACAATAATTTGAGGAGAACCCTCATCTACCTGGTTCCCTAAACTCAGTTGCCAATCGTCAATCATCTCACGACACCAATTCTCCAAATCTACCTGAGTTGGGTTGAATTTCAGTTGTCCGGCTTCGGCTTGACCAATGAGGATAACATCACTAAGCAAATTGCTCATATGTTCAACAGCGTCCTCAATTCGCTGGAAATGTTTTAACTTTTTCTCCTCTGTCCAATTCTGGCTATAACATTTGAGTAAGTCGCTAGACGAGCGAATCGTTGTTAGTGGGGTGCGGAACTCGTGGGAGATGGTGGTGATAATCTGAGATTGAAGTTCAGCCAGTTCTTTTTCCTTGGAGAGAGCATTGCGAATCACGTTCTCTGTGCGTTTGCGCTCGACGATTTCAGTTTCCAGCTTCAGTTTCTCTCTCTCTAAAGCTTCCGTATAAATCCGCTCCGTAATATCTCTGATGATGCCGGAGATGCCAGTCAAACTTCCATTCGCCGACTGTGTAGGATGGGCATGAATTTCCACCCAACGAGACTCTCCTGTCTTGGTCAAATACCTGATCTCTTGCAGACAAGAGGCTTCTTTGCCTTTGAGGAGTGACTGCCATAGTTCCTGATGTAGTTGCTGATCATCTGGATGAACGTACTTCAGGAAATTTGTCCCTACACTTTCTGCAACGGCAAAGCCAGTGAGATCTGTCCAAGCCGGATTGAGGAATGTCCAGGTACCAGCCGCATTAGTCTGGAAGATTACTTCTTTGACGTTTTCAACTACAGATCGATACTGTCTCTCCCTCTCCCGCAACGACTTTTCTGCCCAACTTGCTTCGAGAAGACGACGGACACGCCGCATTAATACAGGGGGGTGAATTGGTTTAGTAACTAAATCAGTAGCACCCGCTTCAAATGCCCAATTAACCGAGGCTTGGTCATTGAGTCCAGTGATCATCAACACAGGAGTGCGTAGAGCGGAGCTACCGTCAAGGGAATCGCGTTCCATAAGCGTTTGCAGTTGGGCGCAGCAGGCAAAGCCATCCATTACGGGCATCATGGCATCTAGCAGCACCATATCGGGCTTGTATTTCTCATAAGCAGCAAGACACTGCTTTCCATCCCCCGCTTCTTCCACCTTGTACCCTTCGGTTTCCATAACTTGCCGAAGCATTAGTCGTGTGAACCGATCATCATCTGCAATTAGGATGAGGCAAGAATCTCGATCACTGGAGTTTGTCATACCTAAGCCCTCTGACGCTTTTGTTGCAGCGCTACTTTGACTTTTTTTGTACTCGTCGTATTGAACCTGTGACATAATTGCTGAGGCACCTGTTGTAGTCTTAGGGTTCCCAATTCTTTCAAGATTTGCACAAAAATTGTCCTCAAGAGATTGTACTCTTCAAAAAGAAGTGATGATTTTTGCTACGCGATCGCACCCAATAACGACCAGTCTTGGCATCCAGATCAAGAAAAGACTGTATTCTAACAACCCAATCCTGTCACTGCATCAAGACTAAGCAATTCAGACATTCAAAATGTTCGTCTTCTAAATGGATAGGAGCAGCAAGCCTTATAGCTTTTCGCTATATACAACTCGAATGCCTATTAGCTTAGCAATGAAGGTTAAAAACATAATTTTTGCCTGTAACCGATTGGTGGTAATAGGCACCAGAGGATTGCTGTAGCTACTTCCCAATACAAAAGCGACTGAAAATTCGATCAAGAACGGATTCAGTAACTTCCTCACCTGTGATTTCTCCCAATGCTTGAATCGCACCTCGAAGATCGATTGTCCAAAAATCTAAGGGTAATTGCTGGGTGATTGTCTCTTGCACTTGATGAAGTGATAGTTTTGCTCTGGTTAAGGCAGCAGCTTGCCGTTGATTTATTGCTAAATCTAGATCAGCGGCTTTGAGCTTGTCTGTGTGTACTGCCTCAAGAATCGCTTTTTCCAAGCCTTCAATGCCTTGGTTGTGAGCAGCAGCGGTTGTAACACTATGGTTAATGCTGTTTGGGAAGGATACTGTAGCAGAGGGAACGAGGTCGGTTTTGTTAATGACTAGAATCAGAGGGCGATGTTGCACCTGCTCATAGATTTCCTGATCAGCAGTTGTCCAGCCAGTTGTTGCATCAATTGTAAGTAATACTAAGTCAGCCGCTTGAGCCGCACGACGCGATCGCTCTACGCCGATTTTCTCCACTTGGTCAAGTGTTGGACGTATTCCGGCTGTATCCAGCACTTGTACAGGTATCCCTCCAACCACCAACTGCGACTCAACCACATCACGGGTAGTGCCAGGGAGATCGGTTACGATCGCGCGATCGCTTCGACTCCAAGCATTCAATAAACTGGATTTCCCAACATTTGGACGCCCAACAATGGCAACTTTTAAACCTGTGCGGAGCAGTTCTCCCTGATCAGCGGTTGCCAGGATACAAGTCACTTCCGCTAATACTTGCTCAATTTGGGCAACAACCGTGGCTTCATCTAATGGCGGCAAATCCTCCTCAAAATCAATTCGAGCTTCAATTTCTGCCAAGATATCGAGACAATTGGCTCGTAGTTGGCGAATTGGCACGGCAAGCTTCCCTTGTAAGCCCGCAAGCGCTGCTTGTGCGGCTTGGGGTGAGCGAGAACCGACTAAGTCGGCAATACTTTCTGCCTGAGTCAAATCCAAACGCCCGTTTAAAAATGCCCGCAGAGTAAACTCGCCGGGTTGTGCCAACCTTGCTCCTTGCTCGATGCACAACTGCAATACCTGCTGGACTGGCATGATACCGCCGTGGCAATGGAATTCCACAACATCTTCACGAGTGTAGGAGCGAGGAGCTTGCATAATTAGCAACAGAGCTTCATCGACTAGTTGTTGCGTTTGGGGATGATGCACATATCCGTAGAGAATCCGGTGACTTTCCCAAGCCTGATGCCCTGGTGGGTGAAATAGGGTACGAGCGATCGCAATTGCCTCTGCACCCGATAGCCGTACAATCCCTACACTCCCCTGTTGTGGGACAACCGCAGTTGCGATCGCGGCAATTGTTTCGCCTTGTACGAACATCTGGGACATCTTCGCTCTACCTAGCCTTACTTATCTCAGCCTACCAACAGCTTGAGGAAGAGTGGATTGATGACAAAGGATAATTTTGACTAAAGCGAAATCTCTTGCGAGGAAGTACGGTTACGCACAAGTGTTTCTGTCATTGTCGCTAGCTGTTCTAGTTTCGCTTTTATCTCGGTGGCTTGTTTGCGATAGTTTAGCTTTTTCTTAATAGCCGCACGCGCTAAGTCTTCCCGATTTTGAGAAACGGCTTGCTGTGCAACCTGATGCCAAGCGTTCATCTCAAAAACAGCTTTATTGTACTGGGGTTGGATGTTGTCCCAAACAACTTTAATGTCTGCTAGTGCTTCGTTCAACAACGGTATAGCATCGTCTGGGTTAGCGTCCTGAAGGGCTTGTTTAATCGGTTCAGCCAAGGTTTCTGTGTTGATATGGCTGAGTACTGGCAGAAAATCTTTAACTTGCTGACTTTCACTTCGTCCCGTTTTGCACCAGGTAGCAAAGTGTTCGCAGTTATTAAATAGCAGGTTGTAGTATCTTTCGCCTAATCGACTCATCGCTCGTTGAACCACTACATCGGGAATATAACAGACTGAGTAAGACCGCACATAGATTTGAGACTTTGAGCGAGAAGTAAAGGTAGCCAGTGTTGTACGCTCAATTGTGTCCGTCCCTTTACGCCAATGGATAACGGTGCCGTCTCCACAGTCAATTCCATGATGCTCGTAGACACCCTGAATGTTGAGAAATTCTTTGATAACGTAGATTTGATCGCCACGCGCCATAGTTCTAGATTGTAATTTTCATATTCATTTGTGATCTGCCCCTCAGTTGGTTGAATCTATAAGGTAAATCCGCTTTCTTTATAGAACCCTACGTTATTTGAGATTTCATTAGATCTGTCGTTGGATTAGATTCGCGATCGCTTCTTTAAGGTAAGTCGAGGAGAGGAAGGTTCCTTTCTTCCACAATTTCATCCTGTGCCTTATCGATAATATTAAGCTTCGTTGCATTTAATTAAGTAATTTGTCTTTTTCTCATTTAACTCTATGAAATCCTGTTATTGTTCATATCTACATTCATAATAAGAACAAAAAAAATGAAAGCTTCACAAAATCAAAAACCTCTGGGTCAATCAATTGGTTTAGGTATTGTCTTAGTGGTAATGAGCGTGAGTGTTTTTGTCTTAATGCTCACGCAAAGCAGTGCCTTGCAATAAAACAACTTAATATCAATTCAGCAATTCATCCACTGCTTTTAGTCGTGGATGAATTATTTTACAGATTTGATTGTTGTAGTAAGAAAGTTTATTGCTTGGACAGATTGACATCCTCCCCGACAATCAAGGTGCGGGGATTCCAAAGATCACTCCTTGGGTTTCCTCTTTCCACGAGTTGATTTGCTTGAAGGAGTTTCCCCACTCAAGTATTGATCAGTCTCTCCAGAGGCGTTAGTTCCGACGTGACCCGCCGTACTTAGTCCTTTTTCTAATATGTTCCGCGCCGCGTTCCAGTCCCGG
>JAHHIF010000084.1 GCA_019358875.1 Symplocastrum torsivum CPER-KK1
ACAAGCACTTGAAAGAATTGAGCATCTCTCATCTCTAGACGGTTTCACTCCATTGAACTTGCCTGTGCTAGCCTTCGGTTCCACTAAATCATCCGCTTGTGACACTCAAAGGGCGGAATGTGGGTTGTAGTCTTGATTGTCTATTTTCTGGAGAGAGTATATAGCCCTTGATGTGTGGAGTCTGATCAGTCAGAACTTGTGAAGGTAAGCGGCAGTTGGGAGTTGAGTATTCTAAGTAATACAAGGGTGTTTTTTCCTCACAGATTTGTGACTCACGGACAAACCAAGAATTTTGGGTTGTTCCACGTCAATAGGGTTGGTGGTTCTCCGATTTTGATAAATTGCGTTCATATTAGTGTTATGGCAATGCAGTGTGTTCAACCGTTGAATGAAGTCAAAGAGGCTGATTCTGAAACCCTGGAATCAACAACTGATTTCCCTAAGCCGCAAACTGTAATTGCTTCTCCTTATTGGGGTGCAGTTGAGTTTGACTCTAATTTACTCGTGATAAGACCTTCTAGCATCTGCCTTAACCTGGAAGATTTGAAATGCTTTGAAGTTGTGGAGCATCAGTTTCATCACTATGGCATTACCTTTAAAAACGCGATCGCCTTACAACCCTCAAATCCTGCGTATCCACCCCGAACGGGTACCACAGTACTCATGGGTGCGCCAAACAGCGGCTGGCTGGAAGCAACATTCTCACAACCTGTCAATATGTTCTGCTGCTATGTCACCAGTTCCCAACGAACTGTTCTGTCTGCCTATGACCAAGAGGAAAAACTTTTAGTCCGCTCTTCAATTACAGAACCTAATCTAGCCGGTTCTAATTCCCAGATCTCGCCCAATGCCGAGCTAAGGATTGAATCCTCAAATATCTTGCGAATTACTGTCTATGCTTTTGATGGTCAACTGACTTTGGCTGACCCAAGCTTTAGTTTTTAGGGTCTGAAAACGTTAGCATCTTTAAGTGGAGACACTTAAGACTCACCTGACCCATCAAAACTTTTAACGAATCACGACTGAATGCAGCTTGCACCGCTTTATCCTATCCTGTACCAAATTCTTAAACCTTCCTTTCGTGGTTGCCTGTGGACAGGTGCAAAGACTTCACGAGCGATCGCACTTACCTTTGATGATGGACCCCATCCTCAATACACCCCAGAACTCCTGCAAGTCCTAGACCACTACAATATCAAAGCCAGCTTTTTCTGGTTGGGTGCTTGCGTAGATCGATCACCCGCCGTAGCAAAAACTGTTTATGAGCGCGGTCATTGGATTGGGTTACATGGATATCATCATCATTCCTTTGCTCTTTTAACACCGGAGGCTCTTAGAGAGAGTTTAGAAAAAACTCAAAAGGCAATTCACACGGCGCTGGCGATCGCTTTGTCTGACGATCAAGCGTCTCAGCTTAAGCCAGAAAATATTCGAGACGTTCGCCCCCCTAATGGTTTATTTACACCGCAAACATTGAATTTATTGCACCAGTGGAACTATCGGACTGTGATGTGGAGTGTTGTTCCAGAAGACTGGGAACGTCCTGGTGTCCAGGTGGTTGTACAGCGAGTTCTACGGCAGGTACAAAATGGGTCGCTGATTGTCTTACACGATGGCTACTATGGAGGACAAGATGTTGCCCAAACAACGGCTCTGTTAATTCCTCTGCTCCTACAGCAGGGTTATCATTTTGTTACGATCAACCAGTTATGGCAGCAGACTTAGCAGTTGTTGTCTTACAAGGAAAGGTAAGTTACGGAGAACATTCTCCTCAAAGATGCTTTACCCGAATTGATGTGGTCTTCCTCTTGTTTGCCGAGCGTTAGTCAAGCCTATGGTGTACTAGTAGCCAAACACCATACTGTCGTTTTCAAACATCGACTAGCAAACCGTTTAGAGTTTTTTTTTCTAGAAACTTCCCACATCTACTTGCTTTGTGTGTTAGAACAATTGTTTTACATCTGTCTTACGCTAGAACAACTGCCATGACCTATTTCTAACCTTCGGCTGTAGAAAATATTTCTCTTACAGGAAAACTTCGCTAACGTAGTCAGAGGGGATATCAATCGAGATGATTATAGAACATCTGTACTAAGTAAGATGCTAGGTAAGCTAGTGAATTTGTCACACGCTATGACAGTCATCTGTCAGATGAATTCATTAAAATGGCTGAGTGTATTTCAGCTATTTAACTGGGACGCTCAAGTTCAAAGCTAGAGTAAATTAGGAAAGATTCAGCAAAACAGCAAGCATGAATCCAATTTTTGAACTTCGATGGGTACACAAAAATGTGGCAACCGCTGTTACCAGACATTTAATAGTGTTCTGGATTCAGCTTGTAGAAACAGTCTATGATTGCTGAAACAGGGCTAACTGCAAAAACTAGAACTTTGCACTCAGCCGCCGCACGTAGCAACTTAAGGAAAAGGAATTCATCATGGGGGCATCATTTTCATGAACATTATTTTGTATGAAAGCGCTTTATAAGCTCACTACGCCATAAAAAGATTGAAGCTAAAACCGTCGTACATTTTTGGTATTTAAGGCTACAATCAAAAAGTCTCAACAGAAGCCAGCATTAACACTAACGACATAACGCATTCACTCATCGGTTGAGTGTAAAGAAATGAGCCGATCTTATTTCTCATACTCAGTTATCAAATAAAACCTTAGAATGCAAGAGAAAGTTACTCGCTGGCAACGCAATCTCAAGTAGATTAAAAAACACCATCTACTGGTCTTTAACTGAAGGAGCATGAGGAAAAAGGCATGACCCAGGCAAACTTAGATCTCGCAACAATCACTCAGCCTGAGAATGAGCTGGAATTCTTAATCGAGGATGACGTGAACCGAGATGAGCTTGTAGACGCTCAATCGGATGAAGAAGACGGTAAGCCTGGTAAGGTGCGCTCTACCCGTCGTCGAACACAAACAAAAAAGAAGCACTATACAGAAGACTCAATTCGCCTCTACCTGCAAGAAATTGGAAGAATTCGGCTGTTGCGGGCAGATGAAGAAATTGAATTGGCTCGGAAAATTGCTGACTTGTTGGAACTAGAGCGGATACGGGAGCGCTTGTTCGATCAATTAGAACGCGAACCACAAGACAGCGAATGGGCAACTGAGGTGAATATGGCTTTACCAGCCTTTCGCCATCGCCTCTACCTAGGACGTCGGGCAAAAGACAAAATGGTGCAGTCAAACTTGCGTCTTGTTGTCTCAATTGCCAAGAAATACATGAATCGAGGTTTGTCCTTCCAAGACTTGATTCAAGAAGGCTCTCTGGGTCTAATTCGAGCCGCTGAAAAGTTTGACCACGAAAAAGGTTATAAGTTCTCCACCTACGCTACGTGGTGGATTCGGCAGGCAATCACAAGAGCGATCGCTGATCAGTCTCGCACCATCCGCTTACCCGTTCACCTCTATGAAACGATCTCGCGGATTAAAAAAACCACTAAGATTCTCTCTCAAGAAATGGGTCGCAAGCCTACAGAAGAAGAAATTGCCGATCGCATGGAAATGACCATCGAGAAGCTGCGATTTATTGCAAAATCTGCTCAACTTCCCATCTCCTTAGAAACACCAATTGGTAAAGAAGAAGACTCTCGCCTTGGAGACTTCATTGAAGCTGATGGCGAAACCCCAGAAGATCAAGTTTCAAAAAATCTACTTCGGGAAGACCTCGAAAGCGTCCTTGATACCCTTAGCCCTCGTGAACGTGATGTTCTGCGTCTACGCTACGGATTAGACGATGGACGGATGAAGACGCTAGAAGAAATCGGTCAAATCTTCAACGTTACTCGCGAACGAATTCGCCAAATTGAAGCAAAAGCTCTCCGCAAACTACGCCATCCTAATCGCAATAGCATTCTCAAAGAATACATTCGTTAGGTAGCTTTTCGCTTTCTTAGAGTCAATTGCAGGGGTGGCGGCATCGTCGCCCCTTGTAGTTTTCTTCTAAATTACCAAGCTATCCCACATTTAATTGCAATACCAGCTCGTGGGAAAAGCAGAGCAAGAAATACATCAGGTAGTTCTCCTTGAATGTTCACCCTTAACCTTTTCCTAAAACCAGTTAGTTAAAAATTTAAAGCGATAAGTGTAGCCATTGAACGATTACTAGGGTGGACAGCCAATCGCGCTTTAAAAAGCTGGGGTTCCTGTAAAGAACACCCAGCTATCCGTTGAGATTAATAGAGATTGCACTAACTACGGGATTACATTAAGCCCCAGAAGTGTAAGACACCTTGACCAGATACATATTCAGTGATTAGAGCGGCAACAAAGCCAATCATGGCTAAACGACCGTTCCAGTTTTCAGCTTGAGGCGTAAAGCCGAACTTTACATCGTTGCGATCTTCTTGCATTGCTTTTGCTCCGTTAGTGACGTTTTGTAAACATCTTTGTAAACTAATGTAACCAATATTTTGCAAAACGGCAATAATCTCCTCACCAAGCTAGATGAATTCTGTGTAAAGTCTGAAATAAGCAATTGACGACTTTTGCAGCAAATCAAAATTCAGAAATTATCGAGAGATCGGTATGTCTATCATCAACTCCCAGCTACCAGCTCGATTAGACGATTATTATCACCAAATCAAAGCGGTGATTCTCAATCGTCAAAACCCAATTACGGGACTTCTACCAGCCAGTACCGCAATTAATGCCCACGGAAACTATACCGATGCTTGGGTACGTGATAACGTTTACAGCATTTTGGCGGTTTGGGGATTAGGTTTGGCTTACCGCAAGGTAGATGGTGATGGAGGGCGTACTTTTGAACTAGAACAGAGTGTTGTCAAGCTAATGCGCGGGCTTTTGTTCTGCATGATGCGGCAAGCGCACAAAGTAGAACGATTTAAAGAAACCCAATCCCTCTTAGATGCCCTGCACGCAAAGTACAACACCAGTACAGGCGATGTGGTTGTAGGCGATGACCAATGGGGTCACTTGCAACTTGATGCGACTTCTCTGTTCCTGCTGATGCTCGCTCAGATGACGGCATCTGGACTATACATCATCTTTACAATCGATGAAGTCCATTTCGTCCAAAATCTTGTTTATTACATTGGTCGGACGTATCGAACACCCGATTATGGAATCTGGGAGCGGGGCAATAAGGCAAATCACGGCAATCCTGAACTAAATGCCAGTTCTGTAGGGATGGCAAAAGCCGCATTGGAAGCGATCAATGGGCTGGATTTATTCGGTGTTCATGGTTCAGAAGCATCAGTAATTCATGTATTACCCGATGAAATTGCACGATCGCGAATCACACTAAAATCCATATTGCCTCGTGAATCTAGCTCAAAAGAAACGGATGCAGCTCTTTTAAGTGCGATCGGGTTCCCCGCTTTTGCCGTAGAAGATGCCCAGCTAATTGAACGTACCAGAAGCAACATCGTTAAAAAACTAGAGGGTCGCTATGGCTGCAAACGCTTCTTGAGAGATGGGCACCAGACCGTTTTGGAAGACACGACTCGTCTACATTACGAACCTTGGGAACTGCAAAAGTTTGAGCATATCGAGTGCGAATGGCCTTTGTTTTTTAGTTACCTGCTGCTGGATGGTCTGTTTCGAGGAGACACTGAGCAAGTCCAAAAGTATCAGGAGCGTTTAAAAGGTTTACTAGTAGAGCGAGACGGTATTGGGTTACTACCGGAAGTGTATTACGTTCCCCATGAGAATATAGAAGCGGAGCGAAAGTCGCCTCATAGTCAGCCGCGTCTTCCGAATGATAACCTCCCTCTGGTATGGGCGCAGAGTTTGTACTTTCTAGGTCAGTTGCTGAGTGAGGGATTACTCGCCCCTGGTGATATTGACCCTTTGGGACGCCATTTGAGCATAGGACGTCACCAAGACCCAGTTGTACAAATTGCCTTGCTCGCAGAGGATGAAGATTTAAAAGCGCAACTGGCAGCTTATGGCATTGCAACGCAGACACCAAAACAGGTAGAGCCAGTGCAGGTACGGCAAGCCACCGAACTGTCAGCGGTTTATGCTCAAATGGGTCGCTGTGACTTGCTGGCGTTGACGGGACGCCCGGTTCGACGCTTACGGAGTCTAACGACATCGCGAATCTTTCGGATAGGGCGAGAGACGATTGTCTTCCTACCTGCGTTTCTAGACCAACAGCAGTTCTACCTAACTCTTGACTATCATTTTCTGGTTGATCAGATTAAAAGTGAACTCACTTATATTCAACGCCACTGGGGAGAGTTGGGGCGTCCGACAATCACGCTGCTATTGACTCACAGCATGTTACAAACAGAGGCTGACGCGGGAATGGACAATGGAAGTGTGGGAAGTAATATTGTTCCTGACCCTAGCACTAATCCCCAATTACCAGTACTCGCGTTGATCCAAGAATTAAAAGATGGCTTGTGCAATGGCGTTCGGGTGAAACTAGGGCGTCTCAACCAGTTGATGCTGACAGCAGGAACTGAGCGGATTGATTTTCTGCATGAGTTTGAATTTACACAATCAGCCGTCAAAGATGCAGCACTGCGCTGCTACTACCTCAATAGCCATTTTGGGAAACATGGTCCTTTAAGTCACACCCAGGAGTTTCTGCTGGAGTGTGAAACGAACCTCAAGTTATTGCTAGACAGTTTACGGGAGTCGCAAAACCTTTACGAGCAAATTGAGCTGTTGCGTACTCTCAGGCGTTTGCGGGGGTTGGAGTTTGATACGGGATTTGGTGGACCTGGAGTGCCCGTGACAGTCGCGGATTTGCTCAATGAAGTTTACATCAAAGCGGGTATGGAATCAGCTTCTCCTTATTGGGGAATCGTGCGTCAAGCAGCGGGTTTGCTGAATAAGGTAGATATCAGCTTGTCGGATGCGGTGACTGATATTTTGGTGCGTGGGAAACAGATTACGGTTGGCAGGGCGTATAGTGAGGCATCGTTGATTAAAAACCCGATGTCGCACCAGGAAATCCGGGCGAAAATTGATGAGTTTTGTCGGGAGGATATTCGCGATCGCGTTCTTACTCAAGAAATCCTGGTCTACCTTGGTATCCTAATTAAATCAGAACCCGGTTTACTGGATGGTTTGCTGACGCTACGGGTTGGCTATCTCATTCTCCTCTTAACCAGCGAGTTGGCAGCTGAGCGAGGGGTTACTCAGGATGAAGCCTATGAACAACTGATGCACGCTAGCCCCTGTGAAATCAAAATGCGTGTCCGTTCTTGTTTAGCAGGCTATGAAGGAATGAACCAAAAGCTACGCCAGCAGGAATCATTGCACGTCAAACAACCTCAACAAGGAATCGACTGGGCTGTCTTATCGGGGGGGCAGGATGAGACAGAGGAGGAACTTTACTCGATTGGTAGCTGGGTGAGGAAGCGTCAGCTAGATGGTAGTGCGGGTCGTGTTCCCAAAGACTTTTATCCCAGTGTTTGGCGAGTCATGAAGCAGTGCAAGGGCTTAGTTATTGGCGATAAATTGGAGCGCCGTAATCGTTTAGATAGCCAGCTAATTCTTTCAGAGATGACACCGGGGGAAAAGAACTTCGCACTGCGGGTGGAGCATTTGCTCAATAAGATCGAGGCACCGGAATATCGCACCGTGAATATTGAGGCATTGATGGAACTGGCCGCAATTTTAGAGCGCAATCCTGAGTTACAAATTGAAGAATATGTGGTGCTGGATGTTCTGATTGGTCATGCTGTGCGGTTAGCATGGCTAGAGCGGTACCCCGAAAAAGCCAACCAGTATGACGAATATAAGGCTGCTGCTTGGCGTGCCTTTTACGCAACCTCACCCACTGAGTGCGCGAGTCATATCGTAAAGGCGTTCCGATTCTTGACTCAAGTTGGACAGGCGATTACTGCTTAGGAGTCGCACATCACTACTTGTCCATCTTGTTGCCAGCTAACAAGAAATGAGGTGTGTAGATGCGATCGCTCTCTTTCCCTGCCAGATGTAACAGTTAGACAATCATCTCAAACTAAAATGAGTTTCACTATCTCGCCACTGATGCCGCAGCGAGAAAAAACTATTTGTGAAGAGGAGTGTTGTGATGTCAGGCGACCTGCAAGAGCAAATACGCACGATGCAACAGCGAGTAGCCCAATTGCAACAGCACATTGGCGAGTCTTCTTCACCCCAACACCAACAGGAAATCATAGCAGCAGGCTTGCAGGAACTCAACTTCGCTTTGGAAAAATTGCAAGCCGCTAACACCGATCGCCAACAACAGGAATTCGAGCGTATGCTTTAAAGCCTGACGTTGCCGACACTTAGACACGGGAAAGCCAAGTATAGAAAAGCTGAACAAGAATACGTTTGTGGCTTTATAGGATTAATTCCTCAGAGAAAGGGTAATCCAACGACTAGATATTCTGAAGAAGATTTAACTTTTATCGACAAAATTATTGAGGAAGAATACGAAACTTATAAGTGGCAGCAGCGCAATCCCGTGAGGTTTTCCAGGGTTGGCAGACAGACTACCCTGAACACCACCAAATGGAGTGTCAGAAACAAGGGGCGATAAGTTAATGTTCATTAATTATTTATCTGTAAGACCAATTTGGCATGAATCCCTGACTGGTAGCCAGAGATATTTGAGGCATTACAATTAACTCATAAGCATTTCTCAGTCTTTCAATATTAAGAAGATCGTTTGTATCAGACAGCCTTAGATCAGCTATATAATGTTCAACATATTTATTCCAAATCTTAGACTTCATATTTTCGCTAGAGATAGTAAGCCCTATATGTTGCATTGCAACAAAAGCACTAAAGTAAATACTTGAAGGGAGTTTGTTAGATTTAGCTGAGTTGACATCCCGGAAAGTTGGGATTAAATTCCAGAGATTATCATGTGTCACAAATGACCAAGGTAAGTAGTGATCCAGAGATAGGTTCTCTAAGCTCAGAAGTCGTCCCGAATAGATGCACTGTAAATTAGTATGCTGTAACACTAATTTCCAATAAGCAATTTGACGTTCTAGAGATTCTCTCTTTTCAGGTGGAAAAAGTTTATTACTGATAGCAGGAACACTAGGATTACGCCGCTGCATATAGTTTAGCCATTCCCACGCTACCCAGGAACGTATAATTTCATAGTTAATCTTTATGTATAAAACCCACTCTGGGTGTAATTGAATGTATTCACAATTGCTAGGATAGTCTCCATCAAAACAATATAGAGGCTTTATTGCATCGAAGTATTGTTTTGCCAATGGCACAATTTTTTTGTTTACTTCGTTATCTATTTCAATTCTTCCCAATTGATGCTTAAGAAAAGGTCTAATTAAGCGAAAAGGGACAAATCTCATTAAAGAGAAATTTCCTATAAGAAGATTGTCTAAATTTTGTTTACTTATTTCTTCACGCAGGTACTTTTTATCAGAGTCATTAAATTTGGGTTCAATTTTGATATTTAGAGAGTTCAACTTATTTGCAATTTGGTCTTGTAAACCAAAATATAAATTGAAGTAAATGTTTGGATACCAAGCGTTAGCTAGCATCTCGATTGTTATTTCTCTAAAACTAATTAACGAAGAACCATCAAAGTTTCGTCTACTCAAAATATCTAAGAGAGACAAGAAAAAAATGTATTTGTATGAATTTGTAGTATTGGCAAATAATCTAGAGAATGCAGAAATATCTAGCCCCTCAACTTGAGGTAGACCTATAACGTTATTACTTATCAGGTTTACCTTACTCTCTTCAGTGGATTCAGTAGAAAGATCGGGCTGATCTTCATTTTCAGTTGAGTCGCTAGTATATAAACCCATAAAGTCCTCAGCAGCACTTGGATTAATTTCTCGTAGCGCCTCAACAATAGTCAGAACAGTCTCAGAACCTGGATCTCTGATTTCATTGACCCAGCGATAAACATTAGAACGTGCAATCCCCAACGACGTTGCCAACTTGCCTTGGCTGATGCGGTGGGTTTCCAGCACTTCCTTGAGGACTCTACCTGCTTTTCCCATCTCTCCAATCGTCTCAGAGGAACATAGAACCTTGTAGCTACAACTATAAGTTGTCCAATACTACAACCATAAGTTGTTCGCAAGAGCTGCTGTAATAGGCATTCTCTTGTTCAGGAGAACATATCCCGCTCTCCATTTAACAACCATAAGCTGTCCGCACCATCATCAACCTCTGTGTAACCAATGTCCTTACTGTCATCAGCAACTAGCTCTACTCGCATGGCGATCGCGACCTGGGTACTGCTCAAATTGCGGAGAGTGGTTGGGTATCCATCTAGATACCACTCCATCCACTGAACTCCTTCATGATGAGCTGAAGTATCAGCTTTGGTTGGTAGATGTCATTGGCGAACTGATTGCTGCGGCCCCCTATTTGTCATCAACGCTGCCAAGGGAAAACATTGCGAAATCTCTCCGTTCTGCTGTGGATATAGTCACCGAGGGAAATGTGGCAGCATTTGCCCGCCTGATCGGGATGCCTAAAAATACGACATGGATGTGGCACACTGGTAAGGTATTACCAAATAGAAAAATTGGAAGCATAACTTTGCCGCAGCCAACTGGAAGCATAAGCTTGCCGAAGCGGCAAAGTTATGGGTTAAGTCACAACGACAAATAAAGTGTTATTCGACAAAACAAGTGGGCGATACTGGTTTCGAACCAGTGACCTCTTCCGTGTGAAGGAAGCGCGCTACCACTGTGCCAATCGCCCAAGGTTTCCTAATTTAGCATAAGGTAGCGTCACGCAACAACTAGAGCAAATAGCATTATTCTCCCTGTGGATACTCGTCCCACAATGCCGTCATCGTCTCTCGCAAACTCTGGTGGTTGCCATCACCTAGAATTAGGTGATCCAGTAGAGGAATACAGAGTAATTGTGCGGCTTTCAAGAGCCGTTCGGTTAAAACAATATCTTCTGGACTGGGTTCAACACAGCCTGTTGGATGATTGTGAGCAATAATCACTCGTGTCGCTCCCTGACGCAGTACTTCTCGGAAAATATCACGGGGATGTGCTAATGTCTCCGTTGCTGTGCCAATCGTAATTACTTTAGTTCCTAGCAATTGATTCTTCGCATCTAGCAGTATGGTCGCAAATCGCTCTTGATTTTGCCACATCAAGTCGTGACTGAGGCTAGCTGCCGCCGCTACAGGACTATCAATTACTGTACGTTCTGTCGGTCGAGATAGAAACGCTCGTTTTCCTAGTTCAACTGCTGCCAAAATTGTTGTCGCTTTAGCTGGTCCGACACCATGGATATTAATCAATTCCTGATGATTAATGTCCCGTAACACCTCCATCGGGTCACGTTGATTTTGGCTTAACTCCTGCAAGATGTATTGCCCCAAACCCACCGCAGAGAGCTTACCTTTACCTTGACCTGTGCCTAATAAAATTGCTATCAGTTCTGCTGTCCCTATATTTCTTGCTCCTAGAGCCATTAATCGCTCACGAGGACGCTCACTAGTTGGAATATCGGCAATTCTTAGGCTGTAAGTCATAGATGCACTCGATAACGCTGACTAACTGACAAATTTAGAGGACTTACTCATAGAATTCCCTGGAATCCCGACAAAGTAACAGATTTTACTTTGCAAGCACAACTAATCTAGAAGGCTTAATCTGAATAGAAATTCAGGAAGTTTTGTCAGTCAATCAGCCAACTTATATAAGTGTCACTTCAGCTTCAACCTTGCGTCAGTGAAGTGGAAACCTGTTCAGGAGGGACTAGGAACAGTGACTGGTTCGTCTGCCTGATAGATGTTGGCAGCCTTGAGCATGTGATAGGTAATGAGTAGTTGCGTAAGAGCTAGTGGGTAACTTTGGAGTGTTTCTCCAGTTGTACCAACGACTGTGCCAAGATCTTGATTGCCTTCCAGACTACAGAATTTCCCTAAGTACGGAATCTCGTTACAGAGCATCCGTTCGAGTTCCTTCACCTGTTCACTGGTGGCATGACCATCAATTTCTAGAACATCAACTGGCTTACCCATATCCCGGTCTAGTTCTATACGGATAGCTGAACTTAGATGAGATGTGCTAGGGTTAATGATTTTACAGAAGTCAGGGTGCGGTATATTGGGTCTGAGTACCAGACGTACATTCAGCAGTAAATCATTTCCATTATCTGCTTCGTCTGGTGGGTAAAAGCTAACGACGATATCTGACCATTTGCGCTGAGGACGGATAAATTCCTCTGAATCCGATTCACGCTTCCTTAGTTGTTCAAGAACTTGTTCCTCAGTGTAGCCACGCTTACGAGTATCACGCTTGACTTTCCACTGTGTGCGTAGAGATTCCGGTGGTGCCAAATAGACTCTCACGTCGTAGCAATCGCGTGCCCCACGGGTAGAATAACCTAGCAATCCTTCAACAATCACAAACTTACTCGGATTGATGTACTCTGGCGGATCAAACTCACCCGTGCTGTGATTGTAGATTGGTTTCAGGATTGGTTGTCCCGTGCGTAGCAAACTTAGGTGCTGCTGGATGATATCGAGGTAGTTACAGTCGGGATGCAGTGCCGAAATTCCCATTTCAGCACGCTGTTTGCGATCATAGCGGTGGTAATCATCCGTACAGATAACCGTGACGTCATCTTCTCCCAATACTTGAGCAATTCCCTTCGTCAGTGTTGTTTTTCCGGCGGCGCTATCACCGACGATGCCAAGGATGATGGGGCGATTAGTCATGGTTCCTCTTGCTGCTTAGGCTGATTCAGTGGTGGACTCCCGATTCGTTTAATTTTAGGAGGGAAGGGGAAGTGGATCAATCCCAAGTTATGCAACTGATCCCAACGCAGCCACTGCTGAACAAGGACTTTTATAGCAATCAGCAATCAGCTTTCAGCGGTCAGCTTTGGGTCAATTAGGCTCACTTCTAAGGAACGCTCTTCTCCCGTTAATGTCCTAACCTAAGTGGCTACTGCTATACAAGGTGGGGAGATAAGGAAGTGGGAAGATGGGGGATGAAGATTCCCCACCCACTTGCTTACAAGCGGCTTGCTTGATTATTTGACAGGAAATTCACTGGCAATTTCAGCCGTTCTTGCTGCCATGATGAAGTCGTTTTTGTGTAGCCCAGAGATGGCGTGAGTCCACCAAGTCACTGTTACCTTGCCATATTCTGTTAACAAAGCTGGGTGATGTCCTTGCTCCTCAGCTACTTCCCCTACTCGGTTGGTGAACGCTAGCGCTGTCTTGAAATCTTGAAATTTGTAGGTGCGCTCCAGACGTAGTTCTCCCTCTGGCTCAATTATGTTCCAGTCAGGAATTTGAGGTTTGAGTTCGGCAATCTCTTCTTTGGTCACTGGTGGCGAGTCTTTGGTACAGGCATCGCACTTTTGTTGTGTGAGTTGTGCCATAGCTATTTCCTGAGCTTAATTACTACCAATATTTTAAGCAGACACCTTCTTTGACCTTCGCCTCTTCAATTGTCCCACCATCTAGCGATCGCACAGGTCGCATCTGCACTGAGGCAATCAACTCTCGCTGCCGTAGATGCGACAGCCGCTTCCCGCAGAGATGAAAATTGCTTGCTCTCCTCATCATTGCCCAACCCGAAGAACCTGTTCAGCCGTCAAGTTCAACTCTGGAAATGTAGGCGATTCAATCCGGTCATTCTCCCGAAACTGACTGAATATATACTCATCATCAACAAGTTGGTAAACCGAAATAGTAGGTTGCTTTGGGTTACCGATGTAACGCCTACCGCCCAAACCTAGATAGTCAACAATCCAGTATTCAGGAATGCCAAGTTTTTCGTATTCCGCTAACTTAGTAAGGTAGTCGTCTTGCCAGTTGGTGCTGACTACTTCAATCAGCAAGCGTACTGTTTCACCCTTGGTAATCGTGGAACGTTTTTTCCACATCGGTTCAGCGTCAAGCGTATTCCCATCCAACACGGCAACATCCGGGATGAAGCCTGAATTGTCAGAATCAATCGGCTTAATGATACATTGCCGAGGAATAAAGTAAGGAAGTTGTAGTCGTCGAATTTTGATTCCTAACTCGGTAGCAAATTCTCCTGCTACCCGTTCGTGAGTTCCCGTTGGTTGGATTTCGACAACTACTCCCTCATGCAGTTCAAAGCGACCGTAGCCGTCTGGATACCACTCCAAAAACTCATCTAGGCTCATTCGTTTGGATGCAGCTTGTATCATGGCAGTTTCTCCTCGGTGAGACTGATTTGTTTAGTTATTCTATTTAAATCAAGTCAGAGGAATACCGCTACTACCCAGTTCATCACACCACTTAACGTGTTGGATAGGTAATCCTGGCATTGCGCTTCCCCGTTTCCCAGGCGCTTCTCAAGATTCACTCTCACTCTAGCTGCCAGACCTAAAATAGAAATAGAGACTGTTAAGAAGTGTAAGGTTTTTCATGGCTGATCAGTTAATTCGCGCCACAGCGGCGGAGGGTGGCATTCGCGCCGTTGGTGTTATTACAACACGCCTCACCGAAGAAGCCCGACAGCGCCACAAGCTCTCTTATGTCGCGACTGCCGCACTAGGTCGTACTATGTCTGGGGGACTGTTACTCGCCTCCAGTATGAAGCGAGAAGGGTCAAGGGTCAATATTCGCGTTAGGGGTGAAGGTCCCCTTGGGGGAATTCTCATTGATGCTGGATTGGATGGAACTGTGCGGGGTTATGTAGACAATCCAGGGGTTGAACTGCCACCGAATGAGCAAGGTAAGCTTGATGTTGGAAAAGCAGTGGGTCCAGAGGGTTACCTTTATGTTGTCCGGGATGTTGGCTATGGCTACCCGTATTCCAGCACTGTTGAGCTAGTTTCTGGTGAAATCGGGGATGACATTGCTCACTACCTCGCCACCTCCGAACAAACGCCATCAGCTTTAGTTATTGGTGTGTTTGTTGGGGCAGAAGGGGTTACGGCTGCTGGAGGTATATTAATCCAAGTAATGCCCAAAGCGGCTAGAGACGAGGCGTTAGTGCAAACTCTAGAAGGACGCATTGCTAAGCTGGCAGGATTCACACCCCTCCTACAAGCAGGCAAGACATTGCCAGAGATTTTTGAAGAGCTACTGGGCGATATGGATTTGGTGATGCTGCCAGAAGTCCAGATGGTACGTTTTCACTGTGGTTGCTCGTTTGATCGCGTATTGGGGGCGTTGAAGATGCTGGGTGAAGCGGAACTTCAGGATATGATTGAAAAAGACAATGGCGCTGAAGCAACTTGCCATTTTTGCGGGGACGTTTACCAGGCGAGTTCTGATGAACTGGCTCAGTTGATTGAGGATTTGCGAACCGAATCGGTTTGATAGTATCTATCGTTAAAATTGTTAGTTGCCTTGTCGTTACCCAGATTGTGTAAGATTGACCCTGTTCGTTGTTAGTGCCAGCGTCTGAAAGTCAATGTTCACAAAATGCAAAAACTCTTGTGGATCTTGAGCAAAAATAGAAGATCGATAAAAGTATTGTAATTCCTCAACGCATTGCTGAACAATGGTTGTAGAAGATTTGGTAGCGACAAGGTTCTACATTAAGGGCATGATAGTAGTGCTTGCCAGTAGTGACAATAAAACAACACCATTGAGATAGAAAGTAGCTTTTTATGTCTATGGAAGGTAGGATTGCAACTACTAAGAGTGCTACAAAGCACGCTGGAGCAAGCGTAGCGCGTGGTGGTGTGAGTTATGACCAGAAATCGAGAAATTCCTGACCGTTGGCCTACCTCGAAGCCTTCCAAGCCCGGTCGCCTGAACGGGCGGCAACGCAAGAGAAGTGACTCTACAGCTAAGCGTCCTGCTTCAAACTTGCCATCGCAACAACTGTATCCAATGGTTGAACAGCATTTAGAGCCTCAACAGGCTGTACCGGGAGTGCCTTCACCCCTACCGCCACAGCTAAGACAGCCATCTAGGCGACGCTTTAAGTTCAACTTGCAGGTAGGGGTAGCGTTAATTGTCTTGGGTTTTGGCAGTGTGGGATTTATCGCCGTGGCGCTGTTGTTGAAGCTGCCAGCCGTTCCGAACTGTCCAGCGACGTTCTGGCCGACGGCATCAGCATCGATGCGGCTTTATTGTGCCGAGATTGCAGCCAACAAGCAGACAGCGGAAAATTTACTAGAAGCGATCGCCTTAGTTGAGGCTTTACCGAAAGACCACCCCTTGCGCCCAGAAATTGACCGCAATATAGAAGAGTGGTCACGCGATATCCTGAAAATTGGTGAAGAAAAGTTTCAGGCGGGTCAGCTGAATGAAGCGATCGAGATTGCTAGACGCATTCCGACTCATGTCGCGGCATACAAGCTGGTAGAAACGGAGATAGGGCGTTGGCAGTCAATCTGGGCAAAGGCAGAGGCACTGTATCAGAAAGCTGAGAACCAGTTAAAAGAGTCAAACTGGAACCTAGCATTTAGAGAAGCCGTAAAACTCACTTATGTAGACAATAAGTTCTGGGCAACGGTTAAGTATGACAAGCTGGTTGATTTGATTCAGATTGGACGGGAAGCGAGTGCGAAGCTCGATAAAGCCTACCAGCTCAGTAAAACGGGTAGGGTAGATGATATCCTAGCAGCGATTAAACAGGCGGAAACTATCCCTCGTGAAAGTTTTGCCTACAAAGAGGCGCAAGATTTGATTGCGGAGTCTGGGAATAAACTGGTCAAGATTGCACAAGACAGACTTGAGAGGCGTAACTGGCAAGGTGTTTTAGAGATTGCCAATAAACTTCCCGCTAGCGTCAAATTACCGGAGGTGAAAGCTGACTTAATTGACTTAGCGAATGCGATTTCCTCGGCAGAATCCGGAACGGCAACGGATTTGGAAGCGGCGATCGCATCGGCCCAAAAGGTGACGCCAGATCGTCCTCTGTATGAGAAGGGACAGCAATTAATAAGTCGTTGGCAGCGAGAAACTGAAGATGTGACTCGATTGGAACGAGCGCGGACATTTGCGAATTCCGGTCTGACAAGTGACCTAAGAGCAGCGATCGCAGAAGCGGAGGAGATTCCTAGCGGTAATCCTCGCTATCAGGAAGCGCGTAAAGAGATTACCCGTTGGACTAGCCAAGCCGAGACAATCGAAGACCGACCCTATATTGACCGTGCGGTACAAATTGCCAATCTGGGTGGGATTGCGGCTTTGCAAGAAGCGGTTCAGGAAGCTAGTCGTGTTGCCCCAGGTCGCACCCTTTACCGGGAAGCACAAGACAAAATCAGGCAGTGGACTGATACAATCCAGCGGACACAAGACCAGCCTTACCTTGACCAAGCACGTAGTCTCGCCTCTGCTGGTAACATTCCAGCCGCAATAACTGCCGCACAGCAAATTCAATCTGGAAGAGCGCTGTATCGGGAGGCACAAGGCGATGTCAATCGCTGGCAGACGGAAGCCAGGGGTCAGCAACGTTTACAGGAAGCTTACCAAACTGCCAACCCTGGTACACCTGAAGCCCTCTCTGCCGCGATTCGAGTGGCAAGGCAAGTGCCAACGGCATCGAGTTCTAGAGACAATGCGAGGCTTGTGGTCAATCGCTGGAGCTATCAACTGTTATCCATGGCAAACGATCGCTCATCGTACAACATGACGGAAGCGATCGCGATCGCAAGATTGATTCCTTCCGGTACTGAAGCTTACTCCTCGGCTCAACAACAAATTCAGGCATGGCAAAATATCTTAAATCCACCACCAAGTCCTTCCTTTGAACTCCCCTCTAGTCCAGATGGTCAATTCCAATAAGCTAATGTGCATTTATAGCAAAAGGCAGAAGGCAGAGGACAGAGGGTTTATTACTAGTACGTGGTTGTTTGGGCTGATAAATCTGTCCCAACCTTTACGGCAACAGCTATAAAATTACATCTTGAATTTAGGGGAGATTTTGTTGGCATAGTTGGAAGCTTCTGCCTTCTTGCACTTGCTATAGCTCAATAGAGATTTTGTCAGGGTAACCTTGAATATTGAGTTCTAGGTGTAGCTTTTCTAGGTCATAGATTAAATTGCCACTGTAGCCACTTGTGGAGAGGGCAAAGGATAATTGATTGCTACCAACTGCCTCTACGATCGCGTCTCCAATACTGAGCTTAGATTGCACTCCATCCACTCGCACTTCCCGACTGCTGAGTGCATCAGTAATGAGAACCTGTTTACTCTGCCTCATCACTTTGATAATCAAGTGACGCACACTAAATCTAACGACTCCTGCCTCTAGTCGCTCTACTTTCGTATCAGTTGGCAATCCTTTGATCACCAATTTTGTGGCAGTTGGTGATTTTGATAAAGTCTGGATAGCTGCTGATTCAGGAATTGGAGAGGTTGGACGCTCTTTTGGAGGTAATGGCGGTTCAAGGGGGACTGCTTGCTGCTGAATTGCCCAATTCCGGGCTTTCTTAAGCATTTCTGAGTGAGTTTTTGAAGCTTTATCAAATTGCTTCTGCTTTCTGGCATAATCCTCCTGCCGCTTCTTCGTTGCAATCCAGCGTTCTCGTGCAAATTGGCACAAGTGTTCCTCAGAATGTGTAACAAATTGCTCGTAAAACTCCAAGGTTTCTATAATTGAGCCAATCTTTTCTAAAGCCACTCCTAGCTGCTGCATCAGGAGATAATGCTGCCAATCAGAAGAGGATAATATCTGTTCTTTGATAAATCTTTCATACCGTTTACGATAGCCCTTTGTTAGGTCATCTGGCGTTAACTCTGAGCAAGCAATTTCATACACCACATCAAACTTTAACCCTGCTTTTTGATGTTCGGAACCGACAACAGTAGGCAGATACTTTTCAACCGCTTCTATTGCATCAGCGAAATGCTTCTTGCGATAAAAATACTGAAAGAGAACAGTAAATAGCTTTAACTTAGGTGTCCCTTGACTTGCGGCTTCAAAGCAAGCTTTTACCTTGACTAATTCATCCAACCAAACATAGACAACAAAAGCTTGTTCATACTGGTGCTTAGCTTCTAGGGCTGGGGCGACATATTTGAGCCATCTGCGATCGCGTGGTTTTCCCGCCCGCTCCCATTCAGTAATAATCCTATCAGCTTCCCCGGCTTTTTCTAGATACTCTAAACCATCGGGGTAACCTAGTAGTAAAACTTTCGCTCGATTATACTCAGACTTTTGTGTTGCACCACCCTCTTCCCAGTTACGAACCGCTCGTTCATAATTTTCGGCACGGTAAAAACATTCTCCTGCTAGAAGATTGCTGCCTGTGTATCCAGCGGATTCCAAAGTTTCTAAAACCTCTCCCCATTGCTGCCATCCATTGAAATTAAATTCAGCATTATTTAGTAGCATCTCAAGACGCTTTGCATACTCTTCTACTGCTTTTTTCCATTGTTTATGATCAGTTATTAGTTTGTTATCTGTTGTCAATTGTGTTGTTGCCTTATCACTCACTACTGACAATTGATTACTAATAACTAACGTAAAATTGTTTATTGCCTGTAAATCCTGTGGCGGAGAAACCATAAAGTTAGCAATTGCCCCCTCAACAGTATGGCTTTTCGGGTGTTGGTTGCACCAAGTAACTAATTCTGACCAACATAATCCCTCCCAGAAGCATTGCCAAGCTTCATCCTCTTCACCCACCTGAAGAAAGAGGCTACCTGCCGTCTGGAATTGCTCTTCAAACTTGAACGCCCAGGCTTCACAAAAGTTGGCTTTTACTGTGTTTCCAAAATCACTGTAGAACTGTCTAGCACGTCTGAGTAAACCCGGATTTTGAGAATTTAATCCCTTTCTCTCGAATTCTTGGGCAATTGATACTGGGTCATCTTCGCGTAATTCTTGAGCGGTTTTAGGCGTACCGATGCTGATCGTTTGAACACTTGCTTCCCAACGTGCTTTGTTTCTGGCGTGTCTCAGTATTGCTTGCAATAGAGCTTCATCACTGGCATATTGCCACAATTGGCGATCGCCTTTTTCCGAATCTACAACAAACAAACGCTCAGTTGCTCGACTCGCCGCAACATAAAGCTTGTTAAAAAAGTATTCTACCTTGACTCGTTGGTCTGTACTTTGGCTCCTGAGATTCCAAACACTGCGATTGCAGTCTTCGCCAAACTTGTAGAGAATAACTTTTTTGAACTCTAATCCTTTCGCAGAAATTGCACTCAAGACATTCTTCAGCGGCTCAGATTCTAAGGATGGGGGAAAAATTTCTGAGAGGACTTCATCAGCTTGAGCATAAGCCGCTTCTTCGCCTTCTTCACAAGGCACGATGATAATGGTGTCTTTGATGTAATCCGCAAGTTGTTCTGTGTTGATATTGGCATTGAGGATGAACTTTTGAGGCGTGGGAAAGTTGCCTTGCTGCCACGGTGTTTGGGGTTGGAGTTCATGAATGTCAAACAGAACATGGCGCCACAATTGAATTAAATTAGTAACTTGAACAATCGGTGGACTAGAGCGGTAGTTAAAGGAAAGTTCTTGAAAATTAATCACCAGCTTTAATTGCTCGGCTGGATCAAGCGCAGTAATGACTTCTGCATCAAATACAGCCTGAACACTAGACCAATGAAAGCCTGTTGGGTTTAAAGTTTGGAAAGGGTCGCCTGCAAACGCAAAGGGTAGGCAGTGAATTGGCTGATATCCTAGATGATATTCAGAGAAGATAGACAGCCGCATAATTAGCTGTAATTCCAGCCGTGTAAAGTCTTGCGCTTCGTCACAGAAAATTGCCGTATATTCAGGACGATAGCACTTGAGTTTGAGAACTCTTGCAATTAAATCTTGGTCATCCCAGTAGCCTTGCTCTTGAGTAATTCGCTTATACCAACGCTCCCAAATGGTGTAGTAGATGCCTTGGAATTTTTCAATTGAAATAGTACGTTCTTTACGAGGTACATCCTTCTGGTAGTCTTCAGGAGTGATGCACTCTTCCAGGTTGTAACCTTTGATAAAACTGCGGATGACGTGCCAGCAAATTTCTGGGGAATATTGTCGTGCTTCGGGAAGGTGGAGAACAACTTTGGCAAGAGATTCTGAGGGGCTTTTTCCCTGATACAGTTGTTTGAAGCGATGAAAGGAAATGTATTTTTCTAAATCAAAGCGCTGACGTTCTTCAGGTGATAGTAAGCCAAAAAGAAATTGCTGAAAAGGTTGAAAGAAGTGATCGATTCTGTCTCTTTCATCTCCCTGACTTCTCTCTGCAACAAAGCGATGATGAGAGGAGAGCAACGTCTTAACACCATCTCTCGCTACCTCTAGTAACCGCTCATTGTAGGTGAGAAATAAAGGCTCACCAGGTAGTGGTTCGGTGCGCCGATGTCCTTGCTTGTAGTACTTTCGGTAGCAGTAGTCGGCAAATAAATAAAGCAACATCGTAGACTTACCGCTACCCGCACGTCCATTGATGAATAGCGGGAGTGAACCTTTACCTGGTGCGGAAGTAGAAACTGACTTGAGAATCTGCTCTTCTTCCGCTGAAAGCGCGAGATTGGCTTCTTTTCCCCGCTCAATCGCCAACCAGCTTTCTTCATCCGCAAGCAGATAGGCAGGATAAGAACGTCGAGCAAAAGGCGTCAAGTCACAGAGATTCAATTGCCGCGCCAGAATGTTGTAGCTTGCTTTGCTCTGTGATTTGATGAGCTGGGGCGATTCTTTAGAGACGTTCTTTGCGTTGTCGGCAGTATTCTCCTCTTCCAGTGTTATCGTGTCATCTTCCCCAGCCTCCACAGGCACATCAAACAAGGTAGTTCTTTTCCCTACCTCGATAATCTCTTCACGCGATGGCTTATGGTCGAAGGGCGCTAGCAGAAATAAGACACCTATAATGCCAGTATCGGTGGTAAAAGGTTGGCTGTAGAGTACATAATGATTATTCGACCCACATAGCTTTACATTTGATATATCGGAAAACTCTTCGGCTTGATTCGTTTCACTTCTAATTCCTGAAATAATTTGGTAATAGGTGTCCCAAGCATTGTGGATTTCCGGCTTTCTAAACTGCGCCACCCATTCTTCACTTTCGTAAATCAGCCAATCCTCTGTTGGTGAGTCCATCTCCCAACCCGGAAGTTCTAGCCAGGGGTGTAGTTCTGAGGGGAGTTCTGGAAGTTGCTGGGTTGGGCGCTGCTGGATTTTCTGCTCTTGCACCCAGTTTCGGAGACGTTGTATGTCTAGTTGCGGTTCGAGATGGCTTCTCCCGTACTCGATAGGTGCGTCGAGGAACTGTTCGTAGTCGTTATCGCCTCGCTTAAAGATGTCAAGCAAGCACAGGAGTTGCTCGTCGTCAACTCTGAGGATACGTGCAACTATTCTTCGATTGAGAGTTCGGCGCTTTAAGTAGGGATAGACTCTCTCAAAACGAGCTTGCACCTCATCTATTCTCTGTGTCTCCAGTTCAGCGCATAGGTCATCAATGCGAGCTTGAATCCCATAGCGCTGAGCCTTGTCGTTGAACTGAGGGGTGCGATAGACATACATTGGTCAGTCTCCGCTCGATAGACAAAAATATAACTTTTGCCGCTACTACCTATTGTCGTCTAGCGAAGAAATTGATAGAGGATTTTTTGGTATCAGTTTATACGATTAATCAAATTTTGCTCTAGAGCGATCGCGGGGAAGGCGACACATTTGGATGCAAAACCTTGGGTTTCATTGATGACTTATCGTCCAAAGGCTTCGCCCCTACACTAGATTTTGGACTTTGAAAACACGCCCTAGCATCAAGAGGATGCCTGAATTTGTCGTACAGCCGTGAGTGCTGAGTAGCTAACACCCGCCGTACCTTCGCCAGGATGAGTAGAATCCCCAACCAGCCAAAGGCTTTTAATGGGTGTCCGAGTTGCAAAGCCGAAAGGCCCAAAAGTAGGTATCCGTTGACCAATGCCTCCGACAATCCCTAGTTCTCGACCTGTATAGTGTGCAAAGGTGCGGGGAGTTGCAGTTTCTTGGTGGATGATTGTTTCGGGTTTTAGGTAAAAGTACTGATTGAGACGTGTGATCGCATCCTCTGTATACTGTTGCTTGAGTCTTTCATAATCATCCTTTTCACCCTGCCACCACTGCTTAGCATCAGTAAAGGAAGAAGCAATAATTGTCGCTTTCTCTTCTGGGGCGCGACCATCACCCGGATGACTGACAGAGACAAATAGGGAATTATTCTCGCCAATTTGCCCTTCGTAATCATAAAGAAACTGAAGGTGAGGGGGACACCCAACAGGAATTGCACTTTGGTCAACGCCAAGATAGATAACAAATGCGCCCGATGCTGGCGGCAGTTTATCTACCCGATGCTTGTAACCCGTTGGCGCTTGTTCCCCTAGTAACTTGACCAGGTTTTGCACTGTGACATTAGCAACCACTTCATCAGCGGGTTCTGTACAAACTTCACCTGTTTTCTGATTGCGAATCCTGACGCTGGTTGCTTTACCACCTGACGCTTCAATGTGTTCAACCGTATGCCGCATCAGCAGCTTTCCACCATATTTTTCTAGGGCTTCGACGAGGCGATCGCTTAATACCTGCATACTACCCTTAAGATGAAATAGCCCTTGCGGTTCCTGAGAAACACCCAGCGCTGTTGCAGCATAAAGCAGTGCTGTCTCATCAGCATCGACTTGGGAATAAAGCTTTAGCTGTAAGTCCAAAAATGTTCGCAGACGCTGGTTTTCATAAAGTCCATATCCCCGCAACGCATCACCCACTGTCATGAAGGTAAAGGGCAGGGTAATCATGGTATCGGGACGAACTGACGACGCTAGCTGCCACAAGTCCCACAAACTACGAGGGGGCAACACTGGGTCACGCGCTTGAAACTTCCAGCTAGCCTTGAACAATGTTGTCATCAATTGCCAAAACGGTTCACTGCCAGGAAACTGCCGTTGTCGTTCTACTGTCCACTTTTCCGGGTCACGCCAGACGTTAATCGGTTCTGTTTCACCAGGGAGAAATACTGCACAAGCTGGGTCGCAGGGCATTGTGGCTGGTAGGTCAATCTCTAACTCATCAAAAATCCGTTTGTGAATGCCACCTGGTTCTAAACCTGCAACCTGCGTTGCACCGACATCAAACGTAAATCCGCGACGTTTAAAGGTAGAGGCACATCCTCCAGGCACAAGGGCCTGGTCTAATACCAAAACTTCGTAGCCGCGACGGGCAAGTAATGCCCCAGCCGTTAGACCCCCAATTCCTGCACCAATTACGACTACACGCGATTTTCCACTACCGCCTTGAGTGCTTGGCATAATTCATTCTTTATATTTCTTAATATTCTTTTTCATAATTGTAACTGTGCTTTAGTAATTAAATTGGGAGTAAGCTGTCATGCATTTAATTTGTGATATCCGCTCAGGGGAAAAAGGTTAAAGGGCAAAGATAAAAGGTTTTTCCCTTTTACCTTTGCCCCTTCTCGTTTGCCCTAAAACCGATGAGTTAAATAGACGGCGCGAGATGCTCTTAGCAGCTTACTCCTAACCCCTAACTACTAGCTAATTCAACGTTGAGATGAGCCAGAAACCTGCTGCTGGTAAACATTTACCACTTTCTGGACATACTGGGCCTGAAAACCGCTGTTACAGCCATCGTACTTACCCGTCATCCACCAACACGCTGCACCACGAACGGCGGCGGCTTGATTATTACCCCTTGCTTGCATTTGGTTGTTCAGTTCCCGTCGTGCAATACACGTTACCGTATTTCGAGCTGCTGTTGCGTCAGCCTCAAATTGTGCCGCTGTTAGTTGCTGACCCGTGCAGCGCTTTGTCCAGTCAGGGATAATTCCAGGTAACACTTGCCATGCACTGTACATCCCATCGTTATTACTTTGGGGAGGGGCCGCTTGCCGTAGGGCTTCCACAAACGCAGTCACTTGACTATCTGTTGCTGTCGTCTGTGATGTTGCTGGTGTCGCCCACAACCCAAGACTAACCACTAGTCCAGTTAAGAGTAGATGTTTGCCTGTTTTACTCGACTTGAAACTCATGATTTGTACCAATGGTATCGTTTAATCGTTTCTTGAACGTGCGTTCCCCTGATGCCAGGAGAGTTGGAGAAGTCACAAATAGGAATCAAAACAGCCAAATAGTAACAAAGTCTTTACCAATGTGCGATCGCTCTTTTGGATGTTGTGCTGAGTAAGATACGATCGCACATAAACATTACTTGATACTTCATACTAAAGGATGATTACAGTGTGAAAAATCATCCTACTTCTGTTACACTTACGTCTTCCCCGCAAGGGGATGGAAACGGCTGAAGTTCTAGAACAGCGATTCCAGAAACTAACAGTTTTTTTTAGGAGGAAATGAATGAAAGGGGAAAAAATGTCGTTACGTTTGTCAGTCTTAGGTTTATCTATTTCGTTATTTGCTACCTCGACTCTTAGCTTTTTTGTTAGTCATGTTGCTGCTCAAGCTAGTGATTCAGTTGAACAACCGGAAGTTGCTACAGTCGAAAGTATGGTTGGTGGCGATCTGATGTGCTACGTCACATTAGTTGATGAAAACGGAATTAGACATCAAGATGTGGGTGCGACATTTGAAATGTGTGAGAACCAAGAAACGTTCTTAAACAAGAAAGTGAATTTGGCTTATGAGGAAGTCCAAGTTAATGATTGCCAAAGCGCCGAGCCTTGTGGCAAAACTAGACTGCAAACCTTAATCATACAGATGACACTAAGTGATTCCGACAAATCCCGAACTAGCTTGCCTTGTGCTTCAGTGAAAATTTTAAGCTCACATTAAGTGCTTGCTGATCAGCAAGCACTTCTAAGCATTTAAAAATTCAAAATTAAAAGGGAAATCGACTGCTTTTTTACGGTCACACACCGAGAGAATGTACAAGTTTGCTGCGGCTATGGAGAATGAGCCAATCGTATTTGGCGCTTCAAGACCTGGATACGCCAACACAGAGGTACATCATTGGGTTGAGTTCATGAAAGGTCAAGGTATTCAGCGAGTGTGCTGTCTTCTTCCCGATAACCAACTCGCTCGCTACTGTGATCTTCTCGAAACTTACCAACAGGACTTCGGACATCATCAAGTCTGCTGGGCACCGATTGAAGATTTTCAACTGTCCGACCTGAAAATACTGACAACAAAGATACTGCCTTTCTTAGCAGATGCCGATAAACAAGCCCAGAAGGTTGTCGTTCACTGCTCTGGCGGCATTGGGCGAACAGGTCATGTACTAGCTGCGTGGCTAGTCAGTGGTCGAGGATTATCTAACAAAGCGGCGATCGCGGCTGTCAGGAGAACAGGTAGAAATCCCTATGAAGCTGCAATCATGGCTCTCTTGAGAGGCAAAAATCCCTGGAAAGTTGTAGAAGACCTCAACAAGCTTCTGAGTAAGTGCCGTCTAACAGTAGACTAACAACTGTTAACAGTGACCAAAAAGTGACTAAATTCCAAGAAATTTAAAGGCACATTACCCTAAGAACACAACTACTAGCCAATAACTCCCAAAAGATGAGCGGCAAGCCCAATTGCTCCTCCTGCCAGCACTAGCCAAGCTGAATTGAGCTTAAAACGGAACACGGCGATCGCACTCAAAATCGCTACAACCACCGTTAACCCATCCACCAGCGCGGCCTGCCCCAGTGTGTACGTCACGCCTGCCATCAGTCCTAATGAAGCGGCATTGACCCCATCAAGAAACCCACTTGCCCAAGGGGACTGGCGCAACTTCGGTACCCAAGGATTTACTAGCAATACCAACACGAAGGCAGGCAGAAAGATGCCAATTGTTCCTGCGATCGCTCCCGCATTTCCTGCCAATAGATAACCAATAAAGGTTGCGGTTGTGAAGACTGGCCCTGGCGTAAACTGACCAATCGCAACTGCATCCAGAAGCTGCTGGGGGGTAAGCCACTGATTACGCTCCACTAATTCACGTTGTAAGAACGCTAGCAGCACGTACCCACTTCCATACAAAATGCTCCCAATTTTGAGGAAAAAGAGGAATACATTCACCCAACTTATGGAAGCATTGATGGTTGTTGCGGTATCAGCCTGTGCCAGAACCCCAGAAAATGGCAAGAGAAAGACACCTGTTGTTCCTCTCCCAATTTGCCAATTCTTCACTACCATGACGGCAATACCCAGCAGCAGCAGCACCAGAACTTCATTAAATCCTGCTAAGTAAGCCGCGATCGCCACGATACCTACAATTACTGTTGGAGTATCTTTGGCTGCCTTTTTCCCTAGATTCCATAACGCCTGTAGCACGATCGCAATAATGACAGGCTTAATTCCATACAGTAGCCATCCCACTTGAGGAACGCTTTGATAACGGTCATAAAGTACCGCAAGCAGCCAAACAATCACCATTGCAGGCAGAATAAAACACACCCCTGCAATGCCCAATCCCCGCCACCCTGCTCGTTCGTAGCCAATATGAATTGCTAGTTCAGTAGAGTTAGGACCCGGAATCAGATTTGTCACTCCTAGCAGATCTAGCAACTTCTCTCGACTCATCCACTGGCGACGATTGACCACCTCCGAATCCATCATCGCAATATGGGCGGCTGGCCCTCCAAAAGCGATCGCCCCCAACCGAAAAAAGACGGTGGCTAGTTCAGTTAATCGCTGTCTCTGTTGCTGCGGATTGAGGTCGGAATAGGGAACTGGCTCCTGTATTGACTCAATCCCTTCAGGCTGCTGGGACACTTTACCTCTCCTAGATAATGCCGCAAGCTAACAAACTTACAATATCGAATTTCGGTATCGAAATCCTATACTTAGAACTTAATATCTGATAGGATGCGCTTGGTCAATAGACCTCTTGCAAAAGTCGTCGCTGGGGTACTATGGGGTCTGAACAAAAGCGATCGCTAGCCATCAATCATAATTTCTCCTTATCCCTATGTTCGCTGAGTCGAAGTTCGTAATTGTACAGCCCAG
>JAHHIF010000085.1 GCA_019358875.1 Symplocastrum torsivum CPER-KK1
TGAGTGACCCTCGCAAAGCGGCTGAGGGAATCATTATGATCGCTC
Organism: Symplocastrum torsivum CPER-KK1; assembly: GCA_019358875.1. Lineage (GTDB taxonomy): Bacteria > Cyanobacteriota > Cyanobacteriia > Cyanobacteriales > Coleofasciculaceae > Symplocastrum > Symplocastrum torsivum. The sequence continues at coordinate 46 of JAHHIF010000085.1, forward strand.
ATGCGTTTAGCAATGCGGCGACGGGTGGCTCGGAAGGATACGCCGATGCTAGGACGGGTAACAGCATTCAACTTCGCCTAACTTCTACAAACAAAATGACACCCACATTCAAAGGCAAATTGACAGGATTTAAGGATGAGGACGGCAACGTGCTAGAGGATATGCCCGTAACGATTCCCGTGTCTTGGTTCAGCCCAGAGAAAATCCGAGCAATGTTTGAATAGTCGTTGGTTATTAGTCGCCAGCTCGGACAAGTTCAATGCGAGCGCATTAATAAGGAGAAAGTGACGATGAAGTTTGATGAGTGGTATCCGCCATACATGAAGCGAGGCATAGTTCAGAGAAAGTGTGAATGCATCGGCTGTAGGGAATCAACCTTCTGGCGATATGATTACAAGACAGAACACGAGCGGATTTTCTTCGCGGCTTGTAGTAGTGAATGTCTTAGTCAAATTATTAAGTCAGGTCTTCGGAATCCAGTAGGAGACATCATCATTCCGATAGAACCTAAGAAGACAGCGTTGAGAGCTATTAAAGAAGCGCTCTGATAAGCCCTGGTGCCTTGGCTGAAGATTTAGGCATAGAACCGAAAGCCTCAAATCTGAGTAATTCAATAAAAACAAGCATTCCAGCCGTCCACCATTGAACCTCAAAACCGAAAAAAAATGCCTTTGAAACTATCCGTCACCATGTCGCTACTCGTGTCCCTGCTGGTAATCGGTTCCTGTACAAGGAAAGAATCAAAGGACTGTGAACGATGTCACGACATTAGAGAGTGTCCTCAATGTCCGATCGGTTTATCTGATATTCCCGACATCGCCGATTACGGGCGATAGCAGCGATAAACTTGCCGCCGCTCCCAATACCTGCTCATCTCTCACTTCCAGGTACGCATTCAATTGCGTTAGGTCCCTATGCCCTGAATAGGTGGCAATCACCCGTATTGGTATATTTTGGTTGCTCATCTGCGTCAGTGCCGTGCGTCTAAACGAGTGAGTTGATACACCATCTATCCCAACACTTTGACAAGCCTTTCTCAATACCCTCGCGGCTGAGTCAGGGTTAAGATGTCCACTCTTGTCGTAGCGACCAGGAAACAGATAAAGGGAACCCGCTTCTGGATAATAGGCGCTCAGGAATGCCCTTAAATCAGCAATGATTGGGATGGTACGAGTCCCTAGTTGCCTTTTAGTGTTGCTTTTTCTGATTGTTAGGTGCGAGCGCACTCGACCCGATTTATCGAAAACATCTTCACTCAGGAGCGTACAGACTTCATTGATTCGAGCGGCACTAAATAACGCTGTTGCGAACAGACAGCGGTATAAAGTTGTTTGCAACCCAGAAGTAAACAACAACTGGATTTCTTGCTGAGTAAGTATCTTCCCTCGGCCGTGTCGGTTTCGCTTCAACTACCACTTTCCTATATCCCTGAAGAATGGTTTACAACAGTCGGGTAGAGTCTGTCCAGTGGGGATGACGGTTGTTACTTGCATTGTACTAACGGCGAAGATTGTATCAAAGTGGTACCACTAGGGAATCACTTTGATACAATCCTCTTCTCTCGTTTTACCTTCTCGTACAAGGCTTCCAGTATCCAGTTATGGCGGCTGGTCTTAGGTTGGCGTTTGCCAACGAGCTGGTCAATCTCTTCAAGTAAGTCAACGGGAATACGGACTCTAACTGATTGGATTTCTTTTTCAGATTCTTCAGAGAGCTTGTCATCTTCAACATTAGCCGCCTGAATCCATTGGTCAGTTTCTTCTGGCTTGGGTCGCTTTCTCAGAGCCATTATTGACGCCTCCTGTTTGGTTTGTGTTTGGTATCAAGCTGAGGGTCAAATAGTGTGTTGTATAGTGCCCAAAGTTCATCAATTGCTTTCGGATTGCGGGGGATATATTCAATTACTGAAACTCCCTTGGCGGTAGCATCTCTCCAAGCTTTACGGTCTACAAGGATGGCATCAATGTAGGTGAGTTGAGTCAGGTCTTGAATTAGTGCGATCGCATCTGTAATGTCTTTGCCCCTAGAGGGCGATTTATTGAGAAAACACAGGGCATGAAGTGATGGGTTGAAAGCACGACCTTCTTCTATTAGGGAAGCCACTTGTTCCAATGCCCAGAGATCGTAGCTAGAGGGAACAACGGGAATGGCATAAACCTGAGAGATGGCGATTGCCGCACGTTGTTCGACCGTATCACGACCGCCAACATCAATAATGATGTCATCATATTTAGAAGCTAAGTGCTGCACCTCATCCCGAACAGCAGTACTCTGCAATTGGATGGCGGTGTAGCCCGTGTCGCTGCTGGCTAGCGTTTCCTTTCGTGCCAGAGTGAAGTCTGAGGCACTGCGTTGTTTGTCGGCGTCAACCAGGAGAACATCATAGCCTTTAGTACTCCTACAGATTGCCAGGTTTGTCGCTAGAGTGGACTTGCCTTCCCCTCCCTTGACACCACCAAGGGTAATAATCATGATGACCGTGTGGTTCCAACGTGGTACCAGAATTGTTCCAAGTTTATACCATCAAGTTGGTTTTAAGGAAAGCTGATTCTTCCGGAGCCGGGTACAAGCCTGTTGAAAAGGAAGGTAAGTAGATGCACCCTGATGAATGCCCTTTGCCTCACGGCGAGGGTTTTTTGTTTGGGACGCAATTCGCTTTGCAGGTGGGCTGAACTGCGTCCCACATTGTTATGGCTTGTCCTTGTCCTCTTCTTCTTCCTCCTCCTCTTTGTGAAGGAAGTCAGCGGCTTTTCCTCCCATCAGCCCGACCACAGCTCCGATACCTGTTTGTCAAGTGGTCAGCCTGTTGCTACCCCAGCTCTTTGAAAGCCACTCCGCTAACTCGCCAGCGCTTCGTAGTTACAGAGGGCACATGACTTGTTAGGCTAAGCCGCTTCCGTAACGGGGTGGCTTAGTTTAACTCATTCTCGTTATTAAGAAGACGAAGCTTACCCCTGATTAAATTGGCAAGCGTAGATTTACGGAATCTTAAAACGTTTTCTCTTTAAATTCCAGTAAAAATGCAGTTTATTATTCAATAATTTTTTATTATTAATATCAAAAATATTTAAATAATTCCTGAGAAAAATCACTTAAATAAGAGGATTTCAATCACCTAAAACCCATAAACAAAAAAGTTTTCATAGGAAGAGTGAATCAAGGCACATCGCCTTGAGCGTCGAAATCAAAACAAGAAGGAGACAAATATGTGTGAACCTGTAACAACCTGTACATTAGGAGCAGCAGCTTTAAAAGGTGTTGCTTATGGAGCTGGGGCGGCACTTGGTGGTGCAGCTATATCAGAAGCTATCAAAGCTGTTAAGGAATCCAGTCCAAGAACCACTTCTCCAAAAGCTGCCACAGCCTAACTAAAAAGGTATTAGCAGTCAACGTTAGGGATTTTTGTTGACACAAAAACACCAGCTAGGTTATCTGACTAACCTAGCTGGTGGACTGAAAAAAGAACTCGTATCACAGATAAAGCAAGGAGTAAAAATGGAATTTTTTCTAACCTTACCACTGGCAATTAAAGTCACTTTGTGCCTCTCAGTGGTTGTCCTAGGAATTTTGTCAGTTTCAGCAGGTGCAACTCTTGTAGTTACAGGGATAGGTCTAGCTGCGGCTGCATGGCCTGTGACAGTAACAATTGCTCTAGGTGGATTATTCGTTATAACTCTCAGCTACTAAACAATCAAATCTTTGGTTGACGCTGTACTTTTTAGGGAATAAAACAGGAAATAAGCTGGTTTATATATCCCTAAAGAGGTGGCTTGAAGCATAACAGCGCTAGAAGCGATCGATTCTAGCGCTCAACGAACGTCGATGAGGTAAAGTGTGGGACTAAGTGAACAAGACACCCGCTCCAAGTTAATTGACCCAACTCTATACCAACGGGGCTGGACTGAGGAGTTAATCAAGCGTGAGGAGAATGCCGGGACGATTGAAATTATCGACGGCGAAGCTCACAAACAAAACAGAGGACGTGTAGACTATACCCTGCGGTTGCAAGTCAGTCCCGATAGTCAACCCGTAGCTGTGGCGCTGATTGAAGCGAAAAAAGAGGACTTGCCAGCGAATCACGGTTTAGAGCAGGTCAAGCGTTACGCCAAGGGGTTGAATGTTCCCTTCTTGTTCTCTTCTAACGGTCATTTATTTGTCGAGTACGATTGCATCACGGGCATCACGTCCCATCTGCGACCCTTGGCAGAATTCCCCACACCCGCTGAACTTCGCAGTCGTTACGAACAGCACCTGGGCTTTAGTCTGGATGAACCCGCTGCCCGTCCTCTGCTAACGCGCTACCGAGGTGGGGAAAGCGCACGACGGTATTATCAAGACGCGGCTATCCGTGCCACATTGGAAAAGATTGCTCAGTGTGAGACGCGATTCCTGCCGAAACGAGCGCTGTTATCGCTGGCGACCGGGGCAGGTAAGACGTTTATCGCCGTGAATATTCTGAGTCGGATTGCCGACGCGGGTCAACTGAGACGGGCGCTGTTTGTGTGCGATCGCGACGAACTGCGTTCTCAAGCAGCAGCGGCTCTGCAAATTATCTTTGGTGCCGATGCCGCTACGGTTTCCGCAGGTGACCCGAAAAAGAATGCCCGGATTCTGATTGCTACCTATCAAACCCTGGATGTCGATAATGAGGAGGACACTGCTAACTTCCTCACCACCCATTACCCAGAGAACTACTTCAGTCACATCATTATAGATGAGTGCCATCGGTCAGCTTGGGGTCAGTGGTCGCAGGTACTCACCCGCAATCCCGATGCTGTACAGATTGGTTTGACTGCCACACCGCGTGAGCTGGAGGTTCCCGAAAACACCAGGGAAAGTCAAGCCGATGCTCAGATTACGGCTGATAATATGCGGTATTTCGGTGAGCCTGTCTACGAATACGACATTGCTCAAGGCATTGAGGATGGCTACCTCGCCGCCTGTGAAATCCAATGCAGCCAGGTCAGTCTGGACGATACGGGCATCACAATTGAGGATATCTTAGCCCGAAATCCTGTAGACGCCGACACGGGACAACCCATCAGTGAGGCAGAGTTACGCAAACTGTACGAACACACCAGCTATGAGAACCGCATCCTCTTACCAGACCGCGTGCTGGCGATGTGTCGGGATTTGTTTAATTATCTGTTGTCAACCGGAGGACCAGAGCAGAAGACAATTATCTTCTGCGTGCGCGACCGCCATGCAGATGATGTAGCTACTGTAATGAATAACCTGTATGCCCAGTGGTGTCAGGAGAACGGCTTTAAGCGCGTTGAACCCTATGCTTTCAAATGTACCGCGAAGGGTTCTGGCAGTACTTACCTTGCTGACTTAAAGGGCAGTTCGCGATCGCACTTTATCGCCACTACGGTTGACCTGCTGACGACGGGGGTTGATGTCCCGGTGGTGCGGAATATCGCCTTTTTCAAATACGTCAACTCTCCCATTAGTTTTTATCAGATGGTAGGACGGGGTACCCGTCTGGATGCGGCGACACAGAAGCTGATGTTTCGCGTCTATGACTATACCAATGCTACCCGGCTATTCGGTCAGTCCTTCTTGAGTCGGTTAACAGCGCGGCGCACGTCCACCGGGGGGGAGGGGACACCTCAACCAACGGGTGAACGACAACAGCAGCGTACCATTTTAGTGGAAGGTTTTGATGTCAAGATTACCCCAGCAGGGCGCTACATTCTGACGATGGTGGACGGTCAAACTCTGCCCGTAACTATAGAGGAGTATAAGGAACGCTTGGCACAGAAGTTAGTGGAAACGGTGCCGAATCTCACGGATTTTCGCACGATTTGGGTGAATCGAGAGGAACGCAGACAGGCGATCGCTCAATTACCGGATGGGGGACGTTCTCCCCTGGTAGTGCGTGAGGTGGAGGATTTGGAAGATTGCGACCTCTATGATGTGCTGGCAGAGTTGGGCTATGGGTTGAATCGGCGTACTCGCATGGAACGAGTCGAGGCGTTTGCTTACAAGCACGTTGACTGGTTAAATGAGATGCCTGCACCCACAGCAGCTACGGTGAAGGCGCTAACCGCCCAGTTTACCCGTGCTGGCACTGAAGGGTTGGAGAATTCTAAGATTTTCCAGACGCCAGAGGTGAGAAAGGCTGGCGGGTTGGATGCGTTGAAGGTGTTGGGTAAGCCTGCTGATGTGTTGCGGGAAACGAAGGTGAGGTTATTTGCAGCGTGATAACAACTGAATTAATAAGCCAACAGGAGGATAAGAGGGAACTGCCTGATGGTTGGCGATGGGTCAAGTTAGGGGATGTGTGCGAGATAGTAATGGGACAATCCCCAGTCGGCACGTCCTATAACTCCCTTGGAAAGGGTGAACCTCTACTCAATGGACCAAGTGAATTTGGGTCAGTTCATCCAACTCCAGTTCAATGGACAACTGACCCAACCCGTTTTGCTGAACCGGAAGACATTCTATTTTGTGTTCGTGGTGCGACAACTGGACGTAAAAATATAGCCGACCAGCGCTACTGCATTGGACGAGGACTAGCAGCAATTCGAGGTAAGTCAGGACAGGCAATCAATGAGTTTTTATTCTTTTTGTTGGATGCTGTGACTTCTACCTTACTTCGGGAGACGGCTGGCTCTACCTTTCCTAATCTTCCTGGGGAAAAGCTTGAACGTTTTAAAATCCTCCTACCGCCATTTGATGAACAGAAGCGCATAGCGGCAATTTTGAATGAGCAGATGGAAGCGGTGGAGCGATCGCGTCAAGCAACCCTAGCCCAGTTAGAAGCAGCCATTGCTCTCCCCGCTGCCTACCTCCGTGCCGTATTCAATAGTCCAGAGGCTCAGAAGTGGGAAAGGAAACAACTAGGGGAACTTGCTCAATTTAAGAATGGGATTAATTTTACTGGTGACCAGAAAGGTCAAGGCACTTTGACTGTTGATGTTTTGAATATGTACTCAGACAGTGTTTATATCCAAATGGATAAGCTCTATAGAGTAGATATTAGAATTTCTGACGAATATTTACTCCATCCTCAAGACATTTTGTTTGTGCGTTCTTCTGTAAAAGAAGAAGGGGTAGCTTGGTCAGCTTGCTTTTCAGAGTACACCGAGCCTATTACATTTTGTGGTTTTCTCATCCGAGCGAGGCTAATTGAAGCAAATATACACCCGGAATTTTTAATTTATTATCTTCGTCAAGATTCTCTTAGGAGCTTGCTTATATCAAAGTCAGGAAGAGGAACAATCACTAATATCAATCAAGAGAATTTGAAAACTGTTACCGTTCCCACTCCACCCCTTGCTGTTCAGAAGCGTATCACAGCAACTCTCACCGAACAACTGGCAGAAGTTGAACACCTACAAAAATCCCTAAAATATCAACTCGATGCTATCAATAAACTACCAGCCACACTCTTACGTCGTGCCTTTAATGGAGAACTTTAAACCAACATTAGGGAACCCTTACTCATTCCCTGGCAACTCACCAAACTGTTCTTGATAACGCGCTAACAATTCCTCTGGCGTTAAAATCCGATTTCCTCTCTCGTCAAACCAATACAACCACTCGCGCTGTAATCCTCGATGACTGCCGATTCCCCGACCAATTCCCAACCCAATTTCTGGCATCCAGAATGGCTCACCAATTTGACGTTGATAACTTCCATTGACTAACTGATAAACCTCAAACGGTTCCTGTTGGTCTCTGCGCCAAAAATCTGGGTTATAGATGACGTAATATAAAACTCCTAATTTGGCATAAATTGATAGCTTATCGTCATACTCTCCCCCTGGCGTTTGGGAGACTATTTCTAAAACAAAAATGGGAACGATATCATTTTCTTCCCACACCACATAACTTTTACGTAACCGATTTCCCCGAATCCGCTCAACCCCCAAACTCAAGAAACCATCCGGCACAATCGGAACTCTGGGATTGATACCAGTGGTATGGTAAATTCCCATATTGACCCCAAAAAACCAATCAAAGCGCTGACCCAAAATGAAACCGAGAATCAACCCTAATAAATTGGGAACAAGAGTATGAAGTTCATTATCCACAGGCAACCCATCAGAGTCAGGCAATTCATCGCTTGTTGGTAAGCGGAGCTTGGGGTCAGATTGTACCATACCAATATCCCTCTCAACTCTGGTTTTATCTTAACTTAAAGGCACATAACCATTAGATTTGGGTGCTATCTATTTCCATAAATTTCTATTAACAATACTGGTCAATTTAATGGTAGGAACTAGAAAAAAAAGTAACGGCAAAAGCTTCATCACCCAACAAAGCCTGAATAGCTACATTAAAAGCATCTGCGACATCATGCGTCGCTCGAACTGCGCCGGGGCATTACAATACGTTCCAGAACTCACCTGGATTCTATTTTTGCGAATTCTCGACGAGCGAGAACAACAGGAAGCCGAAGAAGCCGAAGCAGTGGGTGAAGACTTCCAGCCGTCCTTAGAGCCACCCTACCGCTGGCAAGACTGGGCATCCCCAGCAGGCACGAAGCGCTTAGAACTCCAGATGGGTGCATTGGGCGGGTTCCTCACCTTTGTTAATAATGATCTAATTCCCCACCTTAGAAAACTGAAGAATCTACCCAACGCCTCCCCCAGACAGAAGATTATCAGTGAGGTGATGTCCGGTGTAGAACGGGTACGCCTGGACACGGAATTCAACCTGCTCAACGTCCTGGATAAAGTTCACGAAATCACCCAAATCGACCCGACTCATATCTTCCCCATCTCTCAAGTCTATGAAGGACTGCTGCTCAAGATGGGAGAGAAGAATAACGACGGCGGACAGTTCTTTACCCCCCGCGAGATTGTCCGAGCGATGATACAAGCGATTAATCCCCAAATCAATGAAAAGATTTGCGAAAAGATTTACGACCCCGCCTGTGGTACGGGCGGCTTCTTAGCTCAAGCCTACGAGTACATGAGAGCCGCGTTGGGGGATGAAATTACGGGTGAACAGCTAGAAACTCTAAAACTCCACACCTTCTACGGACGAGAAAAGGAAAACCTCATTTATCCCATTGCCCTCGCCAATCTCGCTTTACATGGTGTTGACCAGCCGAACCTGTGGCATGGTAACACCCTCACTGGTGGGGCGAACTATGCTGATTTATTCCAAGGGGCACCCGCGCTGTTTGATGTGATTCTGACCAATCCCCCCTTCGGCGGTAAGGAACACAAGGAAGTTCAGGCGCAGTTTGCTTACAAAACCAGTGCCACTCAGGTACTCTTCCTCCAGCACGTCATCAATAGCCTGAAGCCGGGGGGACGATGTGGCATTGTCCTCGATGAAGGGGTGTTGTTCCGCACTAACGAAACCGCCTTTGTCCAAACCAAGCGCAAGCTGCTGGATGACTGCGACCTCTGGTGTATCGTCAGTCTACCTCCAGGAACGTTTGTGGCAGCGGGGGGAGGAGTCAAAGCCAATATCCTGTTCTTCACCAGGGGTAAGTCTACCGAAAAGATTTGGTACTATGACCTGTCTGATATCAAAGTCGGCAAGAAAACCCCGCTAACAATGGCTCGCTTTGAGGAGTTTTTGAAGCTGCTGCCTCAGAGAGCGGATAGCGATCGCAGTTGGACAGTCACCCGTGAGGAAATAGAGGCGAAAAACTACGACCTCAAAGCGGTCAACCCGAACGCCAAGACAGAAGAAGACACCCGCACGCCAGGGGAACTGCTGGACTTCATTGAGATGAAAGGGATTGAGGTCACGTCATCCCTGGCGGTGCTGAGGAAATGGGAGAAGTAACGCAATCGTCTGTTGCTAGGGTAGTGCTAGGAACGGCGAAGTAGATAAAGACCCAAGCCGAGAACTGGCAGATTATCGCCTTAGCAACTACATCTGCTGGCAAACCTTCTTTGGTGGTTACTTTGGAAAAAAAGCAGCAGGCGAGATATGGAAGAACTCACCCATTTTCTTGATGTGGTTAACTGTAAGTTGGCGCTGTCCACTCAATACAGCAGACACAATAGATTCAGTTTTAAAGATAGGAACAAGGTCTTTTTGCCGTAAACCAAATTCTACGAGCAAGGCTTTTAATAGCTCTACACCATAAATATCGGGAATAGGCTCTTGAGTTTCTTCGTATTCACGAACCAATGTGCCTAATACGTTGAGGTATTCACGTTCATCAGAAGTCAATTCCCCTTTATCCAGCAGAGAATCAATCACTTCTTGAGTTGCCAGTAATTCTGATTCAGAAGTGATGGGGCGCGGGGGAAAAGCTTTAAGCAATTCAACATAATTACTAGAGTAAACCATTTAATTTTTTGCGATAAACCTTCTTAATCGAGTCTTGGGGATGGCAAATCATTTAGATTTACAATCCCCAGCCTCTATTTAAGCTCTGTTAAGAAAACAAAGCTTATTAATCAATACCACGTATCCTTTTTCCAAGCTTCTTCGTCATATTCAGCGTGAGTAAGGATATTACGAATGAATATTTTTTTGTATTTATAGTCTATGAATGTAATCAATCGATATTTGTTACCTCCAATATTAAAGATAATGAAGTTACCAACTTGGTCTGCTGAGGAAAATACTTCTTTTACCTCAACAATATTTTGCCAATCGGTTGTTTCGGCTACTTTACACCACAGTTGAAGAGAAGTTTTGGAGCTGGGGTGCTTTTCCCAAAACTTCTTGAGTTTGGATGTAGAGATGATATGCATTTACGGGTTTTCCTCTAGGACAAATTTTGATAGTCATTGGTTTACCTCGTGTGTTTGTGATTTTCTACTTCTCACATCCCGCACTTTACCTAGCACATCTAGCAATTGGGGAATTGCGACAAGGGGCTAAGGATTTAGGTATCTAAATCCTTAGCCCCAATTTCCAAAGGGCAGGATTTAGGCATCTAAATCCCCAACCCCCAATCTCAACTCCAAAATTGCTAGGTGTGATATGTAAGGGGGGATGCGATACTCTTCTAACTTAGCAAATTGCGAAGTTAGGGTCAAGGTACGAAGCAAATCAAAAACCTAATGTCCATTTCTTAGGGAATGTCGTAGGGCACAATGGCGGGTATCCTTCCCTAAGAAGCGATGCCCAAGACAATATCTCTCGATGCGATCGCACAAATGAACCGAAGGAAATTCATCGCTTTATGACAAAACAACTAGTGCAAGAAGGCAGAAGTAAGGAGGCAGAAGGCAGAAGGGAAGAAAGTTTGTACAGTAAGGTTTTTAACCTTTTTTCAGTGGTGGGTTATTTCTGCCGCACTGCACTAGCTTTAGCATCCAAATTTGGATATTACACGCGATGATTCCTCTGTTAGCAATGTGCTAAAACGGCAATAATTGCCGTTTTGCCCCACGTCTTACTCAAAACCTTCGGTTTTGATATGCAATAAGGACACACTGGAGGCGAAGCTTATTGAGAATGCGATCGCATCAAAGCCACAGCTATCACAGTCGTACTTTTGCAATTGAGTCGCCATCATGTGAACTCTAGACCAAGTTGGGTGATTTTGGCAGTCGCTTGGAGATGACGAAACTCAACAGGGAAGAAAAGTTTCACCCAGTCCTTCACCCAGGTCAGCTCATCCTTAGAAAACTCGCCTCCATTATCCCGATTGAGGGCAAACAAATCTTCTACGGTATTTGAAGCTCGGAACGATTCACGAATTGCCAGCGATCGCTTTTGGCTGGAACGCTCATTATCTGATTTGGGATTGGGGTAGGGCAAGACTTTGTTGTACGTCCCCCAACCATTAAGCTCATCGACCGCTGGCACCTGTAGCGGTTCTGTGGTGGGTGGAAGTATTTCAGGCAATGTAGAAGGCGATGTAGATGCAGCTTCACAGCTAGATTCTTTACTGGGAGCCAATTCGGGAGCAATGTAGATTTCTTCCGGCAAAACTTTTAAATTATCCGGTTTATCTTGCTCTTCTACTTGTAGCGCTTTTTTGTTCTCTAAAAAGTTTGGCAATTCATCTACATTACCTTCACTCGCCTTGTGCTGTATGAGTTTCGTAGCTTCATTCGTATCTTCAGATGAAGTACACAATGCAGATGGGATTTTTGATTCTGGAGGTGCAAAAAGCTCCTCAATCCACGGTTTATCGTCATCAGAGCCACCTTTACGCAACCGGATACCACGGATTATTGTTCCCGCTGCTTTGCGATCGCGAACTACATCCTCCCAGCCCATTACTTCATTGGCTATTTGCAAGAGGTTAGAGCTTAACTTCTTGTCGGCAACCGCCTTCTGCCCTGAATCACCGCAGCAATCCCGATAGTCCTCATATAGATCGCTGAGGAATTCATAACTATCAGGGTCATGAATAATTCGCTGGTTCGCCCAGGCAGCAACCGAGTTGACTTCACACTTCAACAGCCAATCTTCTCTTTTGAATTCTGGGATTTCAGCTTCTCCGATTCCTCGGATACGCTGGGTTACTTCGTCATCCGGCATTGCTAAGGCAACCGATGTTAGTGCGGTTAATTCACTTTCTAATACCTTCTCGATGGCGGCACTCCTCTTGTAGGAAGGAATTTTATTGTTGAATATGTTTAGGCACATTCTTCTGTCCAACCCGCTGGTATCTCCCGTGAAAATTGAAGAGTTGGACGTGATAACGAGAGTTCCATAAAAACGTGAAGCTGAGGGGGATTTATATATCTCTCTGTAAGACATCGTATCGCCCCCTGTATACGCCTTTACGTCCCCGTACTTTCCTAGTTGTTTGTCTTCATCCGGGCAAGTTACTAATTGCATATTAATGTTTTTGGCAATCTCGTAATCGTCTCCTAATTTTTCCAATCGGCTAGATGTATGATTTTCCTGCCCAACAATCTTCTCCAATAGTCGGCAAAAAGTTCCTTTGCCTGTCCCTGGTTTCCCAACTAAATACACGAACATCTGCAAATCATAGAAGCGGAACTTGATTACCCCGTTCACTATTGCCAGTAGCTTAAGAACTTTGCTCTCATCATTGTTCATTGCTTCCATTGCCCATTGGTAAAATGCGGGACAATTATTGGCTAATAACTGAATTGGAGTTGGGGCTTCAGTACTAAGAGTTAATGGGCGGTAATCACGTTGTAAGTGAGATATAAAGCGGAATCCAGGGCTGTGCTTGTGGATTTTGCCTGTCGCTACTTCCAAAACTCCATTGTTAAAGGCAATCCAATTCTTCCTGTCAAAGGTATTCCATTTCTTGACCCGCAACTGCCACTCTAAAAGTTCTGCTACATTCTTTAGGTAAGAAGGAGTGTTATATTCAATACCTCTACTTTCTACGGTATCGAAGAGTAGCTTCATAAAATCTTTAATGCTGAAGGCTTCCCAAATCTTTCCGTTAAAGACTCTCCATGTGTCTTGTTCTCCATGAAAAGCCCATTTCGGTTGATATTCCTCTGCAAGTTTTGTGGCTAATTGTTTTGGTGTAGGAGGTTTCTTAGCTTTTTTGATTTCATCTTCAGACGGTGCTTTGTATTGCTCTGAAATATCAGCTAATACCTGCCTGAAAGTTTCTATCCCTTTCTGTTTTATGTAATCATCCATCCCTTTACCGTCGTCTACTGCCCACTTGCCAGTAATTGAGTAGAGAGGGACATCAAACTTTCTTAATTGATGTATTAGCTTCCTTTCCGCTTCAACTACATTTTTGTTGGCAACACAATCAGCATCAAAGGCAGTGATAAAACCAAATCCTGCTTTAGCAAACTTTTCTAAGGAAGGAACTAAGTATCGCTTCCCTTGCGGGTCATTCTTGCTGCTGGTTAACCCCATCTCTACACCTAAGAGTGCGATTGTCGGGAGTCCATTAGATGTACCTGCAATCGCCTTGAACAGCCCTTCAGTGACAAGTAGGCAAGGATGCCCCTGAACCTTATAAGCACGTTCCTTAAGGGCTTCCATGTCTCGCCAGAATGCTTTATCGCTGGGATGGCTAGGAAGGATGGCATCGTAATCACCAGCGTATTCTTGAGGTGTGCGGTACTTAGGTGCCCTCTTCTTACCTGCTGACGTGTCGTGACCAGACAACCACGGGCGATCTGGCTTGAACTGAACTTGCCAGCCATCGCCTTGTAGAAGGATTCCAGGGGATTTTGCCGGATATCCTAATAGCTCGGTTGCCTTGTGGATACTAATGGAGCGACAGTTGGCGACTACCCAATCTAGAGGGAGCGATCGCTTTTCAATCAATTCCTTGTAGTGTGCTGCTAGTAAGGGATTAGGACATTCAAGTGTTGCGGTTGATGCTTGATTTGATACAGTAATAGTAGTCATGGGTTCCACTCATGAAAAATACAAGGAAGAGCGGTTCTGGTACGTCGCTAAACATTGCCGGAGCCGTTCTTTTTAATTTATTTGTGAAAAGATTTTACTCTTTAATCCGCATCGTCATCATCATCTTGCAGTTCAGATAACTCCTGTTTTGAAGTTTCCTCTGCTGTTCCTGCCTGGATTCTGTCCCACATTTCCTCGGATGAAATATTACGTCTCCTTGCTAGGTAGCTAACTCCTTCCTGAATCTGCTCTTTCTTTTCCACTAGAGAAGTTTGAAGGATGAATCTAGCTTGTGCAGATAGAGTATTTCTGGCTAAGAAGGCATCAGCTTTGAGCAAATGTTCGTAGTATTCACTCAACGGAGCCATCTTAAAGCGTTCGTCTTTCTTCGCACTCATAGTCTCAGGCACTTCTATGTGTCCCTTTGGCAGGGGTAGCCAATTATGCTCCAAAACAAGGGGTAACTCCATATAAATCTTGATAAAAAAGTAGTGGATACCGTTTGGACAGAAAATGTTACGTCCGTGTCCCATAATGCTATCATTGCGCTTAGGTAGAGGAGAAAATTTCACAAAAACAAATCGCTGGAGTGATTGGTGCGTAAGGCAGTGCATCACTTCGGAGGAGATTTTTTTGTCTTTTTTTCCGCCAATGCAAAGGCAATGCATCTGCAATCCGTTGCTGTATGCGTAACTAATGCGCTTAGGAGGCAAACATAAACGCTCATGCATTACCAACGTCATCATCCTGCGGTATTGCACCGTGATGACTAATCGCTAAATAAGGAGGTGATCGTACTGGCTACGATATCCGATGCACGTATTGAATACGAATTGATTTTTGGTCGCTGCACTGATAACCATTGGCGGAAGATTCAGAAGATTTTGCAAAAGAATCAGATGGAAGTTACGCCTAAAAACGTCAAATTTTTCGCAGAGATTAGAAAAATAATTCCAAGATGTGCGATTGGTGTTGATGGAATTCTTACGTGTTACTCCAAAGCAGAGAAACTATTAAGCAATACATCCAAAAACATCACCGGAGTAGAAGTTTTAAATCTACTTTCTACTTATGGGATAAAACCACATCAATCTACTGTGACGAGATGGTTTCGACACTTAGGAGGATATAAACGCGATCGAGAATATTCGCCAGAAGATTTAAAGCCAATTCTCACGAATGCATTCATCTACAAAGCTATCCACGCTCACGATTTAGAGGAGTTGTCCTCATGAAGACTTTCGTTAAGCGTCTACAAACCCGTGCCAGCAGAAAAGGAATTAAAGTTTCCCTGCAACAAGTTCGGGACATTTATCAAGCTGTTGTGACTGACCTAGAAAGTCCAACAGAGGAGGAGATGAAGATAGTTTTATCTAAGCTGGAATTGTCCACTCAAAACGTATGCGAGTTAGTAGCAATACCTGAACCTGCAATTACTGAAATCACAGAGGAAAGTAATGCCGATGTTTGGGAGTTGGTACAGCCAGAAGAGAACACGATCGCACTTGACCCAGCAGAGCCAGCAGAGGAAAGCTTAGCTATTGGTGTACAAGAATCTTCCGAGGTACTCCCTAATGAAGAGGTGACCTACTTAGATCGCAGTGAACCGCAACGGGCATTAGAAAAAACTGGTGGATTGACATTGCAGGAGACAGATAAACGCTCACTTATCCAGCAGCAAGCCTCATCATTAAGCGTCGAGTTAGATACTGCGGAACTAACCACGGTAGCTGGACATATTGCAGATAATTATAGCAGCTTTGAAGATGCGTGTCGTCGTATCCAGTCCGTAATCCTCATGGTATTAGACCAGCGATTCGAGAGAGCTTCAGGAGTACTTGACAATACTCTCCTGACAATCCTAAATCGCGCTTCTGGTAATTTTCAATCCCTTAACGGACGTGCATCACAAGGCTTTTCTGCTATTGCTCAGGAGCTGAAGAGAGTGGATACGGACTTTAAAAGTCAATCCGCACAACTCGAACGGAATCTCAAGCAGTACCTACTCAACTCCTAATACGGCTAGTAATTCTGCTGATGTTCCTTTATTCCAAGACATCTCGATTGCAGAATCATTAAAACTTTTGTATCGACCGAGTCAAGGAGCTATCGGATTTACTCTCGTTGCCTTCCTCTTAATCACTGGAATTGTCGGCGCATTTTGGAATAATCACCTAGAGCTTAGGGAGGAAAAAAGGATTATCCAGGCAAGAGAGTCATTTAAGGAGTGTTATCAGCAGAAATGTCCTTATGTATGGGACAAGCGGTTACAACAGTTTGTCTTTTCATGTACACAACAAGAATCCTTAGAGGCTGAAAAATGTTGCAAAATGTAATCCCAGGACGGAAGAAACAATCTTCTTATTACAAAGACCACGTAACGAAGCGAGGTAAGAACATTGTCCAGGATGTAAAGAAAGCATTTGGTGACGATGTAGATGACCTTTTAAATAAGGCGATGGAGGGTGATGGAGCAACGCTAAGAATGTTAGGGGAACGGCTCCGGAGAGGTGAGATAGCCCTCGAACTATTACCCCTGGTAGAGCAAGCCCTAACGACTCATTACGACGCTACAGCACAGTTTAATAAGACCAAAGCAAATGTCTTAAAATCTGGCTCCAAGAACGCCCTAGCTATTAAGAAAGCAAGGGTAGATGTCGGACTAGCCAATCAACGTCATCAGCATGAAAATAAGGAGATTGCCCTACGCTATAGCCTCGGTAAAAAGTCCGAAATCCAACGACATACTTATGCGATGGGGTTTGAAAGACTGAAAGCGTTTGTTGCTCATTCAATGACCAAAACAGAACAAGCTGTTAATGTCCAAAAGACTATCAATCAACCCGCTATCAAACAAGCTAAGTCCGATGGAGAACGCACGATGGAGGTAGCGAAGCATCTCTTGGAGAATGGTGAGAAAAGCCGTGTGGATTTATTACCTCGAAAAGTTTATGAAGTTCCTGGCAGTAAGGAAAATCAACCGACATGGTTTGGGAAGTTGAAGACTTTCGTAGGAATGAATTAAAGGATTGCTTTGATGTACACGCCTCCTGATGCCCTCTACAAAGCGACAGGAGGCTTCTTTATAAGAGAGATGCTGCAATGTTTGATGATGACGATTTACATTTATTCGTGGATAGTCCAGAGGATGAAGAGGAGGACTCATTAGATATAGAAGAGAGTTTAGAACCTAGCCCAAAAGTACAGGAACTCTCAGAACATGACCGATTCTTATTATATCAGACTCAGCAGTTTAAGGAGAGACAACATAGCCGTAGGAAAGTCGAGTCAGCAATGGCTTTGATACTTTGCTCCACACTTTCGGGGAACGTTGCTTTATTGTTCGTTGAGTGGGGTGCTAGTTGGTTATTGGCAGCAACACTTAGCACTTCCATAGGAATTGCTTCAGTAGGATTCATTCCTGTAGGAGAAGGAAACAAATTAATAGCCAAGGCTAAGTATCTTGTTCCTGTAGGAGCTTCTTTCTTCGCTACGAATGACTATCGGGATAAAGAGCTTCAAGCCTGGTTAGGAATTCAGAATTATAAATCCGATGTCGCCACACATAATTACGGTGAGCCGATTCAGATTCAAGCCGATGGGGTCTTGAATATTGCCATAATTATCGCCGGGATTTTAGCAATAATCTTTGGTGGTTTATTGGTATTTAGGAGTGACGAACGCAATATAAACGATATAGATTTTTAAGGGGTATTGCATCGTGGAAGTTAGAAGTATAAACGAATATCTAGAAGTCCTTTCCCAGCAGACGAAGAGGGCATCAGTACTTAGTTACGGTCTATGCGGCTTAGGATTTCTCCTGTACTTACACGCCATGATAGGAGCGTCTAAATATGAGCTAGTGCAATACTGTTTTGCTCCTAAGACATCCCCGAAAGTTGAAGGACTATGTACTCCTGACAAAATCTATACTTTGCCAGCCAAAGACGTTTCTCCTATGGTTAGCGGTAATTCCGGGATGTCTTATCCCATCCGGAATCATAAAGGATACATACTTCCTGCAACGGCACTCAAGCAGGGAGTTATCAAATCCTCGAAGCCGTTCTACTTTGCAGAAACTATATTAGGTTCCGTATTGATTGGTTTAGGGCTAGGACTCCATCAATACCGCAGTGGGAAGAATGAGCGGGATTTCCCAATCATCTATGAGCTACAGAAAACACATCTTGAGAATGTAAAAGTTCGGTTTGAATATCACCGCAACAAGAACGCTCGGAATGTGGAATTAGAAGATACTACCCATGCCGTTATCACGGAAGAAACTCTCGAACAATTATCTCCCGAATTACAGGAGAAATTAGATAGAGCAAGGGCGATGGAGTTTGAATTGGCAGAGGCAGAGCATGAGATGACGCTAGCCGAAATCCAAGCAGCAAAAGCACAATTCCATGCCGAAGTAGCAAAGAAACAGCATGAGGTATCCAAGTTAAGCAATCCTACTCCTAAGAAAGAATCAACAGGTAATAAGGAAGCGACAAAACTAGAACTGATTGAGAAGTTGAAAGACCACGAGGAGGGTTGGCTGTATGAACTCTGTACGGGTTACAAGCCGTTGTGGATACTTGGGGACATGGGGAGTTGGAAGTCCTATTGTGGGGCAACAATAGCGCTTTGCAGATACTACTTGAATGATTGGCTGTTACAAAGTATCTGCGACCCACATGGACATCAGAATAAGCATGAATCGTGGAAGGAACTGCTGCAATTGGAGCCTACGTGTTACGGAGGTAATCAAAACTGGGAACAGATAAATGAAGGGCTGAAAGCATCATTTGAAAGGTGGAACACTCGAACAATGAAGGATGCAATTATTACCAGCATTTTTGATGAAGTGACCAACTACAGCAAACATGATGAATCAAAAGATTCTGCAAAGGAGTTCTCTAGCCGTGCGGTGAGTGACCCTCGCAAAGCGGCTGAGGGAATCATTATGATCGCTCATGCGTTTAGCAATGCGGCGACGGGTGGCTCGGAAGGATACGCCGATGCTAGGACGGGTAACAGCATTCAACTTCGCCTAACCTCTACAAACAAAATGACACCCACATTCAAAGGCAAAATGACAGGATTTAAGGATGAGGACGGGAACGTGCTAGAGGATATGCCCGTAACGATTCCCGTATCTTGGTTCAGCCCAGAGAAAATCCGAGCAATGTTTGAATAGTCGTTGGTTGTTAGTCGCCAGCTCGGACAAGTTCAATGCGAGGGCATTAATAAGGAGAAAGTGACGATGAAGTTCGATGAGTGGTATCCGCCATACATGAAGCGAGGCATAGTTCAGAGAAAGTGTGAATGCATCGGCTGTAGGGAATCAACCTTCTGGCGATACGATTACAAGACAGAACACGAGCGGATTTTCTTCGCTGCCTGTAGCGGTGAATGCCTGACTCAAGTCATTAAGTCAGGTCTTCGGAATCCAGTAGGAGACATCATCATTCCGATAGAACCTAAGAATGCCGCGTTGAGAGCTATCGAGAACGCATTCTGAGCTAAGCCCTGGTGCCTTGGGTTAGACCTGCTAGGCTCCGCGCAATCGCTAAGTTTTGTCTTTAAGAAACGCTGCTTTCTGTTCTGGCAGCATCGCTGCCCAAAGGTCTACTACGTTCAAGCCGTGTGGAGGAAGGTCAGGTATCGTTAGGTTGGTCTTACCTTTCTTACTAATCATGTCTTGGAAAAATTGGTTCATTGGGGCATCGATTTTCTCTGCATCGGGTGTGGTGTAGACCTCTTTGGCGATTTTATCGCTCTGGGCCATCTGCCGATTTCGCATATTTGTTTTGAGTTGAGGAGCTACGTGCAAGTTCTCAATGTGAGAGTTGAAGAGTCTTCGCATCTCATGAGGATTGACGGATTTTCCAGTGAATCCCTCAGTAGCACTTCTGACAGTTCGGTAAACGCTTGTTGGTGTTAAAGGCTTTTTATTTCTTAATCCAAAAAATAAATGATTCGTTTTTGGAGCCAGTAGAGACCGATACTCATGAACCCATTTATTGACGTAATCATAGAGAAAGGTTCCGTCAAAAAACTGATGATTTGGTAGGTAGTAAGGATTAAATCCGTAAGTATCGAAGGTTTTGCCATTTCGCATACCAATAACCCACCGAGCCTTTGATGGGTCAGCCATTTGACGAGCATCAATTACTTCCTTGCCGATGATTTGCCCCAGAACAAATGACTCTCCAATAATTAAACTGCGGAGAATCTGTTGTCTGGCTGGAGGCATTACACAAAAGAAAGCATATAAAAGAAATCGCTGATAATTACCAGCAATTGCTGTTGTAGAACGTTTTTTTCCAATACGTCTATTCCGATACCTATTAAGTCTTTCAGTATCGGCGAGTGTTTTCAAGTGAATCAAAACATCATAGATGTCCCGTATGTTTTCATCTACTTCATGCCAAGGAATCGCTTTTTTACTTTTAGGAATAACAGGGTCTTGTTGTTTTACTTTTTTGGTGTTTTCATTTATTAGTTTCCGAATTTCTTCAACGGCTGGTATGCCCTTGTATGCCACGTCGTAACCTTTTCTGCTATCAACTTTTCTCTCTTCCTGATAAAGAAATTTCGCTATGTTCAAAAAAGTAAAAAGCAAATTTTGTTGGGTCTTGGGAACGTTAGACCATATATCAATAATTTTTTTGATGTTGTTGACCGTTTTTTGAGCTACCCGTATAGCTTCTTCATAAGCATCTTCCTCTGCATCTCGTCTATCTTGGCGGTTTGGATAAGCTTCTTTATCTAAAATGAGTTTTACAACAGGAACGAAATATTCCATTCGCACTTCATCCATTGGGACTTTTCCAAGGCGTACTACATCGATAACTTTCTGGGGATTGTTGTTAGCCCTCGGTTCGGGAGTCTTATATTCAGTCAACAACCCTAATAGCCTTTTAAGCTGCCTGATTTCGACTGTAATATCTTTTTTTCCGATTATCTCTATTAAAAACTTTGAATAATCTTTTATTTGTTGCTCTAACACTGGATTGAAGTAATCTCCTACACAAGCTCCCAATGCATACGGTGGTCTATATGGTTTTTCCCGAAGGCGTTGTTCAGGGAATTTTCGAGCAAAGCTAACTGTTGTTTCTTTGTCGTTTTTTTCATGGGGAATTGCCCACTGCATTTCTATTAGAAAGGAGCAAAACTTTTTGAAAGAACAGATGACGTTACGGGTTGTATCGTTGGAGATAACCTCTTGTTCTTCCAAGGTCTTTAACCGTTTTTCAAGAAGATTCGGGTCTAAGTCTACAATTTCCTGTGGTGAAACCGATTCAAGAAATTTTAAGCCTGGCTCTTGTTTACGGTTCGGCGCTTCTGGACCACCCAAGAGCGGAACAATGTGTTTGACAATTCGTGACCTGATATTTGCTGTGTCTTCTTTGATTGTTTCGATAGCTTGTCTTGCGTTAGACGTATCCATTATTTATTACCTTCTAGTTTAAAGTTAAAAGATTGCGATTCGCAGTCAACGAAAGCGGTAGTAAATGCTTGATTGCATCCCGTTATATCACGACAAATATTGATTATCAAAGAAAGGGCAGTACAGCCATACAAAGGAAACTCACGACTTAGAAATCCTGTATTCATCCTATAGAAAGGATTCCAGATATTTACATCAACAAAAATGTAATACTTGAATGTAATATAAAAGTAATGTTGTAATAAATCTGCAATACTGCGGTTTGTAGCCAATCTCTTTCTCTGAGCTTTCTTTAAAATCATTTCCTTAATCTAATTGCCGTATTATTAACTCGCAACTGATTGTTTTTGCTATAAAAATAGTAGAATTTGAGAGCAAACCGAACTCAAATAATGGCATGACAAAGAAAGGAGCGGAGCCTTGGAATAAAGGGCGAAGAGCGAACTATGATATGGATTATCGAGAAGGTCCGGTCTACAAGAATAGGTCGCTGAATCAATTTGGAGAAAAGAAGGAGGGGTCTTCAATTCAGTTCACTCCAACGTTGTGGAACATGTTAAACAATTTGGAAAAATCGGAATCAAAATTGCGGCGAAAAAAGATTTCGCGCAGTGAGGTCACGGAAGAGCTTTTAAGGGCTGTTCCAGAGCTAGTTGAGGCAGTAGAAAACTTTATAGTGACGTGGGCAAAATCACTCAAAAATACTAAATATTGAGCAATAAAATGCCCTGGTTAAAACGCCAGGGCATTTTGTTATTTTGGATATTAACTATTTCATTTCCAAGAACCGCCGTAACTACGAAACTCTGTAATTTGGGAAAGCGGCACGAATTGTAAGGGCTGACCTCTCCCTCCGCTTCCCTTCCAAGTCCAAGCAACATTATCTGGGTCACGTTCGCGACTCCAAGCTGCAAAGCTCTCCTTCCCCTTCCCCCGTTGCTTCTGAACCGCCTTATCCGAGATACCCAGTCGCGTTGCCAAGGTAGTTTGCGAAAGCGGAGCTGGGGGTAGCGTCGGAGTGGGTGCGCTACTAGGTACTTCACCTCGTGCTGTGTTTGCAGGAGAAGCGGATTGCCTCGGCACTGTACTCGGTGCTTCATAGGATACGTCACTGGCTGGAGGAGTAGTGGAATTTGATGCGGTACTTTGTACGGTGCTAAGTGCCTCACCTGGTATGTTAGATATCTTATCAGAAGTGGAATCAAATGCGGTACCAAGTGCTGCATTAGGGGCGGTACTGTCTGACTTCATCGGTGCCTCCAGTGCAGTTACTCTCATCTCTATCCTTGTCAGCTCGATAACGATGGTATTTAAAAAATCACTGATTCTTCCTTTTCGTACATTACCCGTCTGCTCTACGGGATACGGTACTCCTAGATAATCAGACAAAATCTCTACAATGGCGGCGCTACGAGACTCGATGCCAGCTTCTTTCTTCCAATCGTCCAGTGCCTCAAGAATTACTTGAGGAATATAAGCCGTAACCTTTGGGTGTTCTGTTCCCATGTTGTGCAGCACTCAGTACGTCACCCAGTAGTGTACGGCTTTTCTCCTTAGTAAACTGGTGCCATAAGTGTGCTTATGAGACGGCTCGCACATTCCGGTTTAAGAACGTTTACCGGAATGTTCAACAAATTAACGAAGCCTCAAGGGCAATGAGCTTGCATACAGCAGGATGGCTGACATCTTACACCGGCAGCGATAGCAAGTGCGATGAAAGTTCCGCCAGGTATTTCATTTGTCGAAGGGCAAGTGCGCTCGCTGTGAACCTAGCAGGTCTTGTCCAACTGAATACAGTTTTTTTTGGATGGGGCGGTTTAATGTAGGTTGCCTCAACCTGCCCGATAGAATGTTTGACAAACTGGGTCAATAATTGGGATAGCAACAAAAATGTCTACACTTAAACTGCCAGATGGTCCCCAGACACACCCTTGGGTACAGACGTTCCAGTGGCTCGCTAATCCTCTAGGTTACATGGAAGCCTGTGCCCAACGCTATGGTGATATCTTCACTCTCCGGATTGGTCCAGTCTTTACCCCTCAAGTATTCATTAGCAATCCGCTAGCGATTCAGGAGATTTTCAGTACCGAGCCAAAACAGTTGGACTCGGGTGAGGAAGCGGGTATTAAATCGCCTTTACTGGGGCGTCAATCACTGGTGACGATCGCTGGAGAGCGGCACCGAAGGCGGCGCAAGCTGTTAATGCCTCCCTTTCATGGAGAACGGATGCGGGCTTATGGTCAACTGGTGCGTGACATCACCGAGAAAGTAACGGGGCGATGGACGATTGGAGAACCCTTATCAATTCGTCCTGAAATGCAAGCGATCTCCTTTGAGGTCATCTTGAAAGCTGTATTTGGTTTAGAGGAGGGTTCTCGTTACGAAACGCTACAGGAACTCTTGAGTGCACTGCTAAATCCCAAGAATTCTCTGTTGCAAGGCATGATTATTGTTTTCCCCGTGCTGCAACGAGATTTTGGGACGTGGAGTCCGTGGGGACAGTTGATGCGCCAACTACAACAAATTGACGACCTGATCTACTCTGAGATTGCCTCTCGCCGAGCCAAACCCGACCCATCTCGGACTGATATTCTGTCAATGATGATGTCGGCTCGTGATGAAGCGGGTGAGCCGATGAAAGATGTGGAACTACGAGATGAGTTGATGACCCTGTTGATAGCGGGTCATGAAACCACGGCGCTTGCCTTAGCTTGGGCATTGTACTGGATTCACCATCTGCCCCAAGTGCGTGAGAAACTGTTGCAAGAGTTGGATGCCCTCGGTGAAAACCCCGATCCGAGTGCAATTGTGCGACTGCCCTATTTGAATGCTGTTTGCCAAGAAACGCTGCGAATTTACCCAGTGGCGATGTTGGCATTAAATCGAGTGGTCAAGTCACCGCTAAAGATTGCGGGCTACCAATTCGAGCCTGGTATTCTACTGGTTCCCTGTATTTATTTGACCCATCATCGCGAAGATTTATATCCTCAAGCGAAGCAGTTTAAGCCAGAGCGTTTTCTAGAACGCCAATTTACCCCGTATGAGTTTTTGCCCTTTGGAGGCGGTAACCGTGCTTGTATTGGTATGGCATTTGCTCAGTTTGAGATGAAACTGGTTCTGGCAACAGTGCTATCTCGTTGGCAGTTGGAACTGGCTTCTCGCCAACCCGTTGAGCCAGTACGTAAGGGCGCTCTGCTGGGACCCGCTCAAGGAGTGCCGATGCTGGTGAGAGGGAAGCGTCCTGATTTTCAGCGAGTGGGGGTTTGAGTATCATCCGAACTGTTGTGAACAACAGCTACCACATCGGGTGGGCGTACTACGCATCCGAGTCAAAAACTACTGGAAAGGGAAACTCATGAAAAATTTCTTTTTAGGAAGCTTAGCGGTGCTTCTTGCACTGTCGGGGACGGCAAGAGCAAGCGAGCCGAATCTCACCTCAACAGAAGCTTGCCAGAAGGGGGAACCCGAATGCGTAGACCTCGTTATCGAAGAGATGGAACGCCGATACGAGCTACTGGCAGAGCTATGTGACCATGATGCCTTGTTTGCACTTACCTACTTGCGAACTAGTGAAACGTTTCTCTCGACACTCGACGAAATTGAGTATGAGGACCCAGCTTCGGTGGTTCGGGAGGATGCACTGTTCGCCGAATACTATTTTCGCCCTTACGATGCCTACCACTCAGGAGTAGGCATCGTCCCACCAGCTTGGCAGATTGCCTTTGATACAGCACAGAATCGTTCAGTGGTAGGTGCAGGCAACCTACTTTTGGGCTTCAACGCCCACATTCAACGGGATTTGCCGTTTGTGCTGTATGAGCTTTACCTTCAAGGCACTCCAGTAAGTTACTCAGACCATACCCGCGCCAACCAATTCCTCCAACAAGTGGATGTGACCGAGGAACTGGTACAGAAGTTTGACCCGACCCTTGACGACACAGACTTGCCGGGTGAAGAAGATGACCAGCAGACGTTTCAACTCATCGCTGGGTGGCGTGAAGTCGCCTTCCTCAATTTTGAAAGACTCCGAGATGCTTCGACCGACTCAGAGCGAGAACAGGTGGCAGCAGAAATTGAAGGGTACTCAGCCGCATTTGCACAGGGGCTGCAACAGCAGTTCAGTTACCCACCTGGCACGGATAGCTCAGCTAGGGATGCTTACTGTCAGCGATGCCAAGAAGAAAATCACGCTTCCGTTCCCGAACCCCATTTGGGGTCAGGATTATTGGTGGTGAGTGGCATTTGGCTGCTCATGAATAAGTTCAAACCCAAACGATTACTCTAAATTATTGAGTATTAAACCACCAAGGGTCAGGAACCGACCCAGTTTTAACCAAAAAAGCTTTTTTACGCATAAATCGTTTGAGTGCAGCCGCCCCCATCCTCGAACCCCCCATGCCAGAAAACTTGAAGGCGTTTTTTTCTCCTTCATGTATTAATGCGGTTAATCCAGCGTCGTTGATGTTGATAGCACCAGCATCAATACAGCGTGCTACGTTTAAGGCTTCGGTTTGCGAACCGGCAAACACAGCCGCACTGAGTCCGTAGATGGTATCGTTTGCTAATGCGATCGCCTCCTCAATCGTGGAAAATGGCATCACGGGCATAATCGGTCCGAAGGTTTCTTCCGCCATCACC
>JAHHIF010000086.1 GCA_019358875.1 Symplocastrum torsivum CPER-KK1
TCAAAACCCGTATTCTTGAATTTATTGACTATTTCAATCGTACTATGGCAAAACCCTTTAAGTGGACTTACAAGGGTAAGGCTTTGGCGGCATAATGGCAGGTAGACTTCCGCCGAAGTCTACTAGTTTATGATTAGTAGGAATTTTAGACGGTGAAAGTAATCAGAATGTGCCTAAATTATCCCTATTTAGCTTATGCGATCGCATAAAATGGATTCCCATCCGTCTCCCTTCTTGTCATGAGCAACTTGCCAGATTTTTCCCGCTACGGCTATCAAGTTATCAGAGAACTGGGTCACAATCACGTTGGTGGGAGAGTTACTTACCTGGCAAGGACTATCTCTGAGGAAAATAAGCAGGGGAGGCAGGGGAAGCAGGGGGAGATTATCACTTGGGATTGTGGTGATTCTACGCAGGCAGACTCTCTTGATAGGAGAGAAGTCGGGGAAGTAACAGCAGTTGCAGTGGTGATTAAGCAGTTTCAATTTGCTCAGTTTGGGGCTAGCTGGGCAGAGTACGATGCTTATGAGCAGGAGATTAGCGTGTTGCGTCAACTCAATCATCCTGGCATTCCTCGTTATCTCAATTCCTTCCAAACTCCTGATGGGTTCTGCATGGTTCAGGAGTACAAACACGCTCAATCATTAAGCGAACCTCGTCGCTTTTCACCCCAAGAAATTAAGCAAATTGCTATTGCTGTCTTAGAGATTTTGGTTTATTTACAATCTCAATATCCCCCTGTTATTCATCGGGATATTAAACCAGAAAACCTCTTGCTTGACGAGGGCGATTATCCAAACTCTCTCAATGTTTATCTTGTCGATTTTGGTTTTGCTCGTGTGGGAGATGGGGAAGTTGCAGTTAGTAGTGTTGTTAAAGGCACATTGGGATTTATGCCGCCAGAACAGCTATTCAATCGGCAGCTAACCCAAGCATCTGATGTTTACAGTTTAGGCGTAACGCTGATTTGCTTACTCACTGGCACTAAATCGCTTGATATCGGTAACTTAATTGATGCTAACTACCGCCTTCATTTCCAGCATTTGGTGCCACCATTCCAACGCGGGTGGCTGAACTGGCTCTCAAAAATGGTAGAACCTAGACCACCAGAACGTTACAGTAGTGCGGCTTCTGCGCTTGCTGTCCTCAAGCCACTTGATGTTAATCGTTTACCCAAGGTTAGACTCAGCCGCGACTCTCTAAAGTTGAGGGCTTCAGAATTTGGTGAGAAAGTTAGCCAAAGTATCACGGTTAGTAATCCAATACCAGAAACGTTGCTAGCGGGGAGTTGGACTGTAGCACCACATCCGAACGACCCACCTCATACTCCAGATGACCATGCTTGGATTTCGTTTCAATCTAGGAGGTTTGAGGGCAATCAGGTTGAGTGCAAAGTCTTTGTAGATACGAGTAGGTTACTGGCTAGTCAAACCTACAATCGTCAGATTTTATTACACACTAATACAACACCAGATACTTGTGCGATCGCAATTCAAGTTCAAACAGCACCTCTCCCTGAAAACCAACAACTGAATTATGAATTTCCCACGCTGTGCTTTGTATTCTGGTTTTTTAGCTGGCTACTTTGCTCAATAGGTAATCCCAACAGTCCTTTGAACTTTTTTCTTGTACCCGGACTAGTTACTGGACTCGTCGTAATCGACATGGTAGTAACTAATGTTGATGCAAATATAAAAGGAGTACTTTCTGGTACTACTATTGGGGTTTTAGCGGGAGTTACGTTTGGAGCATTAGTTGCGCCTACTGTTACCTTGATTGGGGCAGCAACTGGGGCTGTGGTTGGGGCTTCAATTTGGGTTGTTATTACAGATAAGTTAAGCCGTTTGAGTGCTTCTTGGTTAGTCGCAATAATTACATTAGTTGGGATTGTAGGTAGTTCACATAAATTTCTCATGTTCGTTGCAGTACCAATCTTTTTGGGTCTTTTTACTACCGTTTGGACGGTTGGTATAATGCTGCCTGTAGTAAGAAGTGTAGTTGAGCATCAAACGGCAAGAGGATTTTCCAAGAAAGATGCTACCCTTGCTGCACTTCTGTGTGCGGGATTAGGCATCAGTTTAGGAACTGTAATGCCCGTTAGCGCTATACTTATGTCCCAAGTTAACGGGTTAGAACCATTAGAAATTACTGCTGTAGTAGGAATACTATTTATTACCATCGCTGGAACTAGTATCCCTTTAGTAAACCTAATTTTTCTAAAGAGAGCTAGATTGATTGCTAAATATCGCCGTTCTCTTGCACACCTTGTTAAACCATAATTGGTTGTTAGTTGTTAGTTATCAGCTGTTGGTTATTGATTACTAGTTGCTTGTTTTTTTCTTTACTGGTATATAGCAATTCTCGTTTCAGTGAGGTACACCTAAGTTTCTACCTATTCCCCATTCCCTATTCCCCATTCCCAAAAAACTGATATGAGTAATTTTCCTGATTTCTCAAACTACGGTTATCAAGTCATTCGAGAACTGGGACACAATCGTGCTGGGGGTCGTGTTACCTATCTCGCTAACGAAATCAACACTTCAACACCAGTCGTCATTAAACAGTTTCAATTTGCTCAATCTGCTGCTAGTTGGTCAGAGTATGAAGCCTATGAGCAAGAGATTCAAGTTCTCAAAAGACTAGACCATCCTAACATTCCTCGTTACCTCGATTCCTTTCCCACAACAGCTGGCTTTTGCATGGTGCAGGAATATAAAAATGCGCCTTCCTTGCTTGTATCTCGTTACTTTTCCCCTCAGGATATTAAGCAAATTGCTATCTCCATTCTCAATATTCTTAAGTACCTGCAAACTCAGCAGATTTCTCCAGTAATTCATCGAGATATTAAACCTGACAATATCTTGGTAGATGACCAATTAAATGTAACTCTTGTGGATTTTGGCTTTGCTCGTTTGGGAGGTGGAGAAGTTGCTATCAGTAGCGTTGTTAAGGGAACATTAGGCTTTATGCCACCGGAGCAATTATTCAATCGGCAACTGACAAAGGCTTCTGATTTATATGGGTTAGGGGCTACGTTGATATGCTTGCTAACTGGCACAACTTCAACTGAGATTGGTAGCTTGATTGATGATTCAGGTCAAATCAATTTTAAGCAGAAAATACCTAAGTTAAGTTCAGATTGGGTTGACTGGTTACAAAAAATGGTAGAACCCAACTTCAAAAAACGCTATTCTGACGCAGGTGAAGCCTTAAATGCTCTCATGCCCCTTGATGTGCTTTGTAAGCCTAAGAGGAAAAATTTAGTTCTGCCAATAACGTTGAGTTTAGCTACCCTTAGCGTTGCTATCTTTGCTATAGTTGGACTTGAATTTATTAGTTTTAAAACAAACGTTAACCTACCTCAAGTTGCTATACAAAAGCTTTCTCCAACTAGTGAAGTTTTATTTACTTCAGATCTAAATTCAAGCCATACTCTAAAAATTATTCCAATTAATGCCGAACGGCTTTACTTTAGTAGCAACTTCTATCCTTTAGATAATCGAGATTATAATAGCGTTTGTAGAATATTAGATGGGAATAAAAAGCTTGTCTATACAGGTCAAGCAAGTCTTCGAGCTTCAAGAAATAGATTACAGACTTGGTGTTGGTATCAGTTTAATCCTGAAATTGATATTCCGGGTAATTGGACATTTCAATTTTATCTAGATGGTCAAAAAGTTGCCCAGAAATATCTTACCGTCTTACCTGTTCAATAGTCGTGAACCTGTAGGACACTGGATTTCTCCATTGGTTAGAGTTGGCATAGTAGTAGGAAGAGAAAAGGGTTGATCAAATTCACAAATATTGGCAATGGTAGTGGCTTCATAGTTACCATATTGTTTAATTGAAAAAACGGCTCCTATATAACTACTAGATTTTTTTTTAGATAGAGCTGTGGTAATAACACTCTCAAAAAATGGCTCAGCGTTTTTCGGATCGTTTGAGGTTTGAACGGGCCCCATAGGAGACGAGATTTGGTAGATATAGTAATCTGTTTCTGTTTGAATGATTAGACCTAAATCTATCCAGGAATTTGTAAATCTGCCGTTTTGTAAAAAATAGGCTTGATGCGCCTTATTTGCTGCCTCAATTTGCTGTTTTGCTTTTGCCTGTATGACTTTGTTAGTACAACTAAACCACTGATTGCAGCGAAAATCGTAAGCTGTTAAGGCTAAAGAGGTGGCAAGGCAGCTATAAAGGAGGATTCTTACCAATAGTCCTGTTCTGGTAAAGCCTTGGGATTTATTTCCCTTAAGACAACACAACAGTAGCTTAGCTTTCGATTCAAGGTTCATTGGAGGAATACTACTACAGCTAACGAAGTCATTGGCGGACTCGATGTGAGGGTTGAAATGAGTGTAACTTATACGTTTGGTTAATGTAATTTTTAATTAAGATAAATGACAATTTGGACATTTAGGAAAAGCGATCGCTTTTGAGGCTATTGGTGATAACCAACGTATAGGTGAGGCTGAAAATTTTTAGAGATAGCTTGGGTCATTTCTGATTAAACCTGAAGTAACTCAACCAAGGAATTTGCTGTTAATCGCTTTAGCTGCTCATAGTTCACCTTTCCTTGAGCATTACGCGGCAGATGTTCAACCGTAACCCAATATTTAGGCCGCTTGAATTTACAGAGTTTATTCTCTACTGCCGTTTTAAGTAAGGTAGGAGAAGCTTTTAGAGAACTGGGAACATAAACGGCAGTTACAGCTTGCCCCCAATAATCATCAGGTAAGCCAATCACACAGACATCAGAAACTAGCTGAGTTGAGCGAATTACGGCTTCTATCTCAGCCGGAAATACATTTTCACCACCAGTAATAATTTTGTGACTGCGACGCCCAACAATCGTCAAGTAACCTTGCTTATCAAAGAAACCTAAATCATCCGATTTTAGATTTTGGATTTCTTCGTGAGGATAGTAGCCAAGTGCTAGAGAATCAGACTCAATTGTAACGATTCCTGTTTGGTTAGCACCCAAAATTTCATCTGTGGAACTGCGAATTGTCACGCTGGCATGGGGTAGAACTTGACCACAACTGTTGTTACCGCTCAAAAAATCTTCGGGTTTAAGTGTAACGACTTGGGAAGCCGTTTCAGTCATACCGTAGGTGAGGGCAACTGGGATGTTGTAGCCTCTTGCCTGTTCTAAAAGTTCTGCCCAAGCTGGTGCGCCTCCCAAAAGTACCGTCTGAAAGCGAGACAACCACGTAGAGGAACCAGAGGTGATTAATCGTGCAAGTTGGGTTGGTACTAGGGAGATGAAAAACTCTCCGGGATCGAGATGATATTCTTCACCTGTGACTAAAGCTTTGAATGGCAGAATCACCATTCGCCCACCTGTAGTAAAAGAGCGCAGAAATTGCATCAAACCGCTGACATGATATAGCGGCAAGACACAAAAGGAATTAATCGGTTTCTCTCCAAAATATTGATGGAACCCACGCACAGAAGCCATTAAAGTTTCCCAAGTATGGATGGCAAAGCGAATTTGCCCTGATGAACCTCCTGTGGGAATCATGATTTGCAATTTGTTGTCTGTTGCTGGTTGTTTGTTGTTTAGGTGTAAGGGAGGTAGAAAGGAATTGACTAACGATTTAGGGCTGACGACTGGCAAATCTCCCCAAACTACATCGGGTTGCACTAAATTAAAGACCTGTTGCCATTCCTGTTCAACCCAGTTGGGATTACACAGAAAAACGTGGCATTCAGCAGCACAGGCAGCAATGAAGCTTGCTAGAAATCTTACTGGCTCTTGCTCTGCCACGATAATTTTTAGTGGTGCCTTTCGGTTTTTCTGCTGAGTTAAGTCTAGGAATAATTGTTCACTTAGCTGGGAAAATTGATGGCTATCATGACCAATTAACCAATCCTCGTTAGCACGCTGTTTGAGATAAACTAATGTCCCTTCCATAGTTGCTCAAGCCAAGTTTCATCGTTGTCGTCAAACCAGTGATTAATACCAAAACCGACTGCGCGATTGCGGTGGGATAGTTCAGTCGCTAATTGAAGTGCTGAGTATCTTGCGATCGCACTTTCAAAAACAGAGGAAAATACAGTATCAATATCGTGTTCTTGGCAGAATTGACGAAGGCGTTTTGGAGAACCTGCAATGCTTGGCTTAATCACAAAAATCCCTCGCCATCCCTGCTGATAACACGCTTCCAACTGGTTAAGCGTTGCTACCGATTCATCTAAGGCAATTGGTGTCGAATAATTGCTACTCATCTCCAGCATCGTCTTGAACTGTTCAGGAGGTAGCGGCTGTTCCAGAAACTCAACTATTCCTGCCTTTTCAGACACTTGAAGCCACTGGATTGCTTCTTGCTGAGTTAGTCCTCCATTCGCATCCAGACGCAATTGAGTTGATGACGGTAATGCTTGAATCAGTTGGTCAAATACGTTAAGTTCATCCTCAATTGAAGCCACACCAATTTTCCATTTAAAGGTGCGATATCCCTGATTCCAAGGTGCTTGCCATGACTCTAAAGCCTTCTTTCCCGTTGGCAACAGATAGCTGTAAGTGATTGGAGACTGAGGATTAGTGCCTATTTTCAAACCCTTCGATCCCTTATTAAGGGGGACTGTGATTAAATTCTCCCCCCTTAATAAGGGGGGTTGGGGGGGATCTGAATTTAACGGGGAAGTTTGAAAACACGCCCTAGGGGGTAAGGAGTAGGAAGACAAGGAAGAAAAATCACCCTTGTCCTCTTCCCAATTCCCAATTCCCCATTCCCAATTCCCCATTCCCCAAGCACACTCAAAGCCAAATTGACAAGCGGGGAGTTCAGTTGAGATAGAGTAAATGTCGGTTGCCGTAATTTCCGGTGGTAATTGCTGGCAAAATTCCTTAGCTTGCTCTAGGGTTTCTGAACCAAACCAGGGGATGGGAGCAATTTCCCCCCAGCCAATCCGCCCATTTTCATCGGTAAGACGAAGGATAATCCCTTCTCGAACTTCCCAGTTGCCGTGACTGGTGGAAAGAACACGCGCAAATGGATGTCGATAAGAACGAAACTCAAGTCGCATTGCGGAGTCTCTTGTCATTTGTTTGACTAACCAATGACGAATCCTAGTCCCAGCAACATACCACTGCAAAAATGCATGGCTACGGCAATAAACTTACAGTTACTCACCTTCTCTGGTTTGTCGTGATTTTGGGAAACGTGCTGGAATAACCTCAGTGCGAGCGGTAAGCTGGCAAACACAAGTAACGTCCAGAAAGGGAACACGCCCAACAAGACGAACAAAGTAGTGAGGACATAAATGCTACTGCCAAACCAGAGTAAGACTTGGGCACCTCGTTTCGTACCAAGGCGGACAATTGGCGACTTCTTTCCCGCCGCCAAGTCATCCTTGACTTGGTGAAAATGGGAGCAAAACAAAATTACACTAGTGGCAATTCCAACAATTGTAGAGGCAGCAAGACAGTTCATTGACCAGGTTTGCGCCTGAGAGTAGTAGGCGGCGGCTACTGCCATTGGACCAAAAGTGACAAAACAGATAATTTCCCCTAATCCTTGGTAACCTAAGCGAAAGGGTGGTCCCTGGTAACTGTATCCTAAGGCGCAGCACAGGAGGATGATGCCAATCACGGTAAAGTCTCGCTGCCACCAGGCGATCGCTAATATTCCTAGGATACCTGCTGCTAAAAACAAATTACTTAACCAGAAAATCAACCGTTTATTTCCCGTCAAGTTCACAAGAGAATGCGCTTTATTTTCATCAATTCCGGTTTCGGAGTCAAAAACATCATTGCTAAGATTTAGCCAAGCAATAATCAAAATTGCTGACATCAAAAACGTCGAAAATATTCCTGTGTGAATCATTCGAGTTTCTGCAAAAGCAACAGCTGTTCCTATCCAAATTGGTACGATAGCAACACTGTACATGGGTGGCTTGATAGCGGCTAGCCACAATTTACTGTTTGACTGTTCAACAAAACTTGTAGTCATCAGACAGAATTGATTAAATTACTAGAAGCTCAGAGATTCCTGAAATTTCTGTGTTTTTTTGTGAGTGCATACTCAGATACAGACAAGAACCTGAGTAAGGGATTGACTACCAGACTCAAGCGAGACTTGGAGTTCGTCGTCTCCTTACATCGCTGACAACACCACTGATCACCTAGCAGGTGATAGTTTCTTCGGTACCATAAGTAAGTTGGCATTACAGAATTGCTCATCTGTGCTGTCAGTAAGGTGTTCAGCTACCCAATCGAGGAGGCGACTGGGGGTGTAAAGCGGGAGCGAAGGTGTCAATCGACACTAGGGGTTAGGTAGGGAGCAAGTATGTCCCTTTAGACATCCCACCATTGTCAATCGGTCTTTAGAACAGAACTTCAAAAAAATTTACTTATCTCTAGCTTCTATGACAGTCACCTCATTTTGTGCCAATCTCTTTCAAGATCACAAACAGCTGTATCAAATTCTCTCAGTGGGGAAACAGCAATCTATTGCAAAAGATTGTCCACAAATTGTTAGTATTTCTCAAGAAATGCAGCGGCTTGACCCGTTGGCTGTCTTACAAGCGATCGCAAAACCGAACCAACTGCAATTTTACTGGGAAAACCGACGCAAACAAGAAGCGATCGCAGCTATTGATGCTGCTGTATCGTTGCAAGTAGAAGGATGCGATCGCTTTTCTAAAGCTCAGCAGTTTATCCAGCACTGCCTGAAAAATACAATCACTAATGGTATCTTAAATTTACCATTCTCTGGTTCTCACTTTTTCTGTAGTTTTACCTTTTTTGAAAATAATTTAACTGTTGTCACTCCTTTCCCCTCTGCCACCGTTTTCCTGCCACGCTGGCAAGTTTCCATACAAAACGATACTTGCGTCTTAGTGGCTAATGTTGAAATCAGTTCAAAAGTCAATCTTGAATTATTAGTAGAGAGCTTATGCAGTCAGTTCAGAACTATTAGCTGGTCTGGACATAGCCTTGCAAACTCAACTGAGACTAAATTAGCACAGTTAATTAAGCAGGATTCAAACAATACAGAGTGGTTTAAGCTGGCTGTTTCTTCTGCTTTAAAGTCAATCCAGACGAATCAATTTAGTAAAGTTGTTCTTGCTAACGCAATTGATGTTCTTTCACCACAACCGTTTAACCTGATTAACTCCCTTAAGAATTTACGAAAGCGTCATCCAGATTGCTACATTTTTTCGACTAGTAATGGGAAAGGACAAAACTTCATTGGTGCAAGTCCTGAACGCCTGATTAGTATTCACAACAAGCAGTTAGTAACGGATGCTTTAGCAGGTTCTGCACCACGAGGCAAAACAAGAGGCGAGGATGCCGCCTTTGCTCATCAATTACTTCTTAGTCCAAAAGAGAGGCGTGAACATCAATTCGTGCTTGATTTTATCACCAAACGCCTCGCTCAGTTAGGGTTAGTACCTCAGTTACTACCGACACCTCAACTGTTACAACTGTCAAATATTCAGCATTTATGGACACCAATCCAAGCGTTAGTTCCCACTGATGTGCATCCCTTAGATATTGTGGCAAAACTGCATCCGACTCCAGCGGTTGCTGGTGTTCCTACAGATGTTGTGCTTAGACATATTCTTCACTACGAACACTTTGATCGAGGCTTGTATGCTGCCCCACTAGGCTGGGTAGACTATCAGGGGAATAGTGAGTTTATTGTAGGAATACGCTCTGCTTTAATTGAAGGTTCAAAAGCTAGACTCTACGCAGGTGCTGGTATTGTTGCAGGTTCCGCTCCAGAAAAAGAGCTAGTAGAAATTCAGCTAAAACTACAGGCGCTTTTAAGAGCTTTAGCTTAATTTAGCTAAGTAGTTTGTTAAGCTATCTGAAAAGCGATCGCTCTACTGTTCCTGACGAGAGTCTTCACTGGGAGGATGCCGCGATCGCACTCGCTTTAAGCTTTACTCAAAAAAGGCAGCAGGAGAGATATGGAAAAAAGCAGCTAGTTCTTTTATTTGACTAGCTGTGAGTTCACGTCTTCTATCCAAAATCTCTAAAATGATAGATTCAGATTGGCAGATGGAAGGTAAATCTTTTGGCTGAAGATTAGATTCCTCTAGCAATGCTTTGAGGAGTTCAACACCCTTTAGAGTAGGCATTGGCTCGTTTTTATCTTCATAATCATAGACGAGAGTACCAAGCACTTTTAGGTAATCGCGATCGTCTTGTATGAGGTTGCCTTTATCCAAAAGAGAATTAATCTGATTCTGAGTAGCGATTAGCTCAGCTTCATTGGTAATTGGACGTGGGGGAAAGGTAGTAATTAGCTCGATGTAGTAGCTAGTAGGAGTTTTCAAATGGTACTGCTCGAATCACTGTCACTAAAAACCGAGAGTATCTAAAGCGGGAATGTTTTGCAACTGAACATCTGCTGTCACTAGACTTGCGCCAAAGTGAATCGCAGTAGCCCCAATCAGCGCATCGGGAAGTCTAAGGCGATGCTGCTGTCGTAGTTGAATCGTTAATTCAACCAGTTCAGGCTGACTTGGCTCTATCCAGATAATTTCAATGCGCTGCAAGAATTCATTGAATAGTTGCCTATCTGCGTCATTTAGTGCTGGAAATACCAGGAATTCAATTTGACTAATAATGGAAATACCAATCCATTCGGCATCTTGCAGGAGTTCGATTAACTGCTGATTACCTTGGAGTAAAGCAATGATGGCATTTGTATCTAGTAGGTAACGTTCACCACGCATCCCGCATCCTTGTTTGGATTTCTACTGGATCGCCCTGCAATGTTAATCTACCAGCTAAGTCGGAAAAATCGTATTTTTTGCGGTTTTGCTTTTCTTGGGGTGTGGGGTTAATCACTAGGACTAACTCTACATTTCCGGCTGCTAGCTGAGTTGATATATCCAGATGCAGATGCCCATCGGAGTCGATTTTGCCAGTGAGTGTTAAAACTTGCATTTAGATATCTAGCTCACGAGGTGTACTCAGTTTTGAGTCTATCTAACTTAGCTGATGTGCGATCGCACCATCAAATTTGCTCAAGTCACAGAGGAAGCGATCGCTAAATCCTATCCCTGCTGATGAGTGGTTGTCTCATGCCAAGCTTGATAGAAATCTGGATAGCTCATCTTTCGAGTGCAAAACCAGAGTATTTGGTAGATTTGCTCGTAGCGTCCAGGATCGGTTTTATAGACTTCATTTTGTAGGTAATCCTTCAAACCTCTGACTGCTACTGAGAACAAATCACCTTGAAGGAGCTTGCTCAAAGCTCTAGGTGCTTCCGTTAGGAGTAACCCATTTTTACTGGTTTGTATCAGGTGAATCAGATGTTTAACAACATTTTCATCACCGAGGGCAACTCTGCTCAATATCCAGGTGATTGCTTGAATAACAGACTAATTCTCACTTATGTAAAGCTCTTTAATAAGAGTTGTAATTGTTTCAGGGTTACTGGAAGCGTATTTCTCTAATGTCCAGATTGCTTCTTGACGAGCCAACTCATGTTTGTCTTCACTGAGCAACTCAATCAAAGAGCTGCTTTGATTCCAGCATTCTTCAGCAGCTTTAATGTCATCTGAACTGACAGTGTCCAGTTGATCATACTCGATAGTAAATACAGAGCCTTGTTGCAATACCATATTGGCGTACCAAGACACCCCTTTATCTTGGCTAAGCCTCAGCTCGTTGAGAGTGCTAATGGCAGTGGATTTAACAACATCAATTTCTAATGAACAGCAAGCTGCGCCTAAACGGGTTTCTTCACTCTGACTAGGCTGCATCAGTTCAAGTAGATAATTTATAGCAGAGGAGTTGCCAGGATCAATTTTTCCTAAAGTCCCAGCAACTGTTATAAGAACTTGTTTTTCTTTTACAGATAGAAGTAAGCTTGTCAAGCCAGCTATAGCTTTTTTGTTACCTATAGCAATCTTTACCAAGCTCTCAGCAGCTTGAGAACGTACTAGTACGAAGTGTGAGTTCTCAATATTAATTAGTTTGATCAGAGCGTTAATAGCTTCTGAGCTATCTGTACCTACTAATCCTAAAATCTCAGCAGCTCTAATAGCGGCATCTTGAGTAGAGGGCGAGTATTGAGCGGCATTAGTTACGGCAGGAATTATTTTTTGAGCTACGGTTTTAATTGCCCTATTCAGGTC
Organism: Symplocastrum torsivum CPER-KK1; assembly: GCA_019358875.1. Taxonomy (GTDB): domain Bacteria; phylum Cyanobacteriota; class Cyanobacteriia; order Cyanobacteriales; family Coleofasciculaceae; genus Symplocastrum; species Symplocastrum torsivum. The sequence continues at coordinate 12,106 of JAHHIF010000086.1, forward strand.
TGTTCCCAACAGAGCGTTTTGAGCTAACCAGGGAACTGGGTTAAGATATCCTATCCAAACCTGTTTCGTATCATCGAAAATACCAAAAATCCACTCAACAGTTTGTTTAACGACTGCATCAGCATCGCTAAAATCCCCAAATTCAGCAATACTAACCACTGCCAGGAAATAGGCTCTAAAACTATAAAAGCCTCCGCATCTATCCTCAAACTCTAGCAACGTCTGAATAAACTCTTCCTTATACTCCCTTTCCAAATCTAGTCGCCCCAACCACAGCATAATCACCTCTGTCCACTGCTGCTCAAAAATGCGGTAAGTACCTAGCATTGGATTGTCAGGGACGTGATTTAGGAAATCGTGCCAGTTATTGATCGCACACGCTGCAAAATATTCTTGAAACGTAGGATGGAAGAAAGCATACACAGCTTCATCAGTTTTTGCCTCTCTATCCACCAAATTTAGCCAACCCAGACGGCAAGCTAAATCGAACAGCGGTTCACCCATTACATCACAGGCGAAGTCCTCTCCTAACCGAAACCTAACTTTACTGTTAATTCCTGCCTTAGCTAATTCGCCTAGTGCTTGATTCAATTGCCGCCGTTCAGTTCGAGTTGTCGGATGTTGCTCTTGTTTCCACTCATAAAAATAGCGAGTAAATCTCTCGTAAAGAGCCGCCTTCGTTTCTGGCAATGGCTCATCCACAGGCAGCACATACGATGTCTGACATAATAGCGACAACCGTAGGGGATTTCTCACCAATTCTCGGATGCGCTCTTTCCCCGTTTCCTCTAACTTCTTTAGTAATTCTTCTCCCCGTTGCGACTCCTCGGCGCAGGCAAACCAGTGTCGAATAAAATCCTCAACCTGCTCCGGCTTAAACTCCAGAGTGCGATAGGTTTCAAAGCCAGTCAACATATTGGTGACATTGGCATCCCAGACATTGAGGCGACAAGTCAGCACCACCCGCGCCTCTACCAGCCAGTCTGTTAATTGTTCTTTGATAGTCGCTAACGCTTCCACAGGTGAGGTAGCCGCCATCTCATCTACCCCATCTAACAGCAGCCACACCTTACCCTCACGGAACTGTTGTTTTAGAGAAGCGAATGCCTTAGCCTCTACTCCTGAAGCATCAAGTTCAATGAATCGCAGCGCCGCTTTGAGCCAAATCTGGAGTAGATAGTCTTCGAGGGATTTCCCCTGCAAGCCTCCCAACGGGATACAAATCGGCAAGCCTTTGTTCTTGTCATGTATCCAAACCGCAATTTTCTCTTGCAGCGTAGTCTTTCCAGCACCGGGTTCGCCGATGATAGCAATACGCCTGCTTTTCCCAGGCTCAATTACTTCTGTCAGAAACTTGTCATTGTCATACTCTTTGGTGATGACTTCCTCAGTTAGCTGATACACCTCCTCTAGAGGAACATCTCCACCCCAACGCTGCTGTTGTTTGCGCTCAACTAATCCCAGTGGTACATAGACATTTAATTCAAAACCCCGTTCAGTAGCTTGCCGCCGGAGTCGCTGGAATTCTTGCTGCTGTGCTAAGACTTTGCCACAAACTTCGTGCCAGTCGATCGCATCAGATGTCTGTTGTGGTGGATTCCACTCCTTTGGATCGACTACCTCTGTGATTTCCAAACCCAAAGCTTGGACAATTGCAACAACAGAATCCCTATCCTTAGCTTCGCCACGGAAAAACCGCTCAACTGTCTTTTTGTCTACCCTAGCCCTTTCAGCAATGCGCTCATAAGTCAGAGGCTTACCATCATCATCTCGTCCAGCAGCCTTGGCTTGTTGGAGTTTGTAGCGTCCTTCTTCAGTTGCCCGAACACTACGAGGTTTGCGCGTTTGACTCATAGCTGTTTTGTGATGTGTTAGGGACACGATAGATATGTCGTGCCCCTACGTGGATTCATAGCCATAGTTTAGCTAGCCTCATCCTTCATCTGGGAGGACAGAAAAGGGAACTTAATTAGTGTCCTCAACTGGTCTGGAGGTAGACCTACTCATAAATTTAGGCTTGTCTCATCGACACCCGATACAACCAACAGATGAGGATGAAATGATGGAAACTCTAAAGACAACCACAAAACTAGAGCAAACAAACCAACCTATTCAGCTTGTCACTCCTGCACAAGTTCAGCCAGATAGGGCAAATGTCAGTCTGACAGATGGGAACAGTCCTGTCGCTGTCATCATGGCAATTTCAGTTTTGATTGGCGCGATCGCAAGCTTGATTAAAGTATTGGTGCCTGTAATGCTGCAACAGCCACAAAAGAAAACCAAGTAATCCCTTACACTTCTCTTGCCTGAGGGCGCAAAACAAGAGCGCCCCTAACTTTTTACCTACCCCATTGGAAAATTGCAGCTCCCAAAGTCAGCCTTCGTAGGGTGCGTCGCGACGCACCCTACAGATAGATTTAAGCAGCAGTTGCCCCTGTCTCAGAACCCGTGAGTTCAGGTTGAGGTGACTTTGGCGCAAGATGTCCCACCGCTTGCTTGACAAAACCCTGCAAAAATGCTACCCGTTGATTTTGCTGGAACACGGATTGCAGTTTCTGTCCGAGTCGCTCAATGTTGAACGGTTGTCCCGTTGCAGTAGTTTGGCTAATCTCTTGCTCTTGGAAGTACTCAATGAGACTTAGACCCGCTAATCTTGTGAGATAAGCCGCGCTAACTCCCTGCACAGCGCCACCTGCAACGTAGGTGACGACATGGCTTTTGAGGATGCTGCCCACGGTTTGAGTTGAGAGTTCAACTAGTCCCAACTTGAGCATCAAAGTGCCTAACGTTTTAGCGGCTGACTGGGCTTGTGAGAGTGAGAACTTTTGCTGATAAATCTCACCCAAATCTTTCACTAACTGGGCGCTGATTGCCGCCGTTGCGAGGATATCGAGTGCTGGCACTGGGTTAGCAAACGCTGCTGCTGCCGCAATCCACTGATATTTTTCAATCAAGGGGAGAGCGCGATCTCGTCTGACTTTATTTAACTCGGTTTTCACCTCAGTTTTCAGCGCTACCACGGCTCTATTGGTAGTTGCCCAAACTAATTGCTGCCCTCCTTGAGCAACAAGTTGACTTAACCGCCCACTTAGTAAGGTTAAATCAGGGGATTGTGGTTCCATCCACTCTTGTACCGAACCATCTGGCTGATGCTGACGCACTTTTACTGAGGCAGGAGAAGATGCGATCGCAACCACATCTTCAGCACCTAATAACCCCGTCATCCGTTGCCGTAGCTGTTGCAACACAGTCGCTCGTTCTGTTGGTAAATACTGGTCTTGTTTATTAAATACCAGTAAAATTCGCTGGTTTGTCGCTCTCAATTGTCGCAAGCTTTGCAACTCAGTATCGGTCAAATCACCAGCCGTGACAAATAGAACTAAATCCGAAGCGAGAGCAACTTCTTTCGCTAGGGATTCTGCCGTGACATCGCCATCTGTATTAATAAACAGCGCGGGTGTCTCCTTTAAGGTAAGACGCTGCGGTTGTTTACTCCAGATAGACTCCAACACTTGAACAACAGCCGTTTTCCCGACACTTTTACCACCCGTTACGGCTATTTGTAATTCCTGTCGATTTAACTGTGTTGTGAGTTGGGTAACCTGCTGTCGCAATTGGCTAATCGTCTCTGGGTTGCCTGCCTCAGTTTCTAGGTGATTAATTAGAGTTTCGCAAGAAGCGATCGCTTTTTCCACCGTCTCACGGTTTAACGGCACTGATTCCCTCGAAAAATCAATTTCTTTCGAGTTTTTCTGCTGGAACAACCAGAATCCAGCACCTAATGCCATCACACCGAGTACACCAAACTCACCTACTTGCCCAACAGAGTGATGCCAACTCTGCAAAAGCCAGAGCAAAAACGACAGGCTAACTCCTCCCACTAAAATAGGTTGCCGCAATTTAACAGCCATCTCTCCCTCCGAAAGCTACTCCCACCAAAGTCACCACCCTCAACCAAAATTTTTGGGCTATTTCCTCTCTCTATGCTAGTCCTCGTTGACCCACTTCGCTCGTTTCACCACTTCCTACCTAGTGCAAGAAGACAGAAGGCTCTAGGGCAGAAGGAATATTGCTTGTACAGCAAGCTTTTGAACCTTTTTCAACTGGATAGTTATTGCCGCCCTGCTGGACTAGCCAAATTTTTCCCTAGCTAATTAAACCATTAAGTTCAGATGCGCCGAAGTTTTGCACCCTCTGACAACGTTTTATATACAACTGTGTTGCTCTATCTTGCTGATTTTTGCGTAGAACTTGCTCGAAGATCTGTTGTGCTTGTGCAAAGTGGTCTTCTAAGTACAAAGCCACTCCTTCCTCAAACTCCCTACGAGTTTGCTCTTTGAGTTCAAGCACTGGCTGAGGGTCTGCCTCATAGACTTCAAATATATCCACAGGTTGAGTTTTACCCTTTACCTTAACTCGACCGAGAAACCGATGTTTATAACATTGTGGATCATTGAGGCGATACCGGGTTTGTTCGCTAATTAAAATATCAACCCCATACACCTTAGTTAAGCCTTCCAAACGAGACGCTAAATTCACCGCATCAGAAATCACAGTCGTTTCCATCCGCTGCGCCTCTCCTACAGTTCCTAGCATCAAACTGCCTGTATGTAGACCAATACCGATCGCAATTGGCTCATCACCACTCTTTTGCAAATGCTCGTTGTAGAGCAAAATCTGCTTTTGCATCTCAATTGCCGCCTGTACTGCATCGTCAGTCGTTTGAGGAAACAACGCCATAATTGCATCACCAATGTACTTATCAATAAAGCCGTTGTGGTTGCGAATGACTGGACTCACCTCACTCAAGCAAGCGTTGAGGAAATCAAAGTTTTGTTTAGGTGTCATCCTCTCTGACAAGGTCGTGAATGAGCGAATATCGGCAAACAGAACAGTCATGTCTTTCTGTACCTGGTCACCTAATTGAACATCAACAATGCTTTCTCGCTCCAAAAACCTTAAGAATTCATGAGGCACAAATCGTCCATAAGCCTCATTGATTTTTGCTAAGCGAATATGGGTTTTAATGCGTGTTAGTAATTCATTTTTAGAGATAGGTTTGGTTAAATAATCATTGGCTCCAGAATTAAACCCTTCTACCAAGTCTGATACCTGATTTTTAACGGTTAATAATACAACAGGCATTTCATTAGCCGGAAATTGTTCACGAATTTTTTTGCAAAATTCATACCCCGTCATTTTTGGCATCATCACATCCAACAAAATAAGGTCAGGTTTTAAACCATTGTGAATGACTTCTAATGCATCTATTCCATTTGAAGCTTGAATAATGGCGTAGTTTTGCAAAGAAAGATGGTTGACAAGCACCTGAAGATTTACAGGTTCATCATCCACAATTAAGATTTGAAAGCCTCCTTCCGCAGGAACAAATGTCTTACTATCAATTAACAGTTCATTAGCAGACAGTTTTGGTGCCAATAAATCTTGACCCTTTGACACGTCTTGTTGTTTACTTTCTAGCTTATTTCTTGATAAGGGGAGAGTAAACGTGAAGCGTGAGCCAACTCTTACAGTAGACTCGACGTGAATAGTGCCACCATGTAGCTGAACTAGCTGTTGTGTTACCGCTAAACCTAATCCTGCACCTCCATATTCCCTTGCAATTGAACCATCCGCTTGTTCAAACGACTCAAAGATTCGCTCTAGTTTATCAGCCGGGACGCCAATACCTGTATCTGTAACGGTAACAGCTAACATCTCATTGACAATAGCGGCAGAAACTTCAATGATGCCGCTTTCGGTAAACTTAATCGCGTTACCCACAAGGTTGTGCAAAATCTGCTGGACTCGATTCTCATCGGCATCCACAGGAGGCATCTCCGGAGCAATGTTATTAATCAGTTGTAAGGATTTGTTGCCAATAAGCGATCGCGAAAGCATCAGCACAATATCTGTTACTTCTCGCATCCCGACTGGATTAATCTTCAATTCAAGCTTTTTGTGTTTTAGCTGTGAGAAATCTAGCAAGTCATTCACTAGCTGAGTTAACCTTCTTCCACTCAAAGCGATTAGGGAAAGGTTCAAAACGGTTTGTTTAGATAACTGACCTGTTACGCCATCAATTAGTGACTCTGCAATACCAATAATTCCATTTAAAGGAGTTTTTAGTTCGTGAGACGTATTTGCCAAAAATTCATCCTTAAGCTGATCCAATCTCTTAAGAGCTGCATTTTTAGTTTCTAATTCAATAGCATAAGCTTGTAATCGTTTTCGTGCTTGATTAAATCGACTTTCTAAGATAAATCCTGAAATTAGGATAAAAACAAAGGTTCCCCAAGGATAGATTCTCGAATACCAAGTTATTGGGCTAAAAATATAAACCAGGATGTCGTGAACGCCAGATAGAGTGAGAATAATAAAGCCAAAAGTAAATAGCTTAGCATCCAGATTTCCTCTGATTAGTATTTGAAGAGCCGCAAATAATAAAACAACAGCATTTACTAGAAATAATAGTTGAGCCGGAAATATAGTCTGACTCCACAAAGCTAGGTTACTAATCACTAAGGTTATCGCAACCAGCACATAGGCTAAGTTAATTTGCCACAAACGCCGAATAACTGACTGATATCCTGCCCCAAAGACTTCTTCAAAAAAAGCACAGCCACTAATTGGTATTAAGTAAAAAGATATATTCCGAATATAATCTAATGCTGCTGGATTGCTAAAAAACAGAGTAACAACCTGACTATTCGCCGTTGTATAAGTGCCAACAAATATAGATAACAAACCAAATTTGATATAGGCTCGCTTTTCTTGACGATTCAAAGAAATTAAAAGTGCAATTAAACCTAAGCAAGTAAAGAAAATACCCAGTACAGAGCTAATCTCTTTTTGAATTAAATGCTTAATTAGACTCGTCTTAGAACCAATCATTACTCGGTCAAATAAACCGATATAGATATCGGCTGCCGAGGCGTAACCCGCATAAACCCGGAAAAACAGAGTTTTCCCTGCAACAGGAGGCTCAAGAGGAATAATTGGCCATTGATACTCTTCTCGTTTAACTTGATTTGACGAGTTTAGCGAAAGCTCTGTATAGATTGGCTTATCCTCAATGTAAGCACCGAGTATGTAGGGAACGGCACGCAAATACAGTGCAGGAGACTGCCATTGTCCACTGGGTAAAGGAACACGCAGCCAAACAATTTCTTGCCCCTGTTGTTTCCATAAGCGTTTAGGGAACTCAAATGGATGCCAGCCAGGACTAGAAATCTCTTGTTGTGTCCAAACTGGAACACCAGCTTCATTCAGAGGAAAGTCTCCCCAGTGGTATTGCCAGCCTTGTAGGATTTCCTGTGGTTGTGCCTCTGGCGGCATCAGCATCTGAGGTTGTGCCTGAATAGACGTTAGATTAAATGGCAAGACACTCAGAACAATGACAAACAATGTGCCCAAAGCCAAGACAACCTGGTTACGCAACCAACCCAATCTAAACTTCATTTGGCTCTCCTGGGGTACTATCCACAAGGCTTCCATCCAAAAGGGTAAGTCTTTAACGTCAGTCGTGCCAGGAAATGAGTGTTAACAGACAGCAGACTTGAAGCCCAAATGCTATAAACCAAGTAGTTAATCGGACTAGATGTTTGTTGATTCGGTGAGTGAGATTTTATCCCGATTGTGCTGTACCAAATCGGTAAAAGGAATCAAAGCAAGTTTTTTACCTCAAGGCAGTCATCAGATGAAAAATGGTCAATGTCCCAAGTGCAGTTCGCACGAGGTTTTTTGCAACACGAATAGAAAGTTTCCCTCTTTAAACACGATTACAGTAGGGTCTGGAACTTCTGGCGATCGCTATGTCCCACTCGATACCTACATTTGTGGTACTTGTGGTTATGTTGAGAGCTATGTATCTAGACCATCTGACCTCAGTTACATCAAAAACGAATGGACATTGCTTGAGCTTCCAACGTCTTTTACGCATAGTACAGAAAAACACCCCGTCACTGCTAACGGGGCTTTTTCGTCTGAAGGATAAATTGTAATAGCCAAAAGCTGGGGAAGAAGTAGGGTGCATCGCAATGCACTCTACTTTTTTTGTGATCATTAAAGTTTGCCACTGATGAAATTTTTAGTCTATTGGTCGAAAAATAGTGAATTTAAACCTGAATCTCTAGAAAATTGCCTAAAACGTTGAATTTCGGATTTTATCGCTGGCTAGAGCTTTTTTGGGGGCTTTAGAATAAAGCATCTCTCTTCGATTTGATAAGGAATTATCCCAATGAAACAGCTTAGCGGTTGGCAACAATCCATAGCCGTGACTCCATTCCTTTCACTGGCTGTGACAACTTTTGCGACTCCTTCTACTGCTGCTAAACCTGCATCGCAAAGCATCAAGCCGTCTCCTCCAGAAACAACAGCCTCACAGGAGGGTAAATTTCTACTGGCACAATCAGACAACTGTCGCCGAGTTGTCACTCGTGGCGACAGTCTCAATGTCCGCTTAAGTCCAGGTGGGTCAATTGTTGGCTCATTAAGCAATAGAACCCTTGTTGCAATTGAGGGTCAGAGTGTTAATGGCTGGGTACGGATTTCTTCCCCTGTTAGAGGTTATGTAGCGGCGGCTTATCTCAAGTTATGCGCTACACCTGTACCTCCTTCTAGTTCCAGTAGTAACTACCGCCGAGTAGTTGTGGACAGTAGTCTTCGTGTGCGGCAAGAACCCTCGATTAACAGTGCTATTGTCGGATCTTTAGCGAATGGACAGCGCGTTACGATTGTGAATCGCGGCGTAAATGGCTGGGTACCCATTTCTTCTCCTGTGAAGGGTTATGTATCGTCTGCTTATCTCAAGTTGAGATAGTAAGGAGACATTAAGACTCCCCAGCTTTAGGTAGTAGTGTTAAGCTAACCAACCAGCAGACCCCAATTCGGGTTTTAAATTGGACAATAGAAATATAAAGAGCAATCAGCTTTCAGCAATCAGCTTTCAGATCAAAGTTGGTGGGAGAGTGAAACTCCGACTAACGATTAGCCACTAAATCTTTGTCAGAGGAATCTAACCGACTGATAGCTGACCAACGATCCGCTGACAACTTTAGTTAAGTAATATAGAAGGCTTCAGTCCAAAGCCTCGCCCAGAATAGGAGTCTGCCAGCCGTGGTTGTACAAGTACAGAAAAGCACCTACGAAACGAAAACTCAGGAAATCGCCAAACAACTTTTGGCAGCAACCAGAGAGAATCGCTCCTTTTTCGCCCAGATGCGTGACCAAATGCGCTGGGATGATAAATTGCTAGCCTGGGCAATGGGCAATCCAGGATTGCGGGTGCAGTTGTTTCGCTTCATTGATTCTTTACCCGCTTTGCGTAGCAAGCCGGAAGTTGCTCGTCATTTGCAGGAATATTTAGGTGATGAGTCAGTTGAACTGCCAGCAGCACTCAAAGGAATGCTCAACTTTGCTCAAGCTGACTCAATGCCGGGACAGGTAGCAGCAACAACGGTTTCTACCGCCGTTGAAACGCTTGCCCACAAATATATTGCTGGGGAGAACATTAAGCAGGTACTCAAGACGATTGAGCGACTGCGGAAAGATAAGATGGCTTTCACTCTCGATTTATTAGGAGAGGCAGTCATTACGGAAGCTGAGGCGCAGTCTTACCTACAAAGTTACCTGGATTTGATGGAGCAGTTGACCCAGGAAGCGAAGAAGTGGTCGCCAGTACAAGAGATTGATTTTGCGGATGGTGAGCCTATACCACAAGTTCAAGTATCAGTCAAGTTAACGGCGTTTTACTCGCAGTTTGACCCGCTCGATCCTCAAGGAAGTAAGGAAAGAGTTTGCGATCGCCTTCGTATTCTCTTACGCCGCGCTCAAGAACTGGGGGCAGGCGTTCACTTCGATATGGAGCAGTATGTTTACAAAAACATGACGCTCGATATTCTTAAAGAACTGTTGATGGAAGAGGAGTTTCGTTCTCGCACGGATGTCGGTATAACGCTGCAAGCTTATCTACGCGACAGTGAGCAAGACTTACGTGAGTTGATTGAGTGGGCGAAACAGCGCGGCTATCCGTTCACCGTGCGCCTGGTAAAAGGGGCGTATTGGGATCAGGAGACAATCAAGTCCGCACAAAAGGATTGGCCGCAGCCAGTTTATAACGATAAAGCGGCAACGGATGCCAATTTTGAGAAGATGACCCAGTTGATGCTGGAGAATCACGAATATATTTATTCTGCAATTGGTAGCCATAACGTGCGATCGCAAGCATTGGCAATTGCGATCGCAGAAACCCTCAACATCCCTCGTCGTCGCTTCGAGATGCAAGTTCTCTACGGCATGGGTGATCAACTGGCAAAAGCGTTAGTGAAACGGGGTCATCGGGTGCGTGTCTATGCTCCGTATGGCGAACTGTTGCCAGGGATGGCTTACCTCATTCGCCGTTTGCTAGAGAATACGGCAAATAGTTCATTCTTGCGGCAAAGCATGGAAGAACGACCGATTGAGGAACTGCTTGCCCCACCTGTCCACGCCAATCCAGAGTCGGAACATCATCCGCAAAATTCCTACTCTTTCCCAAATGTGGCAGATACGGACTATGCGGAGGTAGAGGCAAGACAGGAAGCCCAACAAGCCCTTGCAACCGTTCGGCAACAACTGGGTAAAACGTACTTACCTCTCATTAACGGTGAGTACCAAAACACTGAGCAAACAGTTGATTCCGTCAATCCATCCAATCCTAATGAGGTAGTGGGGAAAATAGGGCTACTGTCAGTTGAACAAGCAGAACAAGCTTTACAAGTTGCAAAAGCGGCATTCCCAAGCTGGAGGAAGACACCTGTACGGCAACGTGCTGGTGTATTGCGAAAAGCCGCAGAGTTGATGGAACAGCGTCGTGCTGAACTATCAGCTTGGGTTGTTTTGGAAGTGGGCAAACCGTTGCGGGAAGCAGATGCAGAAGTGTCAGAAGCGATCGACTTCTGCCGCTACTATGCGGATGAGATGGAACGCCTTGAACAAGGGCATATCTATGATGTGGCGGGTGAGACGAATCGCTACATCTACCAACCGAGAGGGATTGCCGTTGTTATTTCGCCCTGGAACTTCCCAATTGCGATCGCAACTGGGATGACAGTAGCAGCATTAGTAGCCGGAAATTGCACCCTCCTCAAACCTGCTGAAGTCTCCTCAGTGATTGCCGCAAAAATTGCTGAAATTTTGGTTGAGGCAGGGATACCCAAAGGCGTGTTCCAATACGTTCCTTGCAAAGGGTCAACGGTAGGCGCTCACATGGTTAATCATCCTGATGTCCATTTAATCGCCTTTACAGGTTCTCAGGAAGTCGGTTGCCGAATTTATAAAGAGGCGGCGATTGTACAACCGGGGCAAAAACATCTCAAGCGAGTGATTGCAGAGATGGGCGGGAAGAACGCGGTTATTGTCGATGAAAGTGCTGACCTTGACCAAGCCGTTGCAGGTGTGGTGCAATCAGCGTTTGGTTACAGTGGACAGAAGTGTTCGGCTTGTTCGCGGGTGATTGTCTTAGAACCTGTGTATGAGGCTTTTGTGGGTCGCTTAGTAGAGGCGACGCGATCGCTTAATATTGGCGTAGCAGAAGCTCCAAGTACTCAGATTGGGCCAGTCATTGATGCCAATGCCAGAGACCGTATCCGGGAGTATATCGCCGCAGGTCGTCAAGACGCAGAAGTCGCGTTGGAAATGTCAGCCCCTGATACTGGTTACTTTATTGGACCCGTCATCTTTAAGGATGTCTCACCCGATGCGAAGATTGCTCAAGAAGAAATCTTTGGGCCAGTTGTTGCCGTCATTCGAGCGAAGAACTTTCAAGAAGCACTTGATGTTGCCAATGGCACCGACTACGCCCTTACAGGTGGTTTGTATTCTCGAACACCTTCCCACATCAACCAAGCCACAACCGAGTTTGAAGTCGGAAACCTTTACATCAACCGCACCACTACAGGTGCAATTGTTTCTCGACAGCCTTTTGGTGGATTTAAACTCTCTGGTGTCGGCTCAAAGGCAGGTGGACCCGACTACTTACTGCAATTCCTAGAACCCCGCACGATTACTGAAAACATTCAGCGTCAGGGCTTTGCACCCATTGAAGGGGCTGAGTAGGAGAGCTGGTCTAGGGTTCATTATCCGCTGCAACTAACAAAACCCAAATAAGTTGGGTGTGAGCGTCGATGTCTCGATGACGTTTGCGCCTAGCTTTCACCACACCCAACAGCTTGGCTTTACTTTTTAAGTAAGCGACAACATCAGTGGCATCACCGCGCAAAAAGGC
>JAHHIF010000088.1 GCA_019358875.1 Symplocastrum torsivum CPER-KK1
AGCAGTTAGTGCAAGTCATTAGCTGCTCTTGCCAGTCCTATCCATTTCATCCAATTCATTTTGAAACGCCAATTGCGCTCCACTCAGCTTCGCTGAGTCAGAGCGCTTTAGTCTAAACTCCAGTTACATAGACTGGATGACTTTTCGACCCATTCCCTAAGTCTTGCCTAATAAGGTGGTAGCTTCCTACTCGATAGAAGCTACTGGTGGTTCCTCTTTAATCCGCCGGATGGGTAGATTGGCAATCAGCGCTGTTGCGCGTTGGTTACTTTCTAAGGAAAACTCCAACCCATCTGTGTCGATTTCAACATAGCGCGAAACGACTTCCAGGATTTCATTACGCATCGACTCAATCATTTCCGGACTGAGATCAGCGCGATCATGGGCAATCACCAGTTGGAGGCGGCGTTTGACTTCCACCCGACTGTTACTGGCACCAGTCCAGGGAAAAAGTCGTTCCAGAAGTTCGCTAATCATAAGATTTACATGGGTTACGAGTTATGAATTGAGAGTGATGAGTAATGAGTTAGTGCTTAAACTCACAACGCAAAACTTAACCTCGGAACAGACGGCGGATGCGGTTGAGCAGGTTGTCATGTTCCGCCATCAGGTCAAGGAAAGGAACTTTGTCGCCTTTTAAGCGCCGAGCGATGTTGTTAATCGCAATTCCAGGCAAAGAGAGGTTTTCAGCTAATACCAATGGTTCACCTCGGTTGCTAGAGACAATGACGCGCTCATCATCGGGAACAACGCCAATCAGGGGAATAGCAAGAAGTTCTTGAACATCCTGAACAGACATCATCTGTTCGGCTTGCACCATTGCTGGTTTCAAGCGGTTGACAATTAGGTGAATGCGCTTGATGCCTTGTGCTTCCAGTAAGCCGACAACTCGGTCAGCGTCCCGCACAGCAGCAATTTCCGGGGTTGTAACAACCAAGGCTTCCGAGGCGGCAGCGATCGCATTTTGAAAGCCTGTTTCAATTCCAGCAGGGCAGTCAACCAAAACGTACTCGTACTTCTCGGATAATACACTGAGAAGTTTTTTCATTTGGTTGGGAGTGACAGCCTCCTTGCTGCGGCTTTGGGCAGCAGGTAGTAAGACTAGTCCCTCCTGCCGTTTATCTTTCACCAAAGCCTGCTCTAATCGGCATTGACCCGCTAGGACTTCCACGGCTGTATAAACTACTCGATTTTCTAGACCCAATAGCAAGTCTAAGTTTCTCAAACCAAAATCCGCATCCACGAGGGCAACTCGATGACCACTGCGTGCGATCGCCATCCCTAAATTAGCCGTAACAGTAGTTTTCCCCACCCCTCCTTTCCCAGAGGTGATGACAATAATGCGACTCATGAATTCAACAATAAGTGGGTTTTAGCAAAATCAGTAGCTCTTGCGATACGAATTCCTCCCGGTGTCACATAAGCCACTTCAGGATAGAACTGTGCTGGAGGTGTCTCTGGTGCCCTGGCTACAGCATCAGCAATTCGTAGCTGGGTGGGTTCCATTTGTAGTGCCATAATCCGACACTGGCGATTTCCTTGGGCGCCAGCGTGAGCAATCCCACGTAGACGCCCCCAAATAAAGATGTCTCCGGCTGCAATCACCGCACCTCCCGGATTTAAGTCTCCTAGTATAACAATAGTGCCGGGGTGACGAATCTCGATACCGGAACGTACAGTTATTTGCAAATATAAGGGGTCGGCAAGTAACTCAACAGGGGACGCAGGCTTGTTATTGAGGGTGTACGTGGGAGGTTGTTGTTCCACAGAATACCCAGCCGCTGCTGCTGCAACAGCCGTTTGCCGTCGCGTGGTGTAGACGCGCTCTAACTGAAGTTGGACTTCACTCAGGGCATCCGCGATCGCTTGTAGCTTCTGTCCATCCAACAATTGGTCTTGAGCCATTAGATGCACAATTGAGTTAGCTTGCCAAAAGCGATCGCCAGCATTGAGGCGATGCTTCAACTGCTGCCAAAGCTCAAGCCAACTAGCAGTTCCAGGTAGTTCCGCATCCGGCGGCAAAATTAACAGTAGCTGTTTCCCCTCACTTTTCAAGTGGACTTGTACCTGGCAATCTACCGTCAAGTCATTTGGGGGAATTGTTGAAACGAGAGAAGGCTCGACAGAATCAGAGGTCATGTAACAACAGGTTCTTACGTCGGCACACCGACTAAACTAAACGAACATCCTACCTTAAAGAGCTACGGGACGGTCGAGGGTTCAAGAGACAGGCAGATGGGGGAGGTAGGAAGTTACATATAGATAAACTTTGGGAGTTTTCACTCATCACCTCATCATCTCATTCCCCCATCACCTCATCATCCTCAACTCAACCGTTCGTAAACCGTGACCAAGGCATTGTTGTCTCCTACATTGCCAGGAAATAGCACCACTGGCAAATTGGGAAACTGAGGATGGTTAGCAGGTGTCCGCACCATTGAGCAACCTGCCAAAACTTGACCCAGTAGCCGCGCTGACCTCAAGGCAAGACCCGTACTCAAAACATCATTGGAGGTAATGCCGCCCTTACTAATCAAAAATCCTAGATCACTAGGTAACCCCCGGACAACATCCATTAATAATCCTGAAACAGATGCCCCAAACTTTAGGCGAGTTTGTACATCCTTAAAGGAAAGTTCCTCGCGACTGGTATAAACCACAGGAGTCTTCCCCTCTGCGTGAATCTCATGAACCTGTGCTAAAGTGCTTGCCAAAAGCTCCGCTCGTTGAGCTTCAGACTCATCCAGCAAATGAACGACGTCTACCATCACACCAACAATTCCTGGAGCTTCTAAGAGCGGCTCTAGCTGTTGTGTCGTCTTTTTAACGTGGGAACCGACAATCACTGCTCCAGGTTTCCCCTGCCGCACATACTCTGCCATATTCGCAGCGGCTACAGGTTGAGGACCAAGACTAGCCAGAGAGGTTAAGATGCTAGCTGCACTACGAAACAAAAAGTGTTTCCCCTCAGCGGCAACCGCTAAGACATCTACAGCAAATTTGTCTAAATCTGCTTGAGTTTCAGCATCGACAACACCACACTGATTGCCACTGAGATTTTGAAGACGATCTAAACTCCCCTTACGAATATCATCCAACAAAAATCGCTCTACAGCATCCGCCGGAATGCGACCTTTCGTCTTTTCTTCTACATAATCCGGCAAATAGCTGTGGTGATAGGCAAAAACGGAATCTCGCGCAAACTCAGTTTCATGTACTGGTGTCTCAACGCCATCAACCATTAAGTAATGCACACTATCGCGGGTGACTCGACCCCCTTCAAAGAAAGCAGGAACCAAGAAATGGGCATCAAACGGGCCAACTTCTTGGGCAATTACATCGGTTTCTATTGGGTAATGTCCGCGTAGCGTTGAGTCAGAACGACTAACTACTAGAAAATCCTGAATCCCTTCCGCTTCCAAGGCAATTTTCAGGTTATGGCAGACTTCTCTAGTTACAGCAGCAGCTTGTTCTGGTGGAAGTGCTCTCGTATTTGTCAGGACAAAAAAGATCGGTGAGTCATCGCTTAGCCCTACCTGTAATGTCTCCACATCCCAGCGCGTTAGGAGTAAGCAGCTATGAACGGTTTGAGAACCTGTAGGGTCATCATCCAGGACTATTATTTTTGGTTTTGTCGTCATATTATGATGGTTAAACCTCAGATCTTAGAGTGATTGGTTATGATATACAACTCATTTTTCAGTAAAGCATCAAGAGTAGTATAGGTTAAAGTTTTTCACCTAATTCTCATTAATAGATGAAGGCTATAATAGGTTACTTTTAGTGAGAAAATCTACTATTTTTAGATAAAAAATCCTTTCTTAAATCCATAGTGTCCAAAAATTTAAAGTGGAGAAAATGCTTTAACGTTTATTCTGTAACTTTGCCATCTCTTCCTGAACACCAGTTGCTATCTGCAAGGCTTCATTCAAAAGTCGCCCATATTCACTGGCTCGATCCTGAACTTGCAGAGTCTGTAAAGTTCTTAAATTGGTTACTAATAGCTCTGGATTCCTGACGAGGAAGTTCTTATTATCCCGCAAAATCCGCTCGGCTCTTAAGGCTTTTACTAAGTCCTCTCTGGTGAGGGTGAGGGCTTCAATAACTTTTTGGCGATCGCTTATACTCATTTCTGTAGTTCCGGCTGCCTCTAGCTGGTCATTGATGTGTATTGCTTTAATCACGGCATTGTAGCGATCTACTTCATCCAGCAAGCAGCACAAAGCCGCTGGACTATTGCGTTGCAACCAAAACCACCGTGCGGCAATCACAATAATTGGCACTAAGACAAGAGTAATAAGAGTCGCTGGGAGTGAACCACCAATTAGGGGAAGAATCACAAAAACGTGCAGCAAACCAATAATAATTGGTGTTAAAGCAAGGCTCAATAAACACTCTTGAAAGAAGAAACTCCATCGTTCTTTTGCCTTGTGGAGAATGGCTGGTCTAAAAACCTCAGTTGGATCAACACCACTCAGGTGTCTAAGTTCTCCTGGCGAAATTTCCAAGCCTTGCAAATCCGGTTGCACAGAATGCGTTGCTCCTTTTACCGTGATGATTACATTGAAATCTGAGTAAATAGGCGACGCTTATAGCTCCAAAGCTGTCAGCCATCAGCTTTTTTGTTTTCCTGACTAGTACTGCTATAACCTCTACAAGCGTTGATTTTGTAACTTTCTCATTTCCTCCTGTACATCCACAACTATCTGTAAAGCTTCATTCAATAATCGTCCATGCTCACTAGCTTTGTCACTCACTTGCAACGCGGTTAAGGCAATCAGGTTGTTGTCAAATAGCTGAGAGTTCGATTTTATAAAGCTCTCATTTTCCCGCAGAATGCGTTCAGTCTTTAAAGCACGAATTATATCTTCTCTGGCAAGTGCTAGAGCATGGATGACTTGCTCTCGGTTCCTCAAGCACACGCCAGGATTACCTACTGCTTCTATTTGGTCATTAATATCAATCGCTTTAATAACAGAGTTATATCGCTTAACATCCTCAAACATCCTGACAAGATTTCGGTGTTTATAACTTAGATAAATTTTGTTGAAGTCATTGAATAACAACCCCACTGCCGCAACAAGGTGGAGCGCGACTAACGTCTTGAAGTATTCGGGAAATACCTGAACAAGAACAAAGTTACTAAGACCGATTAAGATAATAATTAAGAAGGTTTTAGTGATTTCTGATAAAAATTTTGGGAGAGTCGGTGGGCTAAAAACAGCATCAATACTCACACCGCTACAGCGTTTCAATTCTCCTTTGGTGATTTCTAGTCCTTGTAAATCAGTTTGCATTTGAACTAAATAGATTTAAAAAGGAGCGATCGCTTCTTTCAGAAAAAGCCATGTCCACCGTCATAAAGCTTTTTCATAAATTCGGTAAGTCTTATATATCTTGCCGCCTGATGCCTCAATGAGCTTGCGGGAGGGAACATTATCTTCGTAGACCCAAGATAGTTCTGCCCGTTTATAGGGTTTACCTTTTTGAATTCCCCCTTGCATTCCCAAATAAATCAAAGCTAGGGGTACCATTTTCCGGCGATACTCCGGCAATGAGCAAATCACGATTACCCGCCCTTGATCAATCTGACGGCGATACCACAAGAATTTTAAAATTCCCAACCCGTTCAGTTTTCCTCCAACTTGTTTGAGTGGGATATTGTAGTCAGGTAAGCCCATAAAACAGCCAACCATTTCGCCGTTGTATTCCGCAATTGGGAAGACATCGGGGTCTACAAGACTTTGTAGAGATTTAGCTTCTTCCAAAAACTCTGCCTCGCTACGAGGCGTAAAAGACCAGTTGTTGGAAAAGGTAGTATTTAGGAGATGATAAAGGCTGCGGGCATCTTGCTCAAAACCTTCACCCTTGGTTCTGATGGGACGGAAGCTGATGCCAGATTTGCAAGCAATGCGATAGGCTTTCTCAAATTCTGCTGCAAGAGGTGTATCTAAAGGGAAGTCATAGGCATAGGCATCTTTGGCTTTGTGCCAGCCATCCTGTTCAAGAAATTGTGGATAGTAGGGTGGGTTGTAGGAAGTCATGACCATTGGCGGTGAGTCAAAGCCATCGACTAAGAACAAACAATTGTTGTGAGTCGATAAATCGATTGGCCCTCGTGCCGTTGTCATTCCTTGCTGTCGTAACCACTCTTGGGCAGCATCCAGCAGCGCTTGAGCAACGGCAAAATCTTCAACACACTCAAAGAACCCAAATAGACCAATCTTGTGACCTTCCCGTTCAATCAACCGCTGATTAACAGCAGCAACAATGCGTCCTAGTGGCTGAGGAGTTTTTGAACCTTGGTCTATGGCAATAAACTGCTGTAGCTTTCCGTATTGAAAGAATGGATTCGTCGGCGCAAACTGCTTCGCGATATCACTACGCAAAGGTGGCACCCAATTAGGGTCATGGCGATAGACTCGTGCTGGTACATCCAGAAACAATTCACCATCTGCTGGAGTGGTTACAGCGCGAACCTGAAACATGGTAGTTGACTCAATCACATTGATTCAGAGTTTAGAGTTTAGATTTTGGATTTTGGACTGCCTTATCAATCTAAAATCCAAAATCCAAACGGGTTATGCACTAATCATTGGTTTATACAACAAGTCTCGTGTTGCCACCATCGCTGCAACCAACCGATCCATTTCCTCCTGAGTATGGAGGGAGTTAACTGTAATCCGGATGCGAGGTTTGGCGATAAACCAGATGGGTGACACCCAAAGACCATGGTTTTCAATCATGTGCCGACCAAAACTTTTGGGATCGATTTCTGGGGGAAGAACCACTGGCACCACATTAGTTTCACCAATAGCGGCAAAACCCTGTTCAATTAAACGCGATCGCAAATACCGTGTGTTGTCTTGTAAGGTTTTCACCAATTCTGGACGGCGTCGCACCTGACGAATACTCTCCAAGGCTGCTGCTGTTAGAGGAGGTGATAACGATATTGTGCCAATTGAAGTAGGAGACACATTCAGCAAGGGGATAAGTTCAGCAACATGACTGCTGATTCCCGCACCCGCTGAGGCAGCAAACTTGGAGAACGTCGTCATAATCAGGGGGATAATGCCTCGCTCGATCGCGTGCTGCGGCAGAATGCCAAAATGCTCGTATATTCCTCTTCCTGTCGCACCCAGCGCCCCACTAGCATGAGCCTCATCCATGAGGAGTACGCTGCCATCGTAATTTTGCAGCACATCCAGCATGTCAGGTAAGGGGGCAATGTCACCATCCATCGAAAACACGGCATCAGAAACCACCAGAATCCGGTCATCTGGGCGAGCATAGCGATGGAGTTTACGTGCCAAATCCTCAACATTACAATGCCGATAGGCTTTGACTCGAACACGCGGACTATGACCAAACACCTTTCCGGAACGGGTGCCAGCATTAACGACAGCAGAGACAATACAGCCGTGATTCAGGACATCTGTAAGAATTAACGTCTCGCGGGTGTGTTGAAATCCCGGAACAGGAATCGCCAAGTGGCAGAAAGCATCCATCAAGGCTTGCATCGCCATCCAAGCATTTAAGAACAGCTGAGTATGAGGTAAGTGTTTAAACTCAGAAATCTCATTTTCTAGCTGACGATGCAAATCAATGCGACCGCTTAAGACAGAACAGGAACTATTCGATGTGCCGTATTGGAAGATGGCATCAACAGCCGCTTGGCGCACTGCCTCGTCTTGAACTAAACCCAGAACATCATTGGTGCAGAACGTCAAAACAGTTTGACGCTTACCCGTTGTTGCCTCTTCAATCTCAACTAAGTTTCCCTGCTTTTGATGACAAATATATTCATCAGGGTCAAGACCACTCTCGTACCAACGCTGGACATACTCTTTGACAACTTGCACTACTTTACTCCTCTCACCTTTTCCTAGATAGCCTATCGCCTATGACTAATGACGTGTATTTTTTAGCCAAAGCTAAGTGACTAGCCAGATCGAATACCATACCCAATGAGCGCCGAGCTGACAGTATGTTGCGAGGTCGGGAGCCAACGTTCCTGTATACCTGGATACTCAGACAATGCCCGTATCCAGTTGGGTAGAAAGTTGAGCCGCTGCTCCACGGTCGCGTTTACAGTTGCCTTCATCCTATCAGGGAGTTTTCCTTGGTTGCCTCAGTGTGGTCTGATGTAAGCGTTGGCGACATAGCGTCCGATACGTTCGAGTTTGTCTGCCGCTTGTTTTGCAGATGACTAGATTGTTGCATAAATTGTTCATATTGCCGGACAATCAACCGCTGAACCGCGATAATTGCCGGATTGATTTCTACATAGCGCCGCTGCGGATTTGTAAGATACGTTTGCTGTTCGCTTTCGACCATTTCGATATCCTGGGCAAGGAATCTCAGCAGCATAAAGCGTTGCAGCAGCGTTTGCAAGAGTGGTTGTAGGGGTTTAAGTATCCATTGGGGGAGACGAACTCGGAAAAAGAAGTAGGCAAATGAGCGACTTTGTGTTAGTCCTACAGGCAACCGCATCAGGTATAGCGAAGAAATCCCTTGGAGAGAGCTGTAGTAGTGTGGGTAGCGGTAGTGAATTGAGATTGGGAGGGTTGTTACCTGACTCGCGCGATCGCTTAAACCCAAGAACTTAGCCATGCGACCTTTGTAGGAGACATTGTATTCAGCACAGACGGATGATTCTGTCTCTTTCAGGCTTAGCAGAACTGGGTCGAACCAACCTTGCAGCTTTTTGTGCAGAAAACCATGAAAAACATCCATTGTATTTTCATTGCACATGGAAAAATGGGCACGGAAACGAGCCGTCACAGGTACCATCAGCCAGTGCGCTTGGTCATATTCCGCCATTAAGGGAGGCTGCTGGCTCGTTGCCAATGCAGGGTCACCGGGGAAGACCCAGATGAGATTATATTTTTCCTGGACTGGGTAAGTACGGGCTTGGGCACGGGGAAGTTTTTGTTCGGGAGGCAGGTAGGGAACATTCACACATTCACCCTTGCCGTTAAATTCCCAACCGTGATAGGCACAGGTCAGGTTACACCCTTGGACTTCACCCTTGTGTAGGGCAACACCCTTGTGGGGGCAGGCATCTTCTAAGGCATGGACTTGACCATTTGTATCACGATAAACCGCGATCGCTTGTTGCCAAATCGTGACAGGTATAACTTGCCCAGACTTAAGTTGGTTTGCCCAACCCACTGGATACCAGTAATTTGGGTTGATGCCTACCTCCCTGACAGCGTTTTGCACCGTCTGGCTTGTGAGAGTCGTCGCCAGTTCCATGAGTGATCTATCTGTTGCCTGTTTATCTGACAATATTTAGCGTCCTAAGTTCCCATAAGTCAATCAATTTGTTAGCAGGAATCAAAAAAAACGCGATCGCCGTCTAATAATCAGAATCTAGCTGTGTACGTTAGGATTACAAAAAAATTTCGATGTCTCTAGTGATATTGCGTGATTCCAGGCTTTTGGTGCTGCTAGCCGCAGGCTCCCTCACCTCCATGGTCGGGGGAGTTGTTGCTCCAGTCCTGCCCGAAATAGTGCAACAACTCCAGCTCAATCCAGGGTTAGCCGGTAACTTGGTAAGTATGCATTGCTTGACATTTGCCTTGTTTAGCCCATTGCTCGGCATTTTGGCAGACCGAATTGGCAAGCTACGAGTGCTTATCCCATCGCTAATCTTCTATGCTCTATTTGGCATGGTAGGCGCTTTGATGCAGAGCTTTTGGCCATTATTAATTGCACGAGGCTTAATTGGGGCAGCTAGTGGTGGAATTGCCGCTGCGAGTTTAGGGCTTCTAGGGACGATGTATGAAGGGGAAGAGCGATCGCAAGTAATGGGCTTTGTCACAAGTACCCTAACCCTTGCGGGTATTGTCTTTCCTCTTTTGGGGGGCTGGGTTGGTTCCACCCATTGGCAATATTCCTTCTACCTTTACGGACTAGCACTACTGCTGATTCCTCCTGTGGTGTCGATTTTCAGGCATAAGTCTGCCACGCCAATCCAGTCGGTTGCAAACAGCGATCGCCAAAAGCTGGGAGACGTTCTGAGATCGCCCCAAATCTTACGCTTACTCCTAACGCTGTGCTTAGCGTCAGTAACAGTGTATGCTGTCGTTGTCTATGCTCCCATGTACCTCAAGGCAACGATTGGAGCAAGTACTACTATCAATGGCATTGTCTTGGCATCACGCGCGATCGGAGCGGCTGTGATCTCGGCATTTGGAGCCAGATACTTAGCCAAGCGCTTTGGTATGACTGGGGCAACTACCCTCGGTTTAGGATTGATGGCACTGACCTTGATGACAATTCCACTGCTGCGCCAACTCAACCAGATTATTCCCGCAGCCGTCCTGTTTGGCGTTGGTTTAGGCACAGTAATGCCAGCTCTTTACGGTGCGCTGGCTGACCTCGCTCCCTCCGAACTGCGATCGAGTGTATTGGCAGTTGGTACCGGAGCTGGTTATCTAGGACAGTTTCTTTGCCCAATTTTACTCGGCACGGTTCTCTCCTACAGTGGACTGCCAGAAGTATTTTATTCAGCCGCAAGTATTGCCTTAGTTACAGCGCTTTTGCTTATGGCTCCGATTGGCAAAAAGGGTATTGGGACTAGCGGCTAGTATTTGCCCTAGAGACAAGGGAGAAGGTTTTTGCACAAACGCCTCCTTCTCCTCGCCCTAAAACCGAGATAGCCGCGTCTCGTCCAAATAAAAACGCCTATAGATCATCCGGCAATCTTACTTCCTGCTCTACAGCCAATCCAGCTAGAAAATTCCGGTCTTCGCTAAGGTGGGAAAGCTTCAACTGGAAATCAGGAATTCCCTTTTGCACCTGACGTTGCCGGAGTGTTCTGAAGCTTCCAGGAGCGAGAAGGCGCAGTCGGGGAGAAGGCACCTGATCGGGTCGTTTAACGGCATAGGAGGTATGAATCTCCTGGAGCTTGAGGTCAAATCGATCTAAGAAGGCTTGAGGATTTTTTAGTGTCTGACCAGAAGCGAGTTCAATATTCACCAAGTAATGCGCGGGAATCTCAGACTCAGATAAGGTAATACAAAAATCATCTAAGAGTAAGCCAAATTCGTCTTGCAGAGCTTGCATAACTTGAATGACATGAAATTCCGTTGTCTTCTCAGTTATAGAAGACAGTATCCCACCTCGACGATAACGGAAGACGATCAGGGGAGCTTGTTCATAAAAACCGACTACCTGCACAACATCGCCAACATCGTAGCGGTAGAAGCCAGTGTAGTTGGTTATTAAGATGCGGTAGTATTCGCCTACCTTCACCTCAGTGGGAAGTAAGGTTTTGGGATGGCTCTCTTCCCACTGGTCTACAGGAATAAATTCAAAGAAACTGCTCTCGATCGCCAAAATCCCACTATCCTCATTGAGGCTGTGGCAAATACCAAACATTGATTCGCTAGATGAGTAAGCGACACCAAATGTCGGGGTGTCTCCGAAGTAAGTAGGAAACTGCTCAAAGTAGAAATCTGATGTTCCGCCACGTGCGGTTGCGATCAAAGATAAATTTGGCCAAGCGAGTTTCGGAGTGAGTCGTCCCTCTGTCTGCAAAACTTCCCTTAATTGAGTCGCTCTACTGGGATCGGCTAAGCAGCGCCGTTCTAGGCTTGCCCGAAGCTCTGGTTCGAGTTTTAACCAACTGGCAATTGTTCCCTCCTCGATGTCATGAATCAACTCTTCAGCGTACTGTTCCAGATAGTTACAAACTCGCAGGACGAGCATGGGATAATTTCCTCCCATGTTTCGCAAATCTCGTTCCCGCAGGGCAAAAAGTAGACAAACATAATGGCGAGCCAGCATATCAGCGGGCTTCAGGGTATCGAAGGGGTGAGCAACAATGTGTTCGTAGAGTAGTTTCCCCAAGCGAAGGACTCCCACACTAGCTGGGCCATAATCAATGCCGCCACTGGTACGTCCGAAGACTTGCACCGAGCCAACTGACATGATTTTGCCCAGTTGTCGCCCTTGCGATCGCAAAGCCTCATCGGCAAACCCCATACTGACTTGAGTCGCTTTTTGATAGGCATTCTGAGATTTTCTGGTGACGGGAATTAGTTTCTGCTTCCCGGTCGAGCCACTGCTTAGACTGAGATAGACAACCGGGTCAGGCGTCATAACGTTCTTTTCGCCTTGGGTAATCCGTTCGATGAGGGGTTCATAGCTGCTGTATGGTAAAACTGGAATCCGCTCTCGAAATTGATCAAGGGTTTTGATCTGGCGGATCTGATATTTTTTACCGAGTTCAGTATCTTGATAACCTCGTAGTAGAGAGTACAAAAATTGTTCCTGCACAACACTCGTCTGACGAGTTTTTTCAATAAAGTTTGTCTTGGTACGTGCCGCGATCGCTTTCAAAAGTGGCAGCAAGTAGTTTGCCATTAGGGTTCCACACCAGTTCGCAAGATGAATCAGATGTCGATTAAAGCAGATTTATCAGGAACCGCAAACGATGAGTAGGACACTTGGGGAAGTGATAGGGAGGTGAAACGCCTTTTTTTCTTTGTTCCACAATGTTGGAGAAATTCTACTCACGCTCAACCTGAAGTGGATGTAAAAATATTGAGGTGGCTGTTCTTTTGTGAACAGCGCGTGAGGAATGTAAAGAAGGAGAGTGCATGAGTGCCTTAGCGCGACTTTCTATTGACGGAGCTTCCTCTGTGGGAGTAGGTATCGTCTGTTTTGCCGTAGCATTTGTTTTGGCTAGTTTAGTGGAATACTGGCTACATCGCTTGATGCACGTTTCACAACGGATTGGCGAACGTCACCGCGACCATCACCGTCGTAATGAAGGTCAGGGAGTGTTATGGGAATTCCGGGACTATGTTAAGGGTAGCTGCGTGGTCATGTTCTTAATGTTTTTCTACTCTTGGGCGGCGGGAATCGGTTGGTTTCTTGGCGCACTTGTCTATGCCGCGTTTTCCGCCTATGCTCACCAACTCCAGCACGAAAACCCATCCAAGTGCTTCTGGATGAAGATGCCCGTTCACTATGTCCATCACAAATATGGGATGTGGCATCATAACTTTGGTCTCGCAGTAGACTGGTGGGATCATGTTTTCGGTACCTACAAGCCAGTGGAATGGTTAACACAAGAAGAACTAACCAAACCGGAGCGGGGGTATTTACAACTCCGATGGCGCTAGAGTGTCCAAACCTTTATGTGAGGGAAGCTTACTGAGGCAGGACAGGAGAAACTTAAAACTTTTCCAATCGCTATCGCTTTCGTCAGAAGCTTAGTGATATTGTTCCTACAACGCTTTGAGTTTTTCTGACTAGGGATCACGAATTATTGTGTGAGGCTTAAATTGAATGCGTGTTTTACTCCTATATCCCCTTTTTCCAAAATCATTCTGGTCGTTTGATAAAGCGTTAGAACTGATCGGACGAAAGGTTTCACTTCCTCCTCTAGGCATGATTACCGTCGCGGCAATCTTGCCTCAAACCTGGGAGTTCCGCTTGGTAGACCGCAATGTTCGATTTGAGACGGAAGCTGATTGGGAGTGGGCAGATCTGGTAATTATCTCCGGCATGATTGTCCAGAAACCCGATATGGTACACCTGATTCGTGAAGCCAAACGACGCGGCAAACTGGTAGCCGCAGGTGGCCCCTATGTCACTTCCGTTCCTGATGCGGCACAAGAAGCTGGGGTAGACTTTTTGGTTTTGGATGAGGGCGAAATTACTCTGCCGCTCTTGGTTGAGGCTCTATCAAGGGGAGAAACCTCAGGAGTATTACGCGCCAATGGCGAAAAGCCTGATGTTACGACTACACCGGTTCCCCGATTTGACCTGCTGGATCTGAACGCCTACAACGAGATGTCGGTACAGTTCTCGCGGGGTTGCCCATTCCAGTGTGAGTTCTGCGACATTATTGTGCTTTATGGACGCAAGCCACGCACGAAGACACCTGCACAAATGATCGCTGAGTTACAGGCTCTCTATGACCTAGGCTGGCGGCGCTCTGTGTTTATGGTGGATGACAACTTCATCGGCAACAAGCGCAATGTCAAGCTCATGCTGCGTGAACTTGTTCCCTGGATGGTCGCTCACGACTACCCCTTCCGCTTTGCGACTGAAGCCTCAGTAGACCTGGCACAGGATGAGGAATTGCTAGATCTGATGGTCGAGGCAAACTTTGGTGGAGTATTTTTGGGAATTGAAACACCAGATACAGAGAGTTTAGCCCTTACTCAGAAGTTTCAAAACACACGAAACTCTTTAATCGAATCAGTTCAGAAAATTAATCAAGCTGGACTGAGTGTAATGGCTGGGTTTATCCTTGGGTTTGATGATGAGAAACCTGGTGCAGGCGATCGCATCATCGAGTTTGTGGAAGCAACGGCAATCCCCAAAGCGATGTTTGGAATGCTCCAAGCGTTGCCAAATACAGCCTTGTGGAAGCGGCTACAAAAGGAAGGTCGTCTCCTAGAGGAGAATCAAGAGACACAGGGTCATCAGATGGCTCTAATGAACTTCGTACCTACTCGACCAGTAGAAGAACTGGCTCGTGAGTATGTCAACTGCTTTTGGGAACTGTACGAGCCAGAGCGCTATCTCGCACGAGTCCATCGGCACTTCATGAACATGAAGCCAGCTCCTCATAAAGTACCGTTTCGGATGCTGGATCTGGTCGAGATGAAGGCGGTACTGACTATCTGCTGGCGACAGGGAATCAAGCGCAGCACCCGCTTCCAGTTCTGGGGTCAACTATTCTCAATCATCCGGCGCAATCCGAAGATGTTTGTGCCTTACCTGAGCAATTGCGCCTTGCTTGAACACTTCATCCAGTACCGTCAGAGTGTACGCGAAGAAGTCGAAGCTCAACTAGCTGAGTATTTGGCAAACAAACCCAAGCCTCAATCCTTGGCTGTTTTAAGTTCTTAAGAATAATTCGGGAGATTGAAGTTAGAAAGTCCAATGAAAGCTTTGCGTAGTGCAGTTGTTAAGAAACTGGAAAACTGGGTTGCTCGATCTTCTTTGGTGGGAAACTCTACCTTTTTTAGTGTTGAGCAGTTTCCTTGGGCAACCCAATTAGAGGCAAATTGGTTGGTGATTCGCAAAGAGCTTGAGCAAGTGCTTGAGTATGTCGATGAATTACCAAATTTCCAAGATATTTCGCCTCGCCAACGCCGCATTGCTAATGATAATCGCTGGAAAACTTATTTCTTTTTTGCATTTGGTTTTAAGGCGACAAAAAACTGTGAAAAATGTCCCGAAACTACGAAACTTTTGGAGCAGATTCCGGATATAAAGGTCGCCTTTTTTTCGATTTTGGCTCCGGGTAAGCATATTCCTGAACATAGGGGAAAGTATATTGGCGTGATTCGGTACCATTTGGGACTGATGGTGCCAGAACCCAAGACA
Organism: Symplocastrum torsivum CPER-KK1; assembly: GCA_019358875.1. GTDB lineage: Bacteria > Cyanobacteriota > Cyanobacteriia > Cyanobacteriales > Coleofasciculaceae > Symplocastrum > Symplocastrum torsivum. Next base: position 15,361 of record JAHHIF010000088.1, read on the forward strand.
GCTTGTCGAATTCGCGTTAATGATGAAGTGGCTTATTGGGAGGAAGGCAAGAGCCTGCTTTTCGACGATACCTTCCCTCACGAAGTTTGGAACGATACGAATGGCTACCGCGTGGTGTTGTTCTTGGATGTGGTTCGTCCCTTGCGATTTCCTCTATCAGTGGTGAACTCGCTTGCCTGTCGCCTAATTGCGGCTTCAGCGATTATTCAAGATGCTAAAGCCAACCACGAAAGCTGGGAAAAGCGTTTTGCAGAGGTTGTGAAATGAAGTCAATAAAGGAGTTCAGAATACCTTATTAGATGAATGTAGATGAATTTCACTGGCTTAAGTGAAAACTAGTCATTTGTAGAAAAACCAGGCTTGGGGGGCTTCCCCCAAACCCCCCATTGGGGGACGGAGTTCCTACCTAGAGACCCCCTGCACAAAGGGTGATCGATGTGATGAATTTCCTTAAGTCAGTGCTATTTGAATCTAGATAGTTCTTATCCCAAAGCTTAAGAGTTAATCTTCTTTCTGTTGAACTTCTGCAACTCCTGAACTCCTGAACTCCTAAATTCTTCATTAACCCCTTACGCTTTAAATACCATTGCTGGATCGAGGCGAGTGACCTTTTGAATCGCAAAGATGGCTGAACCGACACACATCGCCACAGTCAGCCCGAAAACTGCGATCGCGGATACTGGTGTAATTAAAATCAGGATGCCCTGACTGAAAAACGTCCAAGCCGCTACGCTATAGCAGAGTGCCATGCTAGGAAGATAGCCAAGAACTGCCATCCACAATGCCTGCTCGATAATCATGCCATAAACCACCCAATCCGACGCTCCTATTGCCTTGAGTGTGCCAAACTGCTTGAGATGGTCAGATACAGAGGAGTAAAGAATTTGACCGACAATAATTACTCCGACAATGACACCGACAAGCGCACCTAAACCTAAAATAAATCCAATCCCTGTTCGTCTTTCCCAAAAGGTTTGGTTCTTCTTATTAAACTCGGCACTTGTAAACGCACGGGTGTTTGGCAAAGCGGCTTCTAGTCTCTGCTTGAGTACCTGTAAATCCTGCCCTGGTTTGGCTTGAACCAGTACATATGTAATTAGGTCAGATGCGACTAACTTGTTGGGTGCAGTAGGGGGTGTAGATTGAGTACCAGTCTGAGGGGTGTTTAAATAAGTGTTGGTACATTTCAATTCTGTTGAGCCGGATGGCAACTGGCACGACACACTAGAAGTCTGACCTGACGTGGAGAAAGCATTGGCACTTTCTAAAGAGGTGAACATAAACGCATTAGATACAATCGAGTTGTTTCCTTGCGTTAAACCAACCACCCGTGCTGGCAAGGAGTTAACCTGTACTGTTGCACCAATCCCTTTTATGTTTAGTGACTTCAGGCTAGTTTTATCCACTATTACTGTGTAAGGTGTATTGAGTTCACTTGCACTTCCTTGGATAACATTTATGGGTGTGAACAACCCCCCTTTGGGGTCAAATCCAACAACCCTAACCCGCATAATTTCATTAGAAGACTTACGCCATAAAGCGCCACCGAAAATCAGTGCTTCGGCTCGTTCCACACCAGCTACATTTCGAGCCTCAATGACATTTGATAGAGGGATAGGTAGTGTCAGTTCAATTTGTACCCAACTGTCTGAAGCGACCCAAATGTCGGCAGCAGAGTTATTAATCAACTGACCTGTCGATTCAGTAAACCCATTAAAGATACCGGTTTGAAGCGTGACCAATGTCACAGCAAACATAATCCCTAGTTGAGCAACCAAGAATCGAGGAATGTCTTCAAGCAGGTTCTTCCGGGCAATGGAAACCATAGGAAAAGCTTGTACAAAAAATAGTCAGCTATCCACTAGCGTAAACCTTGGTAGGTGGAAGCCGTCCAGTAACAAGCGCAATCTCTGACTCCGGGTTATTGTGCATCTGCAACTTTAGAAGCGATCGCTAGTTGATGTTGCTCAATCCAATCGGCTGCCCATTGGAACTGCACCCCGGCACGACGGGCGGCAGTTTCATCTTCAGGGCGATCGCCTACATAGAGTGTATTTTGCGGGCTGTGCTTGTGCCGAACCCTCGCCAGGTTCAACATTCCTGCTCCCGGTTTACGATAGTGTCCAGACCATTTGGTTTTACTGTGGTTATGAACATTGTGATGAGTGACGCGAAAACATTTCTTGCCTTCAAAGTCAGGGCAGAAATAGATTTCCTTCAACTCCGGGAATAGCTCAAGCGTGTACTGCTGTTCCTGAATGCACTGTTGGATAGACTTGTGCCCCGCGCCGACTCCGCCTTGATTGGTGATGCCAACAATGATCCAATCGTCTTTGTAGGCACGAAGGGCAATGTCAGCACCCGCAATAATTTGTTGGTCTTGAGGATGTTGGAAGTATTGCTGTCCGCTGAGTGGTTTTCGGAGCGTGCCGTCCAAGTCTACCAGTAATAGGCTCATCGTTCCCTTGTGGTATTTGCTATTTTATTCGACATCCTAATTGGCAAACCGTTCCCTCTCCTCTGGCTAACGGAACCTCTACTGAAGCGATCGCCCTATCTTCAGAATGAGTCAGCGATTGAACATCAACACCATCTGCTGAATGTGTTCAAAATCATCAGGGTTATCCAAGCGATCGCGGCTGGTCTACAACCTGCTCATTCGCTCGATTTCCATCCGTCTCAACCTGTCCTGGTAGAGAAAATCTAACAGAGAAGTAATCGTACACAATTAATTACACAAAATTTGGGCTGGAATTCTTGCCTAGTAAAGAATCAGTATGTAATTAACTCTGTTGGGTTACTTAAGCTAGTGAGGATCTGTCTAATCACTTGTTAGATAGCTAACCGCAACTGTCTGGCTTTACCCTCCACGAGAGATATTGGTTCAACTACTTCACCCTTGGCAAGACAATCTCGCACAACCTCTGCAACAACTTGCGCCAAATCGCAGGGAACAGCATTACCAATCTGTCTGTAAACCGAACTTTGCCCACCAATAAACTTGTAATTGTGTGGGAACGTCTGCAACCTTAATGCCTCATCGACTGTCAAACGCCTCTAGACTTAGAGGAACCTATACGTCTATAACCACCATATAAAAGTATGTCTAAAGTCAAAAACCAACATTATGTTCCACAATTTTATTTGAAGAACTTTGCCGTCAATGACTACATATATGTATTTGACAAGACTTTAGGCACTCAACTAAGCATGAAGGGGATAAATATAAAAAATATTGCTAGTGAAAGATATTTTTATGATTTATCAATCGATCTACTTTCCAAAGAGCTTCAAGACAAGGTTGATATACAATTTGTTGAGAAATCACTTTCAAAAATCGAAGCTAACTTTCATAAAAGATTAAATAACCTCATATCTAGGTATACACTGCAAGTATCAGAAAACATCCAGTCTGTCACTGCTATTAGTGAAGATGAGAAATTAGATTTATCTATGTTTTTGGCAATTCAGGATACTAGAACTAAGGATTTTAGGAACTCAACTTTAGAAGCAGAAGAGAAAGTAGTTAGGGAATTAATTAATCGTTTTGGGAAGAAGGCTAAACCTTTAATAGAGAAGGAATTTGAGTATTTCAAGGTTGGCAAAGTAGGCAAGAAAAAGAAAGGAAAAGAGAGAAAATTTGAACTTGCAATTGACGAAAGACGTAGAGAACAAATTGCTCAACAGAAACACATTAAACATCTGATAAATTTAGATTATATCAGAGAGCTTGCTAAAATTTTAACGAGACATATTTGGTTGATTGGTGTCAATCGTTCTTCCATACCTCTCTACACCTCAGATAATCCCTTAGTTAGAAACTCCTGGGAGCGAGGACATTTCTTTTCCAACACTGGATTTGCCTCAGAGGGAATTGAAATTGCATTCCCAATTACGCCAAAGTTAATACTTATCTTATGTGAAAGAGGTTTCCACAGTTATGCTCAAATTTTCGAGCAGAAATATGTAGACTTACAAACAGAAAATGTTAGATATTACAACACTTTGCAGGTATTTAATTCCAATAGACAAATATATTCAATCACTAATGATTTTGAGTTAGCCTTAGATATCTTTCTAAATCATCCCGAATCAAGAGTTAGAAATAGGTGGAATGTCGAATAATTTACGTCAATCTTTGCTGTGTTGCCGCCGTTGGGGAATGAGAGGCTTTCAGCAGTAATCCCCCAATATATTTAATCCCACAGCTAACAGGGCAGCCCAGTAGTAGGGTGCGTCATAACACACCCTACAGGTAGAGGTTCTGCGTAAGTCCTTAGCTACTGTTTTAACTGTCAAAAACACTAGCTAAGGACTTCGTCTAATTTGGCACGTACAGTCTGGATATCTTGCCACATTAGCCACTTTGGTCCACCTTGTTCGCGTGAGGGATTCCGCAGTAGGTAAGCTGGGTGGAGAATTGGCATACACAGCCGCCCTTCCCACTCAATCCAAGTGCCTCGAATTTTGGTGATACCTCGCTTATCACCCGTTAACCCTTTGACTGCTGTAGCACCAGTCATGAGAATAATCTTTGGGTCAATTAAGCGAATTTGTTCCAACAAATAAGGCTTACAAGCTGCAACTTCATCAGTGGTGGGAACCCGGTTACCCGGTGGACGGCACTTATTGATGTTAGTGATGTAAACATCCTTTTTGCGATCAAGCTTCACTGACTCTAGGATTTTATCGAGTAGTTGCCCCGCTTTTCCTACAAAGGGTCTACCGGTTTCATCCTCATTTTGTCCTGGTGCTTCTCCAATGATCATGAGTGGGGCGTTGAGGTTACCTTCTCCAACAACAGCATGGGTACGGGTAGTGCCTAAGTCACATCGCTGGCAGACGTTGCAATGTTCAGCAATTGGTACGATTGAGTCGTAGGTGCCGGAAGGAATGGGAACAGCAGCACTGGTGGGAATTAGCTCAGGCTGGACATTAGCAGACGTAGACGCAGCCAACTCGGACTGGTCAAAAAGGCTCATTTGTTCTTCAGTAGACATGAATCTAAGGGCATTAAGTCAGGGCAAGGCACAAGGCGGTAGGAGAGCGTGAAAGCCCTCTAAATTTTAGAGTGGATTGATACTAATCGGAGAGTAACTACCAAGAGAGAATATTTTGTAAAGAATTATCCCTTTGGAGCAAGGCATCTTGTGGAAAATTAGTCATGATAAAGGCAACTAAGCTATTAAGTGCCGGAGGGAACCATGTCATCTGCACCGCTGTTTAGCGATCGCATTGATGCTGGTGAGCAACTGGCTCAAGTGATTTGCACACACCTCGACCAGATTCAGGCGGCTGGTGTTATTGCTCCACCGATTGTCTATGGGCTACCTCGTGGTGGCATTCCAGTAGCAGCACCTGTAGCACACTCCTTGGATTGTCCTCTAGATATTGTAGTAGCAAAAAAAATTTCAACACCTCAGAACCCAGAACTAGCCATTGGTGCTGTCACCGCCGAGGGAAACGTTCTTTGGTCACGCCAGAAGCTGTTTGGAAAAAAAAATGCAATTCTCCTGGAAACCTCACTGCGTCAAGCTCAAGAAAAAGCTCAAGATTTGCTGATTCACCTCTCTCCTGGATGTCCTAAAGTTAATCCTCAAGGAAAACTCGCAATCCTGGTTGATGATGGCATTGCAACGGGGATGACGATAGTCGCCGCAGCACAAGCCCTGAAATCACGGAATCCAGACCAGGTTTGGATTTGTTCACCTGTAGCGCCAACTGGGTTGTCGAAGTGGTTATCCCGGTGGTGCGATCGCGTTGTTCTTTTGGAAACACCTGAACCATTCTTAAGCGTTAGCCGCTTCTATGCCCAATTTCCTCAGCTTACAACAGAGGAAGCTCTGAATTGTTTGCAGCAGCACAACTACCCCCTTACTGTAAATAACTGACAAGCGACACTCCAAAGCAAAGGTAGCCAAAGTCTCAATCCTGAATTACCCTAACGAGTAGTCCTAATCTCAACTACTGGTTGTTGATTTTCCTCAAAAATCTAACAACTAACAACCAACAACTAACAACTAACGATGAGACTTTGCCAATTTTGGTGGCGCACCTTAATTTTCTCGACCCAGCATAATCCACCTGAGTTTGTCGAACTGATAATGACTTCCTTGACGATGGCTCTACTGGTAAGCTGGGAATTTACCCACAATTGGCCTTACCTGGTTCTCAGTTCAAGCTTTGCGATCGGAGCGGCGGTGTCAATGTGGATACGTGAGATGATTAGGCCTTCGGCACATCCGCGTGTCGTGCAGGTACTAGCGTTACTGTTGTTCATCTATAGCTTTTATGCCCTTGCTGATGTAGCTCCTTATGTGCATTTGTAAGGCTTGACAATTTGCACTTCAGTTTTTCTGTTTTGAAGAAGACTGGTGCAGAATTAGCCGATTTCCCTGTGGATCGTAAGCGTAAATTTCTCTACCGTGAGAGGCTGTAGTAATGTCTCTTGGAGGTGGGTATCCCAAGCGGGTGAGGCAAGCGATCGCGTCTTCCAAGTCATTAACTTCCAAGCACAAGCTCATCCCACTTTGGCTAGAATCAGCAAACTCGTGTTGGTGGTTTTCTTTCGGCTTAAAGATTGCCAGCCGCAATCCTGAAAGCTGAAACTCGGCATACACATTTGGAATGTAAGGCTTTGGCTCTTGATTGAGCAACAGAGTATAAAACTGAACTAGTGTTTCAGGATCAGTTGCTGCCAAGGTAACAAAAGCTTCCCTGTATTGAAACACCATTAGAGACTAAAGCCTTTCCTCATCTTAGACAGGTCTCTCAATTGGCATTGCATGAGTTCAATTGATGCCTTCCTCGTCATGATTGCGCGTGCTGCACCACAACTACATCACCTTCCTGCAACCTGATATCTTGACTCAAGTCTCCTTCTGACAAGAACTTGTAGAGGTTCACGTCAATTGTTTGTGTAGATCCGTCAGCAGACTGCCGACGAACTTGAACTTTGCGGACATCGGCATATTGGGTAATTCCGCCAGCCATCTGAATTGCTCGTGTGATAGTCGGCAAGTGCTGTTGCGCTGTGGAACTTTCTTGTGTTTCTACTCCTTCAAGAAAGTAAGCACCAGGACGCTGCACTTCACCAATGACTCCAATATGGATGCTTTGAGCAATTTGTGATTGAGCATTCAGTTGAGCCTTATCCAATTCGTGTGTCTTTGAATTGGTATCGACAATAGGAGTAGCGAAGCTTGGGTTAATCAGCATAGCCATTGACAAAGCTGCACCTGAAAGGGCTATCAAGGTTCTGTACTGCATGAGACTTACTCCAAAAAGTGTGAGATTTTATGTCTGCCGTTGAGGACAATGATTGATTTGATCAAGTTCCCAACCGTTATATCGCACCATCACCAACCCTAATTTAACCTTGGGCACTCGCCGAGAACCTTCAAAAGTAGAACATCTCAGGTTCTTCTTTACACTTGGCTCTTGCGAAGATTGCGGTCATCCCATAGTGCCTCAAGTGTCTCCGAGACTAACTCGGCAAACATGATCAAGTGCTTCTCATCCTCCTCGGTAAAGCCGCCCTCATACTTCTCAGAAAGTGAGAAAAACTTCCGAATCGAACTCCAGTCCTCTTGCACCACAATTGCGATCGCAGATTGATGGGCACCAATCAGAACACGGATAAGTTTAACAGCGTTACTCAGAATGCGATTGACATCATTAGACCTCTTGCAAAAGTCGTCGCTGAGGTACTATGGGGTCTAAACAAAGGCGATCGCAAAAAACGGGTGAGCGTTGGTCTAGCCTAATTCATAAGAATATCTGATGAAATACGAACAAGCTAAA
>JAHHIF010000089.1 GCA_019358875.1 Symplocastrum torsivum CPER-KK1
TATTTCTCTCACTAAGTCGGCGATGCAAGCAATTGAGAGCCGATTAGAACGAAATCCACTTTTGCCTAAATGGGACATTCTTATCCAACCTGCTTAATTGGTATCTTCTTTCTCGGAAATCACCTAAAGCTAAGAAGGCAATCAACATCGCCGCAATGTTACCCACAAGTTTTAGCCCCTCAATCGCGCCTGTTGCTACCGCATCAATCCCGTTTGCTGCCGTTCGTTCAACTTCCACGGTTACTGTGCCAGCCGTTGGGGATTTCTCCGTTTCCGGGTAAAGCAGTTTTGAGATCGCGAGAGCGGCGGGTGCTGACATGACCGAAGCGGCAATCAAATGTTGTGCTGGCACACCAAAAGAAACATAAGCTGCCAGCACACCACCTGCAATTGTCGCAAATCCCCCGGTCATAACAGCGTGTAACTCTGACATCGTCATCGAGCCAATATACGGCTTAATTAACAACGGTGCCTCTGTCTGACCAACAAAGATGTTGGCAGCGGCGGAAAGGGACTCAGAACCTGATGTCTTCAGAGTTTTGAGCATTACCCAAGCGACTCCCTGCACGACCCGCTGCAAAATGCCGTAGTGGTAAAGCAGTGAGATGAAGGAGGAGAAAAAAATGATCGTCGGCAGCACTTTGAAAGCAAAAAAGTTTTCTTCAAACTTCTCGCCAAAGACAAACGATGCGCCTGCGTCAGAGAAGTTCAGGAATTGCCCCACCACGTCGCCTAAGAAGCTAAATACAAAAAAACCTGGTGCTGTCCTGAGGATTAACAATGCAAAAATCAACTGCAAGGCAATGCCCCACAAGACAGGTTGCCAACGTACAGCACGTCGATTGACAGAGAAAGCGTAGGCTAAGCCGATGAAAACGACTAAGCCTAAAGCTGAAATCAAGCGCTCCATGAACTCTCCTAGAGCTGAGCAACAATAAAGCGGATTCTATTTAATATGATGAGGGGGAAAACGTGGAAGAGATTACAAAATCAGGCTTTTTTGGGTATATATCTATCCCTGAGTAGAGAAGATTCACTACTTTAATTCGAGTGTGCTATCTCTCCTGGAATAGTCGGCTCATATTGCTCCCAGTGATTAATGATTTCATGATTGCTACACTCCCAACCTTGTAAGCCACCTCTAAACTAGTGTCAAGATCTGCATAAAGCATTGTGCTTATTTCGTAATTTAAACTTTCAACAGCAGTCATAATGCTTTTTCATCACTCTAGGCAGAGGAAAATAATAAACCTAGCTCTGACACAGTGGTGGAAACTGCTCCTCTCAATAAATTCATCACCCCCATCCGTCGCTCAAAGCCGACAGATAAATGGGTAAGAGGAAATACCTTGGGCTAAGGTTTAATCAGATTAAAAAAAATGTAAATAAAGCCTAAGATTAAACTTAATTTTGGGCTTTATTTAACGTTAATTTCTTAATATTCAGAATTTCTGCTGCGAACCTAAAGCATTCCGTATATTTACCTGTTCTTTACAAAAAGCTTTGCAGAAACTTTAAGTAATTTCCTCATCGTTTTTTGTGGCTCATAAAGCCAAAATTAGTGTTAAATCTTATGGCTTTATAAGGATTTACTCTTTTTACATCTTTTGCAGACCTTGAGCATCTACTATACGACATTCATGAACATTGAAAAGATTGCTAAACACTACATTGAAGCTCCAGCTTATGAAGTGCCTTCTCAGCTCGCTAGGGATTTTCATCAATTTATTATTAACCTAGCGCAAGTAGAACTACAAGGAGTAAACGTTCAGTATGTTGACTTCCAACCTTATTTCAGAGGGTCAAGGTTGTGTTTAGAAGATATCCAGGCTGATGTCAGCCAAGGAAACTTGCTGATTAACACTCAATTTAATGAATCAGATCTGCTAGATCCAGAGGTTAATCTGATTTTTCGATGTATTCATGATCTGCATCATGTCAAGCTAAATGTGGACTTCAACTGGCAAGGAGAGTGTGCTAGCGCCCATCACATCATGTCTTTAACCGATAATTTTATGTTCCAGCAGCTTCTATTTAGTGAAATCTTGGGTCAATCTGCTGTATGCCTCTCCAAGGGACAGTTTTTAGAACATCAAAAAGTTGTACTCTTTGACCGAGAAATTTTGCAGTGTTTGTTTAACTCAGATCTTTCTTGAGAGTGGGAACTGGGGAATTGTTCAACGGTAGAGTTACAGTAAACGTTGTGCCGACTCCAAGTTCACTATGCACAGTAATCTCACCCCCATGTAAGTCCACACATTTCTTCACGATCGCAAGCCCTAGTCCGGTACCAGGAATATTGCTAACATTACTAGCTCGTCTGAAGGACTCAAATAGTTTCTCTATATCTTCTTGGGGAATACCAATGCCCTGATCTTTAACTAGGAAGATTGCCTGTTCATCTGTGCAAATCAGGTTAACATCGACGGTTCCGCCTTTTGGTGAATATTTAATCGCATTTGAGAGCAAATTAGTGAGGATATGCGCCAATAGCTTTTCATCCATTTGGGCATCGCTACAGTCACCCTCGATCGCAAAGTTGAGCGTGTGTAGAGAACTTGCACTCATTTGTAGATTTTCTACAATGTGGTCACAGAAAGCTACTAAATCCATTGAGGCAGGCTTGAACTTGAGCTTTCCTGCTTCAGCTTTGCCGATGGTCAAAACATCTTCTAACAACTGAGTCATCCGTTCCACAGCATTTCTAATATGTGTAAAATGACTCTGTTTTTTCTGGTCAGAGAATTTATGGTGATAGTGTTCGAGTAGTTCAGCCGAAGATTGAATGATCGTCAGCGGTGTGCGGAATTCATGAGACACCAGGGACACAACGCCAGAACGAAGTTCGTTGACTTCTTTTTCTTTTTCCAACGCCATGCGAATGTCAGCTTCTGCCTGCTTGAGTTTGGTGATATCTCGTCCTACTGCCTGACACTCAATGAAGTTACCCTGCTCATCGAACAAGGCTCGATCTGACCACTGCTGCCAGCGAACCTCTCCAGTCGGGAGAATGATTCGATGTTCATAGGTGTTGATCGGGTGCCCTTGAGAAAGAGAACGAAAGTTCTGGGTAATCAACTCTCGGTCATCGGAAGGCATCGCTGGTAGAAACTTTTGCCCAATAAGCTCAGAACGCTGCTTGTTGAAATAGCGGCAGTAGGCATCATTAACAAAAGTCATAGTTCCATCGGGTTTGAACCGACAAATGAGTTCAGTTTGATCTTCAACGATCGCACGGTAGCGTGCCTCACTTTGTCGCAGTGCCTCCTCTACTTGCTTACGCTCTGCTAATTCAGCTTGTAGCTGCTGATGAAGTTCGGCTTGATAAATCGCGATCTCACAATGATCTGCGATCGCCTCGACAAATTCCACATCTGAAGCTGTCCATTCTCTACCGTGTAGGCTCTGCTGATGTAGTAGATCGGCTTCACTCAGCCGCAAGAAAGCTGCTTGCCTTGCCTCCTCTGCTGTTGGGCTAACTTCCTCTGAGGCTCCTGACATCGTTTCGGCTACGCGATCGCCATCATACTGCACGAGGCTAATGCCCCCAATGTAGGTGTTCTGATACATCAGTGGCACAATCAGCATCGCCCGAATTCCCCGCTTCTGGACTTCTAAGAGAATTTCGGGAGGCAGCGTCTCATCAATTTGCGAGAAAACAACAGGCTTGCCTAAAGATAGGGTTTCGTGGTAGTGCGGATAGAAAGAACCGTAGCGGTCTGTTAAATTCTCACCTAGCTCTGTTACTTCTGACGTGTAACGAACCGCCATTTGATTGTGATCGTCAGGTCGGTAAATCAGGCAGCGACTGACCTGGAGCGCAACTTGTAACTGGTTAACTGTTGTTTGTAAAATCTCATCCAAGACCAGCGTACCCCGCATCGCCTGAATGATTTTATTGAGCAATTTCTGCCTAGATACTCGTTGCCACGCCAGCAGCAATTCCTGTTGTAATGCAGCGATGTTCTGTTGTTCGCTATTTTCGGGTAATAGATGGTGTTCAGGCTTGTGATTACTGACTCTAGGTTCCTGATCAGTTCCCGGCATGGCAACTTGTTTTTAACTAACGCTTCTTTGACTTTAATACTGCCCTGACAGAATAAATCGAGTATTTCCCACCTGGCAAACGGCGCTCCTTGCAGTTACAGAACTTACGCCACTATTAGAACACTCGCTGGGTGTTTTCGCTGCCCAATCAGGTATTGAGATAGTAATTCTTATTAAAATTGATTGCTATTTATTATCGGTGAAACTCCTTTAGCTTTCAAGTACAGAAGAATACTCCAACTGATTGGTATTCCACTTCAGTGTAGCGTTGTCAGCATCGAGTTCAACCCACTGCCCAACCGGAAGAGCGGCATTAGCTCCCTCATGACCAAAGGGAAGATCACTAACAATCGGAATCCCTAAATCGCCAAGGCGATCATGTAATACTTCTTCTACCGTCCAGCTTGGTACTTCCTTGGGTGGATCACAACGACTAAATCGCCCCAATGCAATGCCGCGTACTCCTTGAAATGCCCCACTCATACGCCACTGGGTCAGCATTCGGTCAATGCGATAAGGAGCTTCTGTAACATCTTCCAAGGCAAGGATAATCCCATCTAAGTTGGGTTGTACAAATGTCCCTAGTAGATGGGTTGCGACAGTGAGATTTGCAGGCATCAGTCTCCCACTAACCTTACCACTGCCCCAACTAACGCCTGTAAGGGGAGCAAGGGAGCGCCCTTCTATACAGTCGAACAAGCGGTTAAGCGACCATTCTGGTTCGGCTGCCAAGGTTGTTAAGACTGGGCCATGAACCCCAGAGATACCCGACCGACTAAGGCTCCATAGCAAACCCGTAATATCAGAAAAACCAATCAGCCACTTCTCGATTGGAGAGCTTGACTCGCTCGCTAGCTTGGGAGATTGGGAATTGTCTCGATTGTCTCTTGCTACTGAATGCCATGTCCAATCTTCCAGAAGTCGGGCACTACCATAACCACCTCGACTACAGAGAATACCTCGACATTCCGGGTCTTTCCAAGCGTCTGCTAATTGCTGGCGCCGCTCAGTATCTGTACCAGCAAGGTAGCCTTCTCTAGCATCCCAATTAATTGGCAGTTCGACTTTATAGCCTCTGCCGCGCCAAATTTCTAAGCCTTTTTGAAACGCCTCAAACTCCCGTAGCGCTCCACTGGGTGCAACAACCCGAAGTAAATCTCCGGGTTTTAGCGGTGGCGGTAGCTGGCAATGCAAGTTATTGGTCATTCGTTGTTAGTTGTTAGTTGTTAGTTATTAGTTATTAGTTAGGGCGGTTTTGTGCCTTCTGCCCTGGAGCCTTATTTTCTAGATAGAGCAAGGAGAGCAAAGAAGCTGATAGCTGACAGCTTTCGGCTATATTAGCCAGCACTTTCATTAGCTCAATCGCGCTGTACATTCCAGAAGCAACTTTTGATTAGCTAGAGCATAGGGTTGAATTAAGAGAGCTTTTTGAAAGGCTTGGATTGCTGCCGAGTAGTCTCCCAATGCCGCATGGCATAACCCTAAACCGTGGAGTGCCCCAAAATGAACTGGATTGAGTTTGATAACTTCCTGGCAATCATCTCTTGACTTTTCGTACTGTCCAAGCGTGTAATAAAGCACTGCACGTCGATTCCACGCTTCTGCAAAGTCAGGCTGGTCTTTTATCAGTTCTGTGAGTAACGCTTCAGCTTGGGTAACATGGCCAGCTTCAAGCATCATCTGACTGCGCTCAATCAGTTCGACTCCGTATCTTCCCTTTTGATAGAACCAGATGCGCCAAAGTTCTGCGGTTGCTTGCTGGCGAACGTTCTCGTCAGGATTTTTTAGGTCTTCTAGTAAGGCACTGATGGATGGTTCGTTCATTGGGATGGGCGATCCTATGTAAAGTTTTGTATAAACTCACTCATTTATCTATTGTGTACCTGTTCAGGCGATCGCTTCTAGCAAGAGCTTGACGTAAAGTGTTGTTAGAGTAAGCGGCTTGTGCTTCTACTTCAATATTTCAGGAACTCTGACGACCGCTCAAGATGTCGAGAAACCACTGTTCGATGCGATCGCCCATTGCTTTTGCAGAATATTGGGCTTCTACTCGTTGGCGGCAGACATGGCGCTCAATTTGATCGAGTTTTCCCATTGCCTCGACTAAACCTGCCACAGAATCAGGTTCTACCAAAAAGCCTGTTTTCCCATCCTCAACAATTTCAGCCGGCCCACCCCGACGGTAGGCAATCACTGGCACACCACAAGCTAGGGCTTCAATCGCCACATTCCCAAATGCTTCTACCCAACGCGGAGTCATCAAAAGCGATCGACACTGACGTAAACGTTGTTGAAGTTCAGTTGTTGAAAGAAACCCCTCATACTCCACCGGGGCGTTTGGGTAATCGCGGAGAATCTGCTGCCAGTAGGCTTCATTTTCCAGAAAACCCATAATTTTCATCGAAATTCCAGTAATTTGAGAAGCAGCTACCGCATCTTCTAGCCCCTTTTCCGGTGCAATTCGACCCACCCATCCCACCCAGGAGGCGGGTTCGGCACAGAAGTCATACACCGATAAATCTATGCCATTTCCCAAGCACCGACAACGGTCAGCAAACGCAAACGTTGCCGCCTGGGCATGACTGTGGACACCAATCGTACCAGGAAACCGAGTAGCGACCTGTTCAATAATTTGATCCATCGCCTCCGTCAATGAACCCATGCTGACCAAGTGGGCAACAGGACAGGTGAAAAAAGGCGTTAGGTAGAACGGCAACCAATCATAGGCAAAGTTAAAAATTAGGTCATAGTCGTTTTGCACCTGCCGTACGTAGTCCCACAAATTTGCCAAAACAGAAGACGCTGGAATAATAACCGGAGCATCACGCCCTTGTGTTTGAGCGCTAATTTGTGGCGCACCAGCAATTTCAACTAGCGGCCTTCCCCAAGCTGTGGAGCCTTTAGTGGCAACAATTTTGATACTATGACCCCGCTGATGCAGTTCGGTTGCGATGTTACGCAACGTCAATTCGACTCCGCCTCCCAATCCTGAACCCAACGGCCCAATCGGGTTGGAGACGAATAGCAGTTTTAGGGACTTGTTAGGTGATGTGGTCGTTGCCATTAATACAAAGGTAGTGGGGAGATGGGAAAGGTAGGGAAGGTGGGGAAGGTAGAGAAGGTGGAGAAGGTAGGGAAGGTAGGGCAGAAATTACTCCCTCATTCCCCCCTAAGATGACTGGCACTGACTTAAGCCCTGAACTAAAGTACCCTACCCTTCGGGAACCCCTACGGGGAACGGGAACGCTAAGCTAAAACCCGTTAAAACGGGTTGAAAGGCTGATGTAGTAAGCTAAAGCTTACTTCAGCTTTGAGGGGTGAAATTTATTTCAAGGCTCTTATGTCAGTACCATTCCTACTAAGGTGGTGGTTCCTGGTCGTAATGTTCTGGCAAGTTGAGTGAAGTTTGCGAAGGTGGCAAGTTATCAAGAGTAGTTAGTGTGCGAATCCGGCTTAACTGACCAATTGCCCACCGTGCCGTTTCCCGGACTTCTGGATTAGGGTCATCAGCCGCGTGGTACAACATCTGAGTTGTCTGGGCAACGACTTCATAGATTCGCGTTAAGTCCCGAATCGCGTTTTTACGCACTTGGGCATTGTCGTCTTGTAGCGAGATAGCGAGTGCCCTATTCATCGGTTTTAGTGTCTTGGTGCCAATTTGCGAAAGTGCTTCCAAGATTAAGCTGCGTTGTTGAGAATCTGAATCGATCATTAAATCGACTAGGGGCTGTATTGCCCTCGAATCTCCTCGCTGTGCTAATTCCCAAATGGCTTTGCGACGTTTCTGTGGGTCAGGTTCTTGCAAATCTCCAATGAGTTCATCAACAATATCAATTTTGGAGAGGGGCTTGTTTTTGTTAACGGGTAGGTTATCACCGGATAGATGAAGTGGTGAGGACGTTTCGGAATCGTTAGATAGGGAAACTCTCAAGGCTGAATCGTTGTGACCATTGGGGTAATGTTTGGGGTTGAGGGTATCCGGTTGGGAGAGAACACCGTTTCCTGTGGAATTCAGTTTTGTGAGGTCATTTTCATTAGGTAGGGATTTTGGTTCTACTGCTTTTTTCGTGTTGTTCAGCCACTTTAGCAAGAAGAAAATTCCTCCTCCTGCAATAGCTAGCGTAGCGACTAAGACTAGCACCCACTTCAGTTGGTTCTTGTTCAGGTTGCCTGGGAGTGCAATTGCAAGCCTCGAACTAGCGGCGTACCGATTGTTACCGACGAAAGAAACACTTCCCTCTTGCCTTGGGCCCTCTGCCTTCTGCCTTATGTTTCTTAGGAGGGTGGGGCTTGAAGTTTGAGAGGTTTTTGGATGCTTCCAAACGCTTAAGCTGATGGTGTTAGGGGTATTTAGTTCAGACGCTGCGGTAGGGAGTGTCCCACTCTCTTGCTTCACTACGGAATTAGCGATCGCTAGCGCTACTCCTGGGTTACAACTGGTACCCAAAACCAGACCCAAGCCAGTAACACAGGCAGCTAGAAGTGCAGTGGAACGATGGCGAATCATAGAAGAACCAAAGACTTCAACTACCCTCGTCCGCTTTGCTCAGACGGGGAATTGCATCTGGACTCCACAATCGTAACAGCATCCGGTTTTCTGTGCGATTCCTTGACAATTGGGTTGTTTCTCTAGCTGAAGCTCTGTTAACCTAGCTGAGTTTTCATGAAATCTTTGTAGTAGGACAAGGAGAAAGTCTACCAAAGGTGACCTTCAACCCAAGAGATTTCAAGACTTCCTGTAAACACTTAGCCTCGCCCATTCGGGTGATTACTGGCAGAATAATCCGGAGAAACGCCACTTCAATGAGTAGCTAACTAGTACTACTCCCTAAATGAAATGCATCTCTTAAAAGCTATGCCTGAACTAGAAGAAGCACTACAATTCATTGAAAAAATTGAACGTGAAAACTCTGGTAAGTCTGTCTATGAAATAGCGAATAAGCTTCGGGGTTATACCAAAAAGGGATATACAACTCCGTTATGGAATACAGCAACCGGATATAGCCAAGAGTATATTGCTGGGGAATTTAAAGAAAAACTGAATCAGGAGTATTCGGTATTGAGTGGTGAAGTTACTGATTTTGGTCATTTCATTGCGGCACTCTCTGATCAAATTAATCAACCTGGGGTTAATTGGTCAGATTTAACCAGTTGGACAGGTGACCACACATCTTGGGCTGGAGATATTGGTTCAGCAATTATCGTTTATTACTCCAAAGACAGCAACAACATTAAAGATGTAGAGGAAGCCTTGAGTAAGTTTGCAAGAGACTCTGACTATACAGCAGATATTGCGGCTTATGTCGTTGGCTCGTTAATTAACTCTGGCAAGCACACTTCTATTTCTCAAGCAATTTATCACTATAACACCATTTCTTATGCTGAGAATGTCAGAGCATTCCTGAAAAAGCGTCTTGGTGGAACGATGGAAGGTCACAAACTTAAGAATGCGGCAAATGTTGAAGCAGAAATTAGAAGGGCTGTCTCTACATTTATCCGCTCGTCTAATGCTCCTGACATCTTTAAGTCAGTAAAAAATCTCTTGAAGTTACAGCCGAAGTTAGAGTTGGAAAATACGACTATTCCTAATGGTACAGATATGCTTCAAGGTTCTCTGCATTTCTTAAACCACATGGTTAGGAAGGGAGGATTGGATAGCTTAAGATTTAAGCCCTACCAGTTGGCAGGGGTGCCTTGGTTGGGAACTGTGACTTACGAAGTTAAGGTGCCAAAGTGAATAAGCTCTGTTTTTGGGAATTGGGAATTGGGAATTGGGAAGAAACTTAGATGTACCTTACTGGAATAAGAATTGCCAGATCAGATTATCGTTTTAGGTCAAAGGGGAAGGGAAAAAGGATTATCTTTAAGCATTTTTCCACTTAATCCCTTTTCATTGTCCTAGTAGTAAAACTAATTTTGTACGATAGAATACAACTTAGAATTAAAGTTGATTGTAGACAGAACGAAAGCAAAAAAATGTCATGATCTCCTGATTTAGTAGTTTTGTGATACGGAGCGCACAACTATTGATTTCAACACTCAGTAAGCCCTAGTAAAGCCAATTCAGCCATTATTTGCCTAGATAAGGACTCGCTTCAGGATAACACTAACCCTACAGCATCTGTCTGAAGGAACACTTATCTTACAGGATGAACTATCTATTGATAGAGACAAAAGAAATTTCAGTAAAGATAACTTTTCTACTAACAAGTGAACTGGATAGCGAATAGTTTTTTATTCTTGCGCTTGGTCGCTTCTAGTGAACCTGTTGTTGTAGTTTCTCTTGATAGGATGACCTCTTTATGGCTGCTACTTACAAAGTCAGATTAATTAACGAAGGCGAAGGACTCGATACCACGATTGAAGTTCCAGAAGGTGAGTCTATTCTCGATGTTGGGGAAGAAGAAGGGCTTGATTTGCCTTATTCTTGCCGTGCTGGTGCCTGTTCCACCTGTGCTGGTGTATTGAAAGAAGGTTCAGTCGATCAGTCTGAGCAACAATTCTTGGATGATGAGCAAGTTGAAGCAGGATACGTGCTGACTTGCGTCGGTATTCCTACTTCTGATTGCACTATCATGACTCATAAATCTGAAGAACTGGAGTAAGAATATTACTCTCGTCATTGCGAAATTTACTTTGGAAAACATCGGGTTTGGGGGAACTCCCCCAAGCCTTTATCAAAAATCTACGCCTCGTTTCAAATCCACACCTTTTTCACAGTAGTGCTTGTGGCAAATCATCTCGGAATGAACACTAGCAATGTCGAAGTAGGCGGGTTGATTTAGGCAGCGACCTGTAATAATTACTTCCGTATCGCGAGGTTTACGCAAAAGAGCATCGACAATTGGCTCTACTTGTAACAGTTCCAGGTCAACAGTGGGATTAAGTTCGTCCATAATGATGGTTTTATACAAACCCGACGCTAAAGCCGCTCTGGCAATTTCCCAACCTCGCTCTGCTTCTACATAATCCGCGATTTCCTGTTGTCCCCGCCAAACGATCGCATCTCGACCACAACGGTGATGATCGACGAGTGCAGGATAGGACTGCTTCAAAGCGGCGATCGCGGCATCTTCTGTATAGCCACTACCACCTTTCAGCCACTGCATGATCAGGACTCGATGGGATTTATCGGTACTAATCCCTCGACCGATTGCTTGCAACGCCTTACCTAAAGCATTGGTGGATTTACCCTTGCCTGCACCCGTGTAGATTTCGATCCCTTCAATTCCCTGTTGTCTGGATGCAGGATGGTCATGAGGTACCGATTCACTGTGCAAATCTGCAATATCTAGTAATGCCTGAGGAGTTCCCCGACCTGTAACAATGATTTCCAGATTCTCAGGCTTGTTTTTCAGGGTTTTGATGACTTCATCGATCGCCAGTAAACCCAAATCCAGGACAGGATTGAGTTCATCGAGGACAACAACCGAATAGAGATCGGACGCGATCGCACCTTTCGCTACATCCCAGCCTCGCTGTGCTTCATCCGCATCGAAGCGTGTCACCTCATCTCTAGCAAAGAAAGATGAACGTCCTGTCCGTACTTGGTCAATCAAGTGAGGAAAACCCCGTTGCAAGGCTTCAATCGCGGCATCCTCATCATAGGGGCGTCCTGGTCCTTTAAGAAACCGCAGCAATAAGACGCGACTGCCAGTATCTGAGTTTATCCCTAGTCCAATTGAACGCAAAACAACGCCCAAAGCCGCTTGAGATTTACCTTTTCCTGCGCCATCATAAACGTGAATTTGACCCGTGATGCGCTCAGAACGCTCAACCGCTGTCCGTATACCAATACCAGTTCTGGACATTCCGCTCCTTGAAATTCAGCCCAATGCAAAGAGTGTACTCAAGCAGTTTAGCCTTCAGCCTCGTTCCAGGAAAGACTACTTTATGTAGTTGTTCATAACCAGTTCACTGAGATCGATAGATAATATTGCTTGATGCCTGCCTACTTGATACTCCCTTGCAAGGGTAAGTTTTTTAGATTGGGATGTTGGGGAGATAAGGGGGTAGGAAGTTAATATACATTAAACTTTGGGAATTTTTTACCCATCACCTCATCACTCCATTATTGATGGCATTTATTAGAAACCTACCCTTGAAAGCTCTCCACTCCCCACTCCCTATTTTCCCGATAGGAGCGACAGCGCTATGACAGCATCCGTTTTACCAATACCGACAATCTTGTTCCAACTCTTATTCCTGCTGGTGGCGATCGCACTAGAAGCCGCAGTCTTCCACAAACGGCTAAACCTAACGCGCAAAATTAGCATTGACTATGCTGTTTCAATCAATTTATTGTGTGTGATTGCTGGTTGGTTGGCGTTTTTCCTACTTTTGAGGTTCGTACCCCAACCCTTAAAAACTCAGATAATTAGTTTTGTTTTTTTCGATCACCTTCTGGCTCCCCAGCCAGGTAACCTAAATTTAATTATTGTTTCGACTGGGATTGTCATTTTCTTCTGTGCCTTCCTCATTAAGTTGAAAGGGCTAGAGGTACTAGAAGCGTTGTTACATCGGTCTCCAGGACAGAGTTCCTCAGACTCACCTGACGAAGGACGTAGCTTATCTTTGTCAGCCCGGTTAAATCGGGCAATTGCACATACTGACGTTAATGAGGCAACGGTTGTTCTTTTGGCAAATGCTCTTAGCCATAGCGCCATTTTGTTACTCTTGTTTTTCCGTTTTATTCAGGTCAACGCTCTAGGATAGGATACAAACTATCGTGAAATTTTTTCTCAATATTGTAGAATGGCTGCAAAAAAACTTTAGACCTCCCAGTGCCTTTTCTTGGGAAACTCTCATTTTGCTCAGCTTGTTTTCCTACTACATGGCATTGCTGGCAAGTGACATTGGCTTCACCAGAAATTTGCTGCTGAATTTGGCTTGGATTTTTCTGATTTTGGGTGTTTTTTGGGGAACGACAGCTACTAACCAATTGCGAATTGGTTATGATGAGAAAAAAGAAAAAGATGGCTTTCCTTTAAGCCCTTGGATTACAGGGGCATTGGTCAGTATTTATATATTTGGTGGCCCTACAGGTGAAGTCTCAAAAGAGGCTTTAATTTACTGGCCAGTCATCTCAGCCATAATCGCGGCTATCCCAGATTTTGTAAATGATCGGTTAAGACCTACAAAACCACCCTTCCATAAGCGTCAAAATCTGGTCATTTTGTTCGGCACTCAGATTTTAATTAGCTGCTGGTTCCAGTTTTATTTCGTGGCTCAAGACTGGTTAACTCAATACCCCAGCCTTGCAATCGATGACTTCAGCCAGAGTGCTTTTGTCACAAAACTAGCCTCCTCAGAATCGGTAATACCCAGAGGAGAGTTACTTTTAAATGCGATGGAACCAAAGCTAGCCCAGCAGTTGAATGCTAAACCTTGGTCTGTAGTTGAGCGATCGCTTTTACAGGAAGAACGAGAAAAGTTGATCGACACAGTTGCTCAACAAGCTAAGCAACAAATCACAACTGTTGAAGAAGATAATCTCTGGGGAGTGGTATCGGGTGTCTCCTCTAGGAGTGCTGGGTATAATTTAGAACTACGGGCAGTTTGGCAAGGTCCCCGTGCTTTACCTCAAGAATATTCCCAGAGCAAGACTTGTCAAATTATTCAAGTTCCCACAACAACAAATTCCCCCAATACTCAACCTGGACAGCCACCAACATTTATTAGTCGTTTTGAATGTGAGCCTGTTAGAGGTTGGGGAATAGATGAGCCAATCATTGCGAATGATAGTTTCTTACAATGATGCAATATTTCCTGTTTGGATTCATTTAGTGATTGGAAGCATCGGAGGTGGCGGTTGAGTATCGGGAGAATTTGGGCAATTGCTTCAAATGGGTTTCGGGAAGTGATTCGC
The DNA here is from genome assembly GCA_019358875.1 of Symplocastrum torsivum CPER-KK1. Lineage (GTDB taxonomy): Bacteria > Cyanobacteriota > Cyanobacteriia > Cyanobacteriales > Coleofasciculaceae > Symplocastrum > Symplocastrum torsivum. Next base: position 13,916 of record JAHHIF010000089.1, read on the forward strand.
GATCGCGTTTTATATCTCATTGGCTTTTTTGCACTGCTACTCGTGATCGCACTACAGCTATTACCAGAAGTTGCCGCAACCACAGAAGACAAAATTTTCCTAGATTTTGGTCTGGCGGCAATTAGTATCTTAGGTGTGGTTGTTGCGATATTTGTGGGAACTAATCTAATTAACAAAGAAATTGACAAGCGCACTGTATTAGTCTTAATCCCAAAACCTCTCAATCGTGCTGAATTCATCATCGGCAAACACTTAGGGTTAGTGGGTGTACTGGCTATCCTGATCGTTGCGATGACGGGGATTTATCTGGCGCTACTAAGTTTCAGCCGGGTTAAGTATCCACTGGGTACGATTTTGGTTTCAACACTTTACCAATTCTTAGAGTTGTCTTTAATTACAGCCGTAGCGCTGTTATTTAGCGTCTTTACAAGTTCCCTATTGGCAGCATTACTCACCTTCGGGGTGTATTTGATGGGCAACTTAAGTCGCGATTTATTAGAGTTAGGCAACATCAGCCGCAACTCTAATGTTCAGACGCTAACTCAAGGTCTTTATCTGGTCTTACCCGATTTATCGCGCCTTAATTTAAAAAATGAAGCCGTTTATGGAATCTTGCCCCCTCCTGTAACGCTTTTAGGTCATGGGTTGTATGGTTTACTCTATACGGTATTGCTTTTAGCGATCGCCATCCTCATCTTCTCGCGACGTGAATTTTAATAGTATTAAGCTAAATGTCACTCTCGTTGAGCGCAAAGTAATCGTTCGTTGGAAAAACCCGGATTGGGGGACGTTGCCCCCCAAACCCCCTCCTCACTAAAGCTCCGGTGGGGGACGGAGTGCCTCCCTCAGTCCCCCTGCACAAATGGTGATCGGTGTGATGAATTTTCTTGAGTCAGTGCCATTCGTATTAAGCTAATGAGCATTCAAGTTACCTGTAAGGAAAGCCTAAACGCTTGCGGCATTTAGATTTTCCCTTTTGAATTATCAATAGACTTCCATTGAAATAAACAGCGTTACCTTCATGTCCATTGGCTCTGAGCTAACGCCCTCGTTGACCAAATCACTCCAACCCACAATTGTACGCTTGTTGATTGTGGTGGATGTCGCTGCTGATTTTGAGTTAATCACAACGACGCTCGAAGCGGCTGGTGTTGTTTTTATTTACGATGTTGCTACCACACCTGAACTCTATCAGCAATCCTTGCAGAACCATACCTATGACAGTGTTTTGTCTGCTTATTGCTTGAAAGTGCTTAGTGGCATGGAAGCGTTGCAATTATTACAGCAATCTGGGCAGGAAATTCCCTTTATTTTAGTGACTGATCGCTTAGGTGATGAAAGAGCGGTAGAGTGCATTAAAGCTGGGATGACTGACTATGTTCTCAAAGAACAGTTGTTTCGCTTGCCAGAGGTTTTAATCCGTGCGCTCCAGGAATGTAAACAACGCGAACAACAACAGTTAAGCCTGAATCAAGCCAAGCGGCAATCTCAACAAGAAGCGATTATCAATCACATTGTCCAAGCGATGCGGGGCACATTGGTACTGGATGATGTCTTACAGACAACGGTTAATCTGCTGCATAACACTCTAAATGTCAGCCGTTGCCTAATTTTTCAGCCTGATTCAGATAATCGGATGAAGGCTCACCACGTTAGTGAAGCGACAGCTCAACGAGAGAGTTTGATCGGTGTGTATTGCGATTTCTATCGCTACTACCATGAGACATTATCCCAAGGAGAGCCACTGGTACTGGCACAAATTGATGCGAGTTTACCAGAGGTGATTCAAGAGTCAGCGGCTCAGTGTGACATTTGCGCCATCCTGATTGTGCCTCTGTTGTACCAGCAGTCATACCTGGGAGGCATTAGCTTACACCAGTGTGGGAACCAATCAGTTCAGTCTCGCCAATGGACACAGGAGGAGGTGGCTTTGGTGTGTGCGATCGCGACTCAGTGTGCGATCGCGATTCATCAAGCTCAGCTATTTGCAAAAGTGCAACAACAGGCAGAACGAGAGAAATTGCTCAATCAAATCAGTCGAACCCTAAATTCAACGTTGGATACAGACGAGATTTTGCAGGAAATTGTCACACTGACTGGAGAATGTTTCAGCGTTGATCGAGTAAATATCTACTCGATAGACACAGAGCATATTAAGACTCTGCATGAATGGCGCTGTAGTGAGCAGGTTATTTCTGCACTCGGCATGAAGTCACCTTTATCAGAGTGGACTGATAGGTTAGATCCAAGCTCAGAATATAGCTTGCATCAGGTTTTCCACGCTCCTATTTATGCAGAAACTCCTCAACCCGCTCATCGCCTGGCAATGATGCAGCAGTTGCAAGTTGTGTCGATACTGAATGCACCGATTTTTATTCGTAACCAGTTGTTTGGAGGCTTGATGTTGCAAACAAGTGCCAAACGAACCTTTACAACTGAAGAAATTCAGTTACTAGAGCGAATTGCTGACCAAGCCGCGATCGCACTTTACAATGCACAGAGCTATGAATACTTAGAACAGCTAGTACGCGATCGCACCCAAGAACTAGAAGCTCAACAACAACTTTCAGAAGCCGCTAACCAGGCAAAAAGCGAATTTCTTGCCAATATGAGTCACGAATTGCGGACACCCTTAACGGGTATTTTGGGGTTTTCTCGCCTACTTTTAGAGCAAATTTTTGGTCCCCTTAACGATAAACAGCACCAATATGTCACTGGTATCTCTTCCTGCGGTGAACACCTGTTGGCACTGATTAATGATCTACTGGATTTATCAAAGATTGAAGCAGGTCGAGAAGAGTTATCCCTAGAACCGATAACAGTAGAAGCCATTTGTCATGAATGCTTATCGGTTGTACGCGAGCAGGCATCTGAGGCTGGCTTACAATTACAACTGGATATTGCTCCTGCCATTACATCTTTTGTTGCTGACCATCTCAGATGCAAGCAAATTTTGGTGAATCTTCTCTCAAATGCGGTGAAATTTACTGAATCTGGCTCGGTAACACTAAAAGTTGAGCAGACTGCTGAATATACTCAATTTCTGGTGGTTGATACGGGTATCGGCATAAGCGAAGCTGACGCTAGCAGTCTCTTTCAACCGTTCCACCAACTCCCTAACCGTTCTCCTCGGAAATATCAAGGAACAGGTTTGGGTCTGGCTCTTTCCCTGAAGTTAGCACGGCTACATGGTGGTGACATTACCATACAGTCTGAAGAGGGGCGTGGCAGTTGTTTTACGCTAACTTTGCCGCATCAAATACCAAATTAATACGACCTCGAACCACCATCTGTAGGGGCGCAAGGCTTTGCGCCCTTCCTATATATTGCGTCTGTGCGTAAGTCCTCAAAGTTGACTTCCAAGGGAGCGGCACTAGTTGCAACGGACAACAGATAGGGACAATGAGCAAAAAGCGACAATTGATATATGAAGTGATTAAACGCACTCAAAAATCATTGAGATGAACCATGCTAGAGCAGAAACTAAAGCAACTCAAAACAATTTTCGCCGAGATGGAGCGGGCTTTGATTGCCTATTCTGGGGGAGTTGATAGCACCCTGGTAGCCAAGATTGCTTATGATGTGCTGGGCGATCGCGCTTTGGCTATAACGGCTGAATCTCCTTCACTTTTGCCGGAAGAACTAGAAGATGCCCGTATCCAAGCAGCAGCAATTGGCATTCCTCATGAGGTGATAGAAACGCATGAGATGAACAATCCCAATTACACCTCCAACCCTGTCAACCGCTGCTATTTCTGCAAAAGTGAACTCCACGACACGCTCAAACCCCTTGCCCTTGAGCGAGGCTATCCCTACGTCGTTGATGGAGTCAATGCCGATGATTTGGGAGACTATCGACCAGGGATTCAGGCAGCCAAAGAAAGAGGAGCGCGATCGCCTTTAGCTGAAGTGGGTGTTACCAAAGCTGAAGTCCGCCAACTTTCCCAACAACTAGGGCTTCCTTGGTGGGACAAACCCGCTCAACCGTGCCTCAGTTCCCGCTTCCCCTACGGCGAAGAGATTACAGTCAGCAAGCTACAACGAGTCGGACGTGCTGAAATTTATTTGCGGAAGTTGGGATTATCAAATCTTCGTGTCCGTTCTGAAGGGGATACCGCCCGGATTGAATTACCACCAGAACAAATAGAGGAATTTATTTTAACTACAGATTTACCCAAGTTGGTGTCAGCGTTTCAGGAGTTTGGTTTCCTCTACGTCACCCTCGATTTAGAAGGTTACCGCAGTGGCAAACTCAATCAAGTATTGAATCAGGAAGCCTTGAGCCTCAAAGCCTAAACCTCATTCCACCTCTTAACCGGGTAGGGGCGCACCCCTAGCCATTGGTGTCAACTTAAGACAAGAGCGACTGGAAGTCGCGGCTAAACAAACGAAGTCCGTCTGCGCGGACTAATGAAAAATCAACACTTATTAAACCTGCGTAGGCAGGTGCGTGTTTGTGTAGCTGCGGTTTCTAACCGCCAAGCCTCCTTAAGTTGACACTGATGACGGCTGCGCGCCCATCCATACAGAAGTCCAGAAGCAGTAATTTGCTGAATCAGAAAATGCTGAGTTTTACAAATTTGAGGAAAACAGAGCAAGGATGGGAATTTGAAAATGAAGCAGCTCTAGAAAATTTTGTCTGGACTAATTTAGAGCATTTACTCAAATTAACTCCTCTAAAGCAGCAATATTCTGTCAAGGGGGAACGTTGTGACATTTTAGCCGTGGATAAGAATAAACGGTTAGTCGTGCTGGAGTTAAAAAACTTAGAAGATAGATATATTGTCCAGCAGCTAACTCGTTATTGTGACAATTTGCAAGAAGAGAAGCCAGTTGATATAGAAGTAGACTACGCACTGCAAATTCGCTTAGTGGCTGTTGCACCGAGGTTTCACAGACATAATTTTATAGATAAGAAACATCACAAGCTAGATTTTGAGTTTCTTCTGTTTGAAATTATTCAAGAGGGAAAGAAGCTATATTTCAATCTGAAAAACATAGATTCAGGTCAGGAAGCAAAAGTAATTCTTCCTTATCCAGAAGAATACCTTATTGAGCCTTACAAAAATTCACTTCCCGCTCCGCCTCTGCCTCAACCTCCTAAAACCCTTTTAAAATTCCTAGAGAAAGATAGTAGTGATAAACAAAATATTATCTTAAACATCCGAGAAAAAATTCTCAAGTTCGATAAGCATATGCAGGAAAACATTACTGATACAACCATCACTTACGGAGTAGAGAAAATCAAAGGAAAGCTCCATAAAACTAAAGTTTGTGCTGAGCTTTACAGTTATAAAGGAGAATTTCCATTAAATCTTTTTCTCTGGTTGCCTTATCCGAAAAGAAGTCGTCAAGGAGCATTTTATCAGGGTTTCACTCAAGGAATGGCAATGTGGAGAGTTTTTACTTCCGACTGGAAGAGTGTATCAAACCTTTCTCTTTTTTTGGGTCAGACTCGCTCTGTACCTCCTACTGCGCGTTGTAGTAGAAACTATGACATTAAGGTTTATCTAAATATGTACAAGGATTTAACAGGGAAAGACGTGAAATCTGAGTCTTTGGATGCGCTAGTTGATATTGCTTTAGAAGAATGGCTAGAAAGGCTTAATTAGCGTTTTTATTACGGTTTTGTTGTAATAGACGTCTTACAAAAATCGATTTTTCCCTCCTAGCCCCCCAATTCTGGGAGAACCGGATTTCAAAGTCCTCCAATCTTGGGGGATTTAGGCATTGGTTGAAATTGGTTACAAATTACTGCAGTATTTCTTTGATTTCATCAAGCTTGCTAATGAGATTGGTGATTTGCGTTCTTCGCTCTTGTGCTTCTTCTTCATGCTCTCTTATATAGAGTAGCTTTTCCACCCATTCAGTCACTATATTAGTAACTTCTATGCGCTCTTCCAGTAAGAGGTCATGATTTAGCAAAAACTTATTGGTTGCGTCAAAAGCTGCTTTGATTTCAGAGTTTTTATAATCCCTACTCTGGATTGATAAGAATTTTATCACAGCTAGATTTCGTATAATTCCTTTCAGGTTTTTCATTATATTTTTATCAAAGCTACTATTTACTACTTCAAGAAAGGATATAAAAAACCGTAACTCTGTTTTAAAGATTTTGCAATGAAGCAAAATAGTTTTTGATAGCATTTTGACTTGCAAATAATTGGTTTATGCAAACGGAGAACCATTCTTTAGGCTAAAACCAACCTTGGCAAGGTGATTTAATAGTTAGAAGTTTAATGACATCTATACACAGGATACTGGCGCACTTCTACCTCTCGACATCGCTACTATTGCTGATTGTCTATACGCATAATTGCTGAAGTGGTCAGACAGTGATTAAAAAGTAAGCGAAGCTAAAAAAAGAATGCTACCCTTGTGCGGCTATGATGCGTCATGAAGAATGAGAATGGTTAGCAAGCCTATCTCAGCTCTTGGATGCGGGCTTCTACTTGCCAATACACTGAACATCAACATAACTCAGGATAAACTAGTAGGTTTGGTTGCTAACAGTACCCCTAGGGGTGCTAAATATAGAAAATCTTGCCCTCCATTTTTAGAACCTTGCAGTGCCGCTTAAACATTCCGCTAGAAGAGATTGTCAGGTATCCTGTTTTGTACTTGAGGAGCGCAGCAGATTGGAGACTCTCTAACTGTACAGTCTGGGCACCTGTGGCTGCTGTTGTGCTTTATCGTTGCCTAAAGTAATTTCATCTCGATAGAGGTTGGCATGATTCCAGGGGAAGTTGTTGTCCAAGAAGGGGAAATTGAACTGAATGCAGGGCGTACCACCATACAGTTACAAGTGGCGAATACAGGCGATCGCCCAATTCAAGTCGGTTCTCATTTTCATTTCTACGAGGTAAATGAAGCCCTGGAATTTGACAGAGAGTCAGCAAAAGGGATGCGACTCGATATCCCTGCTGGAACTGCTGTCCGCTTTGAACCAGGAGATACACGAGAAGTGACCTTAGTTCCGTTCACAGGAAGCCGTCGAGTTTACGGCTTCAATGCCAGAATTAACGGTGCTTTAGATGAGTAACTCCTAGGGAGACGGCACCAATGGAATGGTACAATGAACCACCTGTTTGGAACCTCCAAGGGGACACAATTACCATCACGTCTGGGCAAAAAACTGACTTCTGGCGTGAGACTCACTACGGCTTCATTAGAGATAATGGACACTTTTTTTATCAAGCAGTCAAGGGAGACTTTGTTGCTGAGGTGAAAGTCAGTGGTGAGTATCACCAGTTGTACGATCAGGCGGGAATCATGGTGCGTTTGGATGAAGCCAATTGGTTGAAGTGTGGCATTGAATTTGTAAATGGTGTTCAACAAGTCAGTGCTGTAATCACACGGGATTACTCAGATTGGTCTATCGTACCGTTGCCACAAAACCCAGCTTCTATTTGGTTACGTGTGACGCGACGCGGCACAGCTATAGAATCCATTTGGGATCTAATCATTCGCTAACCGCTTGAGCATGAGTCGGATGAAACAGAGATTGAGCTTCGCTGTCGCATGGCTTAGGGTTCGCTCAAAGTTTTTGACTAAACTCTTACATCG
>JAHHIF010000090.1 GCA_019358875.1 Symplocastrum torsivum CPER-KK1
GCGAGGGGAGTTGATTGATACATTACTAACCAGTTGTGTCTGTTAATTTAAATTAACAGACACAACTGGTTAGTAATGTATCAATCAACTCCCCTCGCCTCATTCCCTAACTAGTTCTATCTTGCTCACCCTGCTAGTCTAACTAGTTAGTAATTAAACCTAACTAGTTACTGCACCCCTCTTGCCAAATGCTTGCAATGACCATATATCAGCATCCTATAATCACCTCGCTCTTGGGGTAGTTTGACTTGTTAGTTTTCAGTTGTCCACATATTCTAACTAGTTACTGGATTGTCTTGTCTCACTATCTAACTAGTTAAAACATTTAACTAGATATTCTAACTGGTTCTTAGTCCGTAACTAGTTTTCAGTTGCCTAACTGGATAGGCGATCGCTTTTGATTTTATGGCTTTTGTGTAGGGTATTTATACCCATCTTTGAAAATGTAATGGGTATTTTTACCCACCGGATAGGCGATCGCATCCGCGCTAGCTCCCGATGTCTCTCTCCAACATGGACAACTTCCCCCTACCTCAGTGAGCGCTGTCTTCAGGACTGTCCTGTTTGTTCTGGACAACTGGCACGGGAAAGGCGATCGCACCCGCAAAGCTCCAAGCGACTCTCTCCAACATGGACAACCTAACCTACCTCAGTGACCGCTGTCTTCAGGACAGTCCTGTTTGTCCTGGACAACTGGCACGGGTCTGAAAGGCGATCGCATCCGCGCTAGCTCCCTCGAAATTGCGCTGTAAGCGTTTGACCGTGGAATCCTACCGAGCTATCCTCTAGCGCGTCTCACATCTTGATACTCAGGGAGTAGAGATAGCCTGAGTGTTGCCAGACTATTGACCGGAACGGGCGATCGAACCCGCGCTAGCTCCAAGTAGCCTCTCTTCAACATGGACAACCCGACCGACCGCTGGCAACCCGCGCTAACTCCCTCAAAATTGCGCTGTAGCCGTTTGACCGAGAATCACTACCGAGCTATCCTCTACTGCCGGACTTCCAGAAGTTCCCTCAACGTGCAGCTATCCAAGTGTCACAACATCCCATCTAAAAATGCTATCTGCTTAAGGTTGAAATATCTTCTTCGAGAAAACAGAAAAATCATTATCTAGGCATTGTGGAGGGTTGTTAGCCAAACATTGATACAAACTTTCCTTGAACTTCTTTTAAGATTTATCTTGTACCAGTTTGCTTTCTGGACTCATTTTTTACATAATTTCGGAAATATTCTTTTGCTTTATTGAAGCTTATATACAGGAAGTCAAAGAAACAAACAACTTTTTTGAGCTTCTTTAATTACGTCAATTCTATCTCTAAAAATGAGGATTGTTTACATGAATAACATTAAAAATCAAGCGAGTATAGCATTTACTATGCTATCCCTAACAAGCTTACTTACTGCTGCAATTCCACAACAAGTGAACGCCTTTGGCTTATCAGACTTAGACCCAAGCTCTACTGTAAAAGAACTTGGCAGAGAGGTAGACATAACTAATCAAAATTCTGGTATCAGAGAACTTGGCAGAGAGGTAGACATAACTAATCAAAATTCTGAGATCAGAGAGCTTGGCAGAGAAATAGATATAACTAATCAAGATTCTGGTATCAGAGAACTTGGCAGAGAAGTAGATCCGTCCACAATAGCAGACGATTGGGTTGACGATCGAGTTAAAAATTTTGGAGAAGCGGCTGATCAGCAGGTTGAAGAAATCGGTCAAACGGCTGGTCAGCAGATTGAAGAAACCGGTCAAACGGTTTTAAATTTTGCAATACAGATAGCTATGGTTATCGGTGGTCTGGTGAGCTTTCTCTTTGTGCTTTCAATACTGCGAGGTTTAATGAAGCGAATAGTTACCTGAATGCTTTTTTCTTCAAAATTCCACAACTCTACACTACATACTGACTTCTATTTTCAACAAGGGACTCATGAAAAATTATCTAATGCTAGCAGCTTTAGGCGCTATCTTCGGCATAGGCTTCCGTTTCATCCAACAGCCTTCAAGCAATGTGAATCAACCTTCTACTGAACCTGTAGCGGAAACACAGCCTGTAAGCCAAGACCCTTCACAGCCTGTAAGCCAAGACCCTTCACAGCCTGTAAGCCAAGACTCTTCACAGCCTGTAAGCCAAGACCCTTCACAGCCTGTAAGCCAAGACTCTTCACAGCCTGTAAGCCAAGACTCTTCACAGCCTGTAAGCCAAGACTCTTCACAGCCTGTAAGCCAAGACCCTTCACAGCCTTCAGATTCACCTGGATTCTACGATCCTTGCGCTCATGGAAACCAGTGTAGAAATGATCCTCCAACAATTGAAAAACAACTAGAAAAGGTAGGTGACAAACTAAATCCAAGCAATCCCGACTCCGCACCAAGAGAGCTAGGACGCAAACTCGACCCAACAAGTTGGTAGAAAATCTATGTTAGGTCTTGATCTTTATCAATAATGTTACGCCTGAAGAAATCCAAAAAATACAGATTTTCTAAATCTCCTTGAATTAGAGGATTTAGAAAGTCTGGTTCCCAAAAGTTGGTGGACTATGGAGACAAGATCTCTTTATTTGCATAATTCCTGAACCAATTTAAGCAAAATCACTAACTTTTAATCTGCTGAGACTTCAACGCTTCACCATCCAAGTACTGCTCATTGACTAGGCTCAGAATCTTTGTAATCTTCTCAGATCCATGACGCTTGTTGTAGTAAGTCTCAGCCTTGCTTGGGTCTTTAGAATTCTGCATTTCATACTTGCTATTGTGGCTAATCACCTCATCAGCATGAGCTTTTATCCAGTCCCCAACTATCAAACCATTGACCCCTGAAAGCTCTCTTAAAGCTTGGTTAGTGATTGCCAAGCGGTCATCTTCCCCAGTTGCTACCGTGTTGTTGTAGAGGCAGATAGCCTCATAGCTCCGTCTAATCTTCTCTTCAGAAGCTCCCTTGACCTTGGTTAACCACAAATCAGCATTAGACATTCCAGCCCAGTCAATCACCTCTTGTTCTTTGACAGGTGCCTGAGTTGTCGGCTTACTCTGACTGGCTTGCTGAGTCGTTGGAAAATTTGACAGCGCTTGCTCTATCTTCTGTGTAACCATCCGCTCGATCATTGCTTCCAGTTCGGTCTTGCTAACTGTGACCTGCTGATTTTGAACCTGTAACATTTCCTCTTTCTCCTTCTGTAACTGGTTAATTTGTGTCTTGGCTTCTAATAATTGCTTTGCTAACTCAGCAATCTTCTCTTGAGACTCGATTAGACGAGTAACAACACTTTGCTGATTGGGAAGCTCCCAGTCTTGCTGTAATTTTTTGAGAGGCTCCAAGTCGAACTCATTGATTCTGATTGAGGTAGTTTTCTCCTTCTCTGGAGCCGTGGGAAATAAAACGGGCTTAGTGGTGAAATAGTCGGCATAGCCTAAGCTTGTTGCTATGTTCTGTAACTCTTTGTCCGTGGGATTCTCTTTGACGAAGTGACCCAATAGACGGGCATAATGCAGCATCTTGGAACCTACGGAGCGACCGCAATCTCTCTCAGTTGCCAGCGCTCCGTAGGCGGCTCTTAGCGCTTTGCAGTTGTCTTGTTCTTCCTCGTAACGAAAAGCCAGAACGGGTTCTTTCTCACCTTTATCGCCAAAATACTCACGAACTACTCGATTCAATGAACCATTGCGACGACTATCAATTGATTGATTCTGAGCCGCTAAATCGTTGGGGAAGTCGTTAGCGACTTCTCTAAGTAAGACTCTTGTACTGCCTTCTCTACGCAAGCGATAAAGGCACTTGATGATGTACTCACCAGGGTAAAGCGTTGCGATCGGGAATACTGGCTTGTCACCTCTCTTCTTACCTTGACCCTCAAACTGAACCTGATAGGCTTGCCCCTCAATCGGGGCAAACTTGGCACGGGCGATTATCTCATGGGGTCTTCTACCAGTTGCGGCAATGATGCCAACGGCTAACTTATGGGGGTCAGCACTTTCGAGTAATTGTCCTGTGACTTCTAGGTATGCCTCTGGGTCTATCTCCTGATCATTGCCTAAACGACCGATGACCCGTGTTGTTTCGTTGCGTTGCTTCCAGTGGTCACGATCTAAGCCACACATCAGCACAGCATAGTGCTTTAGTTCTTGACCTTTGACGTTACCATTCTCATCATGTTTGGCGATCGCTTCTGCGTTCAAGCCTTGCTCTAATTTGATGCTCTTAAATTTCTTGTAGAAGCCATAGCGACTTAGTACCGTTCCTAAAGACTTTTGGCTGTAACTGGTGTTTGTGTTTACCCACTCATTGAAGCGATCGCAGTAGGGCTTAATTTCTTCCAAGCTCTTAAGGTCTTTGGTTGCCTCAAATAGCTGGTCTATTTGCTTCTGTAGTGCTTTAGACATTTGTGGTTAGTTCCTTTTTGTAACCTGTTATCAGTCTAGCTAACTGGTTAGGGAGTGTCAATAACTTGTTAGAGTTTTCTGTAACTTGTTATTCGCTAGGATAAAAGGGCAAACCAGACACATTCCATAAGAAAACCCCTAAACTTTGCGGTAGTTAGGGGTTTTCGAGTATTAAAAGAAGTAAATATCTAGAATTTGGTCAACTTCCTATACAACGAAGTTGAAATCAAGTCCTAAGAGGATTTCCGAACCTGATCTATCTTGTGCAACGGCAATCAAATCACCTTGGTAGTAAATTCCTGTGTCTAGGGCATCACTTCCAAACCAATTAAAAGTTCCCAGAGAGTAGTCACTTATACCGCCATGTGCTTCAAATTTATCGCTCTCTAAGTAGTTAAAATCTGTGATCAGAGCATAGCCATCCGCTCCGTAGAGACCTCCATACAAGTAGTAGGCATCACCATAACTTCCAATCTTAAAGGTATCTGCACCACCACCACCCGTTAAAGTGTCATACTCATTGCTCGAACCATAACCATATCCATTGAGAACATCATTGCCTTCACCACCCGATAAAGAATCACTGCCTTCATCACCCCATAAAAAGTTATCAGAACTATTTCCTGTCATAGTATTGTCAAGATTATTACCGTTGGCACCATAGGCATTACCAATCAGCGTAATGTTCTCAACATTGGCATCTAGACCCGAAAAGTTGGCTGATGTGAAGACTGTATCAATTCCTTCGTTGGCGTTCTCGTACACACCGTCAACGTAAAATTCCTCTTGAGCGTCAACATAGTAAATATCGTCGCCTGCACCACCATACATTTGATCACCTCCTGGGTAATCATTTGTACCGCCATCTAAAATGTCGTTACCTATTCCGCCATACAGATAATCGTTGCCATACTCGCCAAGTAGATAATCATCACCATCTCCGCCATACAGCTCATCGTTGCCGTTCCAACCAGCCAACTCGTCATTCCCGTTGCCGCCATAAAGTATGTCGGCACCATTTCCAGCCCACAGTGTGTCATGACCCTCCTCACCATATAAGATGTCATTTCCTCCCCAACCAACGAGAAAATCATTCCCATCCCATCCGTAAACAACGTCATCTCCCTCATCAGCGAAAATGTAATCGTCTGAAGGATCTAGTGGATCGATGGTTTCGCTTGCGGGTGTTCCGGAATAAGTACCCATATCATTCTCCTTGTTAATTTTGCTGAGTTCTACATTTGGGCTGAGGGTTAAACTTCTTTGTCTTTCCTCTATCTATCACTCAGCTCAAAAAGCCTCTTTTATGCATGACTTAGGCAAATTTCACTTTTACGATCTAGCCTTTAACCAAAGCCCTTGCTTGATTTCCCCTCTGTCACTGTTATGACTTGAGCCTTTGTAATCGCTTACTGTATGTCATTGTTCATATTCAATATCCAGTGTTTAGATGTCTCAAATTTGGTCAATCTTCAGTTACCTTTGAGCCGTTGCTTCACTGACGCTGGCAGCGGCAAGAGTAAGCCATCAAGTAATAGATGATTTAAGGCTGATAGCTCGACTCCGAGAAAGAACGCGATCGCCTTTTGCCAACCGATAGCCCACTCAACTTGCTGCAAGCCTGGAAAGATGACCCACAACGGCAAGAGCAAAGCGGCAAGATATAGCAACCGGATAGTTGAGCCGACGATAACGCCGTGAGATAGCCAATGTCGATGGCAGGGGATGAGCTTCTGATAGGGAATCCAGATCCACCTCAACCAACCCCAACGTTTATAAGGCTTGCTCACTAAATCCAGATCTGGACTGAGATAAAGACCTGCTACCATATGAGCCGCCGCTGCCACTATTCCCAGTTCGAGGGAGTGAGAAACACCAATGATTCCAATGATGGGAGTAGTGAAGAGGATTGAGCGATCGTGATTTTTACCGCTTGCCATTACCCTCCCATCTCCTTGATTCTCGATTCAAGGTTTTTATACTCTTCATGGTTTGTCGTCTTCAAATTTAATCCCATCTGAAAGAGTCTTATCTTAAGCAGTGTTAGATTCGTTTTTAGTTGTGCCTCACTAATTACTTTTTCGTTCTCAGCAAGCTTTTTGTTTAGGTCATTCATTGTCACCTCAGATTAATAGTTATTCGCCTTCTGTATAGCGCTTGCCACAGTCTTTACAGTGGTATCTTTGCCGTCCTTGATACTTGCCATCTTTCTTGCGATTGGTGCTATTGCAGCCCGGACACCCAGACCCTACATACCCGGATTGCGGCTCTATTGCGGCTCCACTGGGGTTACGTGTTTTCAATGGTTCTAGCGTCTTATCTGGGCTGTCTGGAGCTACTGACACCACGGCTGGCGCTAGCTCTTGCTGTTGTTGGAGCTGGTCAAGAGTATAGGTTCCGAAGGCTGGTAGCTCGATGAAATAGGGCTTTTTATTAGGTTCAATAACCAAGGCAAAGCGGTAGGCTTGAGGGTCAGTTTTTTCTAACCCTAGCTCATCATTTTTGAGTTTACAGAACTCGGTGATTCTATCAGCAGTTTGCTTTAACTTGGACTGCTCATCATGGGTAAAACGATTAGAGTTTGTAATCGCATCGTAAGCATTTGCCCCAATGTGGACATTGACCGCGCTATTCCAATCACTTCTATCCATCCCTGGATATTCTGAAACATTGGCATTCTGACCAATAAAGATAGCGCCTAAGTTTTGGTGCGAGGCTTGCTTAATGATGAAGTTGACGTTTCCACCAATGACCGCTTTTTTCCCTTTGGTATGAGACATTGTTGAGTCCACTTCATCAAAGACTGATAGCTCAAAAGTGTCTCTAGATTCATCCCCATTGGCTCTAGCGTCCACCCGCTTAGCTAGTGATTCAATGCCTTTCTCAGAGTCCTTGTGAGACGTTCCGACAGTGGGGAGTGTCCAGTAGTTCTTAACTGAATCATGCTGTGGATTGTAGAGTTTGGGAACACCGGAACGATGCTTCAGGATGACTACAGCCAAATTTTCAGCAGTTGGACTCTTGCCGCTCTCACTTCCTCCAGTGAGCCGAACTCTTGACCAACCTTTGACGGTCTGCTCAAACTGACTTGCTGGAATCCATAGGCGATCGATGTCCTTGCTGTCTGCTTTGGGCTTTTTTGATAGGGCAACGCTAACGCTCACTAGACCGCTCTCAGGATCTAGCTTGAACTGGGGAGAGTTCAGTGTGTGTGATAAGGCTTGCAGACGGTCTGAATGCTCGTTCAACTCATCCACCATGATCAGCCGTTGGTTGCGATCAGTGAAAAACCAGAGGGTTGCCTCATATCCTTGGTAATCACTTCCAGCCCTATCCAGGATGACTCCTAGCGCTTCAAAGTAGCGAGTGAAGATATTGCTTACCTTCATATCCTGCCTAGTCGCTGGACGGTATTCTAGAGGCTTGCTGAGTCGGCTTACTTTCTCCTCTAGTTCCTTGACCTTCATCCGAAGCCTAAGAAAAAACTCTTCATCTTGAGTAACTTGGCTCTCCATGCCCTCAGCGATCGCCAGCGTTGATTGAAAGCGATTGTTCAAGTCAAGCCTGAATTCTTGGAGCATTGCCTCATACTTGGCAACCAATCCTTGAACTTTGTCACGAGGGACTAGATCGGATTCTCGCCACTCCTCAAGAATTTCGCTTACCTCTTGTAGCTCTAACTGAGTTTCTTGGTTGCTGAGTTTGGCGATTGCCTGGATTGCTTTGGTCTTGACGTTGGTCAAGTCATCATTGACGCAGTAGTAGAGACTTAGCAGATCACCTAAGCTATTCCACTTTCTAGGAGTTTCGGCAAGCTTCACTCCATAGTCACTAAGCAGGTCTTGAGCTTCACTCAACAACGCATCTAGGCGATCGGTTAGCTTTGGGTATTGCTCACGCTTAGTAGTAGCCAGTGACGTGATTTTGATATCCCACTCGCCTAACGCTTCCTCTACAGCAGTTCTCGCCAAGTCAATGAGACGGTCTAACTCACCCGTTACCCGCTCTATGTGTTGCCGCAGTTGTTGATTCTGACTCGTTAGCGCCTCAGCATGATTTTGGACTCTAGACAGTTCTAATGTGTGAGATTCCTTGTCTGATTCAAGACTTTTTACGTTAGAGCGTAAGCCGTTAACAGTTACTTTCAGGTTATTAGCGGCGGCTGTCTGGGTAAGAATTTCATCTTCTTTTGCTGACACTTCAGCCCGATGCTGAGTTGTCATTGCGTCGATTTGTTCGTTGACTATTTGGAGATGCTTCTTTTTCGTGACTACTGACGCAGTGAACGCTCCCAGTCCGCTTCCAATTCCGATATATCCCACACCTTGAACTGGCGTAAGTAGTAACAATCCACTAACCAGCACTCCACCCAAACTGAGAACACCGATAAAGTCTGTAGCGCTATTAAATCTATCTTCTAGTGACATTGGCTTTTCTCCTGAAAGGAATCCCCTAGACCAAGCCAGGGGATTGTTAACAAACGTGGTTTAGTTCAGGTCTTCTAACTCTTGCCGGAAGTTTTGGGAGAGCTGTAGCAGCTTAGGCTCTAACGCTTCCTTGGCTTTTGTTGCTTCAATCTTCAGACTGCTGATTTGAGACTGCTTAAGGCTTTTTCGTGCTGCCCATTCGTCATCAATCAAGGGCGTAATGCTTTGCATCCCTGCTAAGGTTTTTTGCCCTTGCACTAACCGCTCTTGCGCTTGGTCGAAGCGATTAATTGCAATGTCTCGGTTAACTTCTGCTGTCTGATAGCCGATGTACTTGCTTTCGTTGTTTACGCCAGTCGTCGCGTAATCAATCGCCAGTCCTTCAAGCTTCAGGTACTCATTGCCAGCTCGGACAACATCCTGATTTAAGCCAATGTTCGCGCTAACAACTTTGATAGTTTGGCGCTTCTCTTCGATGCTGGTAATCATCTCATCAGCTTGTTCCTTCGTCGTTCTGGGCAGTGAGGAAGAATCACTGAAGAGGTCTGATGCAAAATAGCTATTCACATCAAAACTTGGGAGGCTCAAGCCGTGGTTAACTTGGGAGATTCCCGTGTAAGACTGAGATTGTTTTGGTGTGGTGGACGTTGCTCCGTTGGACGCTACAGCGGTTGATGAGCCGTTAGAAGGGGCAACCAATGACGCGGCAATTGCTAAAGGATCTAGTTTGTCTTTGGGTGCTGAGTCAGTCTTAGGTTTTCTCGTTTTGCGCTCGGATGCTGGGGTAGTATTCCTTGGTTTCCCGCCTAATGGACGGCTTTTGTGGATGAGCTTTCTAGGTGGCATGGGAGTATTTCTCCTACAGGTTATTAGCCAGCCGTAATCTAATCAACGGCTGGCAGTACGTGACGTTATTTAGTCGGAGTAGCTGTCTATGTCTTGGAGGATTGCGGCGGCTTCTCCCACAGCGGTAACGGCATCAGCGAGACTGGTTGCCAGTTGTGGCACTCGCGAATATCCTTGAGCAGTTGAGAGGGCAGATTCAAGCCGATTCTTGCACTCTATGACGACTTCAGAAAGGTAGCTTTCATCGGCGGCGGTAAAGGGTTTCTTGGTGTGTTGTTGCTGCATCACTACCCCTTCAGTCGTGGTTGGATGCTGCTAACCTGTTTGCTTGAGCCGTCGTCATAATTGACGGTCACAGTCACATTGACCCAAGCATCGTTTTTGCTTGTGGATTGGTTACTTGAGGTGATTTGACGGTCTGACATAATAGGTGGTGATTCCTTTCAGTAGGTTGTTTGGAGTCAGAGGGCGATCGCGCTTACTTTGGACGGGAAGGCGATCGCTTGTCTATTAGTCATTAAGGACGCTAGCCGCTTGTTCAATCAGCATCGTGGCTTTGCTATTCTCGAACTTCAAATCAATCTGAGTTGCAAATGCGTCAACGATTTCGGCAGGCTGAAAACCATTTTTGAGTAATATATCAATGGTTTCGCCGAGGATGTGTTGAACGATGTCTTGCTGGGCAAGACGGATGATTTCTTGAACCTCGGAGTAGGGGTAGTGACCGAATTTAGCGATATCTTGGTATTTTCGACTGATTCAGAATACATTTGTTTTTCCTCGATAGGGTGGACGTTAGCGGATAGCAACACAAAAGGCAGCGGCAAAGTTTTGGTCTGTTGGGTCAAAGTCGAGCGGTTGAAATAGGAAAGACTTAAGACGGCTGAATAGTTTCACTTGGGATTTACTCTCTTGGAACTGCTCTAAATGTTGATAGTAATCTTCAAAGTCAATTTGCAGATGAGAGCCAAATTTCTCGAACTCTTGGATTGATTCACTCTCGACAAGACTGGAAACTAAACACCGAAGGCGGCTCTCATCTCCGTCAAGTTCTTGTCGAATGAGGCGAAAAAATCAGAAGTTTCCTTTTCTCTTGCAGAAGATGCTTGGAGTAACGCAACCTTAATCAGATTGTCATCACCCGATGATTGCTGGTTATGGTCGCTAATCAGCTTCAGCAAGATGTCTAAACGCATTTGACGAAGCTTGCTGAGGGCTTGCTGTAACTCTGTCGCAGTAGCAAAAGTGTCTTGAGCTATGTAATTGAGAATTGCGGTTTTTGTCTCTATGTTCTCCCGTCCAAACTGCATCTCTACCGCCTCTTTAATTTGTTGCTGAGTGAGGTTCATAGCGCCTTCAGAAGGGAGAGAGAGGTCTGAGCGATTAGATGTAGCTAAATCGCCTTTAGGTGTCTCTTGAGCGGGTACAGGTTGAGTCATTTGTTGGGATTCCTCTGTTGGTTGTAAAGCTTGCTCGGTTGTAGCCAGTTGACTGTTGTCGGGTTCATAAGATGGCGCTTGATATTGAATTTCAAGCGTTTCTATAACTGCGCTCATCTCCTCTTCAGAGGGACTCTCAGGAGTAGTAACTACACTCTGATACACCTCTCTAACCTGAGATTTGCTAACGCTGATACCCTTGCGAGAAGCGCGTGTCTGAAGGCGTTTGATGTACTTATCCATGATCTTTTAGGCTCCTATTTTGGTACAGTTTGCAATTTTATAGATGAAAGCGTTGGTCAGCACTTTGGTAAGCTTTTCGGGGTAGTAATACCGTGTTTTCCTAAACCCACCTAAAGATTTGAACCAACGCGAGATAGTAGCCGGGTGAGGAGCAATGCCTTCTCTGTTAAGAATCTCCAAAATCTGATGACCTTTAATCTTTGAGGAGTTAGTAGCCAATAGCTTCTCAGCTTGCTGGTAACAATCAAAAACTTGGAGGATTCCTACAGATGATCTAGGGATTTCCTTGCGAAGCTTGGCAAAGAAGACCACGGTATCCGAGTTAACTTCCATTCCTGAATCAGCTAGCGTTCGCTTCACTGATGACCAATGAGTATCAGATACTCGTTTTCTCAGGAATGTCTCATAAGCGGTTCTTGCGTCCATTTCTCTAGTTGCAATACAAAATTTTGCTGAGTTTACCTTGCACAATGCCGTTGCACAGTTAAATTGCAGATGCGTGTTTAACGCAATTGCTTAGCTTGCGGATGCGTGAGCGTGACGCTGTGAACTGTTTGTATGTTGAGTTCCTTGCACCTCACGCACTGTACAGAGCATTAAGGGTTTTATTGCTTTTTAGGCTGTGCAATTTTGTGTCTACTTGTATGACACTAACACAAGTTCCCTCATTTGAGTATATACAGTTTTGAGTATTTGAGTACAATACTATTGGTACTGCTCTGATGGAAATGACACAATGATTGCTGTGTGTAGTTTTTGAAATATGACTGAAGACTTAGATAAAACCGTCAGAGTACAAGTACCTATGGCGGAAGAGCTTAGAAATAAGTTCAAATCTGTAACCGCAGCAGAGGGCAAAACAATGAGCGAAGTAATCCTAAATTTCGTTAAAGACTATGTAGAGGATAAAACCGAAGAAAAACAAGCTAAATCTAGTCGGCAACCATGACTAAACACAACACCAACAAAAATAAGCAGCCTTCTGCTAACTCAACGAATCTTCCGCCCAAACTTCCCGGCACATCAGAGGCTTTGCAACGGGCGATACTCTTGCTTGGCAACCGTACAAAATCTGAATTGGGAGGCAAGTCTAGACAAGAACTACAAGACCTGATTGGCGCTTACCCTGCCAGCGAACAGGCTGCATTATGGAAGAAAAATTTAAAGCAATTGGCACGAGGGGAATGACGCTCTATCAATACCCTGAAAATCTTTCTACCAGGTAAAGCGATCGCGCTCAACCTAGAACAGTGCGATCGCTACGCATGATCTGCAACGCGCTTGCTAAGTAAGTGACTTGTAGATCTAAGGATCGAATAATATCTGCTGTAAGCAACCTTTTGCAACTTCTAAGTTCTCAACACAATTGACGTATGAAAGATGAACTAAAAACTCAATTCACTTTGAGCCTGAAAGATTGCATTGAATTGATAAGGGATCTACCCGATTACCTTTTAGAGCATCGTCATGGTATTCGATTGAGTTTCAAACATCTTGGCGAAGATGGGAAACTTTTCAAAGGAATCAGAGAAATGTACAGAGCAGAAGCCTCGTGGTTGCAGTATTCCCTCTTAAGTGAAACCCAGCATCTACCGGAACTGACCTTTACATCGAAAGCCCTGTACAAACCGCTTGCAGAGAAAGCAAAAAATTTCTACGACCTGGCTTCGGAAGTTTTTTTGCGATTGGATACCCAAAAACAAGAGGAAATATCCTCTCATGCTGTCTGGATGACTCTGTGTGAAACCGAGATATGTGAAACCATTCTGAAAAATAGTGGCTTTATCGATACGGCTAAACCTATAGGAAAAGCCAAGCTGTCGCAAGAAAATAATGAATACTACACAACTCTCGAACAGGTATCAAAACTTCAATTTGGGTACACGCCACAACAAACACCGATTAACGCGCTGGAATCAACCGCTGCCTTCATTGCCCAAGATGATATAGAGTTTCGGCAGAAACATTACACAAAATACCTTAAAGCACAAAAAAGCTACTTCGACAAAATGAGGCGATCGCCGCTTCTAGTTAGCTTTTTAAACGCAGAAGGTAACTTGGAGGTTATGGGACGAGGGAAGGATACCCGAAAGTCAAAGGGGTTTTGTAAAGATTGATCGATTAAATGTACAAAGCTTGCAACCCTTGCCAGCAGCGAATTAATGTGAATTTATTCAATCAAGAAAAATCGTGACAAACCCACTAACTCTTGTAAAAAAGCTTGACAAACCCAGTGTTGCTGCACATCCTAAACGTCGGCAGATAAAATCCCGCCAACAACGACGACAAGAGGAACGCGATCGCGTCAAAGCTAACAAACTTAACCGAAAGAAAAACGATCTGCTGTCTGCTTAAGCCTGCAAGCGCTTTAATTACCTCTACTTGAAGTCTTCGTTTGCGCTCAATGGTGAGAGGTGGAACTCTTACCGAACTCGCTCGACAACAGACCGAGTCTGATATAGATAACTTCAAGGTTAACAGGTATACCTATATCGCGTGTAGGTGCAAAAAGCAGATAGATCCCCCCACAAGCACGTAAGAAGGATCTATTTATGTCAAATATCCGTAACCCAATTGTCGCACAAATGCGACAACCCAGGCAATCTGAGAGTCTATCTCAGGGGAGATCGCTACAGAACATCTGCCCTCACTGCCAAAGTTCAAGTCTCATCATCGGCGCCGGTAAAAAGCCAGGTGAAGAGAGCCGACGCTGTGGAGATTGCAAAACTTTTCTAGGGTATTCGCCATTACCAAAGCTCAAAAAAGCGCGGAAGCGTAAAGAGCTTACTAATTGCCTTGAAATCCTTGAAAAGCAAGGTATTCGAGGAGAAGAATTAACGATTTTCACGCTCTCACTCGCAAATGATGGGGGTGAAGCATGAGTCTCACACCCAGCAGAAAACACAACGCTTGCCCCATTTGCGAAAACACCTCAGGCAAATGCCGACAGAGTAGAGAAGACGCTGACTACTGGCAGTGCATGACCTACGCTGATGCTAGAAAAGGCGAGGTTATCAGCGGCTACAAGTGCTTAGGTCATTCAAAAAATAGCCTTTGGGGTCAATTCCGGATTGACAACTCTCAAGAGTGGAGTGACCAACAAAGGTTTGAATGGAAACAACGCAATCAACAACGCCAGCTACAGCAAATCGGGGAGGATGATGAGCGGCGACGGCGATCTTTGTCGGTAATTCAGCGTGATAAGCAGTATCGAGAAATATTAGCTCAACTCACGTTACACCCAGATGATAGAGCCGACTTAGTAAGGCGTGGCTTCAGCGGCGAACAGATCGAGCTATGCGGATTCAAGTCAGTTGAGCGATACCAGCAACTTCAGAATCAATTTAACGAACTACTACCAGGGGTCACAGGTAATGGTAGGCGGTTGATTGTCTCTAGTGCGGGCTATCTCTGTCCAGTAAGAAACGCCGATGGTTTGGTTGTTGCGTGTCAAATTCGACTGCGGTCACTACCAACAAGTGAATCTAATCGCTACCGTTGGTTATCTGGTAATGGTCAAACACTTCACCTCTACCCTGATGGTGGTAAACCAGATGGTGAATTACCGTTAGCTGTCCATCTTCCCCAAAAGCTAAGTAAGTTTGCGATCGGCATTTGTGAGGGAGTAGGATCTAAACCGTTTCTTGCTTCACAGCGATTAGGGATACCATTCGTTGGAGCCGCTGGAGGACAACACGCCAGTAGTCCAGGCATCCTTAAAACCTCATTAGATCAACTACAGGACTCGAATTTTGCGGAATATCAATCGCTATCCCAAATAGAAATCCTAGTAACACCTGACGCTGGTGACACTCTTAACCCCAGTGTGATGAGGCGTTGGCGGTCAGTCGTTGACCTGTTACAGGGGTGGAATTATCCTGTCAAGTTTGCGTGGTGGGGTCAAGTTGATAAGAGTCACGCCGACATTGACGAATTAGCGGATCTTAGCGCGATTAGCTACATTACTCCTGATGAGTTTTGGGCGATCGGCAAGAAAGAATCTAAACCACTCCAGACCGTTAAAACTACAGGACAGGGATTTGAACCAGAGCCACAGTGGAAGGTCAAGGCTAGGGCTGCATGGCGTAAAAATCGTCAGTTCTTCTCAGACATAAAAGAGTCAGGTCAGTGGTGTAATTTTGCCCGTCCTGGTGCCAATACAATCGCATTCTTTAAAGCTGGTCTAGGTCGCGGCAAGACTACACGATTAAGAGCCTGGGTAAAGGAGTGGAAGGCGACGGATGATGTCGGCTTCCTGTGTCTAGGGTATCGAAATACTTTGCTACTTCAGTTATGTGGAGATAAAAAAGGCTTAGGATTTCATCACCTACACCATCATTCTGGAATGGCGATGAAGTCAGCACCTTCTGAGGGCATTGCCCTATGTGTAGACAGCCTATGGCGCTTTTCACCCGAAGACTTTGACGACAAAATCATTATCCTTGATGAGGTTAAATCAGTCGTTAAACACCTTCTACACTCAAGCACGGTCAAGAGTCGAGACAAAATTATCAGCCTATTTGCTGAGGCAATTAGACGTGCTAGACAGGTGATTTGTCTTGACGGACTGATGGCTGATTGGGTTGTAGATTACCTACATTCCTTGGCACCTGAGAAGCAAATCATTAGGGCAGAAAACACCTATGTAGGAGAGAAGCCAAGACTTAATTTCTTGCTTGGTACAGTAGGGACTGACGATAAAGTCAAAGTTAACGACCGCTCACCTTGGCTTAAGTACCTGTTAGAAGAGTCTCCGATGCCTGCGGTATGCTCTGATAGCCAAGTGATGATTGAAGCGCTAGACGAGCTGCTAACCGCCAAGGGGTTGAAAGTTCTAAGAGTTGACTCGAAAACCGTAACAGAGCAGTACGTAAAGGATTTTCTACTGAACTGTGATGAGTATATTGAGCAATACAGACCAGATGTACTGCTTTACACCCCATCAGCCGAAAGTGGTGTAGATGTCTCGATTCCTAATCATTTCACACATCACTTTGCTTTCTTTTATGGTGTATTAGATGTAGATGGAATTCTGCAAATGATAGGCAGAATTCGAGACAACATCACCAAGTTTGTCTGGTGCCGAAGTTTTGTTGCAGATGATGAGAAGCAAAATTCAGGTTCGCCTTTCGTAGATCAGATCAGCAAATCAATCAATGAAATTCTCATCCAAGACATAGCAACCTCAGCCGATGGCGACAACTGGATAGATACAGTAGGCAATCACCTGAAGACGATTATCGCTAATAGCATTGATCACAACTTCCGCGCTAGCTGCATCATCAACTCAGTTCAGAACTATGAGAAAGCAAATCTCAGGGAGTGCCTAAGAGAAGTCTTGGTTCAGTCGGGCTATCGCGTTGTCGATTGCACCCTAGAGAGTCACGAGGATGCTAGCAAGAAAACCAAGGACGCAACCGAGGCAGTTAAGCGCCAAAACTGCGCTGATATCTTCCGCGCTGAGAAGATTGACCCTGAACTGGTAGACGAACTGAAGTTTGATGCCAGTTGGGAAGAACGGTGTGAAGTCATACAAGCAAAGCTGAGAGAAAGACTACCGGGGATTGATGATAGCCCGGTGTGGGATGAGGATTTTATTTACCTCGTGAGGTATGGCGATCGCAACTTCATCAACAACATAGAGAATTACTGGCTATTCACGCATCCTGATGTAGCTAAGCGGCAATCACAAGATAATTTACACTGGATGGCGCGACGGCTCCATACCTTCATCGGCAATGTTAAAAGTCGTTGGGCAAGAATACACGCACTTTTAGAAATGGATTTCGGGCGATTCCTGAACCCGGAGAAGGAATGGTCTAATGAAAGCCCAGAACTAATCGAGTTAGTCGCGCTGGGGAAGAAACATAGCAACGCACTCGGCAAACATCCAGGTAAGGCTACCCCAGTTCAGTTCCTAGGTAATCTTCTAGGTCTGTTTGGATTGAGACTGAAGTTAAGAAAGGATCGCACTGGCACACGCTGCTATCGACTTAAAGAGGAAGTCATTAGCGACCCAATTCGACAACAGGTACTCACCTGTATTGAGGAAAAATTGACCCAGCCTAAAGAGAAAATCGACTGGGAATCGGCAATAAATGAGGCTCATGGCACCCAAACAGAAAAAACGGCTGAAACAGAGGCAGAGCAAGGGCTAGAGGTGACGGCACCCTCCCCTAATTTTCTATATAGAAATCAACTAGAGGGTGCCGTCAATAATTCAACTTTAAAAAGCCATGATTTGTATCAGGTTTTAGGGGGTGCGAGTGAGGTTGTTGAGCCGTTGACCGCTGCCGAAGTGGGCGGGGTGACTGAGGCTGTTGAGGGAATCAAGTTAGTTGAGTTGTTATCAGTGGTATCGACGGCTGAAGCGTTTGCCGCTGTGATTGAGGGATACTCTCAGGAGACGGTTCAAGACGCGATCGCGAGTCAAGACACGCAACCCAAGCGCCAGCAGTTAGCCCAGTGGTACGAGCAAGGGCAACTGGCAGCGACGGAAGTGCCAGCGGTGGAAGGCGTAGAGGAGGCGCTTACAACCCGACCAAGCCTTCAAGAGTATCAGCCAGGGCAAGAAATATGGGGGTATTTCCCTCAAAGCCAAGATAAATGGCTCAAGGGCATTGTCGAATGGGTTCGAGGGAACACAGTCCGGATTGTAAGCGGTTACTTTGGGGCTTTTGTTGAGAGTCCTGATGCGATCGCGCCCGGTGACTGGGTGCTGACGGGGTGAGGGCGTGACTATGAAAACCAATTCTCAGATATTCCTCACCTATAGCTGTCCTGAGTCGGGTTAATGTCGCAAAATAGCGCTGTAACGACATCTCTTAAAAACCTTACTCTCATTGATACTGAGAGATAATTGATCGTATCGTGTCGCAACAAAAATGTCGGATGTCGCAAAAACAACGACAATCTTCTAAAAAATCAAAACCAGACCAAATTGAGGCAGTAATCAGACTTCTCAACGCTGGTAAAACACAGACAGAAGCCGCTAAAACTCTGGGGATTAACCTTAGAACTGTTCAGAGATGGGTTGCTGACCCAGAGGTTAAACAGAGGTTAGTTGCGGCTCAAAGGGAGGTGAAGGCGATTGTCGCCTCTGACCCAGTAGTGATGAGTGTTACCGAAATTAGAGCGCAAGTTCAAGAAATCCTAGATTACAGGGATAGTCAGAGGAATTTTGCCTTAGAAATGGGTCGAGTTGTCCAGAAGGCTACCTTGATACTCTTAAATGCTGTAGAACGGCTTGAAGAAAATCCTGATGAAGTCACAATCAGAACAATTCCACAGCTAATGAGGGCTGTTACAGATGCCTCTGAGAAAGTTTCAAGTGCATGGGCTAGGACAACGGGATTAGACGATTTACTAGAGCAGATAAATGAGCCGAAAGCTATTAGAGAGGGGTCGTCGGAAGCTTGAGCGACAACTCCCACTCAATAATCAATTTGCTAAGAACAAAATAAATGAGAAGTCTGAAAAATCTAAGCTACCCATACCTGAGCGGTGGGAAGATTTTGCTAGGCTTTGCCGCATCCGCTCAGGTAACAAGGTCATCAACTTTGACCCATACAACTACCAAATCAAACTATCAGACGCGATCGATAACCACTTTGGTACAGTCGTCACCAAATCAAGGCAGCTAGGTATCACTGAAGCTGTAGCCTGTAAATTCTTACACAAAGCCTGTAAGAATCCTGGATACGCGGCTGTCATCCTGAGTAAGTCACAGGTTGATTCCAGCAACATTGCCAAGCGCATCAGGCGTATGGTGGACGGGCTAACAGACTATATCGACTTAGCTACCGATTCCTTAACAGACCTGCAAATCAAGAATGGTGGACGTTTAATCTTTCGTCCCAGTACGCCTAACGGTACTCGCGGTCTAGAATCAATTTCAGATGTCTTGTTCGACGAGGCAGGTTTTGTTGTCGATATTGAGCGCATCTACACCAGTACTTTGCCGGCAACAGAGATGGTAGGGGATGAGGCACGGATTGTTATTTTGTCCACACCTGCGGGAAGGTCTGGTTTTTATTGGGAACGATTGGCTAGTGGGAATCCGTCAGGAAAAGATATTGACAGTATTTGTGCAGCCATCAAAAGTGATCTGATTGCTCCCGCCCAGTTTTGGACTGACGAAAATCAGTGGTGTAAGGCTGTTCTACATTGGAAAGCTCACCCAATTTATACCAATATCCCTAATTATTTAGAGTCGATTCGTACCAAAAAGCAGCTTTCTCAATCAGCGGTAGAGCAAGAGTACAACCTTAGCTTTGAGGTATCAGAGGTTAATATCTTCTCACCTGATTTAGTACGAGCTTGTTCTATTGGAAGCTTTAGACCTCCAAATCTTTATAGAAATTCCTGGGTTGAAAGCTCGACTTACTACCTCGGTATCGACACCTCAACAACAGGCGATGACTATACCGTTGCTGTCGTTTTAGAGTGTACTCGTCAGTCGGCTAACTTAGTAGCAATGTATCGGGAGCGCAAGCATAGTCTGGATTACAACCTTACTCATATCAAAAAACTAATAGCAGATTACCGACCTCATAAAGTTGGTGTTGAGGTTACTGGTGGAGTCGGGCAAGTGTATCTTGAGGAGTTATCTAAGTTTGATTCCTCTCCCGAATTTGTAGCTATTCGTACTACCAAAGATTCAAAAGTTTCGATGGTAGATAGATTGTTACTTGCTTTAGAGCAAAAGTACTTAGGGCTTGCTGAATAAGTCAGAGGAAAACAACCGATGGATTAATTAGTTATTTAAGGCTCAAGGAATAATAAGCTCTTGTTGCTGATAATTCCTCCAATCATAACTGGGATTAATAATTG
>JAHHIF010000091.1 GCA_019358875.1 Symplocastrum torsivum CPER-KK1
CTTCGCTATCGCTATCGCAGCAGCGCTTCGCTATCGCGGGATGAGTGAATGAACCTCCGAGCAATCCTGTAGCGATCGTTAGTACTGCGAAAATGAGTTGAGGTTTCATGATTGTCCTCCTGATGGATCAGTTCTAGTTAGCATCAATTTCGTGTCGGAGTTATTACTTCATCTGCTTACTTCGATCGGTGTGGAGCAGTGCTGCCACTAATGCGAATCTCACGGAACAATTGCAGTCACGCGGATTTCAATCCGCATCGTTGGCAGTCCAAGCGCCGCGACTCCTACCTGTGTCCAAATTGGGGCATGGTTGGGCATGTAATGGCGATATAGCTTGACCATCACCTCGTTAACCTCTGGGGGAAACCCGCCAACATGGTAAGAATTGACATGGACAACATGCTCCCAACCCGCCCCGGCAGTCGCCAAGGTTCGCTCTATGTTCCGAAACGCCTGAGCAATCTCGTCCTCCAGTGGTTCGGGAATTTGCAGATTGTCATCCCAGCCGCCTTGACCTGATATCTCCACGCGATCGCCAATTTTTACCGCTTGCGAGTAATGCAATTCACTCAGCATGTATTCGCCATAACCAGGGGTAACAAAAAACCTGGGCTTATTCATGGTGTTTCTCATGTAATGCGTTTGACTCTATCTCGCGTTGCTGAAATGAGTTTGTTTCGGCATCATCTGATTTAGACCCTAATGTTCAGAATTCACTTGTTGTGTAATCACAATGATTTCTGCAAACAGTAAGGCAACTATTAGCCGCGAAAACGCTTGTAAAATGGCTTCTATTGCCCAGTTCTGACTCTGAACTTCCCAGAGCATTCAAACAATATTGAATCTAATCACCAACCAGGGTAGAATTACCGCTGAATTCCGCCTGCGATAGAAGCGAATCGCTGTCTCACGCCAAACGGGAAAGGTACTGAGAATACAAGCGATGTAGAACGCTCCTGCACTAATGAACAAGCTTGTTTGAAGACCCGAAGGCAGGTTTGGGTATCCAAGCGCGATCTCCGTCAGACAAACTGCCAGCGCCAGATACAGGAAAGTAAACAAAGTAAATCATTTCATTTTTTGCAAATAAAGCTCAGCGATAATCTATTCCTGTGTGGCTGACATAACTCAGCCGATGAACAACAATTAGTCCACATGCAGCACAGCCTTACCTGAAAATCTGCGCCCGATCAAATCAGCCGCTGTTACGCCTGCTTCACGCCATGAAACTGCTCGATCGATGTGTGTTTTGAGCCGCCCCTGCTCAACTAACCTCAGCAGACGAGCCAGCCCAGAACTAGCACTTTCCATCTCTACTTCGGTATACAGCGTGAACCCGTAAAGCGTTCGCTGCCCTCCATTCTCGAAATAGAAGTCTGGTAGGGACAGCTTCATCTCATTGCCGCTGCTACTGCCATAACAAACGCAGGTGCCTCCTTTAGCCAAAAACGCAGTTAGCGTCCCGACCAACTCACCTCCTACTCCATCAACGATCAGTCTATAAGGCGCGAACTGCTTGGCTTCTTGCCCAGTTTCGGTTAGCACCACTTCATCTGCGCCGTAATCTCGCACAAATGCTTTTTGCGCTGGCTGACGAATTTGGGCAACGACGTTAGCTCCCATCATCTGAGCAAGCTGCATGGCGAAGAGTCCCACTCCCCCTGTTGCCCCTGTGATCAGCACCCGACTTCCTGGTAAACGAGATCCCTTTTCCACTGCATACAGTGCTGTTAACCCCGCGACGGGCAGTGTGGCGGCATCAGTATCTGATACGCCCTGAGGAATGACAGCCAGAAAGCGAGTCGGAATTGCTACATATTCTGCCCAGCCCTCAGAGCGGATGGAGAGGGCAACAATTTTTGTCCCTGTGGGTGGGCCACTACCGTCCTGTGCTGTTTGTTCAACAACGCCAACGATATCCCAGCCAATTGGAGTGCCGAGTGGATCATTTTGCGATCGCTTAAGTTCGCCCCGATTCATCGAAAATGCCTTGACGCGAATCAAGCACTCGTTAGCCTTCGGAGCAGGAACTTCAGTGTCTTGAAAGGTGAGGTTGCCAACGGCATCTGGTGAACTTACGAGTCTACGCATAGTCATATCCTTGTGTGTAGAGGGCTATAGTTTTATGCGTTCAACGTCTTTTCGATCCGGCGATCGGGAATGAGCCATAGGACTGCAACCAGAACGTATAATGCACATGAAAGCCAAGAGGCTGCAAAAGCAAGTGGAATTGTAACTGCATAAATCAATACCGATAACTTGCCTTTAGAATCCCGACCAAGAGCGTTCGCAAGTGTGGAATCTTGACCGTGGTGAAAAATAAGTGTGCGGGTCAGAGTGAAGTAGGCGATCGCAGCCAACAATAAAACCACACCATAAAGCGCCACAGGCAACGCAGCAAAGTGATTTTCACCCATCCATGCGGTGACAAAGGGAAATAATGATAACCAGAACAACAAATGTAGGTTTGCCCACAAAGTTGAACCATTCACTTGTCGGACTGCCTGAAACAGGTGATGGTGATTGTTCCAGTAGATACCAACATGCACGAAACTCAACACATAGCTTAGAAAGGTTGGAATCAGCAGACGTAGTGCAGCTAAATCTGACTCATGAGGTATTTTTAACTCCAGCACCATAATGGTGATAATAATAGCAATTACCCCATCACTGAATGCTTCTAACCTACCTTTAACCATTTTTGGATATGCTCCTTGTTTGCTTACCGCGTTGTATAACTGCCGTTTGCAAATTGGTTGTCCGGTTATCCACTATCCATTCAGTATCTCTAAGTGGCAGCAGATCGCCTCAAACTTTGTATCAAGGTCGCTAGTCCATCCGCTTCAGCAATTTGCAATTTGTTAGCCTTACACGGTTGGGGAACGCTCCAGGGCTACTCGATCCCAATGTCCTAAATTGGCTGCTGCTTCATAGGTGCTTTGGAAAAAAGCAAGGAGCATTGCATCTGGATCGTCAGTTTGTCTCACGGCTTCATAGGGTAGGATAAATTCTTGCATCTGTGAGCTGTAAAAAGCTTCTGTGGGTTGGATCGGGTAATCTCGAAACCCTTCCGGCGTAGGGTAAGCATAAGCGTAAAAAACAGGCTCCACAATTGACCCACCCCCTGGCCAAAAACCACAGCTACTGACTTCGTGTGAATAGGCTTCTCGTGTGACCCAATCTGCCATATTCGGAACTCCCCCTGGGTGTTCTGGCGCACGACGACCAGAGAAACGAGTCACAGCAAGATCAAAGCTGCCCCAAAAAAAATGTACAGGGCTGGATTTACCAATAAACTGAGAACGGAATAAGGTCATGACCCGATCGACTTGCACAAGAATTCGCCAGAACCGTTGTGCATATTCCGGATCATAAGCTGCGTGTTGATAGTCCTGATCGAACGGGATTGGTTCTGACACTTCTTGCGGCATCGTCCAGATTCGGACTTCGATGCCGATGTTGCTCAATGTAGTTAGCACCATTTGGTAAAAATCTGCAACAGAGCGAGGAGACAGTGCAATTCTTTTAGCGATACCGTCGCTAGTGTCGATTTGTAATTGATGGTCGAGAAAATCAAAGCTAATTTGAAAGTTACGAGTTCCGCAAGGGATTGAAGCAGTTGTTAGCCCACGCGGTGTGACATAAAGAGTAGATTGCCACCAGTGATTAAGTTTAGGTGCCAGTGCCAACCGGATTTTACCGATGACTTGCGTCCATAGATGGAGAGTTGCATAGGTATCCTGCCAAGCTGCTAAGGGCAAACTGGGCCAAACGATGTCAAGGGAAGTACTTTGATTAGAAACAGCCATGAAAATCACCCACATGAGGAGAACATGTTGAACGAATGAGAAGGAAATCTAGATGAAATCAGAATTGCTATCAATAGTCTTTTCCCTGTTCATCTGCAAAACACCATAACCACTGCTCCCCCAATTCAGCCGAACTAACCACTGCATGATTGGTTGCTTCATAATGACGACGAGCATGTTGATGGTTAGAAGAATCGCAGCACAGCATTTTGCCACAGGTTTGGCAAATCCGGAGGTGTACCCAGCGGCTATTTATTTTAATGCACTCTTCACAACGAAATATGGGATAGGCTGCTTTAGAAATCAGGTTTTCCACAGTTAGATTGTTGAGATGTTCGCAGTTCATAGTTTTTTGGTATCTCTGGTAGAAGACAACGGTGAACAGAATGATTGAGGCTGATGTGAAATCTGAAATTAGGGGCGCGGCTTTCATGCCATTGATGAGAGCAATTGCTAAATCGTACACTGATCGCCCTCTACTCTCTTCTCTACCCTTTACCCCTCAACAAAGTAACCCAAAGGATTTAGTCTGGGTTCAATTAGTTTGTTTGTGGCTGATTACACCCAGCGCTAGCCAAACAGTTATCATCATTACCGCAGTACTGATAAATTCTATCTCTTACCTCTGGAGCGGTAATAGTAGGGCATGATAAAACCAGTTCTTTAAGCTGTGGTCTACATAAATCCTCTAGGTTTAAAGTCCTACCCCCTGCTGTCTGCATATAGCAAAATGGAGTGTCCATGTCTGAGTTTGGTACTACTGGATATTTAAAATCTACAGGTGTTGATTGGCTAAAAGCAGCCTCAGCTATGCACAAAATTAAAATAGGCGCAAGAACGGATGTAAAATGAAAAAATTTCCGCATGACAACAAAAGCCGTTAATAAAGATATTTTTTATAGAATTTTATTTCTGCCTTCTTGCACTAGGGAGACGAATAAAACGAGGGAGACAAAGATGATTCTCTATGTCTCCGTGTCCTCTTTCACCGACTACTTTTGACCTGACCTGCTTTTTGTCGTTGCTTACGTTTCAGGACTGAACCTGCACCTAAAGCACCAAATCCCAATACACTTAATACAGAAGTTGGTTCGGGGACGGAGTGGAGTTTAACATTATCAATCAATAAGCCAGAATCAATAGAGTTATCTACCGTATCAGTAACTCCAAGTCCCAAAGTATATGTTCCAGTGGTTGGTATCGTGAAGGAAACTGTTTGAAAGTCAGTTTCTTGGAAAAATTGTGTCGTTTGTGAAATTACAGTTGATGGGAATGTTATGTCCGCTAGTTCTGATACAGAACTAATTGAGACAAAAGAAAAATCGTTAAATGGGGGGACCAATACCTCATTGGTGAGAAAATTCCAATCGAAAGTTAAAATGTCTCCCGCTTCCGCCATAAAGGTTTGTCGAATAGCGGAACCTTGGGCGGAAATTCCATTGCCAAGATTATTTAAGCTTCCAGCTTCTAAGCCTAGAAATGCTTCTAGAATTGAGTCAGCAAATGTGATATTGGCAGTTGACAATAAAGCCTCAAACGTTCCCTCAGTGGGGGAACTGCCAAAAGCTGCGGTCTCAATACTAGTAGAGCCTAGTGTTGTCCATCCAGTAAAATCATTTGTCTCAAAGCCACCGTTGATGAGTGTTGGGTTAATCGAGGGTTCGGGCAACGTAAATGTATTCAATGACAGTGAATAGGAACCCGATTCAAAGTGGTCACCTGTAAGACTATTGTCCTTTAAGCCCGACACTGCCAAATTCAGATTGCCATTTGTTGGTACTGTCCCAGTTATTAGGGATAGAACACTATCGTCAGCTTTGTCATCGTTGATCGCTAGGATACTACCAGAATCATCGAGTAACCCTAGAAGTGGATTGAATGCGTCTGACGTTATCTCTGCCGTAAATAAACTTCCAGCATCAAGTCCTGAAAAGGTGAAAAAGTCAAGGTCTTCACTGCTCAGTTGTCCATCAACAGTACTAGTATCAGATGGTAGAAATTCTCTAGTAGCGAAAGAGTTATTAGATTCACTCTCGGCTACCGCAAAACTAGGTTGAGCTTTAGCGAGACAACTGAGTGATATTGAACAAGCAGTACTAATAGATAAAAGGAAAAATCTTTTCATGAGAATTACCTCGGCAAACTAAATGCACTTGGATAAGCCCTGTTCTGCCTACCTGCACGCGCTGGTCATACGCTGTGCTGGCTTGCTTCTGGTAGGGGCTACGGTATTACCTCGAAGGGCAGCATCATCTCGTTGTCCTCGTGGTCGATCATATGGCAGTGCCACACGAAACGCCCGGTGAACGAGTTACTGAAGGGTAGGTTCTCCGCCGCTTTAGCACCAAACGGGACGATGAGGCGGGTAACCTCGCCTGGATTGACTAGTACTGTATCCTTCCACCCAACTTCATTCGGCGCTGGTGGTCTCGCTGGACCAATTGCAAAGGGGGTGGGGTCGGGGGGCGGGTAGCTAGCTGGTACCGTCGGGCCACCGAGTGGTTCGTGATGCGTGCGTACCTGGCGAGAGCCAGTAGCAAGGTATGCCTTCAGGTATTGAGTTGCATTGATTTTTTGTCGGTTGAGGATCTGGAATAGAATCAAATGTAGGTGTACTGGATGGGCGACTGGTTGGAGGTTAATGATGTTCCATTGCTCCACAGTGTCCACCTTCGGTTGCTCCATCAGTTCCGGGTAGTTTTCCGCCTCATCCCAGTAGACGTAGTTGAGCAGCAGCACGAGCGGCGCTCCGGTTGGACCCGGAATCTCTACCAACGTTAGATAGCGCTGCCGCACTGGCGGAGTAGCAATAGGCTTGATGAGAGGTTTGTAAACTCGCAGTGTTTTGGGAATCGCCCTAGGAGCAGCAGCTCCCGCATTCACCGTGAACTGCATGATTTCGGGCAGTACGGCATTACCCAATATGAGGTTGATTCTGCCGTACGGATAGGGTGCACTCGCCTCATTTTGCAAGACGATCTTTTCTCCCGGTAAACTGCCAGAAAAATCGATCAGCACATCAGCTCGCTCGCCAGGAGAGAGTAGTAGTCTCGATAGCTGCACCGGAGCATTGAGAAATCCTCCATCGGTGCCGATTTGAATAATGGGCTGCTGCGACGACAGCTTGAGGTTGTAGGTTCGGGAGCCTGAGCCGTTGACGATTCGGAATCGGTACACCGTGCGATCCACATTCAGGTTTGGCCACGCCTTACCGTTGACGGTAGCGACATCACCGAGAACCTCTGCTTGCCAAGGAGCTGGCGGATAGAACAGCGAACCATCGGGATTGAGCATTCGGTCTTGTATCACCAGCGGTATCTCATAGGGTGCCCCAGCGGGAATACCAAGGGGTCCATTGCCACCCACGGGATCGTCAATATCCCTAAGCAGGTAGAGTCCGGCAAGTCCAGCCGTCACGTTCTGTCTGGTGATGCCAAGCGCATGGTCGTGATACCACAGTGTTGCCGCTTCCTGATTGTTGTTGAAGTTGTATGTGTAGGACTGTCCTGGTGTGAATGTGTCGGTTGGGTAACCGTCGCTTTTTGGTTCAGTATTGCTGCCATGCAGGTGTACCGACACCCGTGGGCTAGTCGCGTCAGATGCCAGCGCACCGTGCAAGTTCGGATCGATCGCTGCTGCTAGTGGGTGGGGGCCGAGGTTGTTGACCGCCGTGATTTGAAGCGGAGTGCCCCTCATAACCTCAATAGTCGGTCCAAGGATTGGCAGCCCTCCATAGCCCCAAGTGGTTCCAGCCCCTAGACTGCTATGGAACGAGTGTAAACCGGGTGTGATCGCCAAACTACTGGGTGACGAACCCGCGTACAGCGTGGGCAGAGGTTCAGTAAATTTCGTGATCTGTGGTGAGGCTGCATGAGTTCTCTTTGCTTTGAGTATTGCAGGAACGAGAAATGCCGCTCCACACCCCGCACCTACCATTATCAATTGCCTTCTAGTTAACATTGCTAAATAATTTGGGTGTTAGTGGAAAGACCTGAAACTCAACCTATGTCTATCTACCTGAAAAGCTGAGGTTGAGACCACTCAAGATTACCAAGATAAGTTGCAACTTAATTGCAACTTGGCGAACCTAACACTGACTCAACGGGGTGAATTACAGAGTTTTTTCGCAAGCCAGAAATGCAGCAGATCACTGATTATTCCTGCTGAAGAAAGTCCAGCAACAGGGGATTGATCTGATCAGCGTGAGTCCAGTTGATGGCGTGCGGCCCGCCGGGAATGACAACCAGCCTGAGTGTTGATCGCCCAGCGGAGAATGACGAACAGGTAGGGAGCGGCAATCGATCGTTCGCCAGTGAGCCAGTTTCGTCCGTCGAGATAACCGAGGATAGCGACGTTTTCAGTGAGTGAAAAGTGATCGTACTTGCCTCTACTTCGTTATCGACAACGAACTCCCCTTGCTATAATGCGTTCCCACAGCAGCTCAAAAACCGCTTCAACACCATCACTCAAGACTGGCGGCGTCACGAGCGTTAGTCGGCTCTCATTAAGAGTAAAGGTGCGAACTAACGTTGTACCGACCCGATTAGGAATTGATGCAATTTTGATCTGGTGAGTTACTGTATTGCCACTCAACGTATAAGTTCCAGCGTAAGCATTGAATGTTGTAAATGCTTGAGCAAGCTCTTCCACGGGTAAAGATTGCATCTGGGGAGTCAGCGGTGATCTGACCTCCTGACTCAGCGCTGAGCGATCGCTCCTAGAAAACATCACCATCATGTGACCATCTGATGTGTAAGTGATGTAGCCAACCGGATGAGTTCCATACACGTCTGGAGTCACCGTTCCATCAGCGTAAATGGCGGTTGCAGAAATTAACTTCCAAATGCCAATTAGCAGATTGTTCTGGATTGATGGTGTAGACATAATGTGCAACCATTGCTTGATGATTCTCCGCTAGAGAGTAGCGGGTTTCAACACAAAATCAAACTCAGTCGTGTAAAACGGTTTACTTTGATAGTGTGCCTTGAGTTTGTCTAGTGCTTCGTGCTTTTGCAATTGAACGATCGCCGATCGCACTGCAAAGGTTGTATCTGAATCCAGGTGAGGGTCGCCAGCAATAAAAATTTGTGTTGTCAGCGGAGTGTACTCTGGGGCACTGACTTTGAAATGGATGTGAGCCGCCCGCCAAGGATGCCGTCCTAGCCGTCGCAGTAACTCGCCAGCTGGACCGCTAGTTGGCACGTTGTAAGCTAGTGGCACCACGGTTTCAAACCTATACGTTCCACTCTTGTTCGTTTTGAAACGTCCCCGAAAGTTCCCCAACGGCTGAGATGGATCTTGGATGTCATATAATCCTTGGGAATTGGATTGCCAAACATCAATCAGAGCATTGGCGATCGGTTGACCGTTCACATCTAAAACCCTGCCTGACAGGAAAAGCGAATCTCCTTCTGTATCAATACCCAAGCGATCGCCCATCTGCCGTTCTGGTGCATTCGGCACATACAAGGGTCCTTCTAAATTGCTTTCTGTACCGCGATGAGCATCCTTCAGCAATTCTACCAACTCTGAGATTCCGAGTAGATCTGTTAACATATGCATTTCTCCAGCGGGAATCTCCTGAGTGTGATGACTGACCCGGTTGAGAAAATTACGTCCCTGCTGCAACTCTGATTCAGTCAGCTTCACCTCACGCACAAAGTCATGCAAATGTCGAACCAAGCTCGTGTAAATTTCATACAGTCGCGGGTGAGATTTGCCACGATCACCATGATTAATGACGGCTTCAGTGATAGTGTCAAGTGCAATTTTTTGCATGATCGAACTCCTTTTTAGTTACGTGATTAATGATGGTTGTTTTACGGCGACTATCTTGGCAGGGGCGTCCACTTCGAGAAGTCCGCAAGATGCGCCCAGTAAGCGGTGAATCCAATATAGGCAAAGATGAGAGCTGCCACACTTAACACAATTGCTCCAATAGTTCGCAAGAGCCGGGTTGATTTGAGAGAGAGGGTTGGTACAGAAAAAATTCCTCCTAAGCCAACTAAAATAAACCCAATTCCTGTTAGCAAAGGAATCTGTGTTATTCCCAGGTTTATGATGCGAAAGCCAATTAGAAGCGATACAAGTCCTGCAAAGAATCCATAAATGCCTAGGGTAAATAACTCCCAACCCATTGCCAGAGTTAGGGAAGTTCCTACAAACAAAATGCCAAACAGAACAGTTGTTTCACCAAAGGCAACATTGAAACTACCAATAATGGGCCAGGTAAAAGTCATGTGTAAGCCAGTTACTAAAGCGATCGCGCCGACTACACCAAAACCAGGAATCCAGCGTTTCTGATTTGAACTACCAAGACCAAAATACACATAGGCAGCTAACAGAGCGAGTCCAGCCGATAGATTAATCAGCATGAGTGTAAGGTAATCGATAAACATTAGACCTCCTGCAAATGTTCGGTTTTGTTAAGACTTAGACAAAAATTGAAGCAAAAATGCCTGTCGCATTGCTTTGTAGCACCAGTTTTGACTTCAGAAATACTCTTTCAAGGGCAGCATCTATTTCACATCCTGACGACGACAATTGCTCCGCCTGCTCAAGATTCTGCTATGGCAGCAGCGCTGATTGTAGAAGTACAGGGATGGTTAGTGAGTGAGGATGGATGGCACTGTGCAACTAATTGCGCGGCTCCTGTCGGTGTTCAAGCTGCTGAATGTAACTCGATAGAAAACGAATGACCCAACAGAGGATGGGAGGTATTCGCCAGCTCACTATCCGCCGCAATCGCCATCATGCAATCCTTCAGCGGGTCATACATCGGAGTGCAACCGCAGGTTGTATCCTCCTCTAAACTCAACCGCAGCACCTCTCCCTGTCCTGCGATAAAACCTTTGTTGGAAATGTAAATGTCACCGTCAGGACCGATTTCTAAACCCGTTGGATTAATTAGCTCATCATCCGCAAGCGTGGTGCGAGTTTTACCATCTGGAGACACATAAATCAGGGCACCTGCGTCACTTCCATTCAAGATGCCATCCGCATCATATTCCAGGACATACAGACCGCCAGACTGATCGAACGCCAGATCGGCGATATGCGAAAAACCGCCTGCATAGATCTCCGGTTGACCTTCAGCATTGATGCGGTAAACTTGTGCTGTTTCTGCTTGAAAAGGAAACCCAGTCAACTCGCCGACATAGAGAGCACCATCAGGACCAACGGTGACAGAGGTGGGAACAGACTGCCGCACCAGGGCTTCACCCGTGAGTGGATCGGTCGTGATACGAGCCGGAAAGACTGTTTCTAGAGTCGGTTCGCCGCCAAAGGCTCGCTGACTGAGCAAAGCATTGGCACCTGCATCAATGACGTATGCGGTATTGTCTGTAATCAGCAAGTCATAGAGGTTGGTGTCTACGTTTTGCCCATCGGGGTTATTGTTTTGCTCATAAGCGCCAAAATCGCTCAATCTTGTCCAGGAAGCACCACCATCAAAGTTATCGATCGCGATCAACTGGCTAAAATCAGGAATTTGTAGAATGTTATCTCGATTGGCTGGATCGCCGGCAAGACCGATGATCGCATAGGCGTTTCCATAGGCATCAAACTCAATATCATTGACACCAGCTACATCTAAGCCATCGGGTAATGCCAGCGATGGTAGTCCGGTGACGACTCGTTCTGCAACACCGTTTTGAATTCGGGTAATTGCACCTGTTGCACCATAGAACACAAACGCGCCCGGTTGAGTTGGAGACGGAATACTGGCACCTGTTCCCCCTCGTCCTGCTTCGGCAACATAAAGTGCCCCATCAGGGCCAAAGTTCAGCTTACGTGGACTATCCAGACCGGATGCCAGCACTTCAATTCGCGATATCTGTGGCGTTTCTACTGTTGCAGACATAATTTTCCTCCTTTGAATTTACGATGCTCTATCCTCAGTAGCGGACAAAAACTGAAGCATGCAATGCCTGTCACATTGCTTTGTAGCCGAGTTTTGGCTCCAGAAATACTCTTTCAAGGGCAGCATCTATTTCATATCCTGACGACGACTTTGCTCCTGGAAGGAATGGCACTAAGAAAAGGGAAAATCGTTGAGGCAGCTCTTGTGCAGAGGAGCAAAGGAGCAGAGGAGAAAGAAGAAATTTTAGGCATTGCGTTCAGATATTTAGAAATTCCCCTCTGCACCCCTGCATCCCTGCAATCCTTACGCCACCTATCCTTCAGCTTAACTTAGTGCCATTCATGTGTATCATTTGAGCCTGACTCAACTGATGAATCACAGCGTTTTTTCACAGGACAGGAATCCGGCAGGTCACTGATTATTTCTGCTGAAGAAAGTCCAGTAACAAGGGATTGACCTGATCAGCATGAGTCCAGTTGATGGCGTGCGGCCCGCCGGGAATGACAACAAGTTGACTGTTTTTAATCAGCTTTGGAAGTCTTGCTGCGGTGGACTCAAGCGGCAGAATCCGATCGCTATCTCCATGAATAATCAGAGTCGGCACATCAATGCGGGGCAGATCATCGCGGAAATCGGTGAGCCAGGAGGGTACACAGTCCAAAGTCCCTTTAGCAGAAGCCCCTACTGCCACATTCCAACTAGCTTGGATCGCTTCATTGCTGATGCGATCGCCCAGCAACACGTCCACATTGAAGAAGCCCTGGAAGAATGTAGAAAAGTAGGCTGGACGGTCTTCAACAATCGCTTTCATAATGCCATCGAAAACGCTTTGATCAACACCCTCTGGATTGTCGTCTGTCTTTAACAGAAACGGTGGAACGGGAGCCATCAGCACGGCTTTCTTCACCCGCTCTGAGCCGTATTTGCCAAGATAACGTGTGACTTCACCTGTTCCCATTGAGAAACCGACCAGCACGGTATTTTGCAAGTCAAGCTTGGTCATGAGTGTATTCAAATCAGCGGCGAAGGTATCGTAGTCATAGCCAGATGAGGGCTGACTGGAGTTGCCAAATCCTCGGCGATCGTAGGTAATTACTCGATATCCTGCATTCAGTAAAACTAAAACCTGCTTCTCCCAGGAATGTCCGTTCAATGGAAATCCATGAATCAGTACAATCGGTTGACCTGCCCCAAGATCTTCGTAGTAGATATCAATATTTGCAGAGTTTTCTTGACCAACGGTAATGTAAGGCATGAGAGGTTTCTCCGTTGTAAATTGATGATGTGTTTTTGTCTGTTGCATCACAATTGTTATGCAGCGATCGAGCACCGTCTTAACAATACTGCGTGAAGCAGACTTCAAGATGGGGCAAGCATCCACCCTGCCATTTTCATAATTTGGGTGCAATGACTCCTAATGCTCGATTTCTTTCAGATTCTTAGGGTGTTTTGTCAGATTCTTGTGCAATCACCTTCAAGACGCAGCGTGGAACCGATCGCTTCGTCGAGGAACGTGCGGATCAACGTTGCCACCTCTTCCGCATGAGTCTCCAGCGCGAAATGTCCGGCATCGAGCAGATGTATCTCTGCATCCGGGAGATCGCGTTGATAAGCAGCAGCACCAGCGGGCAGAAATGCCGGATCATGACGACCCCAGACGGCGAGAAACGGCGGACGGTGCTCACGAAAGTAGGATTGGAAGGCTGGATAGAGCGCGACGTTGCTGCGGTAATCGAGGATCAGATCGAGCTGGATCTCCTCCGTGCCTTCTCGCCCCATGTATGCGATGTCAAGTTCGTAGCCGTCGGGTGACAAAAGGGTTGGATCGGCTCCGGTCTCATACTGCCAATTCCGGATTGTGTCCGGCGCAAGCGAGGGTCGGCAGGCTTCCCGGTTTGCTGCGCTCGGTTCGCGCCAATAGGTCTCCCACGAACCCCATTCATCACTAAAACCTTCAAGATAGGCATTGCCGTTCTGCGAGACGATTGCGGATATCCTTTCAGGATGGCGCATTGCCAGACGCAGACCCACTGGCGCACCGTAGTCGAAAATGTAGAGCACGTATTGATCGAGCGACAAAGCATCGACGAAGCCCTCAATCACGTCGGCAAGGCGGTCGAACCTGTAGTTGAAGGTTCCGCGTGGCGGTGCCTTGGTCTGTCCGAAACCAGGCAGATCTGGCGCAACGAGCCGAAAGCGATCGGCAAGCAGAGGGATCAGGTCGCGGAACATGTGGCTAGCGGTCGGAAAGCCGTGCAACAGCAGTATCACTGGCGCATCGCTTGATCCAGCCTCACGATAGAACACTTCGACATCGCCGACCTGTTGAAACCCGTAGCGTATTTTCATCTCTTTTCCTTTGATTGCGCGTGTAGAAGTTTTGATCTGCTGCGGTACGCACACCAGCATCGAGATTCATACGGTCTATAACGACACAAGCTCAGCGACCCGGCCAACAGTGACAGCGTGGGTTGCAACCGGAGCGCGAGAGCCGGGTTTGCTGCAGCGCCTTGTTAGGCAGCAAAATCACCGCGCACCCCGGCTGACGCGACGAAACCAGGCCCCACTTGCTGCTCCTGCTAAAGCGATTGTGGAGTAAGCCGCTAAAATAGCGACTCCAACAGGAATTAACGGACCGCCGGGCAGAAAACAAAGCATATACGTCAGTTGACCAAGAATAATACCGGCATAGTGCGACCAAACATGTTTAGGCCGAGCAAGGCCAACGATAAGACCAACAATAAGAAGTGCTGCGGAATAATAAAAACCTTTCGCATCCCACGGTTCGACCTGCCCGGATAAAAATGGTGATAAAACCCAGACCATTGCGCCGCCCACAAACGAGAACAGAAAACTTATCGCTAACTCTCTTTTCATTAGACCTTATCGGTAATAAAGTGCTCGGCATCTCAATGGACAAATAGGCTGCAAGAAGATTTGGAATCGGTTTAAGAATTGATTGCTTTTCTTGATTCCGATTAAGTCTATTCTTCACCCTCGCTGCCTAACGACCAAGCTCACCGGACGCAAATAACCTTTGCCACTCAATCAATCAATTTGGCACGTTCCGGTGCAGCGACTGGTTAGACTCACGGCGCATCTCACTGGTATGAATAAATTGACTTATCCCTTCAACGAGTTCAGGCACAACTGGCAGCGTTGGGTCAGAATAGGAAGCATTTTGCTGTTCAGGGTCTAATGAAACAGCTTTTAAGACGTGATTCATCCCCTCAATAATTCTAAGCTCCGCATCCGGCTTAGCCATTTTCAGGGCTTGCGCCTCACTGACAGGCACTTGGATATCAGTTGTTCCTTGAACAATTAGAACAGGTACAGTGAGACGCCTAATCTCTTGGGCAGGGGTATAGCGGAACCAGGAAATGAGGTAGGGTTGGACGCTCGATCTGTAGAGCATGTTTAGTTCTGGTGGAACAGAGGTCACTATGTTACCTTGCTCTAGAGCAGCAAGAATCTGCTCATTCTGTTGCCATAATGCATCTGGCAATCTAGGTTGCAGTTGATCTCGTAAAATTTGTGATGCAGTTTGGGCAGGTCCGGCGATTGATACAAAAGCATCTGCTTCAGTTTTTTGGGTCGCTAGCATTCCAATCAGAGAGCCTTCACTGTGACCAATTACGGTGACGCTTGAGAAACGAGAATCTACCTGCAATTGCTGAATCCAAAGTGCAGCATCTTCAACATAGGTATCGAAACGCATATCAACTTCTTCAGGCCCTGCGGCTGAGCTTTCTCCAATACCGCGCTTGTCATATCGTATCGAGGCAATGCCGTGATCGGCTAATCCTTCAGCTAGTTGTTTGAGGCTGTTATTCTCCCCAGCTAGAGGCGCGTTCCCATTGCGATCAGTCGGACCTGAACCCGCGATGATCAGCACCACTGGCTCTGGCAGGTTAGACGTTGGAATAATCTGTGTGCCATAGAGAGTGCCTGTTGATGTTGTAATGTGAACCTCGGCAGGCGTTGAGGATTTTGTCATATAACCTACAAACAGCAGTGATAAAGGTAGAGCTATTAGACAGGGAAACAGACTTACAGAACGACGAGAATTGGGGGACATAAAGTGAAGCAATTTATATTGAATCCGTCAAATACTCTAATTTGATGAGATAAGGGAGTCTAACGACCAAGCTCACCGGACGCAGATAACCTTGAAAACTCAACCGACCAAGTTGTAGCGTTCCGGTGCAGCGCATGATTAGGCATCGTAGGCTGCTAT
Organism: Symplocastrum torsivum CPER-KK1; assembly: GCA_019358875.1. GTDB lineage: Bacteria > Cyanobacteriota > Cyanobacteriia > Cyanobacteriales > Coleofasciculaceae > Symplocastrum > Symplocastrum torsivum. Next base: position 15,908 of record JAHHIF010000091.1, read on the forward strand.
TACACCTCGAACTCCGGCCGGTTCGGAGCGATTTTGATGGTCCAAGTCCCCTTCTGGCTGAAAGTGCGAGCGGTCGCGAAAGTATCCTCCATGAACTGGAAGTACACGATCTTCCCGTTGTGCACCTTTGCGTGGATCGAGAACGGTGAGGTCACCGCCTTGCTCAGCGAGACCGAGCGGTACGTGAACCTGCCGAACACAGCAACGTTCTCGCCTTCACCGAAGAGGGCGGTAACGGTGAAGTCCTCATGCGTCCACCATTTCGCAACCCCGGAGAACGTATCGATGAACGCTTGGGGACCTTTGGAGGTTCCCGTCCAAGGCAAGATTTGCTTCAGTTCAGGGTTGTCGAAATTCAGGGAAATGTATGTTGCGTCCTCCGCGACGAGCCGACGGGCAGCCGCCTCGACCTTTTCGGTTGCTGTATTCGCCAGAAACTCTTTGATCACTTCGGTCGGTTGGGTACTCATGGTAACGATTCCTTTCTTTAGTTTTGTGGTGGTGAGGTAGAAGACACTTTGGACATCATCAACTCTTAAGTTCTCTTTGTCTTAGTTCACTTGAGTGTAGTCAGTTCCAACACTCAACTTCTTGCAGATTCCTATGGAGTTTCTGATGGAGTTAGCGAACCAATTTCAGTGTTGCTTTAGTGAGTCGCTTAAAGTGCTGTATCAAACATTTCGCACTGCCGATCGACTATTGCGCTACATACCCGCCATCTACCATCAACGTTTCACCTGTTGTGAACGATGCCAGGTCAGATGATAAAAACAGGACTGCATTTGCAACTTCAAGAGGTGTTCCAACCCGTCCGATCGGGTGAAGTCCTGTTATGTAAGCTTTGGCTTCATCCTGCCCACCTGTAGCAGCTTCAAACATATCTGTTTCGATTGCTGCTGGTGCAACGACATTGATGCGAATACCTGCTTTGGCATATTGGAGGGCAGCAGCTTTTGTTAAGCCTACTACCGCATGTTTACTCGCGGTGTAGAGAGGTACGCTAGGAAGTGCAACTACTCCATTTGCAGATGCCGTATTGATGATCGAACCACTTCCCTGTTTCAACATCTGAGCGATTTCATATTTCATCGACAACCAAATGCCTTTGACATTGACGTTCATCGTGCGATCGTATTCCGCTTCTGTTTGCTCAATCAGTGAAGGATTTTCGCCGATCGTTCCTGCATTGTTAGAAGCAATATCTAACCGACCAAAAACGTCAACCGCTTTATCAACCATTGCTTTAACATCGGCTTCTTTCGTGACATCTGCTTGCACAAAAATAGCCTCTCCGCCAGCTTCCTGAATCAATCGAACAGTTTCTTCACCTTCATCCATTCGACGACCCACCACCACCACCTTTGCTTGTTGTTGGGCATAAGCGATCGCGGTTGCACGACCAATTCCTGATGTTCCGCCAGTCACTAAAGCCACTTTATCTTGCAGTATCATCCTGTTTCTCCTGTTTCAATCAATATTGACTTTCAAAAATTGAACGCCGATCGCATCTCAGCCCATGCCAGCGATTGCCATCACCGGGATAGTGAGCAGGTTGAAAACGGCGTGAACGACGACGGCGAGCATCACGGATAGACCGACGATGGCGATCTCGGGCCAGCCCGGACGCGGAAGTTTGTCGGGTTGCGCCGAGGCCGTGAGGGGGGTTTCTCCGACTCTTGTGGTTGATCCGAAGAAGCTTGGGACATGCAATTAGCTCCTTCAGCGGTCTGTCAACCGGCGCGTCGCTAGGGGCAGAGTACCCTGCAGGCTTTCCATCTCGATGGTGCGCTCCCCGGCACCCTCGATAAACCTGACCACATAACCGGTCAGCGGCTGGGTGGTCGCGATAAAGCGGTCCCCGCCCAGCGGCAGTAGCTCTACCGAAAAGCGGATACTTTGAAAGCCGGACTCGAGCCGCAGGGTGCGGCCACCAACTACACTCACCTGGGTCGGCTTGAGGTCGGCAAGGCTCTCGTAGGTGCCTGCCCAAGGCACCAGCTCGGCCCGTTCGGGCTGGTAGCTGCGCGCCGCGTTCAGGTCGGCTCGGCGGCTGGCGTTGTCTTGACCCAACACCTCGAGTTGCGCTTGCAAGGTGGCGTTCACGTCGGGGCTGGAGCGACCGAGCAAGAGTTGGGCAACGTGCAGGCGCATCACCTCCATGAAGGTGTCGGCCCTGTCGGCGTTGGCGAGGACGACCACGCCCGAACGGCTTTCGGGCAGCAGGGTCACGTTCGCCGTAAGGCCGTCCACGTTGCCGCCGTGCTGCACCAGCTTCGCCCCCAGAAAGCGCTCAACGACCCAGTAGAAGCCGTACTCGGCGTCCGTGACGAGCGCGGGCGGCACGTCCTCCGGGCGCGCGGCTACCGCACGCGCTTGGGCGGCGAGGATGCCCGGCAGGTTGAAGTCGGGGGCGGCAACCTGGCCTTTGTGCATCTCCATTAAGCTCGCCTGGGAGACGAGCGGTGCACCGTTGCTTAGCTGGAAGCGCACATAGCGGGCCATCTCGGCGGCGCTCGCGTTGATCGCCCCCGCCGGGGCGTCAGCCCTTAGATCGAGGAAGTCGGTAGGTTGCAGCCCCTTCATCACGTCGAGTACGTGCGGCAGGGCGATGTTATCCTGCCGTTTAAGCTCCTCTATAGAGAGCGTCGCCGTGCTCATGCCTAAGGGCTCGAGGATGCGCTCACGGGTGAAGTCTTCCCACGACCTTCCCGTGATCCGTTCGATGATCTCCCCGGCGATGATGGTGTTGACGTTGCTGTACACGAACACTTCACCTGGTTTACCGACCAGCGGGGTGGTGGCGGCGGCCTCGATGACGTCCGCGGCGGTGACGCTCGTGTCGAAAGTAGAGGCGTCGGTCCGCACCAGGCCGGTGGTGTGGCTGAGCAGGTGTCGGACCGTCGCCGTGCGGGTGGACTCCTGGTCGGAGAGCTTAAACTCGGGCAGGTAGGTCCTGACGGGCGTGTCGAGGTCCACGAGGTCCTCCTCAACGAGCAGCATCATGCCAATCGCCGTGAACGACTTGGTGGTCGAACCGATGGCGAACTGGGTGTCGAGCGTGACGGGTGCTCCAGTGGTCACGTCACGGACCCCGTAACCCCGGACGTAGCTAATTTCGCCGTCTTCGACGACCGCGAGCCCGACGCCGGGAACGTCGTAGGCGTCCATCATCTCCTTGACGAAGGTGTCGAGCTGAGCCGTGTCGAACGAAGGCTGGGCGAGGAGGGGAAAGCTTACAACTGAACTGACGAGGACCGCGACGATAGTGAGCATCAAGTATCGAAACGTTCTGCGGGCGAGCGTATAAATGTGCATGACAAACCTCATTTAAACTTTAAAGATTATTTACCCTGCGCTACTGGTTTTTATCCTTGGTTTCGATCACGAAAGCCTTTAATTCGACCATCTTGCCGCCGCGAAAGCGCCAGACATCGCAGTACGAGTAATGAGTCGCTCTCCCGTCTTCGTCCTTCAGTGTGATGTCGCCGAGTGCCGTGACGAAATCACCCTCAGCGATTAGCGATTAAGTTGGTGACCGTAAACTTTGGCGGCTCTATGTATGTCTCTGCCATATATTGGCGAACGGCTTCTTTTCCGTTAAGGGTCTTGTCGCCTACAAACGTCCATTGCGTGTCGTCGGTGCGGAATGACAAGAATCCTTCATAGTTGCCTGCTGCGTTCGCCGCATTTGCCGCTTCTAAGACAGCTTTATTGTTCTCTGACATCTGAATCTCTCCTCTGTTCAAGTGGATGCTTTAACGGAACGGTCTCTCTACCAGCGCATTCTTCTCCTCAGCGTAGTCAGCGATCGTCCGCCATCATCTGCCGCTAGCAACCTTTCGTACTCAACTAACTATCTTTGTATGGTTGGCGTGCAACGGGATTGTTATGCGAGTTCCAATCAATCAGGACTTACGCAACTGTCACAAGCACGGACGCTGCTACGCCGCGCCGTGTACCAAAAAACTAGACAAAACGCCTGAAAATATTCGGTCGTTTCAATTGTTGAATTAAATAGTCTGACAAAAGTGC
>JAHHIF010000092.1 GCA_019358875.1 Symplocastrum torsivum CPER-KK1
AGCGTTAGGATTCGGCATTAATTTCAAGGCTCAAAGTACTTCTTCCTTCTTGACGGGAGCATCTTTCAGTGTATCCCTTTTTGCTTCCTTTTTTAACTGGTCACTTATTTCCGCCTCGCTGCACTAGAGAGTTTAACAGCAACTTAGGACAAAGCTGCCTAGTTACTTTTTAAAAATGCTCAATCACAGCATCTATCGGCAGCAAGCTGAAAAAAACGAAATAACTGCTAAGGCAGCCAAGGATGGTTTCCCTGACTGTGCTGTTATCATGTGCTTTTATGCAGCTCTCCATTGGGTTAATGATTATGCATTTCGTAATAATGAAATGACAGAGCTAAACCCAACTTTCTATGGCTATGAAACTTCTAATCATGAAGCTCGAAAAAAATATGTGAAAAGAATTGCTAGGCAGAGGCGATATATTAAATTGGAAACTGCTTATAAAAATCTTTTTGATGAAAGTATGAAAGCTAGATACCTAAAAGAATTAGAAAATGAAAATTGTACTGCTAGGGAACATTACCTAGAAATCGGAATTCAGTTTTGTTTTGATTATTTAGATCAAGTAAAAAAGGGCTTGCTCTAAAATCCTTAGATACAGCTCAAAAGAACTGTTGAAGCAATTTTTTCTTTAAGCGCTCACTTTTGGGGAGCGCTTAAAAAGGCAAAAAATAAAAGCATAAGAACATCAAAAAGTTATGCTGTTTTTTAAGATTCATCAATAAAGATTAAAGAAACAAGAGGAGCCTAAGTGCGCCAAATTCTAATTACTTGGTTCTATAAGCGCAGAAGCAGTATTGTTAAATATTCAATAGTTATCTTCTGTGTAGTTATTTTGGCAATTCTTATGCACACTTCTATAGGAGAAAGCAGAGGATTTTTAGCAACAATTTTAGTCAATATTGAGGGTATCAGTATTTTTACAGCTTTAGTAATCTACATCTTAGAAGGAAGTGAACGTAAACAAAAAAAGCATTACGAAGCTTGGCAAATCATTAAAACAGTACAGGGGACAAATGATAACTATGCAACAATTAAAGCACTTCAAGATTTAAATGCTGAAGGAGTAATTTTATCAGAAGCAGGCGCTGTGCTTGAGCTATCAGGAGCAAACCTAGCAAAAGTTATGTTAAACGGAGCGGTATTAATGTATGCAAATTTGGAACAGGCTTACTTAGATAGTGTAAAACTAAGAGGTGCAAAGCTATGGCGTACTAATTTCTCTTCTGCTTGTTTAGATGATGCAGATCTAAGTAGTAGTTTCTTACAGGAAGCAAATTTAAGCAATGCTCAGTTACTGCAAGCTAATTTAGAAGAGGCGTGCTTACATAAGGCTAATCTAGAAGGAGCTTATTTAGGAAAGGCGAATTTACGTAAAGCTGACTTAAGAGAGGCTAATCTAAAAAAAGCTGAATTGCACGAAGCAAACTTAGAAGATGCGAATCTAGAAGGTGCAATACTACCTGATGGTACAAAATATCAATCAAAAGAACAGCTAAAAAAGTTTCTTTAACGGAATTGCTAGGGGTAGACTAAATTACTCTCTAGTTATATATATGAAATTGGCACAACTGCCTTGATTGGCACTTTTATTGGCACTATTTTTGCTTTTACGTCTCAAAAGCCGAAATTCTAGGACAAAAGCGGACAAAAGCGGACATCTTACCTATCTGACCAATTATTGAGCGAGTCTCATCAGTTTTTCTTATGTACCCAAAGTACTGAATGTTATTGCTAGCATTCATTAGCCTTCAATTCTGGGAAAGAACCTCGGCGCTGAAAGGCTTTGAGCCATTGAAAGTGTTTGCCTATCAATCATTCTCTAGTTATGAATGAGAATTTCTCAATAGCCTAGCTTGAGACTGTTCTTGAAACTTTTTTAGGTTTTACGTCTCTCCGACCAATGATTGAGTGAGTATCATTGAGATTTTTTTATGTACTTACTGTACTCACACACATCCAATAATCCTTGATTTTCTAAGGGGTAGCACGATCGCTCTGTACTTAACAAAAGATAATCACGCCTTTGTTGGTTAGTACAGCCATGTCACAAGATGATTCTCTTGTGACATGGCTGGGACATTGCTTACTGCTCACACTGGGGAGCATAAGACCGTCTTACAGTTACTTGTTAGCCAGAACTAGAAGGGTCGGGTGTGGGCAAGGTCTTTAAGTAATCATATAAATCAAGCATTTCCTCATCAGTTAGCAAGTGTTTCGACCTTTTCCCGTACCTAGCAATAAGAAGCTCACGAGCTTGTTGGTGAGTCCAACCGAGTCGCTTGTGCTGTTGTGAGGTGCATAGAATCAACCGATCAAATCCTTTCGTCTCAGCAATCTCTGAAGCCGTGAGAGCAACCTCTAAGCTATTCACCCCTGCTGACTCTAGTTGAGTGGCTTCTAGCCAGTGCCTAGCCCTTGCCCGTTCGGGTTGTGAATCTTGCAAATCGGCAGCATCTACTAAAACTTCTCGTGGGTATTGAGCAATTAGTTTCTGGAAGTCTCCCACTGAGTTGACCCCCTTAAAAGCTTCTTTTGCAAGCTCTGTCGGTGTCAGGTTTTGCTCGGAACTTTTTTCACAAACTTCCAGAGGCGAAACGGCTAGGACTGGCGCACCGTGCGGGGTCTGGGCATCACACGAGGTAACGTACCCCCCAACATTAGCATTAAAGCTATTACAGGGGGGTACGTTACCAGAATCGGGGTGAATTGGGGGGTGTTTGGGGGGGTGGATGGGTTGGGGTGTTGCCCAGTTGAACGGCTCAACTTCTTGCATATCCTCATCGGTGGCATAAACTTCATCCTGGTGTTTGGCGTAAAGCTCGAAGTATTTCCAGGATTGCGGGTCAATGGCTTGGGAGCGTCCTTTTTGCCCTTTGACTTGCTTGGATAGAACGTTAAGCCCTAAATGGTCTTCAAATAGCTCTCGATAGAGAATGCCATCTTTTTTCTCATTTGTGATTGTCCAGTTAAGGCACTCTTTAAGACTGGCTGCATGGTTTCTCACTTTAGAGACAAGCTTTTTGCGTTGGTCTGGGGTGATAAACTCCCCTGGTCTAAGGTAGTCAGTTACCTTGAGGAACTCAAAAGCTTTACGCTTCCTTGAGTTCCATTTAATGTCACCAGCAAAGCGTTGCCCCTCAATAAAGTGATTGTATAGTTGTTTTAATTGTTTCTTTTCAGGGGCTAAATCTAATTTTGCCGCTATGTCTTTCCCTTCAGCATGGATGAGTAGGTAAAGCATTCTCAGCTTGCTTCCCCACCCTCTCTTGTCAAGAAAGTAGAGAGCCTCATAGCCGCTTAACTCTTCTTTCTCATCAGTATTGGGTATGCGTAACACTAGTTCGACTACAGAGGCTAACTCTTCCCCATAGGTTCTATTGAGGCGGTATTTTTCCCGTTCTCTGAGAATATCTGGGTCTTTTTCTTCACGGGTTGCTCTGTATTCCTCTTCAGTCATCAGCCGTTTAGCGGCGATCGCGGTAGCCTCTTTCAATTGGTTGCCAAAGTTGATTGTTGTGAGGTTAGCTACTGCGAGTTCTGCCTGTGGTTTAAGTTGGTCAGCATTGTATTCTTCAAGCGTGTAGCCTTCATTCTCTAGGTGCTGTTCTACACGTCTTCTGAGATGTCTCATGCACCCGTTACGGTAAGCCTCTTGCTGGCATTTAAGCTCAAAGTGTGGACTATTCCACTCGTTAGTGAGTGGGTTGTATTGTGTGTCATAGCTGCGTAAATGTCTGACGTTTGCCTGGTAATTATTGAAATACCATCCTCTAATTGCCTTGGGGTCAGGAGAGCGATTAGCTGCATAGGTGAAACCTTGTTCAGCCGCCCAAATCCTGATATCCTTACAGCCTCGATTTCTGACTAGACTTTGACTAAAATCCTTAGCCGTGTGGATGCCATTGCTTAAGCCGTAAGTCGTCTTAAAATGCCCGTTCTCAATGGAGAAACCAGCCGTGACTGATGGAGAGCAGCTAAGTAATAAAGTTTTCTTGCTAGCTTCATTGATATTTTTGAGGTATTCAGTGACTTCGGGAGTGCCTGAAGTATCACTGGTAATTTCCCAAATATAATTTTGCCATTCGGGATGTTTTACCCTGACATAATCCGCAATAGTTTTTGCCCCAAATACTCCGCCCTTTAAATCATCATTGACAATAATGCCTCGTGTAGGATTTCCCTGTTCATCCCACTTAATAGACTCTAATTCTCTGATGATTTCTGCCACGACTAGATCGGGTTTGTCTCCTTTAAATTCCTTAATTGTGGGTAACTGTGGCTTGTAGGTATTGTGAATGATGTTGATCGGAATGTTGTCGGGTGTGATAGCTCGGATGTAGTCAATTTCCTTATCGGTAACATCGGCTGAGGCTAAGATTACTGTTCCTCCTCCGTAGCTTGTAGATGTTAGATCCTCTTCTAATATCGACAACGTTGTTGGGCGTAATCCGTCAGTATTTCCTAGCTTCGACATGATTTGCTCTAGGACTGCATCAATTTCATCAATAAAAAAGAAACTATCATCTCTGTTTAATCGTTCCGGTGTTAATTTCCAAAGACTTTTAGCTGTAACACCTATTTTGATATCGTATGAGTTTTGGTCTTCATGCCAAACCAAGTTTAGGTTGTTGCTAGCGCTTTTCCCTAGTGCTACCAAGTGAAAAACTGCATAACCTGCTTTGGCTTTAGAGATTACGGGTTTAACTCCCTTGGTTTTGCCACAACCTTTATAAGCGACAACAATATTTATTGCCCCTGGTTTAACTAAACTTTCTAGTTTCCCTTCTAACCATTGTTCGCAGATTTTTACGGTGAAAATATTGTCTTGACCGTCTACTCGCTCTCTTAGTGCTATTAACTGCTGAAAGATTGCGTCTTCTTCTGCTGTTGGTTCTGATGCCTTCTTCTGTGCTTTGGGTTTGCTTTCCTGAGTTTTCTTTTCTACTTTTGGCAGTTCATAGCCATAGTTTTGAGCAACTGCCAGAGCGGAATGATAAACCTGTTTAGTGCTACAACCGCACCAAGGCTTAAATTGTCCGGTTGCCAGATTGACTCTGAAGCTAGTGTGACTATTGCCGTTGTGATTGGGGCATCTAGCAGAAGCCCAACCGTCCTTCATTTCGGCATAGCTTTCAAGATAGTGGACAAAGTTGCGAATATCCCAGCAGTTGTCTTGAGGGCTGCTAGGAGTCCCGTAGGTAGGGTCTGAAGCTTTACGCTTCTCTCTGTGCTGTTTGCGCTCTGTCTGCTCTACCTCATCTTTACTGGGGTAAATGCCGATCGCCTCTAGTGACTCAACCTCGATAGGATTACCCCAACCAATGCGACGATAAGGAGTGCCGTTGGGGTGAATCGTGGGAGCTAGGACAGTGAAGCGACCATCAGATATTGCTTCACCGATATGCTTACCGTTGGGAGTGGTTGCAAAATTGGTGAAGTTTGGCTTCTGTTGGGGTTTGACGGCTATCCTCCAACCACCGCTGCCAGTCCTTTCAATCCAGCTATCTTGTAAGCTGTAACGGCTGATGAGGCTTTCTACATCAGAATCACAAGCCTCTTGAGAGTCGTAGTTCTTAGCGTCAAAGTCAAGCCAGACGATACCGCCATGACCCCCTAGAGTTCCGATGCCAGTATTGGGGTTACAGAAAAATCTCTTAAGTTCGTAAGGAGCGGGTAGACGGTCTTGGAACTTACCATGCTTGCAAATCCAAGGCTTACCCTTTCTATCTAAATTACTGGGATTTTTCCCGGTAAATTTGGGGATAGGGTTAAAATCCTTACCAACAATGCAAGAATTACCGCCATCCTTTGTTTTGCTTACCCTATGGCACCAATCCTGTTTAGGGTCTTGCTTGGGTGCAACTGGGATAGGTGGACAACCGAGGAAGAGTAATTGCTCAATTGTTTGCTGTACAGCCGAATTAGGGGTAGTAATCATCAGCCGTTACCCCCTTCATAAAACCAAGTCAGAGGGCAATTTAACGTCAAGTTACCCTGGCTAATCTGAAGCCTGTAGCCTTCTGGGTCTGTGAGCAAAACGGTGTGGCTTAAGACGAGTAATATAAGCTGCCCTAATCTGGAGGTGTCGAGCGGATTTTCCTCAAATTTGTCAAACCATTTGTTAACCGCTGCTAAACCTTTAATAAGGCTTTTTTGATTCAGCTTGTAGGGGTAACGTGGTTGAGTTAAGTACTTGCAGATTGGGTTGAGGCATTGCTGGGAGCGTTGCCCCTTGGGGAGATTTCCCTGTAAAATAGGGGTTAGAAGATAATTTTCTTTCATAAGAAGTCGGTGTGCTAAGGGTAAACGGCACATCGGCTTCTGTCTTTTTTGCCTGCGGGGACAAGCTGAAGTAGCTTATCCTGGATGTAAATGAAATGAATTACTGTTGGCTTTTTTTCCGCTTGTGGAGTAGCTGTAAACTACCCGTTAGGCAAGTGAGACAGAGAGCCGACTTTTTCTAGGCAGCAGGTTTTCTGGATGAGATTGGCTTTTGTAGTTTGCGAAGTTCTGCCCGTCGCTGGCGACGGGGTTTGATTCGTTGTGAGAGTGTGTGATCTGGTCTGGTTTTTGCTTCATCAAGTCGCTGAATTTCTTTAAGAGGGGTCATTGTCCGAAGATTTATCAGTTCTAAGAGGATAATAATCCCTTTTTTCAAGGGGGTCGTTTTTAGAAATTAATTTCTGAAACCCTTGATTTTGCGTTGGTGTGGAAGTTAAGTTTTTTTTGAAAACTTTGGCTCAAACTATAACCTATAGCTATAAAGGCTTGTCTTTCCATTTGTTTAAGTAGCTTTTTCCTTTGCCTAACTTGGTTCCTCTATTAATTTGGAAACGTAGCCGTCCTTGCTTGTCGGTTGTTTGAGCAATCGAACAGATGCAAGAGTTTGTCTTAATTTGATCACGCCAAGCCACGTAGGCTTTTAAGAATGGTTGCCAGTATTGGCGGCGCAACTGAGATTTAGTTCCTCCAAGGCTGTTAAGAGCTATCTTAAATAGGGCATTGCGGATAGGGAGATCGGCAACCTCACTTAGCGATCCTTCTTTAAGATTTTTTAGGTCATCGTTGATCAAGTCGATCAAGGCACTGCGACCGCCTTTTACATTTCCTACAGCAATGCTTAAAATCTTTGTGTTATGCCACTCATTGACAAGACACATGAACCAGTGAGCAGCGTTCTGATAGCCAAAATTTTGATAGGAGTGTAAACGCTCACAGAGGCGAAGCAACTGATACCAATAGTCCCCCCAAGCTTCTAAGTATGCCCGTTGTGCTTTTTCCAGGCGACAGGGAAATTTGTAAGTTAGAGGGTCTATGTACTGCTGACAAACTCGATAGAGAGCAAGTTGCAACATATCGATATTCATCTGCTCAACTTGTTTAGCTTCAGCTTTTAAGGCTTCACTTTTAGAGCCTATGAAAGCTGGTTGAGTGTGAGCAAAAATTGGTGAATTGTAGGAATTGGTTGTTATTGTTAGCTGAATTTGCTCAAAGGCAAAACGCCAATCTGATTCAGGTATGTGTTTAGTAGGTAGTGGCTTAATTTGTCCATACGGGAAAGACATTGTGATCCTTTATTAATTTTCTACTTAAAGCGAGAAGCATGATCGCCTCTACCATCCAGACCCTACCCACTCTCTACCTGCTCTCTCAGCCGCCTCAACTGTGTAGTAAGTTTTGCTGTGTCCATATATAGAGCCATCGTTAAGGACTCGGAACTGCCAGCAGCCGCCATTGGTGAAATACACAATCAGGATGCCAAGGGGTGTGATAGTGAGCAGATGGATCTTGGCTGGGGTCATTTTTTGCTCTTCTTCTCTTTTCTGTTTTCCAGCGCTTCATCTACTAGTACCGAGATCAGGTTGCTAACGCTTCGCTTTTCCTCCTTAGCCCATTCATCGAGTTCGCCTTTTTGCTCCTCTGACAAGTAAATCGAGATCTTTGGTTTTTTAGTCGTCACGATAGCAGTATTCATAACCGTTACTGCTATTTTCCGCTATTTGTCAGCTTTTGCCGCTATTTAACCTCTATCTGATTGACACTTGCCGTTACTTATCTCTACTATAGCGGTATAAGCACCAACCCACCACCCAACCAAAGCTCTAAATAGCTGATGGGTGAGAGGAAACTACAACGCAGCGATAAGGCTTGTAAGCGTTCCCTCACCTCCACTCCATAAAGCCCCTTGGTAGATGGGTGAGTGCTATCTGGTAGACACCTGAAACAAGGAAAAGGATGCAAACAGTACAAAAAGACTTGTTACCACAAAAGACACGATGGAGTCAGAGGGCAGTTGCTAGGCATTTATGCTCAGACCGCAAAACTGTAAAAGACTACGCCGAAACCATTGCCGTAGTCGTTCCCGACTATCTCAAGGAATGCCCTCGCAATCAGGACGGCTCTATAAAATCAGGGATTTCACTCTCTCAATATCAATTCTGGGTCGTATGCCAGCTAATAACACTAGGACGCACGATTAAGAGCGATTTGAATGGCACTGCCTACCGCAAGGTAGTAAAAGCTACTGCTATCAAGCAATCACATCAACTCTCTAAAGCCGCTTGGCAAGAGATGCAATCTCACAATTCATAGTTCACTCATCAATCAAGGAAGTAACTCAAATGGCATTGCGTTCTAAGAAGTCTCAAGAAATCACAACAGCAGAGCAAGGTATGAAGATGATTCTGGATACACCCGTAGAGAAGCGAATTGATGAAGCCGCTGAAATCGTTGGCGTTGCTGAAATCCGCTTGTTAGAACTATTCAGCGAACGGCTAGAACTGCCTGAAGCTATGGTCTGGGAAACAGTACCAATTGAGCATGAACCGCTGTTAGCTGAATTCAAAAATCAGGTAGAGGCATTTAACAGCGTTCGAGCTTTGGAATTTGAGCAAGAAATTGCCTCAGAAGCTCTTGAGAAGTCCGTAGAACCGCCTATCTTGGAAGAGCCAACTGAGCAACCTAAGAAGCGCTCAAGGCGTTCTACAGCCCTCACCAAAAAGAAGTCAGAAGCTCTCAAAAACTCTGACCAAAACTCGCAGCAACTAGCCGCTAGTGATGTCCAAATTAAGCAAGCGCTACACGCTCGTAAAGGTCAGAAGTCAGGCGCTCAACTGGCAACTATTGAACTAGCTGCCGAAGACTTAACCTACCGCAAGGTAAAGGGTGAAGCTTTGGTGCGTAAAGTTGGTCAACTCACATCTGAGATTAGCTCTGAATCTGGTTTTGACCCTATCCAGCTATTAGCTGAATTAGGTATTGATTCTAATGCCGAAATCATGGAAGAGTTACGTCAGAAAATTGAGCCGACACTGGGAAAACTGGAGAGCGCCACAGCAGAGATTGTGGAGAATGCTTGGCTGAACGGAGTCGATTTACCCGTAGAGCTTTCACACCTAGAGAACTTGCTGAACTCGAACGACTATTAATCAAACTGTTAGTTTTCAAAGATTCTCAATCCCTCCAATCTGCCTACAACATCTCAATTCAGGAGCAAACTCAAGTGAAACTACTGCAACGATTCAAAGCCTTTCTCTTTCAACCGCTCGATCTAGACCCATCAGACCCAAGCTTTGCAACAGCTTTTTGTGGAGGAATGCACTAGTGCAAGCTTTTCAGCAATGGCAACAATCACCAACGCAAGGCATGATTCCCAGTGTTCCGTCTGACTCAGAGCATCTATCAATCGTCCAAGACAAGCTACTCGAAGTCGTTGAAAACCTTACGTTTTCCCATCATTACCTGGAAAGCACCGGACTATCAAAGCGTTACGCACAGCTATTCACAGCCGTCTGTGATGCTCTCAATGCAACATCAGCAGCTATTGAACACTGCGACGACCAACCCGACCAATAGAGAAGCGATCGCCACAACCGACCAAAGTTACGCGATCGCCCTCTGACTCCAAACACTCCATTGAAAGGAATCACCCTTAATTATGTCTGACAAGCAAATCACATCAACAGACCAGTCCACTGCTAAGAATTCCGCTTGGGTGAATGTAACGACAACGATCCGTTACGACAACGGAGAAACCAAGCAAGTCAGCAGTATTCAACCAAAAGCCAAGTAAGCACAAATCATTGCCAGCCATGAACCAATCACGGCTGGCACTCACTCTATTGAGAGTCAAATCATGGATGACCAACTATCGAACCAAATTGAAGAATTCAAGACTGATGAGGATGAGCTAGCCGAAGTTCTAGACCAGTATGACCTTGATGAAGCGCTGGCTACTGAATTTGACACGATTGATGCTCAATTCCGAGAGTTGCAAATTCTCTACACGTCCTTACTGAATACTCGGAGATTTTTGAAAAATGCCTAGTTTACGTGACGCGACAAAAGCACGAGCGGGAAAGAAAGCAGCTAAACGAGTTGCCAAACCACCCAAAGCAGCAAAGCCAGCTAAAACCTCTACCCCTGCTAAATCGGGTTCTACTCCCACCACGACAATCACCCCAACTAAAGGCAACGCGATCGCATCTGTAACAGTACCCGGCTTACCTTCACTAATACCTGATCAGATTGCGGCTCAAATGCCTCAATTCAGTCCTGAGAGTTACCAAGTATCAGACCCGCTAAATCCTCCTACCTCAATCCCTCAAGTCTCTCAAACTGACTATGACGTGAGAGAGGGAATCTACCAAGGTGGAATCAGAGCGCTCAAGCTGACTGGATTAGGCTTCGATCTTACCCGTGAGAAATTCACTGTAATTGGCAAGCAAGCCAAGGCATTTGGAGCCGGAATCAAAGCAGCAACAGCGCTGGAAGCGGTTAAGGGTGACTACCTGGATTATCAATCTCAAGTCGAAAACACCTCGCAGAAGTCAATTGCACTCGGAACAAACCAGCACAAGACTACTGTTGACCAGACTAAAGCAGGTTACTCCGAGCAAGAGATGAACGAAAAGCTAGAGCAAGCGCGGATAGCCGCCGATTTAGCCAGCGAACAGACCAGAGAGAAGCAAAGCTCCCTTGACCAATTCCGGAAGCAACTGACTGGACTAGTTGCAGCTAAATAAACAGCAAAAAAGGGGTATCGGCGAAGATACCCCACAGTTTTGACTACATCGAAAAAAAAATGGAAGTAATGAAATGATCTCGCACTAGTCAAGTTATCTTCTCCGTTGGTGCTGGCGTTGTGAGTCTATGTGCTGCCACCCTGCTAAGCTCAAGCTTCAAGAATGCAGGGCAGACAATCACACTGGCTACCCTGTTAAGTCTCCCTACTGTTGCAGGTCTGCATCTAGTTGTAGATGGCAAAGCTACTAGACGCATTAATGAGGCTGAGAGCAAGGCTAGCAAAGCAGAAAGCAAAGCTAAAGAAGCTGAATCTACTGTATTTGAGGCTATCGGTAAGTTAACTCAGAATCAGTCAAAGTTGACGGAGTTGAGCAAGAAAAATAGTGAACTGGCTACTGAACTCGCATCAGTTAGGGCAGTCTTAGAGGATGTCAATGTTCACCGTCATCAGTTGATTGTTTACGCTGAAAAAGTACAGCCTACTATCACCCAACTACAACAGGAACTAAAGACGGCTCAAGAGACTGCTGAGGCGTTGCAACTGGAGATTGAAGAGTTAGAGACTGACTTTGAAGAGAAGGTAGAGGCTGAGGCTGAGGAAAGATTTCAAGCGGCAAAGCGTGAAGAAATTCAGAGAATCTTTGATGAACATGATGCCATTACCAGCAAGGCAATGGCATTGTTCAAGCGGTTGCAATCTTGGGGTCAAAAAGTCGCAGTAAGCCACGAACAAAAGCGCGAACTCATCACCAGCCTAGCCAGTGCCTACAACCAAAACTTAGATGAGTTAGGGCAGTCAGTTGAGACAGAGCGCGGTCACTACTTAGAGCAAATCGAACTGCTACACGAGAAAGTTGGCAGATTGCAACACCAATTAAACGGTGATTTGTTGGAGCCGGAAGTAAATAATGCTTTTGGCTTTGCTATTGAGGGCAGAATAGCAAATGAGTTAGCTAAGCTCATCTTCTCTGATTTACAAATCCCCCTGGCTGTTAAAGGGTTCAACGTTAAGTCAGATGGTTCTACAGACGTTGGTTATGGTTACAGCCGCTCGATTCCCCCTGAAGCGGTCGTAGAGGGTCTGAGACGGCATTCAGAGCATTTAGCAAGGCGGCTGGGTATCCACAAAATTACAGCTATCCGAAAGCTTGAAGTAGGGGATTTGATTGTCCTAACGTTCCGACAACAGCCAGCAGTCAAAGCGAGTGATATTGGTCTTTATGTGGGTAGTGCTGAAGAGTTCGTTAACTACATCACCTCGCATCCGGTACGCTTCCGCTTGATTGCCGATCCGGGTATGGGTAAGACTCCCACGGCAGCGGTGATGCTCTCGGAGATTCTTAAAGCTGGCACACGTCGCGGCAACACGGCTAAGGGTGCCAAGGTTGCTCACACGCTGGTTACTGTGAGTTACCCCGGTGTCAACTCATCACTGAAAGACAGTGATTATCCGCTTGATTTGTTCCTCAAGTACGGAACGGAAACCGCTGCAATTAAATCGTTTCAAGATGCCATTGATGACTGGGAATATCGTAAGCAGAATGTCGCCTATGCTGAGCAGTTCTTTCAGATTTGGTGTTGGGATGAGTTCGATAATACCGTTAATTCTGCCAGTGACCCACAAGCGCTTGCCAATAGCCTCAAGACACTTCTTAAGCAAGGTGGACACAACAATGTTGGCTGGATTCTTAGCGGTCAGTCGGTGATGACTAAGCAGATACCAGGATTCACCAATGATGACCGCTCTCTGTTCACTGAAATCATCATAGGCATTCCCAAGATTAGGCACTATCTAAACACTTACGGCAAGGGTAAAAACAGCGAATCTAATCTTGCTAAGTTGAGCCGCAATCTAGATGAGATTGAGGAATATATAGACCACAAAAATGAGTTAATTACTGATGATGCAAGGTTGCTTAGAGTCGCCTTAGTTGTCGATTCTCGGAGTCCTAAACTCTACTTTTTGCCTAATCTGGACACGGTTCGATTTGATACTGAAGTTGTTGAAGAAACACGGCAGTTAGCCCGTCAATTTAGGGATGGGCAGACCGGGAATGTGTTTTCCCGTGTTTCTCCCACTGCTGACTCAAGCCCAGTAACGACAAGCGTTTCCCGTGTTCCATCCCAGCCGGAAAAATCACCTATAGGGGTTCAGGAAAGCTTACCCCATTGTCCTGAATGTGGCAGTGCTAACGTTAAGCCTCAGAGCCAAAACAGGTACAAATGTACAGACTGTGGAGCGAGGCGAGTAGAAGGAAAAATGGTGTGGAAGTAGAGGCTGATGGAATGAAGAGAAGATACTCACTTTACGTTCATTATCTTGAGGACACGACTAACCATCCTGACAAGATTCAATCTTCAGATAACTTTCAAGAGCTGCTTAATGATTGGCATCATAAGAACTGCGACTCAGAGGAATTTCACCGACTGAATCCAAATGCTTTTACTACTCGAATAGATTTCGGAATTGCCTCAAATCTTGGAGCTTATTGAGTAATGGCAAGCAAAAATTACATTGAACGTAGGTATGGCAGACTGGTTGTTATCGGAACGAGAAAAGGTAAAAGGGGACAAACAGTTTGTGACTGTTTATGTGATTGTGGCAATCATAAAAACGGTGTAGATGTAGCAGATTTAAATAGAAGTCATACTACCTCTTGTGGTTGCTACAACCGAGAAAAAACAGTTGAACGCAACAAAAAATACATCAGAAAAACTCACGGGATGTCAAAGACTGAAGAGTATCGCTCATGGAATTCAATGATGCAAAGATGCTACAGCTCCAAGCATGAAGCCTACGAGCGATATGGTGGCAAAGGTATTGTCGTATGTGATAAGTGGCACAACTTTGAAAATTTTCTAGCTGATATGGGTGAAAGACCCAAAGGGAAAACACTAGACAGGATTGACAATAGCAAAGGTTACAATCCTGAAAACTGTAGATGGTCAAGCCGTTTAACCCAAACAAGAAACAGGTCAACCACAATAACTCTGGAATTCAAGGGTGAAACAAAGACGTTGCAAGAATGGGCTGATGAAAAAGGTTTACCCTATGCTCTGCTGAGAACACGACTAAGAAAACAGGGTTGGTCGGTCGAAAGAGCATTGACTGTTAAGGATGGAAGACGTAAGGAGGTGTGTTATCGCTAGCGGTAAAAATCACGATCGCTCAATCTTATTCGCCTCTCCCATCGTTGGAATTATTGGCGTTTCTTACTCGATTGAACTGGGAATAGTCGCAGCATCGGCTCATCTTGTAGGCGGTCTTTACCTTAGTCCAGACTTAGATTTAATTAGCAAGCCATTTAAACGTTGGGGAGTATTGAGAGTACTTTGGTTGCCTTACCAGAAGCTCATTCCTTGCCACCGTCATTGGCTCTCACATGGGGTCATTGTCGGCTCAGTTGTCCGGTTGCTATACCTTGCTGCTTTACTCTTACCCTTCTGGTTTATCTTTCCAGGCTTGCAACAAGTCCAGTGGGTTATCACTTGGCAAAAGGCGATTGCGTTTCTAGTTGGTGTAGAGTTGTCGGCTCTGAATCATCTGCTACTGGATGGTTTGCTCATACCATGGCCAGCCAGTATCAAACAACGACTGAAAGGAAATTAATAAATGTTTTAGACAAAGCTGAAGTCTAATTCCGAACTGAGATCAATTACGTTTACGTTTTCCACAACAGCAATCAAATTACCGTTACGGCTAATTTGTGTACCTCCAGAAGCGCTTGCCTCAAGCGAGTAGTCAAAGATGCTACCAAACACTTGAATTTTATCGCCTTCTGCTCGGCTGAAATCTACAATCGTAGCGTATGCTACATTCCCCGGATCGTTATAGTAAACAAAGTCCTCACCGAGAACAAAAGTGTCTGCACCTGTACCCCCTTCTAGAGTGTCAGACTCAATCCCAATGTCTGCGGGAATGGTATAGAAACCATTTAGGTAATCATTGCCAGCACCACCATTGAGATCATCAGCACCATCACCACCATACAAAGTATCAAAGCCATACCCTCCAACAAGAATATCGCTGCCATCATTCCCGACCAAAGTATCATTTCCTCTGTTGCCGTACAGAGTATCTTCGCTGTCATCACTGCCGTACAACGTATCATTTCCAGCACGACCATATCCTATTGGAGTATCAAGGCTTAGCTGCCAGAAATCGTCTCCAACTGTTCCATAGTATGTTCCATCATTTATCGTCATTGTTACTATCCCCGATTGTTAGTAGAGAACAGCTACTTAGCTGTTTTGATTAAAGATGTCAGCTTTAACTACAAGAGTCAGCTAGATATTTGCGGAATGTTTAAGGCGATCGCGTTTTTTGTGGGAGTCGAGTTGTCGGCATTAAATCATCTGTTATTGGATGGCTTGCTGTTGCCCCTGCCAGCAAGTATTAAGCAACGGTTGAAAGGAAATTAGGGAATGTAACGAAGGGTTAAATTGAACTTCCGATAATTTCGAGCGAGAGAAGCGTTTAGCGGGTCGATTCCAGGAATTGAGCAGAAAAAGGGCTAATTCCTAGAACCCTTGTTTTCGGAATTTCAAATGTCACAAAACTTAAAACATTCACGGCTATAGTCGGAGGTTCTTGTTTTGGGTTGTAATAGTCCCTTAACCGTATCAATATCCGTCACGTTACCCAAAGTGGTGATGCACTAAAAAAGTTTGCCAGAACAGCACCTTCACACAAAAGCATTTTACGCAAAAGACAAAAAAGCCTTAATCGCTACAACGCTTACCCCATGCGACTCTTGGCAGTTCAAAAGGTAACGCCCCCCCCTTCATTAGCATTAAAGCTATTACAGGGGGTGGCGTTACCAGAAGCCCTCATCCTTCCCCTCAACTAGTTAGACAATTTCGCAACCTGTTCTTGACATTACCTAACCAGTTAGCTAAACTGATAACAGGTTACAACAAGGCACTAACCACAAATGTCTAAAGCACTACAAGCAAAGATAGACGAGTTATTCGACGCAACTAAAGACCTTAAGACCCTAGAAGAAATCAAGCCCCACTGCGATCGCTTCAATGAGTGGGTAAACACAAACACCAGTTACAGCCAAAAGTCTTTAGGAACGGTACTAAGTCGCTATGGCTTCTACAAAAAATTTAAGAGCATCCCCTTAGAGCAAGGCTTGAACGCAGAAGCGATCGCCAAACATGATGAGAATGGTAACGTCAAAGGTCAAGAACTAAAGCACTATGCTGTGCTGATGTGTGGTTTAGACCGTGACGACTGGAAGCAACGCAACGAAACAACACGGGTCATCGGTCGTTTAGGCAATGATCAGGAGATAGACCCAGAGGCATACCTAGAAGTCACAGGACAACTACTCGAAAGTAACGACCCCCATGAGTTAGCTGTTGGTATCATTGCCGCAACTGGTAGAAGACCCCATGAGATAATCGCCCGTGCCAAGTTTGCCCCTATTGAAGGTCAAGCCTATCAGGTTCAATTTGAAGGTCAAGGCAAAAAACGAGGCGATAAGCCAGTATTCCCGATCGCAACGCTTTACCCTGGTGAGTACATCATCAAATGCCTTTATCGCTTGCGTAGAGAAGGCAGTACAAGAGTCTTACTTAGAGAAGTCGCTAACGAATTCCCCAACGATTTAGCTGCTCAGAATCAATCGCTTGATAGCCGTCGCAATGGTTCATTGAATCGAGTAGTTCGTGAGTATTTTGGTGATAAAGGCGATTCAGAGCCAGTCCTGGCTTTTCGTTACGAGGAAGAACAGGACAACTGCAAAGCGCTAAGAGCAGCCTACGGAGCGCTGGCAACTGACAGAGATTGCGGTCGTTCCGTAGGTTCCAAGATGCTGCATTATGCCCGTCTGTTGGGTCATTTCGTCAAGGAGAATCCCACTGATAGAGAGCTGCAAGGGGTAGCGACAAGCCTGGGTTACGCCGATTATTTCACCTCGAAGCCCGTTCCCTTCCCTACGGCTCCACAGAAAGAGAAAGTGATGCAGGTGAGGGTTACTGATGAAGACTATGAAACCATCAAGCGTTTACAGAAGGACTGGGAAGCGCCCAATCAGCAGAGCGTTGTCAGTCACTTAATCGAGTCCCAGCAGAAGCTTGCTGAGTTAGGAAAGCAGTTACTAGAAGCCAAGACACAAATTAACCAGTTAAAGGAAGAGAGAGAAAAAATGTCACAGGTACAACCTCAGCAAGTCACAGTTAGTCAGTCCGAACTGGAAGCAATGATCGAGCGAATGGTTACACAGAAGATAGAACAAGCGCTGTCAAATCTTCCAACGACTCAGCAAGTCAGCCAGACCCGTGAGAGCAAGCCAGCAACTCAGACACCCGCTAAGCCTCAAGAGGTGATTGACTGGGTTGGAATGTCTAACGCTGATTTGTGGGCAACCAAGGTTAAGGGAGCAAGTGAAGAGAAGATCCGCCGCAGCTATGAAGCTATCTGCCTATACAACGACACAGTAGCAACTGGAGATGATGACCGCTTGGCAATCACTAACCAAGCCCTTAGAGAGCTTTCAAGGGTCAATGGCTTGATAGTTGGAGACTGGATTAAGAGCCATGCTGATGAGGTGATTAGCCACAATAGCAAGCATGGGATGCAGAATTCTAAAGACCCGTCTAAGACTGAGACTTACTACAACAAGCATCATGGTGCTGAGACGATTAGCAAGATTCTGAGTTCGGTCAATGAGCGGTTCCTAGACGGTGAAGCGTTGAAATCTCAGCAGAAGTGAGACGAAACTATTTCTCTGATACCTCTCTCAGGACATCTGAGGGAGGTTTACTGTATGACGAAACATGAAGCCCCTGTAATGTACTACAGCCGCCAATTGAAGAGTTTGCGATCTTATATTTCCTCAGAAAAAGAGTCCTCACACTAGATAAAAAAAACTGTTTTGAATAGCCGTCAATATTGACTACCAGTTATCTCCTAACCCTACTTGCCATGCTCATTTTTAGTAGCTATCACGTTTTAATTTCTCTAACTGACTGGCATTGAACCACCGTATTTTTACTAAGAATTTTTTTTTATACTTTATTAAAACTTCAAGCAGTCCCTCTCTTGAACTACTGGAGGCAACATATATAGCTTTATAACCTTCCTCTCTACGTTTTCGGTTTACAGTTAAGGTTCCCTCACCTAATAAAACCCTTGAATGTGTACTAAAATCATCTGTCTGAAATATTGGTTGAATAACTTTATCCCTTTTCTCCAAAAGATAGTTAAACAAGTAATTAACTGGAAACGTATTATCTTCAGGTAAGATATCCTTAAAAGGGTCTGAACACCATTCTTCAAGTTCTTCTGATCTCACATGATACATACACCAAAGGAAAGCTAACTCTTCTGACGTAAGCCTGCTTGGGTCAAGATTTTTATAAAGTAAAAAAAGTGTTTCAGCTTCAGGAACAAGATCCAAAGATTGCCAAGCTTCTCTTGAGACTCTTAAAAGCTTAGAATACTTATCCCCAAAATATTTAGCCGTAATGTCTTGAAATGCTACAAGAAAATTCTTTAGCGCTTTTCCTTCAATACAATGAATTTTGTAAAAGGGTTTTTGCAAATCTATTATCTTGTCAAGCCAGACCCTAGTATTATTAGTGAGGTAAGAACTTGTTATAAAAACAAGATGATTAGGTCTCTCAGCATTTGCCCAAGCGATTTTAGTGTCTAAATCGGTTACGTTTATCCCAGTAGAGTGACGTTTACATTCAATAAACCATTTCTCCGTATAACTTTGTACTAGTGGATTTATGACAGAAAAATTAACTTCAAGATCTCGCCCATTATCGGCACCACCAAGCCGCCAAACAGGAGAATGAAAACCTAGTCTTAAAAGTAAATCCAAGCACATTTCTTCAAATTCACCATCGGTGAGAGTGTCAAAGTTTATATCATCTTCTGCATAAATCATGCTTTATACGTGTAATTGCCTGATTGTTAATTAAACAGCAGATCGCCCGTTCCGGTCAGTAGTCGGTAGTCGGTAGTCAGTAGAGGCTATCCCTACTCCCTCAATATCAAGCCGTGAGACGCGCTAGACGATAGCTCGGTAGGATTCCACGGTCAAACGCTTAAAGCTCAATTTCGAGGGAGCTAACGCAGAAGCGATCGCCTTTCCCGTGCC
>JAHHIF010000093.1 GCA_019358875.1 Symplocastrum torsivum CPER-KK1
CTTGGCTATCCTCCACTCAGCGCTGCTGAGTCAATTTGTCATTGGTCTAATTTCCAAAAACCAGCACGGGTTTGCTTACGCTCCACTCAGCGAAGCTGAGTTAGAGCGCATTAGTCTAAACGCCAGTTGGTGAAGAACACGAGGATATTAAAAGTACTCTTGGCTTGCTGTTAGAAGCTTACATGAGAGAAAAGGGCATCCGATTTTATAGACGTGGTGGATTCACTCTGGAAGCTCCTGGTTATGCCTCTGGTACACCCGATGAGTCTTACAGTATCGGCAGCAAAAAAGAAGTTCCTGATATTGTCATTGAAATCATCATCACCAGTGGCACTATCAACAGACGAGAGCTATACAAACCCAAGAAAGTTCCTGAAATTTGGTTCTGGAAGTCTAACCAACTGAGGGTTTTCCACTTGAACGAGGGGGAGTATGAAGAGGTTTCTCAGAGTACCTTTTTTCCAGATTTAGATTTAACTTTATTGCTGCGTTACATTGGGCATCCCGATCAGTACGATGCTGTGCAGGAGTTTCAATCAGTGATTCAGGTTGAGTGCGCTGAGGGGAAGGTTTGAGTTAGGAGATCGCATTTTCTGGAATTATTGGAGATGGAATCTCGCTCAAGTTAGCTGCCAAATTTTGATTGTGTTGTCAGCACTCCCACTAGCGAGAGTACGACCATTAGTACCTACAAAAGCAACTGAGAGAATTGTCCCTGAGTGCCCAGAAAGGGTGTCGAGTAGTTCTCCTGTATGTGGATTCCACAGATGGATTTTTTGGTCTTTACCACCACTAGCAAGAACCTGCCCATCAGGGCTGATGGCAACAGCAGGGCTTGTGTGATGAGCATGACCATTATTTAGATGTTCTGTAAGAGTGCGTTGTAATTGTAATTCTCCGTCCTTCAGCTTCCAGACTTTGATTTTCCCGTTATCACTGCCACTAACGAGGATTTGTCCGTCAGAACTAATGGCTATAGAGCGAATAAAAAATAAGTCTGGAGTAGTTTGAAAATATTCTCCACTACTCAAATTCCAGATGATAATTGTTTTATCACTACTGCTACTGGCGAGAAACTGATCATCAGGGGTGAAGGCTACAGAAAAAACGTTTTCTGTATGTTGAGAGAATGTCTTGAACGGTTCCCCACTATCCAGATTCCACAATTTAACTTTCTTATCACTACTGCCACTAGCTATAGTATTACCATCAGAGCTGACTGCAACACCATAAACCCTTGTTCCAAATGGAGGTTGAGGGTTAGGGAGTGTGAGAGTCAGTTCTCCTGTAAGCGGATTCCATAGCTTGATAGTCTTATCTTCACTGCCACTGACAAGAAGCTGACCATCAGGACTAATGGCAACAGAGTTCACTAAATCTGAATGCTCAGAGAGGGTGCGAATCACTTTTCCTGTAAGCGGATTCCATAGCTTGATTGTCCTATCAGCACTCCCACTAACAAGAATCTGACCGTCTTGGCTAGTAGTGATAGAGCGAACTGGGTTAGCATGACCCTCAAGAGTATGCAAACAGCTCCATTTATAGTCTGGTTGAGGTTCAGGAGGGTCATTAGCTACTGAATTAGTAATAAGATTAGCAAGAGTATGAAAAACTCTTTTTGCATCATCAATACGACCTTGATCGAGATAGAGACCATGAGCTTTTTCTAGATCATTTTTGGCTTCCTGTGCATCTCCTAACTTAGATTAACCAATACCTCTACCTTCATAAGCATCAGCATGACAATTGGGAACAGGCTCAATATCAATAGCTTTATTAATCGCTTTAGTATAATTTTCAACTGCCCCTTTATAATTCTTTTCTTCCATACATGAATTGCCAATTTTAATATCAATCTCAGGGTCATTGATGAGAGTTTTTATATAACTTTCTAGTCCCATACCATACAATAAATTATTTATAGTGAGTTTTACCAAGCTTTTTCCATTACTCATCTCCTTCTCTATTTCATTTTTGTTAACCATTGTATGAATGGAATCAGTTGGTAAAAAGCCAGCTATTATTGGTTTGTATTCATGTTTGAATTCATCAAAGTTTTCGAGTTCACAATCTTCTTTATGTAGCAAGACACATACTATTGCTTTGTTTTTCTCTATTTCCTCTGAGTCAATCAGCCATTTGACTTCATCAGCCTTACCATAGCGTGTTTTAACCTGTATGCCAATTGTATGATAGGAGTTTACAGTAAGGTCTACCTTTCCATCTCCACTTTCCGGAATTATGTCATATCTAACGCGAGACACTAAATCTCCTAGGCATTTTTCTACAATTTTTTCACCTAATTTGCCCTTCACGTTATTTTTGAATACTTCTTGAGGAGCAGCCTTCCTAAATTTATCAACCATGTCCCAGCAATACTGCCTAATATCTCTTAAATCTTTACCTGATATAGTTTTTATTTCACCAAATTTACCTTGTTTGTCATAAGAATATAAATTTTCCAAACCATCCTTGAGTCTACCTATAAAATGGTTTTGTTGATCTTTCAGTATTTTTGTCTCGTTCATTCCATTCATATCTAATCTCCTACAGATAGATTCGTAACTACAACTATTATGCAGTTTGTCTACGTTGGAGACTTTCAGTAAATATACGCAAATTATAAAAATGCAAAATAAAGAAATGTGGGAAAATTGCTTGAAGTCACTTTATCCTCATCGCCGTTTTGAAGTGTGCTGTAATCGGGATGACTACACTGTTGTTGTGATGTTCTATCAGCTACGCACCAACTCTTAGCAGGTTTAGAGTTCAAATCTCCCTATTAAGATTTGCATACTTGCTTAAAACCCGCCTAAACCCAAGTGGTACAATCCTCAACCATAGCTAGGGGTGCCTGAATCACCAGGCTGAGATAGTCCCTTAGAACCTGAGACTGGGTAATACCAGCGGAGGGAAGCTGTTTTTAGAGGAACAATATATGCGGACTGAATGGATCGCCAAGCGAAAGGGCGAGAGCAATGTGTCACAGATGCACTATGCTCGTCAGGGTGTGATTACTGAAGAAATGCACTACGTTGCTCAGCGGGAGAACCTGCCACCTGAGCTGATTCGAGAGGAAGTGGCGCGGGGGCGAATGATTATCCCTGCCAACATCAATCACACCAACCTAGAGCCAATGTGCATTGGTATTGCCTCCAAATGTAAGGTGAATGCCAATATCGGAGCCTCCCCCAACTCTTCCAATCTGGATGAAGAGGTTGATAAGCTGAAACTCGCAGTGAAGTACGGTGCTGATACCGTGATGGACTTGTCCACAGGCGGCGGCAACTTGGATGAGATTCGCACAGCAATCATCAATGCCTCACCTGTGCCAATTGGGACAGTGCCAGTGTACCAAGCCCTAGAAAGTGTCCACGGTACGATTGAAAAGCTCACCCCCGATGACTTTCTCCATGTGATTGAGAAACACGCCAAGCAGGGGGTAGATTATCAAACCATCCATGCGGGGATTTTGATTGAGCATTTGCCCTTGGTGAAAAATCGCCTTACGGGAATTGTCTCTCGTGGCGGCGGCATTCTTGCCCGGTGGATGCTGCATCACCACAAGCAGAACCCGCTCTACACCCACTTCCAAGACATCATCGAAATCTTCAAAAAATACGATGTCTCCTTCAGTTTGGGAGATTCACTGCGTCCTGGTTGTACCCATGATGCTTCTGATGCCGCTCAATTGGCGGAACTGAAAACTCTTGGACAATTGACTCGTCGCGCCTGGGAACATGACGTACAGGTGATGGTGGAAGGGCCAGGTCATGTGCCGATGGATCAGATTGAGTTTAATGTCAAAAAGCAGATGGAAGAGTGTTCGGAAGCACCCTTCTATGTACTAGGGCCACTGGTAACGGATATTGCCCCTGGTTATGACCACATCACCTCTGCAATTGGTGCAGCAATGGCTGGGTGGTACGGTACGGCAATGCTTTGCTACGTGACACCAAAGGAACACTTAGGTTTACCCGATGCAGAAGACGTGCGAAATGGCTTGATTGCCTACAAGATTGCCGCTCATGCAGCAGATATTGCACGGCAGCGTCCGGGGGCACGCGATCGCGATGACGAACTCTCTCGCGCCCGCTACAATTTCGACTGGAACCGCCAGTTTGAACTCTCCCTCGACCCCGAACGCGCACGGGAATATCACGACGAAACGTTGCCCGCAGATATCTACAAAACCGCTGAATTCTGCTCAATGTGCGGTCCAAAATTCTGCCCCATGCAGACCAAAGTTGATGCCGATGCTTTGACAGAACTAGAGAAATTTCTCGCTAAAGAAGCCGTCAGTCAGAGCTAAAACTCCCTAGGACTTCTAGGCAAAACATTCACATCATCCTGCCTAAGATTCTCTAGTGAATCACACTTGCGGTAGATGGGTGAATTACCTAGAAGTCCTTAGAGTCGTACAATTCCCCTAAGCTTGATAGGCTAACCAGCCATGGGACGACTCAACTTTTTCAACCTAACTTTATTCAACCAAAAGCCGTGGCTTTAAGCTGATATCTGCCTCCAGCGCTCCTGAATGTCTGCAATCGAAAACACAGCTTGAAACTTCAAGCCTGCTGCCTGGTAAAACTCGACTCCTCCTTGCTGTCGGTCTACCAGCGCAATCACCTCCTCTACTTTATAACCAGCATTTCTAAGACGCTCTACAGCTTTCATTGCTGACTGCCCTGTGGTGACGACATCTTCCAAAACCACCACCTGCGCTCCCTCTGGTAGAGTTGGTCCTTCAATATATGCCATCGTGCCATGCCCTTTCGACTCTTTACGAACAATGAGCGCAGGGATTGGTCGGTTTTCTAATGCAGAAATAACACTAACCGCACTTACAATTGGGTCTGCTCCTAAAGTCAAACCAGCAACCGCATTGGTATCACTCGGCAATAGGGATAAGAGCAAACGCCCAACAGCCAATGCTCCTTGAGGATGGAGTGTTACCTGCTTGCCATTAATGTAATAAGAACTGCGTTGCCCTGAAGAGAGAACAAAATCACCTTCTTTGTAAGCTAGTTCGCAAAACAAATCCAGTAATAACTGGCGCAGGGAGGTTAAATCAGTTGAGAGGTCTAGGTAGAGGGTTTGGTGAATTTTGTCAATCATTAAGTTACAGCAAATAAAATTTAAGAATCAGCAAACGCCGAAAATTTAGCCAATACTATACTTAACTCAAATATCAGATAGTATTGAGAAAAAGTGTGGGTGAGTAATTATGCAAGTACCGTTGAAAAAGTTGCTCAGTGCCTTATTTGTTGCTGCTGCTTCCAGTGTATTGGCTTCTGCTGCCACAGCACAAACTAACACAGCACGCTTTCAGCCGATTCGTATCGAGACAATTCCAGAGACTTTTAATCGCGCTTTTTTCAACGATTCTGGAGACTTTTACACTAACCGTTCAACCGGGCGTCAAATTGATTTCCTTATTGGTCCTGGACTACCAGGGAACGCGGCTTTTCCAGAGATTGAAATTGAGCGGGATGCCGCACTCATCAACACTATTTATACCTCTGCAATTTACCAGCAGGGTGCTACTGGTCCCGTGCTTCGTACTCCTGATCTACCGAATCCATACAATACTAGCGTTCTAGTACTGCCTATAACTCCTGGTCGTTTCGGCAGCCCGGTAGAGGGGAGTGAATTTTTCTTAGAAACACTGCCACCTCAGTAACTCGGTTGTAATGGTTATGAAAGGGGCGAACTTCTAATCCAGGGTGCAGGAGTTGAACCTGCCTTGGGCGAATTATGAGTTCGCTGCCTCAACCGCTCGGCCAACCCTGGTTACTGTTCACTTACTATTGTAAGCTGAGTCGGGTAACAGAAGGCAGCTAATGACAATGCCTAGTTTCGGGAAAGCCTTCATCAAGTCATAAAATTAAGTAACATGTCTGTCTCTTTAAAGAGATTGAGCCTGTTAGAACACAGTGATTGACTAGCTTCCAGATGCAGCAATTTTTAAAGGTTGCCTTCTCATTTTAAGGAAACCCAACTCAAGAGAGTTGACTTTTTTGGAATAAATGCTAGAACAGACATCTAAAGCAGCGACGGCTTGTTTGTTGCGGCATCAAGTCATGCTAACTGATGGTTCTTGTGTCAAATGGCTGTGAGCTGTAAAACAGGTATAGCCTACAGTCAAGTTGTGCGGCAAATTGAAGTAAATTAAATCACTGATGAAACTAAACTCAACTGTAGCGCTTACCTTAATTTTGCTGGCAATGATGTTAGGTGCTGGATTTGTGAGTGCCATGTGGGGATTTACGGTTGGTCATGAAGCTCTTAAAGGCGTTACCCAGCCAGACGTTCGACCAACCAAAAAACTGGCGGACAACCAGAATGCTGCTTCTGGCAAAGAAGGGGTAGCAATTTTGCGCGAAGAGGATATCTTACTCAACGTTAAGGAGTACATCAAAAACAAGGGCGAAAGCTCTAAGCCAACGGATAAGGAGGATGAGCAAGCGAAGAACACTGAGACTAAGGAAGCTCAGGATAAGCCTTCGCCTGAATCCTTGACGACTCAGGCATCATTTACCAGTACCAATTCTGATCTAAAGTTACCGATTAAATCCCAGGATCGAGGGGTGACACTGGAGGTAAATTCTGCTGTTCAGCAGGGAGGTTCTTTATTGCTGAATGTTAGCTTGAAGAATGAAGGATCTGATGCAGTACGGTTTCTTTACAGTTTTTTGAACGTTACAGATGACCAAGGTCGCGCTCTCAGTGCGATTACAGAGGGTTTGCCAGGGGAAGTACCTGCCAATGGAGAGGCCTTTTCTGGCACAGTGAGTATCCCGTCAGCGTTAATCGAGGATGCCAAGAACCTTTCACTAACCCTGACAGATTACCCTGACCAAAAACTCCAGTTAAAAATGTCAGAGATTCCTGTAGCGAGGTAGACCATCAGGGGCAAGGTAAAAGTAACAAGTAACAATTGTTTTATGCCTGCCTTTTAACTTTTACCTTTCTTATGGTTGCTGACCTGATGGTTTTCCTAACAGTGGGTGTTTCTGTCAACCTTACCAGTCGGGACATTCTGCTGCGATTGTTATCAGTCATACTATTGATTGCAATCAATGCTTTTTTTGTCACGGCTGAGTTTTCGATGGTTTCGGTGCGGCGATCGCGTATTAGCCAGTTGGTAGACGCAGGCGATGTTCAGGCGAAAACTGTCCAATCCCTACAACGGAACATCGACCGCTTACTTTCTACCACTCAATTAGGAATTACCCTCTCAAGTTTGGCACTTGGTTGGATTGGTGAGAGTACGATGGCAACCCTGGTGGCGGCGGTAATTGCACAACTGCCACTACCACGGGATGTTAAGCAGGTTATTGCCCACTCTTTGTCGATCCCGATCGCCTTTTTTCTGATTGCCTACCTGCAAATTGTCTTAGGTGAACTCTGCCCAAAATCCGTTGCGCTAATTTACTCAGAACAGTTGGCGCGGTTTCTTGGGCCTTCTAGCCTTGCGATCGCACGTTTTTTCAAACCCTTTATCTGGATTCTCAACCAATCGACTCGTTGGCTACTGCGACTAGTTGGTGTTCAATACACAGGTCAAGGCTGGTATAACCAAGTAACACCAGAAGAGTTACAGCTAATCATTACCACCGAACGCGAGTCTAGTGGACTAGATGCCGAAGAACGAGAACTTCTCAATAATGTCTTCGAGTTTGGCGAGGTTTTGGCAGCAGAAGTTATGGTTCCTCGCACTAGCATTACCGCCATTCCCAGCAGTGCCCCCTTCCAGACCTTATTAGAGGAAATTGCGAATACAGGTCATTCTCGCTATCCAGTCACAGGCGAATCCCTGGATGACATTCGTGGCATTATCTACTTCAAAGAACTCGCTGAACCACTATCCCAAGGGCAGCTAACACCAGAGACACCGATTGAGTCGTGGATTCGTCCGGCTCGATTTGTACCCGAAATCATGCCCCTGAGTGAACTCTTGCCACTAATGCAGCGATCGCATTTAGTAATGGTTATGGTTGTGGATGAATTCGGCGGCACAGTTGGGTTAGTCACGCTTAAGGATTTGATTGCCGAAATTATCGGCGATAACCCTGAACCAGAAAGTAAAGAAGATCCAACAGTACAAATACTCGATGAACACACCTTCTTAGTGCAAGCCCAAATGGATTTAGAAGAAGTCAACGAGCTTTTAGATTTAAACATGCCCTTAATAGACGAATACCAGACTTTAGGGGGCTTCCTGCTCTATCACTTTCAGAAAATTCCTAGCCAAGGTGAAACCTTGCACTACAAGAATCTAGACTTGACCGTTGTGTCGGCCCAAGGACCACGCCTACACCAAATTCGTATCCACCGAAATGAGCAAACCCCTCAACTGCAAGATATCTCTATGAGTACCGTCATGCGAGTTATGACTTCAACTCAAGATACTCCAGTGGACAATGTCAAGAGTGATAGTAAGGACACGTCCTCTAAGAACTCAGACGAAGATTTTGAGGGGAATGTCGGCGATAGGTAGAGAGGAGGTAGGGAGAGCAGACGGAGCAGGGGAAGTAGGGGAGGTTATATAGCGGTTTCCTGGAGAGATGAGGTACAGCGGGAGGTGTGTGAAACTTGCGTAGAGAGCAAGGAAAACAAAAAAGCTGATAGCTGATAGCTGACGGCTTTCTGCTATATATTTGATAGCAACTTAGGGTGAATTACGCTCCTATTGCTTCATGCCTGAGTGCATAGGGAACTGGGTCTTTTAGTCCCAATTCAGCAAAAGCCGCAAGCCTCAACTGGCAGGAATCACAGACACCACACGCCTCGTCGCCACCTGTATAGCAAGACCAAGTTTCTTCCCAAGGAACACCAAGTCGGTTACCTAGCTCAATGATTGCTGTTTTCTTGAGGTTAATTAGAGGCGTGGCGATCGCAATTTCTTTTCCCTCACGTCCCTGTTTTGTTCCTAAATTAAAAACTGTCTGCATTGCCTGGATATAGTCAGGACGGCAATCTGGATAGCCAGAATAATCCAAAGCGTTGACTCCTACATAAACACGCTGTGCGCCTGTTGCTTCTGCATAAGACAAGCCGAAGCTCAAAAAAATTGTATTTCGTGCTGGAACATAGGTAATTGGAATGTTTTGAGACATCTGATCGAGAGAGCGATACTCTGGTATATCAATAGCCTCATCCGTCAGTGCCGAACCGCCCCACTGCCGTAGGTCAAAGCTTACGACTTGATGTTCCTGAACACCAGCACAACGTGCGATCGCTTTTGCTGCTTCTAGCTCCCGTCGGTGCCGTTGCTGATAATCGAAGGAAATAGCATAACACTCATACCCTTGTGATGCAGCTTGATACAAAACGGTAGAAGAGTCCAAGCCTCCAGACAACAAAATAACTGCTTTCAAAATAAAAATTCCTCATGCATAAGCGATTAACTTTACAGCCTACAACCTTCAAACTTTTGACTGTACTTAGCTCAATCGAGAACCGCTATGGTGACGAATGACTAATAATCCATAAAGTAATGGACAACCTAAAAACTGACACATTCCGCAATAATTCTAAAACTAATAAAATCACAATAAAAACAGCCTGACCGCTCTATAGACTTCCTTAATCAAAGGGAGCTGAGCAAAACTTTGGAATTCTTCACATTTAGAGGTGCTGTGGTACTATCTGGATGGTTTAAGGCGGCGAGAGAGTAAGTAAATCGACTTAGTTCCCGTGGTGGAGGAGCAGATAAGAGTGCAAGATAGAATGTGCCAAAGACATCCAGATACCCATGTGCAGCGCAATATGCCTCAACCAATCAGAATTGGTGTGATCGGCGTTGGTAATATGGGGCAGCATCATACCCGCGTTTTGAGTCTTCTAAAAGACGTGGAATTGGTGGGTGTGGCAGATATTAATGTTGAGCGGGGTTTGGATACAGCAAGCAAGTACCGTGTTCGGTTCTTTGAAGATTATCACGACCTTTTTCCCTATGTTGATGCTGTTTGTATTGCCGTACCGACGAAACTGCATCACGCAGTCGGGATGACTTGTCTACAAGCAGGAATTCATGTCTTGATTGAAAAACCGATCGCTGCCAGTATTGCGGAGGCAGAGTCGTTGGTGAATGCAGCCGCCGAATACAGATGCATTCTCCAAGTCGGTCATATCGAACGCTTTAATCCCGCTTTTCAAGAACTCAGTAAAGTTCTCAAGACAGAAGAATTGCTGGCGTTAGAAGCTCACCGCCTAAGTCCCTACTCCAACCGTGCAAATGATGTCTCCGTTGTCCTGGATTTAATGATTCATGACATTGACTTACTGTTGGAACTGGCAGCTACTCCTGTAGTTCGACTAACAGCGAGTGGTAGTCGTGCTTCTGATTCTGGGTATTTAGATTATGTGACTGCGAGTTTGGGCTTCGCCAACGGCATTGTCGCTACTCTAACAGCCAGTAAAGTGACACACCGTAAAATCCGTCGCATTGCCGCACATTGTAAGAATTCGCTAACTGAGGCAGATTTTCTCAACAACGAGATTCTGATTCATCGCCAAACGACAGCCAATTGTATGACAGATTATGGTCAGGTACTGTATCGGCAGGATGGATTAATCGAGAAGGTTCATACCAGTAATATTGAACCACTACACGCAGAATTAGAACATTTTGTCAATTGTGTTCGAGGTGGTAATCAACCTTCTGTCGGTGGCGAACAGGCACTTAAGGCGCTACGTCTAGCTAGTTTAATTGAGCAGATGGCTCTGGATGGGCAAGTTTGGCAATCCCTAGATAGGGAATCTCGTGAGATCAATTCGACAGTTGTAACGGTTTCTATTTGAGGAGCTAAATAGTCAGTCGCTTGTCGTTGTTTCAGTTGTAGGCAGTAGGGCTGTTGCTGCTAGCAATGGTGAAAGCGATCGCCCTATTATTTCACTAACGACCTGATTCCCTTTGGGACTCAGGTGGATATGGTCACGGTATAACGTCTGTGGCACTTCCGTGCGATTGAAAACGGGCAGAAAATCTAAATAGGTCATTTCTAGGTCTTTTATTAGCTCAGTGAGGCGTATACGCGCTTTTAGCTCATAGTCGCGTGAGCCTGGGTTGCCAATTTCCCGCAACAGTGGTGTCATTGCTAGTACCAACTCAGCACCATTGGCGTTGGTTAAGGTTTGAATTTGTCGAATCGCTTCTAAGTTGAAACCTACACGGTCACCGGGTTCTGCATTTACTGCATTCATCTCCGGTATCGAGGGAGGTTTCAACACATAGCGGTTAAACACTTCTGCTAAAGCAGTAGGAGGTTTGTGGTTTGGGTAGTTGCGATCGCGTCCTACTGGGATGGAAGTTGGTGCTGTCGCAAATAAGTCATCTGTATTAATGAGTAGCACTACCACTTGAGCATTGAATGTGCCAAATCGTTGTAAATACGCTAACTCATTGCGTGGCCCCCAAGAATTGGCAGAAGCATTCAGGACTTCTACTTGCTCAAACGAGCTTTTTGCCTTCAGGTTTTCGGGAGATGCTTTACACACCAAAGTCTTGAGTTGAGTAGCAATGAGCGCTGAAATTATCTGGTTTTGGTCTGTCCACCATGCCCCATTAGCGACAGAATCTCCCAGCAGCAACACCCGCAGTGTTGAGGCAGGTCGCATCATGCTGATAGTTGCACTCCGCATCGAAAACTCATTAATTGCAATGCGATTGCCAAATCGCCGTGTGCGTTGATTCGGTGCTAGTAGGTAGCCAATTTTCTCATCAGTGATGTAGATAGGTGGATTGCCGAAGCCCAGCAGCAATCGTAAGCTGGTTTCGAGAAACAGCAACAATCCGAATATCACTGCCAAAATTAGCAGCAAGAGTTTCACCGATGTTCTCCTTAGCTAAAGGAACCCTCTTTGGATAATGCTTGCGCTTTCATCTGATACCAATTTCTCTTTGTTAAATCAACCCTTTGAATTATGGAATAGCCTTCTTTGATCGCTAACCTAGACAAGGAGATATTCGAGTAGTTGCCTCGCTTTCACTAATAGAGGAGTTAAAGCAATATGTCAGACTTAAACCGTGGAATCATGAAGTTTAAGGGAGCCGATACTCCCATTGCGATCGCTATTTCGGCAGTGCTAGTTTTGGGTAGTATTGGATTCCTTGTGTGGTGGGCACTTCAGTCCGCTTACACTGCAAGCTAACTCAATCCAGCGTTCAAAGTAGTTGGTATCAACGCTGTCAAAAAAAATATAGAGTTTTGTGGTTAGTTGTGCTAACATTTATGTTTGTGGGACAAATGGGTCGATGCCCGAGTGGTTAATGGGGGCGGACTGTAAATCCGCTGGCTACGCCTACGCTGGTTCAAATCCAGCTCGGCCCACCACAAATACTTCTTTGCTTTGAGTCATGAACTGATTCTCCCTTTAGCTTAGTTCTGTATTCAAACACTCTAATCGCCCGTGTAGCTCAGTGGTAGAGCACACCCTTGGTAAGGGTGAGGTCGTGAGTTCAATCCTCATCACGGGCTTTTGAAAAATTTAGATGCAGTTGTACAGTTATCCTACATTGTTGAATTATTTGGCAATTGGGTTAAGTACGATGAGCAGGAAGATTTTGTGCCAGCTACTCAAGATGAACCTGGGTTGTTTATAGAGACAATTGGGGTAGAAACCGTTTATCCTCATCAATTAGTTTTAACTATTTCTGAGGAGTGAAACCTTGGGAGTGTGGGAACAGTTGACATCCTCCTTGCATGAGAACGGTACGAAATCTAGCGTTCAACTATGTCCATCCAATTAATATGAGTGCCTTAACCCTACAATTACCCCCAGTCCTCAAACTGACTGACGAGCAGTTTGAACAATTGGCGGCGGCGAATCGCGAACTGCGCTTGGAATTGACCGCTAAAGGGGAATTAATCATTATGCCGCCTACAGGTAGAGAAACAGGCGATTCCCTTCGGGATAGCTTCGCTTCACGCAATTTTGAGTTAGACGGTCAGCTTTGGTATTGGAACCGCAAAACTCGTCTTGGTAAAGCGTTTGATTCTTCTACAGGTTTTCGATTACCTCAGGGGGCGACTCGTTCTCCAGATGTAGCATGGATCAGAATGGAGCGATGGGATGCGTTAACGGCTGCCCAACGGAAGAAATTTTTGCCTTTATGTCCTGATTTTGCTGTAGAACTGGTTTCGGAAACGGATGATGTGGAAGAAACCCGGACAAAAATGCAGGAGTACGTTGATAATGGGCTACGTTTAGGGTGGTTGATTAATCCTAGAACTCGGCAAGTAGAAATTTATCGACCTAACCAAGCGGTTGAAGTGTTACAGTCTCCTGCGACGTTATCGGGTGAAGAGGTTTTACCTGGATTTGTATTAGATTTGCAACCTATTTTTGAATAGAGAGAATTGAGCGCTTAAGGCAGTGACAGCAATTAGTCACTGTACAGATAGCTAAAGCCGATGGGCGGATTTGAACCGCCGACCGTTCGATTACGAATCGAATGCTCTACCACTGAGCTACACCGGCACCAGTAGACTAATATAGCAAGCTTTATGGAGTATATTCAAATCTACATCCACTTACTGTGAGACTTTTTAACTCAAGAACGACTTGAGCCACGGTCAGATTTTCGTCGTCATGGCAAGATTGAGGCACATACGCACAACCCAACCAAATGGCAAACTCGACTTCAAAAAAGCGTAAGGCTAATTCCAAAGTTAACCCAGGACAGCTTAACCCAGAACAGTTTGCAAGATTGAAAGCTGAAACAAAAGCTCCCTACCGGGGTTTAAGGAAATTCATTTATTTTACTTTCGCAAGCTCTGGCTTTATTGGTGCTGTCGTCTTCCTCGCTCAGTTAGCGGCTGGCAACGAAGTTGCTACAGCCCTTCCTAACTTAGCTCTGCAAGTTGGTGTAGTCGCCTTGATGGTTTGGCTATTTCGCCTGGAACAACGAGGGGAACGTAAACCTTAAGGAGGAGTAGTTCGAGTAAAGATGCGGGTAAATTTATGAAAGAAGTTTTTAGTATTTTGGTCTCTGGTCACTGGGTGTAAGAGTCAGTCATATTACTTAACTTACTGACAGTACTCCCTGTCTCCTTGGCAAGCGACTAATTAACCTTTTCATTCTTGCCAATTTATTGCTCTACAGATACTTACCTCTGTCGAGTTCATCCGAAGCTATGGAAATCGAACAGCGACTAGGTCTATACCAGGTCTTTCTCAAGCTCTATGAGCATCATCGCGGCTTACTAGATGAGATTCTCCAGCTAGAAAAAACCAACTACAAAACCTTCGCTAGTATTGCTACTCGCTGTGTGACTGGCGTTATTCAAGGTCAAAGCGCCTATATTGTCAGCAACCTAGCCAATGGGAGAACCCAAACTCTACTTCAATCGCAAGGAATCTGGACAATTGGTCGCGATCGCCAACTGTCCATCCCTATTCCCGATCGCCGTCTGTCTCGGCATCATGCAGCGATTCAGTACATTCAAAACCAGGGTTTTTACCTTGTTGATCTCGGTAGTACGAATGGCTCTTTTGTGAATGGGGAACCTTTGCAGGGTCGTCGTTTGCTCAGAGATGGCGATCGCGTTCGGCTTAGTAACCTCACCTTTTCCTTTTTCCTGTGCAACGACACTCAAAGGTTAGACGAAACTCCGCCTGATATCTTGGCGAAACTGGCAACCCTTACGGAAGAAGTACCAGCTTTGCAATCTGTAGTCCGGAAATCACCAATGACTGAACAGATAGAACGTAAAGAGGAGACATCTCACTTTTTGCAAGAAGAATCCAACCTTAGAGGCTCAGTGCTGGAGGTTTCAATTCCCCAGTTAAGCCCTGCTCAGCAGTCAGATATTTTAGACCGCTTTTATAGCCGCCACATTCAAAGGGTAATTGAGCATAACTAGGGAAAGCGACAAGGGAAGATGAAAGGGAAAAGGGGATTGCCTTCTCCCTAACTTCTCACCTACCACAATTAGATTTCCTCGTACAGTTCTTCTTCCTCTTCAATTTCCACAGGCGTGACGGAGTTAGCTTGAACGACAGCGCCCATATCTAATTGCTCACGCACCTGGCGATCAACATTCTCAGCAAATTCAGGACGCTCTTCCATGTACTTAATGGTATTGTCACGACCTTGACCAATATTGTCGCCGTTGTAGCTGTACCAGGCTCCCTTGCGGTTAATTACACCTGTTTGTTCTGCCAAGTCAACTAAGCAGCCCAAGCGAGAAATGCCACTACCAAAGATAATGTCAAACTCTGCAATCCGGAAAGGAGGCGCGACTTTATTCTTTGCCACCTTGACTTTGGCACGGATGCCGTACTCGCCTTCACTCCCCTTCTTCAGGGTTTGAATCCGACGAATATCGAGACGAACCGAAGCATAGAACTTAAGAGCATTACCGCCAGTTGTGACTTCTGGGCTGCCGTAGGTAACACCAATTTTTTGGCGTAGCTGGTTGAGGAAAATGACTGTACAGCCAGATTTACCAATGTTTCCAGCGACTTTACGCAGCGCTTTACTCATCAAACGCGCCTGTAAGCCTACTTGGTTGTCGCCCATTTCGCCTTCAATTTCTGCACGAGGCACCAAGGCAGCTACCGAGTCAATAACGACAATATCGACAGCGGAAGAGCGTACCAACTGATCAACAATTTCCAGCGCTGCCTCACCATTATCCGGCTGGGAAACTAACAGGTTTTCAATATCAACCCCCAAAGCGGCTGAATAGGTAGGGTCGAGGGCGTGTTCCGCATCAACGAAAGCCGCAACACCTCCGGATTTTTGCACTTCTGCCACCGCGTGCA
The DNA here is from genome assembly GCA_019358875.1 of Symplocastrum torsivum CPER-KK1. GTDB lineage: Bacteria > Cyanobacteriota > Cyanobacteriia > Cyanobacteriales > Coleofasciculaceae > Symplocastrum > Symplocastrum torsivum. Next base: position 15,778 of record JAHHIF010000093.1, read on the forward strand.
AGGCAAGCGTTGTTTTACCAGAACTTTCTGGGCCATAAATCTCAATGACTCGCCCTTTCGGCAAGCCACCACCCAAGGCTAAATCCAATGTAATTGCCCCACTGGAGATGGTTTCCACCTTCATCCGGGTGGCATCTCCCAAGCGCATGATCGAGCCTTTACCGAAGCTGCGCTCAATCTGGTTCAGCACCAGGTTTAGAGCTTTTTCCTTATCGGGACTATTTGTGATTTGGGTAGCCATTAATGCCTCAAGAAGTGGGGATAGGATGTGTTGGGAATTACCAGGTCAAGTCTTTCTATTTTAACGCTCAGCTCAGGATTATTGAAGGCAACGCCCTCCTGAAGTAAAATGCTGAAATTCTTTCAAATAAAGGCATACAGCTAGCTGAACCTTTCCAGATTCAGGGCTTTGGCAACTGTGTAGATATATTATTTTTTTGTAATTCTACCCAGTTGTACTCATCGCTGAACAAGCGCCGAGAAAGCTTGTGCCTTCTGCACTTTCGACGATGTAATTCTAGGAATTGCTAATGATAGCAGACACTTTATTCAGGTGACATCGAGATGATGGCTTAGGGTGAGTGTTTAATCTGTAGATTACGTAATTTCACTAGGTAGTTTAGTAAAAAAGATGACATTCTCTTTCTCCAATTCACTGGTTCCTGAGGTAACTCTGTCTGTAGCGGGGTTAACAGACTATATTCAGGAGTTGTTAGAGCAGGATGAGCAACTCCGGCAGGTTTGGGTCACTGGTGAAGTTTCTAGTGCGAATCGGCACCGAAGTGGGTTGTTTTTCACACTCCAAGACCCAGGGTCAAAAGCCTCGATTCAGTGCGTGGTATGGACTTCTCAGCTAAGCAAATTAGTGCAGTTGCCAGTCTCAGGAGAGCAACTGATTGTTTTAGGTAGTCTTCGGGTTTATCCACAACGGGGACAATATCAACTTAGTGTTTGGCAAGCCTTGCCTGCGGGTGAAGGGTTACAGGCGTTGCGATATCGGCAGCTACGGAATCGGTTGGAGGCAGAAGGGCTATTTGATGAAGAACGAAAGCGATCGCTTCCTACTCATCCTCAGATTATTGGTGTTGTCACGTCACCTCAAGCGGCGGCTTGGGGAGATATTCAACGCACTCTTAAGCGTCGCTATCCTGGTTTGCAAGTCTTGTTATCACCCGCTCAGGTGCAAGGTGAACTAGCGCCTGACTCTATCGTTGCCGCGATTGAGCGGGTTGAGCGAGATGAGAGAGCGCAATTGCTGATTTTGTCACGCGGAGGAGGAGCTTCTGAGGATTTGGCTTGCTTTAATGATGAGCGCGTGGTAAGAGCGATCGCAGAATGTTCAATTCCTGTACTGACGGGGATTGGTCATCAACGTGATGAATCTCTGGCTGACTTAGTGGCTGACGCTTATGCTCACACACCAACTGCTGCGGCAGAACTGGCAGTTCCAGAACTGGTGACGCTCTATGCTGAACACCAACAACGACAACGTGCCCTTGAGAACGCTGTGACTCAAGTTTTAAATACCTCGAATCATCACCTGCAACGTCTACAAGAGCGCTTAGGACGTTTACCTCTTGAGCGACAACTGCGGGACGAACAAAAAGCGATCGCTAAGCAACGTCAGCAATTGATGCAGGCAACATCACGCCGTCTACGTCAAGCTAGCCAACATTGCGAATTTCTGCGACAGAAACTAGCAACACTTGACCCTGAGAATGTTCTGAAACGAGGCTATGCGGTGGTACGCAGGGAAAACGGAACTATCGCTCGTTCAGCCACTAATCTAGTTCCTGGACAAGAAGTACAAATACAGCTTGGTGAGGGTCAAGTTAAAGCCAAAATCACAAAGATTCTGGATTAAAATTTGATGTCTCAGGACTTACGCTTTCTCCACATTTGAAGCACTAGGGCGTGTTTTCAAACTTCCCCATTAAATTCAGATCCCCCTAAATCCCCCTTAAAAAGCTATGCATTAGTCACATCTTTCTTAACAAGCTTGAAAGCCTTGTTAAACAAGGTTTTCAAGATTGAGAGGCGAGCAGCAGCCTTGACAAATGACCA
>JAHHIF010000095.1 GCA_019358875.1 Symplocastrum torsivum CPER-KK1
AACTCAGGACAACTCAGGACAGTTTCAGGACAGGTGTCCTGAGTTTTGTCCTGAGCTGAAATCCCCACTGTTGTTGAATTACAGGATTCGCTTACAAACTCAGGACAACTCAGGACAGAAAAATTCAGGACATCACTCTTTATTTGTTTTTCACCACCTGATTCCTCCATTTGTGTGTTCGCAGGTTCAAAAGTGTCCTGAGTGTCCTGAGTTTTATCCTCAAGGGGCTGAACACTAGTATTGGTAATATCTTCAGCTTCTAGTTGAGTGTCCTGAGTTTGTCCTGAGTTGTCCTGAGTTTGACTTCCGTTATTTTCAACAAAATGCTGAACACAATAACTGGTAATAGTTTCAAGTTTTTTTGTTTCTTGTCCTGAGTTGTCCTGAGTTTGACAGCAGTTATTCTGAGAGAGACCTGAGGGAAAAAAATCAGGTGGGGAATCATCCTCTTTATTAATCGACCACATCAGCCTGGTTCCGTCCCCCTTTGTTTGACCAAATCCTGATGTTTCCAATTCTCGGAAGTGCCTGCGTATGTCGTTAGCACTGAATTGTTTCTTGGTCTGTCGGTCAATATCCCGAACATCAGCAGCATTCAGCCAGCCCTTACGTTCAGACAATTGGATAATTTTGGTATGAATGGCAGCCATCTCACCATTGGCGGCATCTCCTTCTGAATGAATGAGTTTCACCTGTCCAATGTGGTATTTGGCAAGTTTAATTACTGCCATCATTGTTTGCTCACTAACCTCTAGCTCAGGGATAGAGCCTTCATTTACACAGCCATTAAAGCAGTGGAGTAGTAACGCCAAAACTCCTGTATCACCTTTCATCTTTGAGTAGACTGCTCTCAAACCCTGACGAGACTCACTCATTTTCAATTGGTCAAGTTCGTTGTACCAGTTGCGATACAGCCTTTGTGCTTTCGGACTTAACTTGTAAGTTTGAGGTGTGAGCTTACTAATGCGCCTATAAATCCCTTTAAGAAGACCAGAGACATCAAAGGGGATAGCATCATCCGGATAAGGAGCTGGTTGAACTTGCATTACTGTCCAGAGGAAACGCGCCCACTGCCCATTGGCATCAGTGAAATCTCCCATCATCTGACGTAAGATCAAAGGCTGTAACGAGCCAGTGATACTGTAAGCCGACTGGCTAACTACAAGGCGTTTACCAGATGCGCGATTGACTTTAAAGCCTGTACCGTCCCGACCGGATAGGATTTTTTCTCCATCTGCACCCCGCCCATTCTTATACTGACCTTGAGATTTGAATAAAGCGGGTAATTCATCAAACCACCCCAAAAACCCGTGGTTGGGTTGCTGACTTTGAATTAATGCGATCGCCTCGCTAGTAGCATCTGTTGTGTAGTATTCTCGCGGAACGGGTTGTTCTGGTGCTGGTTCATCATTGTTCTTGCTTTTCTTCCACTCAGCTAGCTCTTGCTGATACTCGTCTTGGCGCTCTTTGTACTCAATTTCTGCTTCGTCCTGCAATTTAAAAAGAGGATTGATTATAGTTTTCTGTGCAGGGGATTTTCCTCCACCCGACTCGCATACAAGCCCCGCATACAAAACGGGCACAGCATAAAAATCGGTAGCTTTTATTAGTTCCAGACGAGTACCCACCTGAAGCAAGGAGCCAATAACTGGGTACAGAGTGGTGAGCATAGCCGCAGGAGTTGTCCCCATCCATCCTGCTACCCGTTCTAGTGGCTGAGCAACAGAAGGATGGAGATAGTCTTGAAGCTGAAGCTGATACTTCCCAATCTTCAACAGATTCTCAATTTCTGCTTTGCGATCGGTTCGGGATTCCTCTACATCGACTTCACTTTCGAGAGATGAGGCTAGCTCTTTAATCTCTCTGGTTGTGACCCCAGTAGTTTGAGCCAGATTGATGAAAGCTTCATCACGACGAGAGCGATCTTGATTTCGGTTAAGGATTTCTAGAACACGATCACGCAAGCTTAATGCTACCAGTGATTGTTTTCCATCACCTCCATCACCCCCACTACCTGACCCGCTACTAACCTGATTTAGATTACTGCTGCTATAAGCTCTACCTGAAGGTTTTTCAAAAGACGATTGCCATCCATCTTGTTTTGCCATGTGTCCAAGTGTTCCAATAGATACACCACTGCGTTTAAATGACTTCCACTTCTTTTGACACTCTCCTGGTTTGTATTTGGATGACTGACGGCTCCAGTTCTCCCACTTACTCAAGAAGGGATCACCTAGATAATGGCAAGCCATTCCGACAGCAATCCAATCGTCATAAATGTCTGCACGAGATGGATTGAGGGCATCAAGGTAACTCGATACCCATTCCTCATCAGTCCATTCCTTACCTGACCGAGATTTTGAAGTGTAGGACGTGACAGGTCTTTTCGATTCAAGAAGAGGTAGATGAGATTCCTGTTGAGGTTTTTCAATCAACATCTGTTCAATCACCCACATAGGGGCAGGTGCGATCGCAACTTCTTGAGGAGATTTACGCCATCTGTAAAATTTCATTGTCGGATGAGCAGATGGAGGTAGAACACTCTGCAAGCCATTCCACCTCAACTCCAACTGTTCAGACTTGCCATCATCACCAGTTACACCTGTTGATATTTTTTTTGTTTTGATATCTTCCCAATATTCCTGTGGAATGTAAAAAAGATATTGGCAGCGTCCTGGTCTATTAGATGTAAAGGCAACTGTATCGGGAAGACGTTCACCACCCGATAACTCAAGAATTTTCTCGTGAGCGGAATGCCCATCAGCATCAATGGCAACTATCCCCCCACTTATGATGCCTGTCCTTAATCCATATCCTTTTGCATTATCTGACTTGATTTCAGCCTTCAGTTGGTCAAAAGATAGTGGTGGTTCAGTCTGCCAACCTACTCGATAGGGGCGTTTGTTTCCATCTACAGGTGTCAATATCCAATCGGTTGGGAGTTTGTCTAGTTCTTCAATTAACGATTGCTGATGCTCAGTTGTTTTTTTTAGTTCGGCTACCATTGGTCGAATCTCCTTGATTTATGGTCGTTTTGGGAGACTCGATGCAGAGCAGTGGATGAAAATCTTTCTCTTAATGCAATTGCAAAATGGGGCAAACAGGTTACGCTTGTGTTAATTGGAAATTGGTTGATGCGGTGCTGTTGCCTGCTCCTATTCCTGCGGTAAAATACAGGAAATTAAGCTTTTTGCTTTAAGGGAAAGACTTCGTACCGGGACAGCACCAAGTCTTTTCTTTCTTTTTAGAAGGTTAAAGAATTTTTAACACCCCCGGCCCCTTGGTAGGGGGTGTTTCGCAATTTGATTTCCGCATTGGGAGTTTCATTCCTTATTGGCTGACAAAATAGATTTTCCTGTGTGAAATATAAACGCACTTCAGTCGATCCGAACAAGGCAATTCCTGAAATCTTTGCTCGATCCAAACAAGGTAACTCCTGAAATCCTTACCAGCAGAGGAAAAATAGGTTTTTTTTCTCTGAAAAATTATTGGTGCAGATCCACGTCAAACTGATTTAGGTTGCTGATCAACTCCCGAAACTGGGAGTATTTTTCTTCTGCATAGCTGTCAGGCATTAACCCCAAGACTTGGCAGAATTTGAAGTAATCAGTTTTCCAGTGGAAGCTATTGTTCGCGGTAACAAAGTCGAGTGTGGTGTGTTCTGCACTCGATATAGGTTGATTGAAAGGAGTGCCATCACTCTTGTTGTACTGTCCTGGTGTTTCACTCATGACCTCACTCCTTTAACTCAGCCATAGCCTCAGAGCATTTCTCTAAGGCATCTGAAAGCATATTGTGCAACTGGTTTAAAGCCTCTGAGTCACCCTTGAACTTTTCTAGTGTCCCTTCAATGTCTAGCTCCAGTCCGCCTAAGTCAAAACTTATGGCTGAACTTTCCTGCTCAACTGGTATATCCGGTGTTTCACTCACTCGTTAACTCCTTTCCCTTTACCTTTACCACTGCCAGAGTCGGGGGGTTGTTTAGGTTTTTCGTTGTTAGTTGTCCAGTCCTCGACAAAATCCAGCAGGATCTGGTTCATAGAGACTTTTTGAAGCGCACAAGCTGATTTAAATCGTGCTCTTAAGTCTTCTGGCAAATAGATTTTTACTGACACTTGTTTACTCTCGCTCAATATCCAGTTATCCCTATGTCGCTTTATCCCATTTTTAAGCTTGACACTTTTTGGAATATTACGGTATAGGGGTTTATCGATATAAGGCTTTATCGATGATATCCCAATAAGGACTTGTCGATATATCCCTATATCGATATACTAACTTCTAGAGACGCTAAACGTCAGCTACATGCTCTACAGAGCAAAATCTAACCCCGTCCCGTCAGAGCTTTGAGCCTAGTCTCAGTGCGTTACAACCATGCTCAAAGCTAGAGCAGATAAGCATTAACCGACTTTCAAAGGAATAAAAGAATGACCACAACATTGACGCAGAACGTCAATCAAGCGCCAGTAATGCCCGTAAAACGACCTATTGCGGCACTTGATGCTGGCAACCGTTCAACTCAGTGGATCTCACCCCAGAATATAGTCAAGACCATCCCAAGCTGCATCAAAATGCTTGAGGATTGGGAGGAAGCACAGCCGGATAGTCGTTCTATCTTGATTGAAGTCCTGAACAATTCAAGCGATATTACTGAGCGTTTCATTATTGGGGAGGAAGCCCAGCGGCAGAAGGGTGTTAGTGCCTTTACTGGTAACAAGTGTGAGATGGCTAAACGGCTTGTTTATGCAGCTTTAGAACCGTTACCAGGAACTAACACGGTTATTTTTGATTACCTTCGAGTCGCTTTACCTGATGCTCGGAATACTGAAAATGTCGAGCTTGTAAAAGCACTGGCTAATACTTACTACTTCCGGCGCAATGGTGAAATTATCCACGCATCAGTAAGGGAAGTTGAGCCAGTTGATGAAACCCGACCCGCTTATAAGTTTGCGATCGCTAAAGGTCTTTACAAGTCTCTCAAACACGTTAATGGTGTTCTCGATTTAGGGGGTGGAACTGGTATCGGAAGGCTTTACTCTCCCAGCGGCAACCTGATGCGACAAGCTGATGTGATTGTTCCCGGTACTTTCCAACTGGCTAAAAAGATTGATTCGGCATTGATGCCAGCTACCAATCAGAGCCAGGACTTAAGCCAAGTGATGGACGCGATCGCTGATGGTTCCTTCCAAGTTGGGGTGAGTGGTGCTAACTTTGCTCACTTATTTGAGAAGTGCCGTGATAGTTGGCTTGAAGAAATAAGGGCAACCTTAAGAACAGCATGGGGTCAGTACTTCAATCAAGTTGGGGAGATCTTGATTATTGGTGGTTCAGCACCACTGGCAAACCCGATTGAAGAAAGCACCAAAGGGCGTTTTAAGGTAGCTCCTAACTCTCAGACCATCACAATCATGGGGATGTTGCTATGACCCAAGCGCGAATTGTACTGAGAGGGGCAGCACTAGAAAAAGCTGAACAGTTGCAAGAGTTAACCCAACTGGGCAGTATCAGTGAGGTTATCAATGTTTTGTTCTCGCGCTATGCCAAGCACTTAGAGCAAACATGGCAAGTACAAGCAATTAGTCCGACATACGCTAGAGCTGAACCTTTGCCAGATATAGGACAGCAGGTGATCGCCCCAACCTTACCAGAAAGCGACTTCCAGTTTGATGAACCACTGACAGGGTTGTAGGAGAACGAATGATCAAATTCCTCCAAAAGCTCAAAGAACAATGGGAAGTTAATCGAGCTTGCCGCCAAACCCTTGAGATTTACAAGACTGGGACGGCTGAAGAACGACAGCAGATTGAGGATTTACTTTGGGAAGTTGGCAGGAGTAAGGGTGATATGGCCCAAGCAGAAGCAGTGATTAAATCACTCAGACAAGCACTTTAAGTAGTTCAAATCAAAGGAAGCACAAGTGACACCAGAAACATCATTAACCTTGCAAATCCTACTGGATATTGACGAACCCACAATCCAGGAGTGGTTTGAGATTGTCAAAAGGGCTTATCCCCAGATGGAAGGTGAGTTTTACCCTCGTTTTCTCGGTATAGCAATGGGTGCCTTAAAAAGTGCAGTTGAAGCTGGCTACCCGATAGATAGGTGGATTGCCGATACTCGCAAAAGTAATGGAGTAGCTTGAATGATAGCACCAGAACCATTAGAAGCCATAAGGCAGGAGCATGAAAGCTTTCTCACTCAACTAGAGGCACTTGCAGTAGAAGCGATCGCTTCTAACGACTGGAGTGAAGTTCAAGACCACATTACTTTCAATGCCCCTCAAGTTGAAGCCAGCACCAAAAGTTTGTCCCGCTCCGGTGCTGACTTATCCCAAACGACCAACAAAACAATCATTAAGGATTAATAACAATGGTAAAACCACTCGGATATTTTGTTGGCGGACTTCCCGGCACCCAAGACTCACACATTTTGGCTGAAATTGAGGAGCAGTACGGTTCTCAACTACAAGCACTCACGAATGATGATCGGGCAGCCTGTCTCATTATGCTTATCGAATCGGCTACCGACACTCCTCAGGCAATTGTGCAGGACAGTTTTGATGAAGATGGTAACGGCTGGGGGCTGTGGCAGCTAACGCAGAATCTTACTCCCAGCAGCAAGCTCAATCTGTGTATTGCCCTTCTCAATCAGATGGTTTGTGGGGGGTTGAGATGAACGCAGACGAAATTAAAGCCTCCATGCAACAACAGCTTGAAGCGGCTGGAGTCCCCACTAATCAAGCTCGTGATGCTGCTAATGTACTAGCCCGTCAGAATGCCGGGGAACTGCCTTTTCCTCTCCCACCAGACCAGCAGCACATTGTATCCAGTGCTTATGAGTGGTTTAAGGCGAAACAGCAATGAAAGACCTGATTCACGAATCCATCATCACTGCTCAAAAACCACTGGCTCATCTTGCCAGAAATCCGAAAGCACCAGAACCAATTAAAGCGGCAGCACAAAAAGCGTTTGTTCTGGTAGGTCGCTTACGGTTCCACATCAACTAGTTTTAATGCCCAATTTATTGATGAGTTGGGCATTAAAAAAGGAGAAGTTCGTGTTCAAAAAAAATGCAGCTACCTACTTACTAGCCGCCCAGTTTGGAGCATTGGGATTCGGGTATATTCTGCGCTCGCCCGACTTACAAGCTACAGCCGAACGCCAAACCAACATTCGCAATGAACAAAAAGAGTCGGCATTTGACCGTCAAGAGGCAATCTCTAGGGCGCAAACTTGTATCCCTTTAATGAGTGAGATGCCCATTACAGATGGGATTGCCGCTTATTTCTCCTCAGTGGAAGGAGGGCGAATTGTTATCCACAAGAACCGACCAATGCCGAGCGGAACGATTGTATGTGATGCCTTCGGAATTACTGGAGTTGTCGCGCTAGATGCAGAAGGCACCCCATTTGTTACTGACCTACGCAGAATGCCACCAGAAGAGATGCAGGAAATTCTCTCCTCTCGTGGTGTCATGCCAACTCAAGCCACACACCCCTTTGCCAACATACCTAAGTGATAAAGATGGCTAAATTCAATACCAACAACACTCAATCAACTCACCAGCCCCAAATCATCATTCCTAAGAGCGCACGTCATGATATGGATTTTGATGATGAGAAAGTACCAGTCTCTCAAAGGTTGGGAGACTTGAGTGATAAGACTTTCGGCTTCATCTTCAACCCAAATACCATCAAATTCGGTATCCTCTTATTTGCTGGATTCTGTATCGCCATTAACTTAGCGGGCTACTACGACCTCGTGAACCAAGTATTCACGACACGTCTAGATGAACTGGGCAGAACCCTACCAGTAGAAGCCCCAATTGGCGACAGAATCATGAATTCAATTGTGCGCCTACCGTTTTTGGGAACTGCACTTGTTTGGCTCGATCAGTTAACAGGTGGACTGATTGCGTTAGTAGGAGCGATCGCTTTTTGCTTCATGATTCAAGGTCTGGAGATAGCCGGACGCTTTCACCTGTATTTTCCAGATTCGGCAGAGAACCTGCTCTACAAGCAAAATCGGAAACGTTATGAAGCACCTGGTAATCATCCAGCGGCTAAAAAGGCTTACAAACTAGCGACAACCGAAACGCTCTCAATTCTACGTTGGTTGGCGATAGCCGGATATGTTGCTTATTTGGTTGATGCTTACGCCATGCACCTATCTCGCCCTTGGCTAGACAATCTCAGCAATCCCTTGTGGATAAACATCATTTGGAATGGACTGGCGGTTGCAGGAGTTGAACTAGCAATGATTCTCCACAGAGGTTATAAGGCGGTCACTCTCTCAAATGTTGAGAAAGCCGATAAGGACAGACTCTACTAATCACTAACAACTAATCACTAATTTGAATGGGGTGTCTCTTGGCACCCCTAACTGTAGGAGGAAGAGGAAATCATGCACGAACTAACAACCAATCTAGAACCCGGAAATCCAGACGGTCACACAGTCTTACGGTACTTGGTTGAAGCAAAACAAATGCCTTTAGATGTTGCGATTGAGCGGGTCTACAAGGCAGTGGGTAAGTATGCGGCTGAATATCGTTCTGACCAAAACAAGCTACTGACAGGAATGCTGGTTACAGGAGTCTTAGGGCTACCTGTCTTCTTCCCTTTTGGTGTGCCTTCTTTACTGATTGCTGGCTCAATTGGGGCATCAGTAGTGAGCTGGCAGGAATTAGGAGCAATGCGCGATCGCCTTAAACCGGAATTGGCTTGTCTAAAAAATTCAGTCCTACTTGAGCAGTTCATCAAGTGGTTGGCTGAGGAAGTCAAAAAACGTAGAGGTCAATCTTTCGACTCTCCTACTACACCATTTCAGGCTGATGCGATTACTACAGCCAATATCCTTACCGCTTACGAACATACAGTCTTCTGTGTGGCTCAGGGTGAGCATTTAGAAAATAATGCCTCAGATCCAATACTTGCTCTATTTGTGGTGAAGTTACGCCAGCACACGAACCACTTACCCAATTGGGTGATGGATGCATTTCGGCATCTAGAACAAGCTGAAGCACAACGTAGTTCCCATCTAGAAGCCGCTTACGGGTATATGTTTGGGAATCTCTCTCAATCACCAGTTGGTCAAAATACTCGTTTAGGTGCTGTTGATGTACCCGCGCAATCAGTGGAGGGTGAGAATCGCTTGGGAAAGTCGATAGAAATTAGTTCATATTCACTACCACCATCTCACTTCCCTTCCCAGCCAGCCGTCCCTACACCAGAAACTAATACCTCTACACCAGCCGTCACTAACATCAAATGGATTGACAACTTTGTTAGCCAAACCGCATTGATTTGGGGCAACCAAGGTAGTGGTAAAAGCTGGATGGCTCGGTATATTGCTAAGCGGAAGAAGGATAAAGGTTACCGAGTTGTTGTGCTTGACCCAGACTCTAACCGAGCCGAATGGGAAGGAGTAGAGAGTTATCATGACTTTGAAGAGATAGCCGACTTCCTACGCTGGTATGTAGATGAGCTGATGAGCCGTTACAAAGCTTTCAATGCCTCAACTATGACTGAGGATGCATGGAGAGCAAAACTTTGGGCAGAAAGAAAAGCGATCGCACTCATTTGTGAAGAGGTTACCACCTATGTCGATTTGATTGAGGATAAGAAGCTGCTTACCCAGTTCTTCCGGCTCGGACTGACCAAAAGCCGTAAACAGGAGATGCCTTTAACCTTCGTCTCGCACAACAACAATCAAACAGCACTAGGAGGTATTCAGGGACTAGCTAACCTGATTGATAAGATGCTCCAACTTGAACTGCAAACTGATATCGACCCGGACACATTACAACCCACAGCTAGTGGGAAAGGTGCAGTGAAACTAGATGGTTCAAACCAGTGGGTGCCTGTTACTCTCCCAAAATTAGAGCAGAAGATAACAAATTTTGGTGAACTTCAGCCGACGGTTGTACAGCCAGTAAATGTGACTGAAACTATAGCTAATACACAACTAGAAGAGGAAGCGATCACATCTACTGAGATAACCAATGAGTTAAAAATATCTGACAGCTTGGCAGAACCACTCAAGAGCATCTGGCTATTCGCTAAAAAGAAAAATGATTGGGTAACTGCCAGAGACGTTTATAACAATGGGATGTCAGTTTTAAAAGGCAAAGGAGTAAAACAAATTCGGCAATACTTTGGACTTCTAGCTGATAGTGGATTTGGTGAGATAGACGAGCAAGATGGGGATAAACCTAAGTCGGATTCATCTGTCGGGTTCCGAGCAAACTAGAGTAGTGAGTGCTGTAGGGTACGCATATCAAGCCTTACAGCACCTTACAACTCACCCTACGACCCTACCCCACAGATCTATCCGACAACCCTACAGATTCACACTACAGATTAATCGTTATCACATATAAATATTTTTAATAGTAAATTATAAGTACTTTTGGTTATTGCAATCCAGGAAAGTCAATAGTATTAAAATGTTTTGTCGGAATTGTATAGTTTGTCATCATCCTTATAGGATTTTGTAGCTTTAGATGAATTTCATTAAGTACATTTACATAGCCAGCTACTTTATATCTTCCTAAAAGTACATGAACTTCGTTGGCACAGACATAGAGTATCTCTGCTGCTAAATTTCCACCAACTTGAGTCAGGTTTTCTCGAACTTCTTTGGTATCCTCTATTACTAAAACTGCATCATAAGTCTCTAATTTTGAGGAATTATGAACTGATTCAATCCTAAAATCAGCAAAAGCGTAAACTCTATGATTATATTTGTATTCCTCTAGATTTGTGTCATTATTGTGATAATACAGTGTCCTACCATTAGGAATTAATAAATTCAATAAATACATAAAAAATGAAGAAGTTAATTTTGCATTATAAAAGTATGTTTTCTAGCGCTTACTTGCATGTAATATAGTAAATCCAATAATTTCGTCCTGCTCATCATATCTAATAATTAGATCATCATCAGTATATTCACTATCAGCAGCAGGTTTAGTTCTGTCTCCAAAATTAATGTACATTACGTCTGCTTCAAGATCGTAATCTATCTGGAAATCTCGTTTCGGAAAGTTTTTTACAAAAGCAACTAACCCTAATAAGTATTTCTGGATATCAACGTTGGTCACGGCCATATCCTATTCCTCCTTTTAAAAGAATTAATTCTTCGGGTCGCATATGCAGTAATAATAAAACCATCTTTCTCAAGTTCTCGATAGAAAACGGCAAGCCATTTTCCTGATTCTAGTTGTGTTACTGCTAGAAGCTCTTCTTCACCTCCTTCAAAGATAGATTGAGGATTAGCAACAGTTTCTAGAATCTTCTGTCTTTGGTCAATTAGTTCTGGATGCCCTCTGATAATATGCTCCCAACGTTCGTCTGTTAACCGGATGGGAGTGTTTTTAATAGATTTAACAATAGAAGTCACCGTGCTTTTACCTTTGAGTGGCACAGCATTTAGCGTTAAGTATAGCAACCAATGTTTTAGACTGGAATGGCGATAATTCAGTAAGAGAAAGGGAACAAGCTGTGCGACTTTCCAATATGCTTTTCCTCACTGTTCGGGCTTAACCCTCTTACATAGTGGTGACGGCTTGTCCACTCCTATTCCTGTCAAAACGCGATCACGTTTATTTGGAGTGAGCAGCTTGCCTCCTAGTTCCTTTATGAGTTTGAGGTAGCGATCACAATTAGTCAGGCTGCTTACTCAGATGGTGGGTAATATAACTTTGTCCTTGGGTTGTACCTCCAGCCTGTTAAATCTTCAAGATACTCCTGGCTGGTCATTCTTCTCCGTCTAGCTTTCGCATTTACTGTTGAAAATGGTTCTTTAAAGCGACCACACAATTCCTTCTGAGAAATTCCTTCTAGGCTCTCGTGGGAAGTCGCTCTGGCTCTATTGGCTCTATCTGCAACTGCTTTTTTAGTGTCTCTACTTCTGCCTCCAGACGTGAAAAGCGATCGCTAACTACCTGCTCTATTACTTCCTCCACTCTCTCTGTTGACAATTCTGTTAACGAACCTGTTGACAGTCCTAGTCGCTCTTTCAGCAAGCGCTGGGCAACCAGATTAGAACTCTCATTCCCCTCTGCTAGCTGCTTTAAGGCTTCCATCTCTGAATCATTAATACGGAACGATATCAAATGACTCGCCATTGTTAACACTCTGTTGACTGTTGTTAACGTCAGTCTACCCCAGTTGTAGACATCTAGTTAACAAATTAGTTGACATATTGTTAACAGATAGTCTACTGCTGTTAACAGCAGGACGATAACCGCTACAAAACGTCCTGACCCTACGACACATAAGGATTTATCACAATATTGCTAGGCTCTAGGTGCATACATCATCACTAATACACCAGCCAAAACGATCGCGGCTCCGAGCCAGTCCATGCGGTCAGGCATAATCTTGTCCACTTTCCATCCCCAAATGATGGATAGGATGATGAAAATTCCGCCATAAGCGGTATAGGCTCGTCCAAAGTTTGCCGGTTGAAGCGTTGCCACAAATCCATAGGCAGTGAGTAAAATTGTCCCGCCCAATGCCAGCCAACCACTTTTGCCTTCTCGTACCCACAACCAAACTAGGTAACCGCCCCCGATTTCACACAAGCCCGCCATGACAAAATAAAGCAGCGATCGCAGAATAACCATATTACACAGTAGAACTTTGAATTGAGTGAGGTGTAGCCGTTGCAACATCAATCCCCAAATTAAGCAAAACCGAACTGGTGCTGGAAGCTGCATAAACCAAATCAATCAACTCTTGCTCACCCGCTCATCTGAGTGGGTTTTTTCGTGCCTATTAGCCAAAATTATCAATCACAACTTAAACTAACGTGTCTAATACCGATAATAATCCCTATTGGAAGTAGGAAGTAGGCTGTAATGACGCTATAACGTTATTTGGGCTAATACCGGAAAAATTATGGGGCATAAGATACAAAAAATGCCTCTTATTGAGAATGACCCCCTATTGCTGCGAATGATTGATAAGTTAATAAGTTGGCTTTCCACCGATTCAAATGCATCATCTTCTGTGTCAGATTGCGGCAAAATAAAATACCCCATCCTAAGCAAGGATGAGGTGTAGTTGAAAAGTGCGCTCATACCCGTACTAGCAACAAGCAACTTCTCTCCCCCAGGGCATCCCTAGCAATCCTTTAGAGGTATAGAATACTTGGCAATCGCTACACACCAAGTCACTCAAAAGTTTTAAGTAACGTTTTGTTGCTGTTGGCAGAAAAAGCAACGAAATTACTGAGAGTTTTGTAGACAAAGTTATTTACTGCCTACATTAACAAATTCCAGATTATTAGGGCAAGCACAAGCTAAGGTAAACACAAGCTATGAAAATTAGTCGCCAATTCATATCTAATTTTTTATAGATTCAAAGTCACTTTTCTTAAAATATAATAGAGGTAATTCTATATAGGAGCATTCAAGTATGACTGACATGGATAAATTGGATAAGTCAGTTAAAGGTTCTAATCCTAATTGCTCTACTCTACTAGGTTTGGAGATTAGCAAAGGAGAATTAAAGCACCTAACTGGTTTAGGCTTAAATAACATTTCCTTACATAAACCCTCTACCTTCAAGAGAGCGATAAGTGAACGTCGAGTCGCATTAGAGATTTTATTTGCTGCTTTAAGTCCTGTTTACTTTGTGATTGTAAGCGTTTTTGTTGTAGCTCTCACTAGTTTAGTATTATCTAACATTGATATTAATCTTCTTATCCCTGCTGCAACATTAAAGGATATTGGCGCTACAACTATGATACAAATTTTAAGTATAACTACATACTGGATACCAACAACTATTATAACAATCGTCTTTTATCTAAAAATTAGACAATTATTACTAAATAAAATAGTAATTCCTAAAACGACAATATCTTTAATTGAAGAAGTTATCAAATACAACCGAATTGCTAAAACGGTAGAGGTTCAGCAGCAATTAGAAGCCGCTGGCAATCCAGTAATATTGAGTAATAGGGAAAAAGTTATTGAAGCACTTAATTTGACAAGAGCAGACTTAGTTCGTGCCCTTAAAACCGAAAGAATCTTAAGAGAAAACAAAGATATTATTAACAGTCAACCTGAGCTATTTGAGAATAACCTAGCAGCTTTAAAAGCCTTGGATGTTAGTGAGCAAGCTAGTGAAAGTGGACAGCTTCTTAATGAAACGTTGCAGGTCGCAATAGGTGTACAAGAGGAAATGAAAAAGCTCCAGGATTAGTATTGGGGGTAGGGCAGTTTTCGTAAATGTTGGTTTGAGCAAACTCATGTACTACTGTTCAGGTGTAATATCCTTTCTGAGGGTATCCAGGAAATCTGAATCAGGGTTTGTTGGCTCCGGTTCTGGCTCCGGTTCTGGCTCCGGTTCGTCTAGTACAATCTCCACACGCAACCGAATCTTCCCTTTCTTCCAACCGCCACCAGATTGAGCATCCAAAAATTGACAGTCAATACCTTCTTCTAGCCAAGTAGGTGCCGCATTAGAAAGACCCTTAAGGCGTTCTTTAACCGTATGCTTTAGTTGATTAATTCTACAAGTGGAGATGTTAGCAATTAAATTTTCACTTGGACTCACCCATACAACATCTTCGGGAGTTGGTTCCAATCTATCCATACCCTAATACTCAATAAATAGGTTCAAGCAAAATCTTCCTTATTGTTCCCAAAGCTGAGGATAAGGGAACAGATGAGGTGCGATCGCTATTAGCTAAGGAAGTTTATGGAGAAAGCCCTGTATCTACTTGTTGAGGCTCAGCATTCAGGTCAAGATAATTGTATTTCCTGACTTCTTCCCCCACTGGCGATAACATTGATAATGCCGTTACCGCTCCTAACACCTGTGAATCCTGCACTTCCAAATAGTTCTGAAGCTGGCTTAAGGAACGATGACCTGACACTTCCTGAATGATTCTCAAGGGAATTCCCGCATTGCTCATCTGGGTTAAGGCAGTTCTCCTAAATGAATGAGTGCTTCCCCCTTCAATTCCGACTCGCCTATAGGCTTTCCGCAATATTCTAGAAGCTGATTCCGGGTCGATATGTCCACAGAATCGACCAGGGAATAGATACTCTTGCCCTACTGCTGGCTGGTAGTTTGTCAAAATCAATCGCAGGTCTTCAATAACTGGAATCGTGCGAGTCGCTAATTTTCCCTTTGTGTTGCCCTTGCGGATGATTAGCTTTGGTCGCACTCTACCAGCCGTGTCGTAGGCATCCGCTATCTTCAAAGTGCAAGCTTCATTAATCCGGCAGGCAGTAAACAGGCAGATTCCAAATAAGGCGCGATCGCGAGAAGTTTGAAATCCTTCACTAAATAGAAGCTGAATCTCCTGTTGGGTGAGAATCTTGGCTTTGCCGTGTCGATCTACCTTCATCCCTGACGCTCAAGCTATTGATTCATCAGGCTACCGTGAAAGCGTACTGTCACACACTCTCTTGCAATCGCCAAGAGTAGCCGTTAGTGGAAAGCTGTATCCGAGCTACTGCATGAAGGCGGGAAATAATGTAAAACGTCCTACACCCAAACACTTAATGTGTTCAGTTGGAAAAACAGACTTCTAAGCCTAAACCTGATTAATGTGAACTTTTGTAATGGAACGCAGAATTCCTAGATTTTTGAGTGAGAGACAAATAGAGGTGGATAAGGACTAGTCATTTAATCGCAGTTACTAAATGAGATGCCGAACATCGAAATACTCAATGAAGAATGGGAACATAGAATACAACAATTATTCCGACTTAGCTTCCGTCAAGCGGATATTACTAAGTCAAAACGTTTGCGCGATTTAGCAAGACGCTCAGAAACAAGGCGATTAAATTGGTTAAATCAAGTACTCAACTAAACCTTTCCAACAAAGGTTGCTGTCTACTTCCATTTTCTTGATGTGGGTGTTAGAAATAAAAATTGGATAAGCTAGCTAATTGATACCCCGCCCATAAGCTTTACTCCAGCAATTCCTAAACAAAGGATTTTCTAATTCTGCTGGAGATAAAAGCACTCCTCTACTTAATAAGATACGAATATAATCCCAAGAATATCCTGTGGTGCGACAAACTCCTTGTGGAAACCTGCTGATAGAAGAAGGTTTGTTGCTCCCCTCCATACAACTTATTACCTCTTGTAAATCATCACTCTTGGATATGGAAACAGCAGGATTAGAGAGAGGTGGTAACGTTTGCCGATCTCTTTGTGTATAAACAGTTCCGCCCCTTTTGACCTTCCTTTCTATCTGGCTACGGTTGCCAGATAGTTGCTTTCGAGCATTAGCCACAAACTCGTGACTAACACCACATTGCCTGCCTATCTCTCTATTACTCCACTTTGACCACTCTTCATCCCTTAATAACAACTCCACAGCATGGCGCTTATCCTCATTTGTCCGTCTCAATCCATGTTGTGAATTAGCCCCAACTGAGTGCAGAATAGCATCACGTTTACCCCCTTTATGAACAATCGCCTCAATTTTGTTGCCCTTTAGATTGGCTTCTAATCGGCTCTTTATCCTGTGGAATCCATCAGCAACCCAATAGGTTTTACCATCAAAGTAAAGGTTAACTGGGGGGAAGTTGCCGCCAGCTTCCCACACCACAACATAGTCATCCAGTGTTTTCTGGTGGAACCCAGTACGGCTCTGAGTACTCTGGTCAAGATTGATTAATTCGAGTTCAACCAGCTCAACACTTTTGACAAGCTTGAGATGGTTGAATCCCTTTTGTTTGGATGCTTTCGGTTTCATAGTTTTTTCTCATTCATTCTCTAATTATCTCCGATTAAATCGAGGATAGAATCATCTTTTCCAACCCGACTTCTTTGGTTAAGGTGTGCCTCCAAATATCGCTTTGCGCCTTCTGGATCACGCATCAGGAGAGATTCGGCTACATCTCGCACAGTTGGCGGGAGATGCTTAGGAATCTCAAAATGTGTGGCTGAGGAAGGGTCTGTCGATTGTCTGGATTGTCTGATCAACTTATTTTGCATGATGTGCCTCACTGAATGGCATTCACTTCAAATTCATAAGCTTTCTTAAGTGCTGGCGCTGTATTGGTGTGTTCTGGAGGTCAATTGCATCTTGAATCACTTCAGGTGATTGCCCAGCCGTGACCGCTTCAAGTTGTTCTTTTGTGGTGACATCTGCCAAGCCATCAATCAGTTGTTCAAGTGAGGTAATTGCTGGAGTGGTCAATTCGACCTGACTAGATTCATTCTCTTGAGTAACCACTGGGTGTGTGAATGAGTCGTCTAATTGGGTTGAGTCCACATGGATGGTGCCATCTGACCGCTGGTAAATGGGTAGTGGGATTTCAATTTCTACTGGGGAAGGTGTGATCGCTTCTAACTCAGGACAACTCAGGACAGTTTCAGGACAGGTGTCCTGAGTTTTGTCCTGAGCTGAAATCCCCACTGTTGTTGAATTACAGGATTCGCTTACAAACTCAGGACAACTCAGGACAGTTTCAGGACAGGTGTCCTGAGTTTTGTCCTGAGCTGAAATCCCCACTGTTGTTGAATTACAGGATTCGCTTACAAACTCAGGACAACTCAGGACAGAAAAATTCA
>JAHHIF010000096.1 GCA_019358875.1 Symplocastrum torsivum CPER-KK1
TATCGATTTTGTAAAAACTTTTCAATTATTAAGCGTTTATTCGAGATGTTAGCAGATTACAAACTGTTCAATTTTCCTAGTCTTGAAAACTATGACGCTTTTTCATGTCTCATTTGAAAACGCTATATAAACAAGAACACAACTCGACTCTTATATTTGTTTTTAGCTACGGATGTAATTTTTATTCTTCTTCATATCCTTTATCTACCAACAGACTTTGTTTCAAACCCCTATCTTTCGATTGAAAAAGACCAAGGCTATGCAGAACTGTTTCAATATATCAAAGAGTATTGGATTGCCCTTTTACTAAGTCTCTTAGCCTGGAAGAATCGTTCTTATCTCTATCTTTCTTGGTCTATACTGTTTTGTTACCTGTTACTAGATGATGCTATCAGTATCCACGAAAGAATAGGTAGCAAAATTAGTCACCGACTCGCTTTCTCCCCAGCATTCAACTTGAGAGCAGTAGACTTTGGAGAACTTATTGTATCTGCCTGCGTTGGTTTGTTCTTCCTGATCTGTATTGCTACTGCCTATCGTTTCAGCGATCGCTCATCAAAAAAGAATTCTAGATATTTAACTATTTTTCTGCTTGCTTTAGCTCTATTCGGGATTGTAGTAGATATGCTTCACATAGCGCTCCAATCCCCATATTGGAAACCCTCACTTGCTCTTATTGAAGATGCTGGTGAAATGATAGTGATGAGTTTTATTGCTTGGTTTGTCTTCAATATATCTGAGGGTTCATCTCGGACTATTAGCCTTACAGAAAAGCGGCAACAAACAGAAGATAATCATAGTGTTGCAATCATCTCAAAATGAATGTTTTGACGCTTAACTATCTATCTGCGCGAGAATTTCTGAGGCTTGAGTACAAAGAGTACTGTGGCAATGACCATTACTTGCCATTACACCACCCCATTGATTGATGTCTCCCTGGTTGTACAACAAAGGAGTTCCATCAAAATGAGTGAATTGTCCACCTGCTTCCCTGAGAATAAGTTCTGGAGCTGCCATATCCCAGTCTTTAGGGGCAGACTTACCGGAGAGAGAGATGTAAACGTCTGCCTTCTGTTCAATGATTGTCACAATTTTACAGCCGACGCTGCCAACGTAGTGTTTCTCTTTAAAGGGGAGTTGGCGCAGTAGCTGGTTAAAACGCTCATCCCGGTGAGTACGACTGGCGACAAGGGACAAATCTGCGATCGCATTACGCTCTGATACACGTATGGGTGTTGTGACACCATCTGACGTTTCAACAAAGGTGCCGCCGCCAAGGGTGGCATAATACAGCTTCTCGGCTTCCGGCCATGCAACTACGGCTAAAATGGGTCTGCCTTGATGGGCTAGGGCAATATGCACAGCATACTCGCCTGTACGCTCAATAAAGTCGCGGGTGCCATCCAAAGGGTCAATAATCCATACCCAAGGTTGCTGTTGGAGTGACTCCTGCGTTTGCTCTGATAAGGATTTATACGTTTCTTCGCTCAGGTAGCCGAAGTCTTGTGTACCGAGAGAGGCTTGGAGTTCTTCTAGGATGTAGTGGTTAGCGGCGACATCGGCAGCCGTGACAGGACCATCTTTTTTCTCTTGAATTTCTAAGTTTCCATCGTTGGAATTGCCACGATAGTAGGAGCGCAAGATTTTGGCAGCACCCCAACCAACGGAACGTGCGATCGCAACAATCTCCTCTAATCCTTCATAGCGATCATTGCTTAAACTTTTCAATACCACCACTTGATAATTCCTCCTATCAGTTTTAATAATCTCAATTGTCTAGTTTCTTGAAGAACTTGTAAGAAACCTTAACCTAGGAAATTGACAGAAAATCTCGCAAAAGCGCGTGAAAACTAGCTTACATATCTTTTGCCTATAGTTACTTCATCATAAGTAGTTATTAAGTCTTTTTTCTACATAGATACGCCCCTAAGGAATTCGCGCTTCAATATATTTGGTAGGAGCAGATGGCTTCAGTTTAAGCAACAGCTAATGGAGTGAATACTCCCTGAGCTTTCACTAGAGCCTAGGTCGAATTTTGTCTGAACTAGCCTATATAACCTGGCAATCTTAAGGGGCATTTGCCAAAAAAAGGCTGATTTGAGCGGGAGTACGCACTATAAGTAAGGGTTAACAATCATGAACCGTATTTGCCAACTGGCTCAACTAATTTTGGACTTCTACCGCGAGGAACCTAAGCAACTCCGGCAGCTTGCACCTCTACGCAATTGTAAGGTATTCCGGCGCTGGGGAGCATTGTATATCCGCTGCCACACGCAAGACACAGCAGCAGTACTAGTGGATGCGGCTTTGGCGATCGCAGAACCCGTTGCTCGGCTGAGATTAGCTAAAAAAATTATAATTCTGAACAATAATACTTCAGTTGCTATGTTTCCCGTTGATCTCAGCAAAATTAATGTTTGAGCAAATAATTAGTAAAGTTGTTGCAAAATAACGATCTCGATACGTGACTCTTTTTCCTCAGCAGACTGACAAATTAGATAATCAGCTCAAATCTCTGGTGAGGGAAGAATCAAATAGAATCAGACCATATTACTACAGATAGTTAGAGGGGAAAGTTCTTTAACTTCCCCTCTAACTTTAGGTATACATGGGTAATAGAGCTAATCAATTAGTATTACTGCCCCATTACAAAATCAGTACCCGCTAGCGGCAACTTCGTCATTGCTGAAGCTTCTAGAGTCAACGCCACTAAGTCCTCACGTTCCAAATTATGCACATCCGACTTACCGCAAGCGCGTGCTAAACTCTGTACCTCCATTACCAGAGATTGCAGGTAATTTGCCACATGTGTTGTCGCCTCTTCTACTGGTAAGCGTTGCATCAACTCCTCATCTTGAGTTGTAATCCCGACTGGACACATCCCAGTATGGCAATGGTGGCAGTGATAAGGTTCTGTGCCTAACTTCTGATAGTCCTCAATGTAGACGGGTTTATTGCATCCCATTGCAATCAGAGGGGCAGTTCCCAGACTTACTGCATCAGCCCCCAACGCTAGCGCCTTTGCAACATCAGGACCCGAACGGATACCACCAGAAATCACCAATTGTACTTGTCCATAAACGCCGCTTTCCTGCAATGCTTCCACGGCTTGCACTAATGCAGGAAGCGTGGGAATACCACTGTGTTCCTGAAAAATACTCTGAGTTGCGGCAGTACCGCCTTCCATCCCGTCGAGGACAATCACATCAGCACCAGCCTTTACCGCCAGTTTCACATCATCCTTGACGCGAGTCGCCCCCATCTTGACGTAGATGGGAATTTCCCAATCCGTTGCTTCTCGCAACTCCTCAATTTTGATTTTAAGGTCATCTGGGCCAATCCAGTCAGGGTGACGACAAGGCGATCGCTGATCTACCCCTTCCGGTAACGTCCGCATCCCAGCAACCACCTTATTCACCTTCTGCCCTAGCAATAAGCCGCCACCACCCGGTTTTGCCCCTTGCCCTACAACAATTTCAATCGCATCAGCTTTTTTCAAATCCTTGGGGTTAAAGCCATAGCGTGAAGGTAAGCATTGGTAAACTAACTTAGAAGACGCTTCCCGTTCGGCTGGCAACATCCCGCCATCGCCAGTAGTTGTAGAAGTTCCCATCATTGTCGCCGCCTGTCCCAACGCCACCTTTGCATTGCGAGAAAGTGCCCCAAAACTCATGCCTGCAACTGTAATTGGCACCTCTAATTCCATCGGACGCTTAGCGAAGCGTGTTCCCAACATTGTTTTGGTGTTGCACTTCTCCCGGTAGCCTTCCAAAGGAAACCGCGTCATCGAAGCTGTGAGAAAGAGCAAATCATCAAATCGAGGAACATTGCGAAAAGCCCCATATCCCCGAATCATGTAGCGACCAAGTTCTGCCCGTTCTTGAATAGCGTTGATAACTGAAGGGGAGTAAGTGCTACTAGTTTCTAATATACGTTTTTCCATTATTATTTATTGGTTGTTGGTTATTGGTTATTGGTTATTGGTTGTTTGTTGTTAAGCTAATAATCATTTAACTTGTAAGGTGATATTTAAGATTCTTTTGTGGGATGGGCATCTTGCCCGTCCAGCTTATGTAGGTGTACAGCCGTTTACGAGCTAATCATTAGCTAACAACTAACAACCAACAACTAATAAGCGTCTTTCCATTTTGCCCAATTTTTGGCTTTGAAATGATACAGTTCTTTGGCACACACAATTTTTTTAAAATCATACTCTCGCGGAGCAATTCCTAAAGGAGATAACTCTTGCTCAAGCTTTTGCCAATCTTGCTCAGACATCGGTTCAATCGTTGCATCTGCTCCTAAAGAGCTTATTGTTCCCCCAACATAAATTGCTCCATCGTAGATAGAATCTGCCAAATTTTCGCCTGCATTGCCGCAGACAATCATACATCCCTGCTGCATCATAAAAGCAGAGCCGTAGCCTACGTTACCAGTAACAATTAAAGTTCCGCCTTTTAGGGAAATTCCTGCGCGTGAACTGGCGTTACCGAGGATGCAAACTTTACCACCATGTGCTGAAGCAGCAGCATTAGCGGAAGCACTACCATGAATGGTAATTGTACCGCCCATCAAGTTTTCTCCAACTGACCAACCGCAAGCGCCAAACACTTCAATATTGATGCTGTCTCCTAAACCGCCACAGTAATAACCCACTGGGCCTTGGAAGTGTATAGTAATCGGTTGTTCCATTCCTACAGCTAGGTTATGTCGTCCTGCTGGGTTGAGTACTTTGACAACAGGGACACCTTCTGAAGCTAAAGCTTTGAGTTGTTGATTCAGTTCTCGTGTGCTGAGGTTGGCACAGTCTAGGACGGTTTCTTGTAGGAGGATTTGCTCTTGCATAACTGAGTTAAGAATTTGAACCGCAAAGGCGCGAAGAAAGAGTAAAAATTTGGGTTTTAGGATTAAACCTTGCTTGCGGTTCCTGCCAGTTCTAGTATTTGAGAAGGAGTGCTTGCTACTGACCAAACGTTTACTTCTCCAGCATCAGGTTCGCGTATGGTTGCACTGCTGTCGAAACTGGGTAGACTCAGCAGACAACGATATTCTGAGGCAACAGCAATCATTTGTGGAGACTCGTAGATTACGGCTGGCTTTGCTGCAAATTTGTCGCGCACTAGTCCAACTTTGTCTGAGGTTGCGACTAAGAAGGTATAGGTACCATCAAAGTCATTGAGTAGGCTGTAGAGTGAGGCTTCTAGGGATTTGCCTTGGAGTAATTGATAGCGGAGATAATGTGCGATCGCTTCTGAATCATTATGCGTCTCAAACACCACTCCTTGCCGTTCTAGCACAAAGCGCAATTTGTAATAGTTAGAGACTTGCCCATTATGGACAATACATAAATCTTGGGCTGAGGTAAAGGGATGGGAATGATAGGTATCCACCACAGATTCTGTTGCCATTCGAGTATGGGCGATGCCATGACTCCCGGCAAAGTTTTCCAAACCATACTTCTGGAACAAATTCGCCGCCGCACCAACTTCTTTATAAATCTCTAGCTGCTGCCCCACACTCATCAAATGTAGCTGGGGAAAGCTTCTGACTAACTCACTTTTCAATACTTCAATGCTGAAGTATTGCTCATCTTTCCCTTGCAGCGTCACACGATACCCAGTGCCGACACTCTCAAACGCCACTACCTCAGCCAGTTGGCTCAATAGTTGCTTGACATTCTCCCATGGCACCTTCCCCTCAGCCAGTAAAAGCACCTTAACTTGCTGAGGTTCAACCGAGTTACCGTAGAGTCCAACACCACAAGAATCTGGGCCTCTACTTTCTAGCGGCTGAATTAGTTTTAGCAAATCCAAGCCAAGGTTGTGGTAATACTCTGGATTACGATAGATGACTCCAGCAATGCCACACAAAGGTTGCTCCTCCTCATTGATGAATTGATGCCGACTAGCTGCTGCTAATCAATTAGCATTATCTTGTTATGACAAGATAATCCTTAAAAAACTGTATAGTCAACTACTGTTTTATGGTTCAGCTCTTTGGGGCGAAGGGGCTTGAACCGTTACCATTTTTCGTCAAAACGACCGAGTAGCAAAGCCTATCGGCTCGACTAAGTGTTTCACCACAAATAATTGGTTGTGATGCTGTAGTGTACGCCACATAGCGGTTCACTAATAGTGGTGCGCCAAGGGCAATGTCCAAGTGTTCGCTCACTTCGTGAGTGGCATGAGTACACTCCAAAATAGTCTCTACTCGTTCAACGGAAACGCCATTACTATCGAGGGTGGGGTAAATCAAGCTCGATTGCAGTTCGTCAGCAAATGTTTCTCCCAAATCAAAACGAATGTAGGTAATATCTAGGGCAACAGGAATGTCATCAGTGAGGATGATTTTCTTTTGGCAGTAGATGTGATGAGTATCAGATGACAGCTTGAGTTTTTGGCGAACTCTAGGGGAGGGTTCTGTGACTTCAAAACAAAGGCTTTTGATGCTGCTGGTGACTCCTTGACGTGTCATGTCTTCATCAAAGAAGACGAGAGGATTAGATAAGGAGCGAGTGACTTTGTTTTGTTCTTTGACAAAAACGCCTTTACCACGATGGCAGACGACTAAGCCTTGATTGACCAAATTTGCGATCGCACGTCTGACTGTAATCCGGCTGACATCAAACTGCAACATTAACTGATGCTCACTCGGCAACTGCTCTCCAGGGGAGTACTCACCCCCAAAAATTTGTTCACGTAGTTTCTCCGAAATAGCTAAATGCAGGGGAAGCTTGCTAGGGTCTAAGACATTCTGTTCCATGCGGAGACATTTTTGATACCTTAATCAATTCTCTCAATAGATATCGAATTCACTACTGTCGAACTGCCTTAATAAGGCAAGATTGGTCTCAAAACCATCGATCAGCAGAGTCTCTAGACTTGTTATAATAAGCTCCGCTACAAAAGCTGACGTAAAAAATTGGGATGGTGCATGGTGGAGACAGCTGACATTATCGTCGTAGGTGGGGGTTGCATTGGAGCGTCGATTGCCTTGCATCTGGCAGAAAGGAAGGCAGGAAAAATCCTGTTACTTGAGAAAAAAGAGCTAGCCAATGGTGCGTCTGGTAAAGGAATTGGAATTATCCGCACCCATTACACCCACCCGATTCTTGCTGAATTAGCTCACCAATCTTTACAGCGATATCATCAGTTTCCAGAGCGATATGGTGGCTATGATGCTGGGTTTCATGCCTGCGGTTACTACATCCTGGTTGGGGAAGCTGATGTAGAAACACTTCATCAGGTGGTGCAACAGCATCAGTCGATGAACATTAATATTGACTTGGTAAAGCTTCAACACGTTCAAGAGAAAGTACCTCACCTGAATCTCACTAATGTAGCCGCCGCCGCTTATGAACCTGATTCTGGCTATGGCAGTCCTCCACAAACTACACGCGCTTTCGCCAAACGTGCAGCAGATTTGGGTGTAGAGGTTCGCACCCAAACTCCTGTTTTAGACATCATGGTAGATTCCGAAGGGATTGAAGGCGTTGTTACACCGACAGGTAAGATTGCAACCCGGACGGTAATTGACTGTGTTGGTCCTTGGGCAAGAAAATTTACTGAACAATTGGGGTTAGAGTTTCCTGTAACTCCAGTTGTTGAACATGTTGTCGTAGTAGAACGACCTTCTGAATTTGCTCAAATCCATCCCGTAGTTTCAGATTTGGTCAATCTTTGTTATATGCGATCGGATGCTGAGCAACCACTAACTCGCATCGGCAACTCTGACCCCAAATACCATCCTCAGTTCAGTCTCAAAGATGCGGATGATTTCAAAGGACAGCTTTTTGAGAATATCACTGAAGAATTGCATAAAAAGTTGCTTCACCGCTTCCCAATTCTTGAAGAAGGGAAAGTTGTAGACACCTATAGCGGAATTTGGGGTGTTACACCAGATTATCAACCAATAATTGATAAATTAGAACATTTACCAGGACTGTATTGTGCTGTTGGATTCAGTGGTCATGGTTACAAGCTGAGTCCAATTATTGGCGAGTTAATGAGCCAGTATGTCTTAGGGGCAACTAATGATTTAGTCAACCAACTTAAACTTTTCCGATTTGGTCGCTTTCAAGAAAATAATTTAGTTAAATCGCCTATCAGCTATAGCCAAGCTAAAGGTTTACGCTAATCACTGTTGGATTTGGATTTTGTTAGCTTAATTTTCTCTTACTGTCTAGCCCTAAAGTGTAGATATTTGATGAACTTGAAGCAAATTAGAGACTAAGTTATAGATTCAGGAAAGTTTGAATACAGAAGGTAATTAAACGGGAACATGTCCTCAAATTCAGAGTCTATATTGCCGTTCGGCGTTGTTGTGAGACTCATGAATTCGAGTTTTTTTGTGTCATTAAGTGGGATTGTCTTGACGGCGGCAGGGATGGCAACCTCTACTCCTTTGCTAGCTAATACGTTGCCAACTCAAACCGATAATCTTTTAGCGAATCAATTCTCTGTTAGCCAAATGGCAGAGGATGACATCCAGTTACTACCTGAAGCAATTACTGATGCCATTTTTAAGAATGTCATGCAGCAAAGTGGGATGGAGGCATCACAGCTACGTGTTGTTGAGGTAAAACGGCAAACTTGGTCAGATGGCTGCTTGGGTTTGGCTAGTGCCGATCAGATATGTACTCAAGCTATGATTCCAGGTTGGCGAGTCGTTGTTGCTAGTGGTGAACAGCGCTGGGTTTATCGCACTGACGAATCGGGTTCTCTCGTAAAGCTGGATGAAGTAGCCACTCAAACTCTTATCCGTAGTACAACGACGCAAACCACCCGCCGAGAAGTAACTACCCGCACAACTCAGACTAGTCAATCAGTCACGGGTACTAGCAGCACTCAAAATAGCAGCAGTCAAAGCACTCAAGCGGTTGGTACTAGCCAAACGACAGGAGGAGTCACGACAAGGACACAACAGCAGGTAGCTGCAACAAGCCGCAGCACTCAAGTTAGTTTCTCAGACATCTCGCAAAACTTTTGGGCAAGAGACTTTATTGCAGAACTGGCAAGGCAAGATATTATCACTGGGTTCCCAGATGGTCAATTCCGTCCAAATGAGCCAGTGACTCGTGCTCAGTTTGCGGCGATGATTCGCAAGGCATTTGAGAAGACTAAAGTTCGTAATGCGGTTAATTTTAGAGACGTTTCGTCAAGTTACTGGGCTTACAACGCGATCCGAGAAGCTTATGAAATGGGCTTTTTAGACATGGTTTCTGGTAGTGAGTTTAACCCCAACCAAAGCCTGACTCGTTTACAAGTTATGATGGCTTTAACGAAGGGTCTGAATTATTCGGTTAGTAGCTCTACTGAATCAGTTTTACGGTTTTATAGTGATGCCGCTAGTATCCCTGCCGATGCCCGCACTCTTGTTGCCGCCGCGACTGAACGGGGTATTGTGGTGAATTATCCTAATGTCAAAACTTTCAGTGCAAATACAGTCGCAACCAGGGCAGAAGTTGCGGCTTTTCTCTATCAAGCAATGGTTAGCACTGGGCAGATGGTAGCTATTTCTTCACCTTACGTGGTGACTCAAGAATTCTCCGCGCCACCGCAGGTAAGCCCAGCGCCAGCAACTCCAGCGCAGGTAACTCCAGTTCCGGCAGCAAGTCCAGCACCAGCAATCCCAGCCGTTGAAGCAGGTGGAAGCGATCGCAACAAACCCCAGCGTCAAAACTGTAACCAAGGGATTGGTAATGGTGCAGAAGGCTGCGATCCTGGTAACTCTCAGCCTCGTGGTGGCAGTAATGATGAAGGAGGACGGACTCCTGGCAATCGTCCTTAGTAACGAGTGCGTGTTGTAATTGTCTGAATTAAGGGATTTCCAAAAAAGAGTACATCCCTAAGTTGCAAAGGGCGGGTTTTCTTATAACTCGCCCTTTGTATTTGCAAAAAGGCGATCGCCTGCCTAAATTCACTAGCGTTGATTTATGCATACTAGGCGCTGGCCAACACTTTAATACTGTATAAGGATGAAAGTCTTTAATGAAGCTTTATATATTCTTTCTAGGTTTGGTGTATCTATTGAGGGATTTTTGGCAAACAAAGTTACGTTAGAAGAGCAGCTTTCAGGTAAGCGAAACTTAAGCTTAATGCTGACAAGTTAAGGCTGAGTGCAAACCACGTTTACTTATCACGAATTCGCCGTGGCACTGGCGCGTCGCACGCCCAGACCGCTTGGATTTTGTATAATTTAAACAGAGTAGAAGATGCTTAGCATAAAAAGTCTGTATAATTCGTATTATTTATAAAAACCTAAGTTTTATTATGAACTTTTTATTGTATGGTCAAGCGATCGCTCCAGGCATCACCAGCCGGAATTCAACAGGCTAAAGGAGCCTTTTCCCATAAAGGTTGGACTCAAGAAAACCTGGCAGAAGAAGTGAACGTAAAGACTCGTCAGCCGATTTGGAGGTTTTTCTCAGGTCGTCCGATTGAACACCATACCTTTAAAGAAATTTGCTCTGTCTTGGGGCTGAATTGGCGGGAGATTGCGGAAAATCCGCCAGAAGAGGGTTCAGAACCTGGAGAACAGGCAGGTCTAGAGATTGATGCCTTGGTCAAACAGGTGCGATCGCAACGCCACGACAAAATTCAAAACCAGTGCGGCACCTTGCAGCTATTAGATATCAGCCGTCCCGTTGGGCTAGAGGACATTTACATCGATGTCAATATTGTGGAGGAAATCGCAAGCCAACAGTGGTTAGAGATCGCTGACATAGAACGCCTTACTCCAGAAGAATTTGACCACTTTGGCTTGGGTGAAGTTTCCCAGAAAAAAATATCAGGCATGAGGGCTGTTGAAACCTACTCTAAGCTGAGGGTGTTGGGTAAACCTGGGTCTGGTAAAACCACCTTTCTACAACATCTCGCTATTGAGTGCAACCAAGGCAAATTTGCGGCAAACCGAGTTCCCATTTTTATTAGCTTAAGAGATTTTGCGGACGAGTCAAAAGAAGCCGATCATAGCAGCTTATTAAACTACATCCGAGCAGAATTTCTTACCTCTGGAATTTCAGACCTCTCCGTCATTGAAACCCTGCTGCTTGAGGGTAGAGTCTTGCTGCTACTCGATGGGCTGGATGAAGTACTCGGATCAGATAGCAACGCCGTCGTCAAAGAAATCCGCAGATTATCCGAGAACTATGAAAAGAATCTATTTGTCACCACCTGTCGAACAGCAGGTCAAACGTTTACCCTCAAGCGATTTACGGATGTGGAAATTGCCCCGTTTACCCAAGAGCAAATTGCTGCCTTTGCTCAGAAGTGGTTTGCCACATTGGCGAAAACGAATGGCGAGGATGAAGTCGATCCAGCCGTTGAGTTCATTGAGAAATTAGACTTGCCGGAAAACTTGCAATTCCGTAGACTCGCCGTCACACCCTTGTTTCTGCATCTCGCCTGCTGGGTGTTCCGTCGCCAGGAAAAATTCCCAACCAAAAAAAGCGAGTTTTATAAGCAATGTCTAGACCTTCTCCTCGTCAAATGGGATGAAACCAGGGGGATTCAGAGGGATGCCGTTTACCGGGGGTTTTTATTGCCCCAAAAGCTCAAGCTGCTGAGTCAGGTTGCAGCCGTGTCGTTTGAGCAGGGGCATTACTTTCTGGAACAGCGTGCCATGGAGGGTCACATTGGCGACTATATCCGTAATTTACCCAATGCTTCCACTGAGCCAGAGGAATTGCAACTGGATAGTGAAGTGGTACTCAAGGCTATAGAGTTGCAACATGGTTTATTGATAGAACGAGTGCGGGGAATTTTCTCCTTCTCTTATTTGGCGTTTCAAGAATACTTCACTGCCCGGAAAATCGTTGCCAGTCATAATTTACAGGCATTAGAAAAACCCCTGGAACGTCTGGTGAGTCACATCACTGAACCCCGTTGGCGCGAAATCTTTTTGTTGACGGCTGCCATGCTGCGGAGTGCAGACTCCTTGGTACAGTTGATGAAGCAACAAGTGGATGGGCTAGTTGCCCAAGACCCCTATCTCCAAGAGTTTCTAACCTGGGCGAGTCAAAAGTCCCAAGTTGTTCCTCCCCAGCCATCGGCAATTCGCGCTTTCTACTTTGCCCTTGCCCGGACTCCTCAACTTGCTCCTCACGTTGCCCTTGCCTGTACTGTTGATCAAGGGATTTTTCTGGATGCAGCACTGAATGACTTGGTGTTGGAGAGTGCTATTGACTCCAGCCCTGATTTTGCCCATGCCTATGCCTGTGCCGATGCCCTGAGTAATGCCCTCACCATTGTGCTGGATCTGGGGTTACAGCAGTCCCTACAACAACTCCAAGACCAACTCCCTGACTCAAAACACGACAGAGAAAGGTTTCAGGCATGGTGGCAAACCAACCATGTCGCTTGGAGTGAGCGATTAAGGAAAGCGATCGCACTTCATCGAAATATTCAGCATCAGTGGCACTTCAGCCCTGAGCAGCAGCAAGTGTTGCAACGCTACTATGATGCTAATCAGTTGCTCATCGATTGTCTCAATAGCAACTGTGAAGTGACGGCTGTCGTGCGGCAGGAGATTGAATCCGCCTTATTGTTGCCGCAGAAGGAACTTGAGGAGAGGGAATGGCAGTAGAGTTGAGGGTTAATTGCTTAGACCAGGCGAAAGCAAACCCTTTCTCGGCGCGAGAGATTCGCTCTTCCAAACACTGCTATCAGTATGAGCGCCACAACACAATTCACGAGAGCGTCCAGACAGGAGGATGAGGTGCCATAGAGGATTAACAAGTTGAATTATGTGATTAGGTTGAAGCGAATTGAATAAATGAAAACATCGCTTTACTTTGAAATAAGCAAACTGTTTCTAACCAAAAACTTGCCGTCGAATGTGATTGGCAGTCCTTCTCCAGCTAAAATCGCTTTTCCTGTGTTTACTTTTCGAGCATGGATATGAAGATGAGGTTCACTGGTGTTTCCTGAGTTGCCAATCTTAGCGATCGCATCTCCTGATTTGACTAGCGATCCGACTTGGCTAGTGATGCTACCTTTCAGAAGATGAGCCATTAAGATATCGGCACCCTGACATCTCAGTAGAATGTGGTTTCCAGCAGGATTTTTTCGGTCGCTTTCTCCCGGAACGAGATTAGGCAAATCGTTGACTAGATTGGCGATCGTCCCATCGCAAGGGCTGTAGACATGTGCAACATAATATATAGCGTTTTCATTTGGGATGTAAAACTAAGGCGTTCGGCATTTACGCTCTGGCAAGAGCTGTAATCCCTGACATTTCAGCACTCCAAGTCACATTTTCTAGCCTAAAAAACTCCGAGGCATTTTCATGTCTCATTTGAAAACGCTATACGCCGTTCTTTAATGGAAAAGACAGATCGATAGATGAGCCAGTAAAAAAATAACCCTTTAGACTAGCTATAAATAGCATCACAACAAAAGCGCTGATTCCTAACTCAAGATATTTTTTAAACGTTTTCGGAGGGTAAAGGGGTAAAGACTTGGCTTTGATGAAAGACTTATATGCTGCTATGACAAATACGATTAGCAATAGAAATCTGAGGTAATAACTTAACCATTCCCACCGTCCATTGAGAAAAATAAAAATAAAATAAACCAAGACCATTAAAAGATTGATCGACCAATTGAATTTACTATCAAATTGTGCCTGCCAAAGCCAAATCAGGATGATTTGCCAGTATCATTAGACTTAGCAGTGCGCCGATGAATTGCCGACAAACACGGCAGTTTCTTATACCAATTCAGGGCACAAATCAGCCAGCAACGCTTCCCAAACTTCAATCGAGTAGTCGATTACAGGCTTAAAGGAGAAAAATGGTCACAGCAGACGCACTCACACACAAAAGCACAGACGAACTGAAGCAAGAATTAATCGATCGAGTGGGCGATCGAGACGGCGAGGCACTCGGTAAAAAAGTCGCGTTTGCCAAAACTGAACTGATGCCCTGGTTTGATGAACTTAGCCGCCGCAATCCGTTTCCAAATGCGATCGATCAGATTGATTTGGTGGTCGGTGTTTGGTCGCCTGTGTGGTCTACAATTCCGTTTCAAGACATATTTCCCGGACGGATTTATGAGCAGTCATATCAAATCTTCCAAGCCAATGGCTACTACGCAAACATGGCGCGATATGCACCGGGAAAGCTGCCTTTGTTAAAGCGACTTATAGAAAAACTGGTGGCTTACGACTTCATGATCTTGCAAAAATTTGAGGTGCGATCCGATCAGTGGTTCATTCAAAACATTGGCATTCAGCAAGGTTTTCGACTGAATTTTTCGCCACTGTCGATCGAAAAAGCGCAAGCCTGGTTTGAATCTGCTGTGCAAAAACAACTGGCAAAAGGCGAAGCAAATACTACGCCAGATTTTCAAAAGCTCGATCAAAGCACCGCGAAAAAGTATGAAAAAATCTTTCAGGCCAGACCGCAACTCAAACATTTGTACATTGATCGCGACTTTCGACTTGTGAAAACGCAACGCGAAGCAAAACAGCGACCTTCGTATACGATCGCGGTTCGCAAAGCTTAATTTATAGGAATTACGCGGTTGCTATAAAATCATTGTTTTGATATCCTCCTGTGTGGTTTATTGAGTTAGTTGTCAGATGAGCGATTCTCGTTCCGAGAGGCTTCGCCAACGCGACCTTAAGGTGACTCAGTTGTTCACATTCTTCAACGTTTAGCTTATTTAGAACACTCAAGTTCGCTGAGTTAAGCGGTGATTTAATCTTTCTATTCCTAAAGAAACATGGATGCTTTAGAGTTTCACTGCTTCAATGATGCTGAGCATTGAGGGTGTTGGAATCAGGCGCGTCAGTTCAAAACCATTGGATCGCAACAACGATCGATACTCTTCTTCAGATCGTTCCCGTCCGCCCGTCAGCAATAGCATGATCACGTCGGCGAACTTTGCGGGAGAGGGTTCGTTGCCGGGTGGGATGATGCTTTCAATTAGCAGTAGCTTGGCGTGATCCGGCATGGCTTGATGACAATTCTTCAGGATGAGCGAGGACTTTTCATCATCCCAATCGTGAAGAATCCATCGCATCAGGTAAGCATCGCCCCCAGTTGGCACAGACTCAAAGAAGTTTCCGGCAACGGGTTGAATTGTTTCGTCTACATTGACAATGGCAATGATGTCAGGTAAGTCGAAGAGAATGCCGTTGAGATGGGGATGCGATCGCACAATTGTAGAAATTACGCTGCCGTGCCCTCCCCCCACATCGACGATTGTATTCATTCCAGAAAAGTCATAGCTGGCAGCAACCGCTTGTGCGCTCTCAGTTCCTATACTATTCCTCGACTGCGAGAATATCTGAGCCTCTTCAGGATGTTGAGCGAGGTGATCCCAAACCGCCATGCCTGTTACAGCATCGAAAGTTTTTTCGCCTGTTTTCAAACTATGTAGCCCGTGGCTCCAGCCTAGAGAAGAGACGTAGCCCATCTGTGCCATCGCTACATACCGCATGGATCTAGGGCTATTGCTTTGCAACGTTGCGGCCAACGGGGTCAGCGCGAAGCATTGATCTGAGATTTCGGTAAAAATGCCAACACTTGCCAAAGCACGCAGAAGTCGATATAGAGATCGCGGCTCCGTGTTCGTTGCGGCTGCAAGTTGAGCGATCGTTTTGGGCTGATCGTCAAACAAATCGGCAATGCCTAACTCCGCAGCGAGATAGATTGATCGAACAACCCAAAAGCCACTGATTAGATTGAGCATCGTCTCTTGTGGAGTAACTTCTGATTTTTCCATTTGATCCTGAGAATTACTAATCGATGTAGCGATCGAGAAACGAGGAGCAACTTCTGATTTTTTCATCGGAACATGATTCTCTTTACTTTATTAAGTTAGGACTTACGCATTGACAGGAATAGAGTGGTGTGGGTTGTTACGCTGAGGCGCGTAGTTTGACGAGAACCAGGAAACGCAGTTCTAAATTGCACTGTCTACTATTTCCGATAAAGCTTATTCTCTGTACCATACACGCACACATTGAAAGCAATTGATTGTAATGCCACTACTGGTCGTCACTGGATAAACACCATTACTGACCGTCACTCCGTAAAAACTATCACTTGTGCCTTCTAAACGATCTGGTAAAACAACGGTTTCAACATTGATTACCTGTATCGTTCTATTGTCAATCCACTGATTTACAGCACTAACAATTTCAGAGAAGGATTCATACTCGGCAGGTCCGCCGAAGGGTCCCCGTTTAGTAATCCGAGGCGCAAAATTTCGCACTTAATTATTTTCACCACCTTAAAATTGTAGAGTTGACCATCACTTCAAGGAACCATCGTGATTTGTTTATGGATCGATTCACTGTGATTCCACTATCAATAATCAAAAATTAACTCACTGTATATCCGCCATCGATCGCTAAGGGTTGTCCCGTGATGTAGCTGGCAGCATCAGAGCAAAGAAAAATAACCGCTTGAGCAATTTCCGTTGCCTGACCAATCCGACCCATTGGAACCATCGATCCGAGATCATCGAACGTGATGCCCATTTGGTCAGCGCTACGAGCCATCAGGTCAGTCGCAATCGGACCCGGATTGACGGCATTAATCCGAATGCCCTGTTTGGCATAATCGAGGGCAGCCGATCTGCGCTTCGCAGCAGCGCTTCGCTATCGCGTCAGCCCCATCACTGCATGTTTGCTAGCAACGTAGGGAGAGATCCCCGGCAGCGCAACCAGACCATTCGTTGACGAATTGTTCACGATCGCGCCTGCGCCTTGGGTCAGCATCTGTTGAATCTCATATTTCATACATAGAAATAGCCCCCGCGCATTGATCGACATGATCTTGTCAAAATCCTCGATCGATTGTTCGTGCAACGGTTTAACAGCCAGATCAATCCCAGCGTTGTTAAAGGCACAATCGAGCTTGCCGTAAGTAGCGACCGTTTTTTGCACCAGGGCTTGCACATCCGCTTCACTCGATACATCTGATTTGACAAACAAGCATTCCGCTCCAGTCTCGCGAATCAGCGCAGCAGTTTCTTCACCTTCTACACTGCGTACGTCCGAGAAGACAACGTTTGCACCCGCAGCACCGAATGCGATCGCTGTTGCTCTGCCAATTCCCGATGAGCCACCAGTCACTAAAGCCACTTTATCTTGCAGTATCATTCTGTTTCTCCTAGCATTAATTTCGTTGCATTGATCTGAAGTGTACTGAGTTCCAATGCTTGATTTCTTCCAGATTCTTACGGTGAAGCGCAAGTTCGTTTCGGCAGCATCCAATTTAGATACTAATGTTCAGAATTCACTTGCCATGTCATCACAATGATTTCTGCAAACATTAAGACAACTAATAGCCTCGAAAACGCTCGTAAAATGGCTTCCATCGTCCAGTTCTGACTCTGAACATCCCAAATCATCCAAACAATGTTCACTCCAATCACCAACCAGGGTAGAATTACCGCTGAATTCCGTCTGCGATAGAAGCGGATCGTCGTCTCGCGCCAAAAGGGGAAGGTGCTGAGGAGACAAACAATGTAGG
>JAHHIF010000097.1 GCA_019358875.1 Symplocastrum torsivum CPER-KK1
AAATGGCAGCATTAACACTGGCGGTTTGTTCTCTTACTCGCTGTCTGAGTCAGGCAATGCAGGTCAGGGGGGCGCGATTAGCTTAACTGCTGACAACGGCAGCATTACCACTGGCTTTTTGGACTCTGCCTCGTTCTCTTCCTCTGAAGGCGATGCGGGTCAGGGGGGCGCGATTAGCTTAACTGCTGGCAATGACATCAATATCACTGGCTATTTGGACTCTAACTCGTTCTCTGGTGAAGGCGATGCGGGTCAGGGGGGCGCGATTAGCTTAACTGCTGCAAATGGCAGCATTAACACCGGCGATTTGGACTCTAACTCGTCCTCTAGAGAAGGCGATGCGGGTCAGGGGGGCGCGATTAGCTTAACTGCTGCAAATGGCAGCATTAACACCGGCCTTTTGAGATCTAACTCGTTCTCTGATCAAGGCGATGCGGGTCAGGGGGGCACGATTAGCTTAACTGCTGCAAATGGCAGCATTAACACCGGCTCTTTGAGTTCTTCCTCTACCTCTGAAGGCGATGCGGGTCAGGGGGGCGCGATTAGCTTAACTGCTGCAAATGGCAGCATTAACACCGGCTTTTTGAGATCTTCCTCGTTCTCCTCTGAAGGCGATGCGGGTCAGGGGAGCGCGATTAGCTTAACTGCTGGCAATGACATCAATATCACTGGCTTTTTGCAAAATGCCATCAATATCAATATCCCTAGCTTTTTGGACTCTTCCTCGGTCTCTAGAGATGGCGATGCGGTTCAGGGGGGCGCGATTAGCTTAACTGCTGGCAATGACATCAATATCCCTGGCTTTTTGAACTCTTCCTCGCGGTCTTCTGGTTCTGGCGAAGGCGATGCGGGTCAGGGGGGCGCGATTAGCTTAACTGCTACCAACGGCAGCATTACCATTGGCGATTTGGACTCTTTCTCGTTCTCTTTGGAAGGCGATGCGGGTCAGGGGGGTGCGATTGGCTTAACTGCTGCTAATGACATCTCTATCAAGGGCAATTTGTACTCTTACTCGTACTCTAGAGATGGCACAGCAGGTCAGGGAGGCGAGATTTCCCTCATTGCTAGAAGTGGGGATATTGTAGGAATGCCCTTTGAAAGTGAACTTTATGACCCTGTAAGACGAGTCTACGTAACAAGAGTTCGCTCCCCAGTTCTTGCCTCCTTTTCTATCTCTGAGCAAGAAACCGCAAGAAATGGCGGGAACGTTGCCCTAGAAGCTAAAAACAACGTAAGTAATCTAGAAATCTTAACTCTATCTTCTGACTTACAATCTGGAGCAGTTCAGGTAACAGGTCTGGGAGATTTATCGCTCACGGATACCAACATTGTGACGAGCAATCCGGTGACTGTACCATTTTTGGATGACTTCATCACCTCACCATTGGTGGATGACTTCATCACCTTGGATGTGGGTGGAGACGGTCAATCAGGAGATGTAACTGTCACCAGCTTAGGCAATCTCACATTCAACAACAGTTCCATTGAAAGTGACACCAAAGGCAGCGACACCGCAGGCGATGTCACAATCTCTAGCCCCGGTTTAGTCACTTTCATTAATAGTCAGATTATCAGTAACACCAGCAGTACAGGGCAGGCAGGAAGTATCACCCTCAAAGCACCAGAAGTACAGCTCGATTCTTCCAGTCGTTTGTCTGCCCAAACCAGCAGTAGCGGCACGGCTGGAAACCTGACCCTTCAACCCGATGCTGGGCAGACCTTATCCGTGTTGTTCCAGGAGGGAGCGCAGATATCTGCCTCCACTTCTAACCAAGGAGACGGAGGCAACATCACGATTACAGCTCCCGACTATGTAAGGATTCAGGGACAAGGCACCATTACCACAGAAACCACAGGCACTGGAAACGCCGGAAATATTACCCTCGACACCTCCACCTTAACCATTGCCAACGGAGCACAACTTTTTGCCTTAACCTCTGGCAGTGGCAATAGCGGCAAAATTGAAGTTAATGCCCCCACTGCCGTCAATCTCGGCATTGGTGTCGATGATTTTTCCCCAGTTCTCTCAGTCGAAACCAGTAACGCAGGTCAAGCTGGCAGCATTATTATCAATACTCCCAGCTTAACCCTCTCCGACACCGCCCGCATCACTGCCACCGCCACCGAAACCGCCACCAATACAGAGGGAGGTGGTAGTATCGCCTTAAATGCCTCCACTATGGATTTAGCCGGAGTCGTAGGTGTCTTTGCCGAAACCGAGGGACAAACCCCCGCCGGAACCTTAACCCTACAACCCTATGAGAATCAATCCACCCTCAACCTCACCTTAGCGCCCCAATCCCAAGTCTCTGCGTCCACTTCTGGTAGTGGCAAAGGAGGAAACCTTATAGTACAAGCACCAGAAGCCATAACCATTCAAGGACCAGGGCAACTGGCGGTTCAAACTACAGGTGATGGTGCTGCGGGAGAGTTGAGAATTGATACACAACGACTCACCATTGCTGACGGGGCACAAATCTCTGCCTCCACCTCTAGCAGTGGTAATGGGGGACAACTCACCATTACCGCTCCTGAGTCGATTACTCTCACCGGGAATGGTTCCGT
Organism: Symplocastrum torsivum CPER-KK1; assembly: GCA_019358875.1. Lineage (GTDB taxonomy): Bacteria > Cyanobacteriota > Cyanobacteriia > Cyanobacteriales > Coleofasciculaceae > Symplocastrum > Symplocastrum torsivum. The sequence goes on from JAHHIF010000097.1 coordinate 2,566, forward strand.
TATTGCCGCCGAGACGGGTGGCAGTGGTACGGGTGGCAACTTAAATCTACAAACCGGAACCCTGAACATTCAAGACCAGGCACAAGTTACGGTTAGCAGTGAGGGTACAGGCAGTGCGGGTTCTTTGTTCGTGGAAGCTAATCAAATCTATCTGGACAACGGGGGCAGAATTCGGGCAGACACGTCTGGTGGTGGGGGAAATATCAACTTGCGATCGCCCCTAATTCTGTTACGAAATGGCAGTAGCATCACGACCAATGCCACAGGAAGTAACATTCCCGGCGGTGACATTACGATTGATACCCAGTTTCTGGTGGCTGTGCCGAACGAAGATAGCAATATCAGCGCTAATTCTCAGAATTTTCGTGGCGGCAATGTCCGCATCAATGCTTTTTCTATCTTCGGCATTCAGTCGAGTCCTCAACTGACTCCCTTAAGTGATATCACCGCCACAGGAGCGACACAAGCCTTAGGCGGCACACTTGATGTCACCACCGCAGGTATTGACCCGACTTCGGGTTTAGTAGCATTACCAACTGACTTTGCCGACTCGTCGGGGTTAATTGCTCAAGGCTGTCCTGCCAATGAAGGCAACTCATTTGTTGTCACGGGTCGGGGTGGGTTGCCTCCCAATCCGGAACAACAATTAGACGATGATGCCGAATGGCTTGACCGACGCCGCCTAGTCGTGGCTCAACAAACTCGACACCCAACACCCGACACCCCAACGGCTTACATCAAAAACCCCACATCCCATACCCCAATCATCGAAGCCACCGGCTGGCAGATGTCTCCCACTGGACAAGTCCTCCTGGTTGCCGCCACGCCTGAGCCAACAGTGCAGCATCCGTTGAATCAGCCAGTTGCCTGCCCAGGCAGGTAGTAGACGGCTTGAGGATGCTTTAAGAGTCAACTGTAGCAGTATTTAATGAATTGATATTACTCATATTGTTTTACTCGTTTGACATGATAGTTTAATGAGCTAATCCTAATGAGCATTTACTACTAATAATATTTAACATTTGGCATAACGCTTGTCATCGAAATGGCGACATACTCCCAATAATTTTTGATAGTTTGGGATACTTTCCTGTGTTTATAGCTATTGATTAACTTTTGTATCTAACTTCTACTTAAGTTGCATCTTAACTAATAAAAATGAGTGGTTTGCCTGGAATAAAAGTTCTATAAATAGGCTTATGGAAAACAAGTTGACATTAACCATCCTGACTCACAGGTATGTGGTTGACAAGAAAATTTACACCCAACACCTTCTCCTCAAGCTTCCCCTTTAATTCCCAATCAACAAATCTATCAAATGAAAGGCATTCCCTCATGAATTGTGTAACCTTTCAGAAACCTGAGTTTTCTTCCAGTTCGCAGACTACTGCATCCACAACTCCTAGAAAAAGAGGATTGACGGCTCAGTGGCTAACTGTAGATGGCAAGTTGGTTTGCAATTGAATTATTGCTGAAGAGCGACCTAACTCACTACTCACTTTTCTAAGAGTAGGAATTGAGTCTAGTAAACATTGAAATAAGGAAGTCTTTTTTCCTGAAGAAACCCACTCAACCCATTACATTCATTCGTTCAAGAGGTGAAACCATGAAACTTTACTATCGCGGTGTTAGTTACGAATACGACCCCTCGAAGCTTGAAAGCCGAAAGAGAGGACAGCCTTTTAAGCAAGTTCGTGGCTCTGGTTCCCCTTACAATTTAATTTACCGTGGGGTTACCTATCATATCGAGCCGAATGCAAAGCCGAGTGAAGTTCCTGTACAACCAGTAGCTTATAGATTGATATATCGAGGCATCGCGTACTTTGTGAATAAACTGCACAGGGAGAAGTTAGGGTAGTTACTCAACCTGCAAGCACTTCAAAACTAATTAGGTCAGAAGATAAATACCATAATACCTCTAAGACACGAGATGAATTCTTGCACGAACTCAATCTTTTAGGTTTATGGTCACAATGTGACAGTAGTTGGAGTTCGACTGTTAAAGAAGAAATCCAAGCCGCTACCAACGAACCCATAATACAAGAGGAACCTAACTCTACAAATAAGGTAGTCTTGTTTGGAGTTTTAACAGTTCTTGCCTTACTGTTTATTGCTACGTTGATGCAGGCTCCAAAAATTCATCAAGCCATGAAAGAGGCAGGCGAAACCTCGATTGAACAACTGCTTTATCTACTGACATTAGATTGGCAAAAACGTCTTTTTAGTATTCGACTGCCCCTAATGCCAAGAGCGTGTCTAGCATTCACGTTGAACTCTGCGTACTTACAGGCTAGCAATCCCTCGCTTTAAGGCAATAATAGTTGCCTGCGTGCGGTCTTTAGCCCCCAACTTGCTTAAAATTCGGTTCATATTGGATTTGACAGTGCCTTCAGTAATACCCAAGGCAGTACTGATTTCCAAATTGCTCATGCCCTGTGCCACTAACTGAAGGACTTCTAACTCGCGATCGGTCAATTCTGGATTGGTCATCCGCTCCACTAACTTAGCCGCAACATTGGATGGAATATATTGCTGCCCGTTGTGAACGGTGCGAATGGCGGTTCGCAGTTCGCTGGGTTTCGAGTCTTTAAGCAGATAGCCCTTGGCACCTGAGCGTAACCCTCGATAAATATCCTCATCTCCGTCATACGTGGTCAACACAATGATGCGAGCCGTGTTAAATTCAGCGCAAATCGCTGTAATCGCTTCAACTCCTCCCATTCGAGGCATCCGTAAGTCCATTAAGGTCACGTCTGGTTGTTCTTGACGAAATCGCTCGATTGCCTCAATACCGTCCATAGCTCGACCAATCACAGTTAGATCCGATTCTTCATCAATGATGGCGGCTATTCCTTGCTGGACGATTGCATGATCGTCCACAATCAGAACACGAATGACTGCTGGTTGACTCATGAAGTGCCTACTCCCAATTCACGATGACAATGACTTGTGTACCTTGATTCGGCTGACTTTGAATGATTAATTCCCCTCCAATATGCTCAACCCGCTCACTCATCCCTAGTAAACCGAATCCCTTACCTGGGGCGATTTTGTTAACTTCAAATCCCTGTCCATTGTCTTTAACTCGTAAAAGACACTGTGTTTCCTCGTAGACTAATTCAACCTGAATTTCCGTGGCGTGGGCATATTTAATCGCATTGGTTAAGGCTTCTTGTCCAATGCGTAATAGGTGATTCTCAACATCTGGTGATAAAGGATAGACGGCACCAATGACCTCACAGGTGAGATGAGTATTAGCGGAAGATTTCATTTGAGTTGTTAGATGTTTGAGAGCACTATATAAGTCTCCCTCCTCTAACAGTTTTGGTCGCAGAGCAGCAACCGAGCGCCGAGCTTCAGCCAGTCCAGTACGTGCCAATTCATCAACGGTTTCCAAGTGTGCTTGTGCCTTTGCTGGTTTTTTGATGATTTGCTCGGTTGCGGCTCCGATATGCAGCAGAATACCAGTAAAGGCTTGTGCTAAAGTATCATGAATTTCTCTTGCCATGCGGTTGCGCTCGTCCAGAATGGAGGCTTCTTCAGCACGTTTGCGATCGCTAATGTCACGGACTGAAGTGATTCTAATGACACGCTCACCATAAGCCGTCACTTTGGCTCGGATTTCTGCGGGAAATGTCGTGCCGTCTTTTCGGAGACAAATAATCTCATAAAACCCTTCATAGTGAGATTGTATGTTCTGGACAACAATCTCTCGGTAGTCTGGAGAGACAAGATTGCTCGCACGCATCCCAACTATCGCAGATGATGGGTAACCAAACATTTGGGTAAAGGCATCGTTAACATCTAAAACTGTGTTCTGCTCTGTAATTATGATCGCCTCAACGGCTGCTTCTGCAAGCTGTCGAAATCGTGCTTCACTCTCCACCAAGGCTAATTCTGCTTGTTTACGCTCGACAATTTCCTGTTGTAAATTCAATGTACGTTCTTCTACCTTTTGCTCTAGCGTGCGGGCATACTCCTTCAGGTTTTCCCACAGTAGATAGCCGTTGCTGATGATCGCAGACCCAACTAGAGCAAACAGAGGCGGAATGATAATCAGCCACCAACCCGTCAAAAATAGCACGTATGCGCCGCCGAAAAGAGAAATTCCCAACAGAACAACTCTAAATGCTGTTTGTCGAGGAGACGAGGATGTCCAACCGATGACGGCTCCGAGCGTTGACCAAACAACGAGCCACAGCCATTCAATCGGATCTGACCAGACATTAAGTAGAGGGCGTCCATCCAAAGCAGCGCTCAGCAATTGACTGGTTAACAGAGCGTGAACTTCTACACCAGCAGGTGCTGCAATTGTGTTGGTCGTGTAGGATGTGAAAAAGCTGTCCTCGAGGCTCTCTGCCGTTAACCCGATTAAGACGATGCGATCGCGTACTAAGTCGCGTGGCATCCTCCCCTGCAATACATCTGTTATCGAAACCGTGCGGAAGCCTTTTTGGAATTTGGGGAAGTTTGACAGAATTTGATAACCGCCAGCATTAACGCCAACATAACCCCCATCATTGGGTTGCAAGGGAGTAAATACAGCTCGACCCAAGCGAAACTGCGTCTCTTCGGGGTTAAGGGGTTGGCGGTTAATCCCTTCGCCTTCAAGATACGCAAACGCTAATCGTGTTCCCAGCGTAAATATGGATCGATTGTCTTGAGTTCTCAAATACAGTAGACTGCGGCGAATCCTGCCATCTGTGTCTAACAAGAGATCGCTCGCGCTTGCTTGATCGCGCTGTTTTAACAGTGGTGGTGCTTCAATGACTTCACCTTCAGCCGTTTGAATTATTTTCTCAATCCCAATTAAGTTAGGCGTGGAGGTGAAGACCTTGGCTAATTCTTGATGACCCGGTTCTACAGGTAGATCTCGAAAGATATCAAGACCAATTACCCTAGGCTGCTCCTGTTTGAGCGATGAGATAAGCTGAGCTAGCACAGCATCAGACATGGGCCATTGTCCGAGTTGCTTGATATCTGATTCATCAACCGTAACGAGGACGATCCTCGGATCGGCAGGTTCAAAGGGACGTAGGCGAAACATCTGGTCAAGCGCCACTACCTCCATCAACTGTAGTACCCCGGCTAAGCGCAAAATCAGCAATCCTCCGGCAACGCTGGGAACCGTTATCAGAACTCCACGCCATCGCCAAACTTGCTGTTTTAGGGTTGTCCACATAAGATGAGTGCGATCTGCTTGCAGCCGCGCTTCGCTATCGCTCAACGCGAGTTCTTTTTATTTGACTTGCTATCTAATCGTGGCATCCACGCCACCTGATTCCAGGAATTCACGCCATGTTGCACTGATGTTTGGGTCATTGGGTTGGGTGCGCTGTAGCTCAAACAGAACAGTGAGGGCATCGTACCAAGCATCAGCTTTTTGGTATAGCGAAACCTGTTCTTTGGGAGATGCCTGCTGGATTTGGCTCCGTCGAGTCGCATCGAGTTCAGTTCGTTGCACGGTGCCTGTGACAAATCGATCTTCAACGCGATCATTCGGGTTACAAATCACGGCAAGTGACCACGTATATTGCTTGCCAACCTCTAAAGGTGGTGCCTGTGCTGGAAGGGTAATGCTCATAATATCAGGAGTATTGGTCAAGGCAACCGTTGTCCGATAAACGCCTCGACCATCTCGACTGCGTAGACTAAATTCTGCGTTCTCAGCACTGGTTTTTGGCACGTATACCAGAAATGTTGGACGCTCTGCTACCGTTAAGCCTGGTTTTGTCGTTGGGCTAAAGGCAGTTAGTGGCAGACCTGTTGTTGCCGATCCAGCATCTTGAGGGCAGGCAGTTGGAGCACGCCGCCCTCCTGGTGCCGAGCTATCTGGATTCTCAGGTGGAGGGGGAGGATTGCTTTGCTTGAGTTGTGTATCCTTAACTTTTAGGACTTGGGGCTGTGCCTGAGTGTCCAATTGTGCTGCCAAAAGGCTGGGTGGGAGCTGATACTGTTCGGTTTGGTCTCCCCGTACCTCCCCCTTAAAAAAGGGAACTAAGAGCGGCTTGGTTTCCCCCTTTTTAAGGGGGATTAAGGGAGATCTTCGAGGAGTGAACTGACTAATCGAGAAATATTGGGGCATGAGCGCCAAAGCCGTACTATTAGAAATCGCCAGTTCTAAAGTCAGGGCAATTCCAACAGATATGCTACACAACAAGGATTTTATAAAATACATAACGTTTTTAAAGCCAATTTCCTAAAAGAACAAACGGTGCCCAATAGTAAGGAGACCTGTAATCGTCTTGATGCAATAAAGCCACTTGAGCACGACGTAGGGCTTCAGCTTTCGTTATCTCAGGCTTACCTAACTCACGGTAAAACTCAATCATCAGGAATGCTGTGGAGCGATCGCTGACTGACCACAACGAGGCAAGGGTACTTCGTGCCCCCGATCGCACCGCAACACCTGCCATCCCTAAGGCAGCACGCTTATCACCCGTTGCTGTTTGACAGGCGCTGAGTACCAGCAGTTCGATCGGGCTGAGTTTTCCCTCTCTAGAGCGGAGCAGTTGGTCTAATTGTTTAACGTTAATACGTCCATCCCAGGTCAGGATGAAGGTGTTGTCAGCGTTAGAGCTAAACTGACCATGCGTTGCCAAGTGAACGATTGGCGAGGGAGTGGAATTAACTTGGTTTTGAAAGGCTTGATTGGTAAACAGTTTATCCAGCAACACCTGAGCCGAAATTTCTGCTTCAATTTGGTTAATCTCAAGCGCAACGTTTGGCAGTGCCGAAAAATTCTCGCGAGCTTCACTTAATCCTGCTAATAACCCTTGCATCTGCTGGCGTTCGAGGGATCGGGGTTGAAGCAGTTGTAGACCGGGAGTGAGTACAACACTGTACTTTTCAATCAGAAACCGCTGACCATCATGGAGAGCTGCCATCGGCAAATTGCGGAGCAAGCCATCTGGCACAAACACAAGGGTTTTGATACCACTTGCTGCAAGTTCAGCTTCCTCAGGGCGCAGGAGTAAATCGTACACTTGCTGGGTAATGGGCAACCAATCTTCAATAAAGGCAGTAGGTCTGAGAGATTGGCGCATTTGGCTGAGGATGCGCTCTACCTCGACTTGAGGCAACAGTGTCTTGTGATAGCGCAAGGGTTGGTTAGGCAAGGACAGGATTACCGCAAACTGGTTGGGCAGAATGATTGGGTAAATGACCGCAGCGTGAGGGTCGATCTGGTCAATTTCTACCGGACGAGCACTAACACACGCTTCTCGAAAAAAATTATCGAGTTCTGCCAACTGAAGCGCTTCGATCACTTCACGAGCTTGTTTGAGGTTTTCCTGACTGGGCGCATTGTCTTGTGATTGCAACAGCAGTTCCACGAACTGGCGGTACACAGGTTCCACGCTTTCGCGAAATGAGAACTGCACATCTTGATTGACGGCAGCTAGGTCACTACGGAGGGATTGCAGCATTTTAACGGCTTCTGCATAGGCAGAGGTCGCATTTTGCAGATTTCCCGTAGAGGTGCAGGACTGCTGTGTGCCTTGACAGAAGATCCGTCCTAGCTGCCACTGCCACTGATAGGCAATGTCGGTTGCATCAATTGACTGAGCTAAGCTGAGGGCTTGTTGAGTCAGGGTTTTAGCGCTGTCCCACTGATGAGTAAGTTCATAGAGGCTGCCTAGTGTACCAAGGGCATAGGATTCAGCACGAGCATCTCCAAGGGTGCGAACTTGCCCAACAGCAGTTGCGAGTTCCTGGGCTGAGGTATTGAGAAGATTCGGAGATAACGCCTCCCCTGTCCCCTTACTGCTCATCTTGATTGAGCTTTGAGCCAAATTGATTCGGGCATACGCAGCCAGACGACCGGGGGGCAACTTGGCAAGCTGGGATTGAATTTCTGGCAACAGCGCTAAAGCTTTTGCCTGTTGTTCGGCTTCAACTAGCAGACTTAACTGAACAAGCTGGATTTGAGTTTTGGCTGTCAGCGAGGGAGCGGTGGTTGCTGCCTGCTGGTAGAATGCCAGTGCCGTATCGGTTTCTCCTTGGGCACGAGTCGTGTTCCCCAGACTTAGCAGAATGCCACTGATATCTGATGCTGATTGAGGTGTTTCGTCTCGACGTTGGAGAGCGATCGCTAAACTCTGCTCCAAAACAGTGCGAGATTGAGCCAGGTTGCCAACTAACCTGAGAATTTTGCCCAGATTTCGCAATCCTGTCACCTTGATGCGCGAATCGGACTGGTTTTGCAGCGACTGTTCTACTTGCGTGAGCAGGGTTGTGGCTCGTCTATAAAGTCCCTCTGCCTGTAAAGCCCTTGCCTGATTAATCTGGCTACCCAGTATACCGCTGGTATCATTCACTTTCCGGTAAGCAGTCTCAGCCTGTTGCCAGGTTAAGAATGCTTCTGTTGCTTTGCCCTCTCGCAGTTGCAGCTTTCCTTGAGTGGTGAGAACTTGGGCAAGAACCTGTGAGCTATCTGGATTGGATGCTGGGTTTTCAACGTTTAACAGCGAGATTGCCTGACTGATAGCCTCATTCGCTTGTGTCCACTGTCCCAGGTCTTCAAAGCCTGCGGCGAGAAAACTGAGAACGAGTGCTTGATTGAGGCGATCACCTTCTGTTTCGTAGAGGGTTGCTGCCTGTTGCCAAAGCGCGATCGCGTCTGAGAGTTGTCCTGCCTGATAGCGGTTTTCTGCCTGCTGCACAAGTTGGGCTGAGGGAGAAGTTGCAGAAGGCTGAAGGAAATCTGATGTAGTGGCTACCTGTTGCCCTGTATTCTCTACCCTGACCCAGTTGCTAGTCCCTTGTATCGCCACGGCAATCTCTGCATCAAGGCTAACGGCAATAAAAAGTCCCAATAGAACAAATTGAAGGAATCGCAGCCATCCTCTCTTTGAAAAGAGGCACTGCCTAATGGATACTCCCTGATTGATTCGCCTGTTCCGATCCGGCTTATGCATGTAATTGCGCTGCTCCTTCCAGTGCTGACATCAGCAGATGTCTGTTCATGGCTAGGTAAGTATCGTTATCTCAAGTTTTGCTCAATAAGACCAGGCAAGATAAGTGAGTTGGATACGCAAGATAAGTCAGTTAATTTTACTTTAAGTAGTTTACTGCCTACCTGGGCAGGCAACTGACTGATTCAGCGCATTCTGCACCGCTGGCTCAGCTATGGTGGCAACCAGGATAACTGTCAGATAACAAATTATTTGTTGTCTTAACAAATTGTTGTCGTTAGGCGCTTCTATCACTACCAAACCCTAGGTGTATCTGGATAAAGAAAAGCTGAAGTTAAAACAATTTATCGGTCGCTAAGGGATTCCTACCAAAATGCTACTTAGCCCAAAGCCCCTATCGTAAAAGATTTGAAAGGTTTTTGGATTAACGACACTAATGTGTTGATAGCGACAAATAATTTGTTATTGGACAGCAAACCACTGAATCAGGGTCTTTTTTCCTGAAGAATACTACGCTTCACCATAAGTTGTAGCTTTAACTCAAGGAACTTGCGTGGTCTAAATGGAATGTCTGTTGAAGAATGAGAACAACGAGGTAAATGTCGAGTCAGCGCCTTCGTTCGCGTTGAACCCAACCCATTACATTCATTCAAAAGGTGAAACCATGAAACTCTCATATCGCGGTGTGACTTACTCATATAATCCCCCAGAAGTTGAAACCACCTTAGGTGAAGTCGATGGGAAGTATCGGGGATTAGATTGGAGATTCCGCAATTTGAAAAAGCCACCAGTGCTGCAACCAACGGCTAGCCTGAAGTATCGCGGCGTTTACTATCAAACTGGCACAAAGCCAACCCCTAACAGCACTCAGCCGACAAAAACTCCGGCTTTCTCTACTCAAGAGAAGGCGCGATCACTAATGCACAATCAGAAGCGGACACTCAAAAATCGTCAGCAATCCATGCTGTACCGTGCTGCGGCAGAACTTGGGTTGGCAACTCACCCTGCCTAGCGGGACTTAAACAAATTTCAAGCCCAAACGAAGCCCAAAGCAGCTTTGTAAGCGAAGAATACATCCCTATTGTGGTTCAACCACTCGATAAAACGAAAAGACATCGCTGTCCGAAACGCCTCTAATGCATCAACAAAGGTGTTTAAAGGTTTGTTCGCCCACCTGCGTCTTAATCCTCCAGTTAAGGTGTGCCATAGAATAAATGTATAGGCACAAAACACAAGAATGAAATGCCTCAAGAGGCTTCTATAATCTCTGACTTGATATTCAGATAGCCCTAACCAGCATGAGAGCTTCCCGATAGAATACTTCCACCCAATTCTTTTGAGCATAGGTAGTAACTATCCAATCCGGCGTGGCTATTTTTGAGTCAACATTGGTAATAAAATAATCAACATCACTAGAAGAGTCGAAAGTTGAGGCATTCATGACGATAGCAATTGTTCTCGTTCCTTCTAGCTGTGATAGTTCAACTTCAACAGGAGCCACCCAAACAGTTTTTGGTTTATCTAGATTGAGTTGAACAGGAGTAAAATACTCAACGGGCAAGGCTTTGGCTAACTCGTCTAGGCGAATCTCTTGGAGTTTATTTGGCTCTATTTGACTTATCACTTTGCGGTTTTTGGCTAATCCCCCTAGATACTTTAGTCTCCTTTTTTCTAGTTCAAGCAGAAACGTTGTGTTATTTCCATAGCCCGCATCAATCAGCACAATGCCAGGTCGATATCCTCAAGGGTAAACTACGGTCAATTAACGCTAAGGCTAACTCTGGCTTTTTCTTGAATTCAAGGTCTTTTTTTCCTTGAGGTAAAGAACTGGCGTGTTGATATAACTCTATATCTAGTGGCAGACTTTTTTTGCCATCATATATCGAAGCAAGGAGGCATAGCGGCGGGAGTTGTCTCTTTCATCACTCAAGCCTTGATGTGAAATATCTACTGTGCTTGGATTATACCTTTATTGCTAGTCGATTTTCGTTTAAGTCCCGATAAGTTGCAGCTTTAACTTAAGAAACTTGCGTGGTCTAAATGGAATGCCTGGTGAAGAATGAGAACAACGAAGTAAATGTCGAGTCAGCGCCTTCGTTCGCCTTGAACCCAACCCATACCGATTCGGAGGAATCCCATGCCACAGTCAATCAACACAGAACGACTTATCTTAGTCACCGGAGCTACAGGCAATCAGGGAAGCGCGATCGCCCATCATCTTTTGCAACGCGGCAATTTCAAGGTTCGCGCCTTGGTGCGTGACCCCAACAAGCCTGCATCTGTTGCCCTCGAGCAAGCAGGCGCAGAACTCGTAGTTGGAGATCTCAATGATCGCGCTTCCCTCGATCGCGCTTTGCAAGGTGCCTACGGTGTTGTTTCGCTACAGATCATTCTAGATGGAATAGACACCGAAATCCGTCAGGGCAAAGCGGTTGCAGACGCGGCTTCATCGGCCCGCATCCAGCACTTCGTCTACAGTTCGGTGGGTAGCGCCGAACGCAACACGGGCATTCCGCATTTCGACAGCAAGTTTCAAGTCGAAGAATACATCCGAGCGAGTGAGTTGCCCTACACAATCCTGCGACCCGTTTTCTTTTTCTACAACTACAACATGATGCGTCCGATGGTTGATGCCGGAACCCTCTTTCAGCCATTGAGTCCTGAGACGAAGTTGCAGCAGCTTTCTGAAGAAGATTATGGAGAGATGGTCGCTGAGGTATTCGATCGCCCCGCAGACTTCATGCACCGCGAAATTGAACTTGCCAGTGTGGACATGACCATGCCGGAAATCGCTGCTGCGTTCAGCCGTGTTTTAGGAAAAACCGTCGAATACCAACAAATTCCGTTTGAAGCGTTTGAGCAGCAAATTGGAGAGGAACTGACCATCATGTATCGCTGGTTTGAGAACGTCGGCTACGCAGCGGATTTAGCACAGTTGAAGCGTGATTTTCCTGCACAGACCGACTTTGAATCTTATTTGCGCGAGCACGGCTGGCAGAACCAGCCAGAAGCGCAGTCGATGTCGGGTCAATGATTCATCGATAACTCATTCATTGCCTTATGAAAAACCAACAGACAACCCTTGTTTTTGACCAGGAGTTCGCTTCTTCCTATGACAGGCGGTTCGCTAAATTGGCTCCGATGCATAACGCACTTCATTTGTTGATCCGCATGGTGCTTTCTGAACTTCCTAACGACGCACGGGTTCTCTGCGTCGGTGTGGGAACTGGCTCAGAATTGATTGACCTCGCCCAAACATTTCCACAATGGAAGTTCACTGCGGTAGAGCCTGCGGCACCGATGCTAGACATCTGCCGTCAGAAAGCCGAGGAGTATGGGATCGCATCCCGTTGCACGTTCCACGAAGGTTATCTCGATTCACTTCCCGCGTCAGACCCTTTTCATGCCGCCACCTGCCTTTTGGTTTCTCATTTCTTTATCCAGCAGGAGGAACGGCGCAACTTTTTTCGTCAAATTGCTGCACGTCTTCTCCCGGATGGATATTTAGTGAGTTCTGATTTAGCTTCCGATATGTCTAGCTCCGCTTACCAAAGCCTTTTGGAAGTTTGGGTGCGGATGCTGATAAATCCTGAAATGCCTGCCGAGGAAATTGAGAAATTTCTCACCTCGTATGGGCGGGATGTCGCCCTACTACCGCCGCAGGAAGTTGAAGCCATTATTGCATCAAGTGGCTTTGACACGCCTGTATTGTTCTTCCAGACTCTGCTGATTCATGCTTGGTATACCAAGCGAACTCCCTGATGAGAAGTCCCCCTCCAGCCGCCGAAGAAGGCGCTGTACCCAACCGCCTACATATCTCAATAATCATTCGTTCAACTGACTGGACTGAGCATCCAGTCACTTCGTGTCATAGCAACCAGAAAACAAATATTTCACGAATGCAATTCAAGCATTACAGATTTTATCCAGCGAAAGTAACAAAAGAGGGATAAGTTGCAGCTTTAACTCAAGGAACTTGCGTGGGCTAAATGGAATGTCTGTTGAAGAATGAGAACTATTCCAATAATGCGTTACAAGATGCCGTTAAGTCGATTTGCTAAAACGGTAAGCTCGGTTTTGGCAAGAGTGCAGCAAGCTGGTAACTCAGCCGAATATCAGGCATGGCGGTGTCGCTTCATGTTGAATCGACTGCATTGGTTTGTATGGATTACCATTATTGCCTGCCTAACCTTTCTCATCTTAGGTTTGTGTATTACATCCGTTCTCAATGCTTCAGACAATCCGAGCAAAGCCGTAAGCCAGGAAGAGATTTTAATCGATCTCATGACTTACATTGCTATTGAGCTGAGCCTGCTGTTGTGCTTAATTTTGCTGAAATCGCCTTGGGCATCTCGTTACCCGGAACGGCTTTTCTTAGGCTGTTCGTGGTCACTCACCCTGCTTCCACAAATTCAAGCCACACTGCAAGGAAAGGTCGATCCTGTACTTATCGCTTGGACGATTGTATTTCTGGCACAAGCGACGTTAATTCCTGTAAATTGGCAGCTTCACTTAGTCTCGCAAGTGGCAACAATAGGCTACTATTTTTGTGTCAATCCATTACTGGGTTTGAGTAATCCAGAGGTTGAAAATCCTGTTCTCAATAACATCATAATTTTTGTCTTTTATTTCTGGATTTGCTTGATCTGTGACCTTGGGGTGTATTTATACGAACGCTTACAACGCAGTGAGTTTGAATCGAAACGGCAATTACAGGGGTTTTTACATGGCGTTTCTCACGATTTGCGTAACCCCGTGACAGGCACATTGATGGTGCTGAATAATTTACTGCAAAAGCCAGATGCAACGATTGCTCTACCCCGCTCGATTTTAGAACGGATGGTGCAAGGGAGCGAGCGCCAACTCCAACTGATTAACTCCTTACTCGAAGCTCATGCGAGTAATGTGCAAGGCATTGTCCTCCACACTGAACCCATTCAACTCAGTGAGTTGGTCAGTTCATCAGTGGCTGACTTAGAACCAATCCTGGAACAAAATCAAGCCACGCTGAAGAATTTAGTGCCTGAAGATTTACCGTTGGTGGTTGCTGATTCAACTCAATTATGGCGTGTTTTTATTAATCTAATTACAAATGCAATTAAACATAATCCGCCTGGGTTGATGATAACTCTGAGTGCTACAGCCGGAGCAAAAATGATTCGCTGTAGCATTGAGGATAACGGCCTAGGGATGTCGAAAGAACAATGTGAGCGCCTATTTGAACTGTACTTTCGTTCTTCTCATATGCGAAACTCTTTAGGTTTAGGGTTGGGATTGTACTTGTGCCGTCAAATTATCCATGCCCAGGGTGGTGAAATTGGAGTCATTAGCTCTCTTGATGCGGGGACAAAATTTTGGTTCACGCTCCCAATTAAGAGTTATAGCAACCGCTAAGGCGGTTAAGTCGCTGTGCGAAGCACAGCTTCCATTGCATCCCTCAGACAGTTGAATTGAGTTAATTGCTTACGAATTCGACTCTTTAACCATGACCAGCATTGCTCAATTTTATTCAGATCGGGTGAATCGGAGAGTGACAGAAGCTGTTTACGGACGCGCTCGCTTCCGTTATGGATGGAAGAAACCATTCTGTTTTCTTAGGAGAGGGATAGTAGCCATTCTCTGAGTTCTTGTTCATCTTGACGAGTAGCGGTGCGGACAAGGCTGGTAGAAATAAACAATCAAGCACATGAAAAGTAAGTGCAGTATGGCTGTGGAGCTTCCGTTAAATTAGTATCTCTGTACTAATTTGCCCCTCGTTGCAGCTTCGCTATATTTCGTCCTATCAGGGGTAAAGTGTGTTGCCCCTCACTGGTTTACTTCTAGGGACTGGTAAACGGCTTACATTGAATCGCCTTCACATTTCGCAGATAGTTCAACTGTGGCTCGAAGTCAGTCGGACAGAAGACATAAACATTGTCCTGAG
>JAHHIF010000098.1 GCA_019358875.1 Symplocastrum torsivum CPER-KK1
GGTACATCTACCTGAGCGGGGGTGCAAGGGTTTTGACGAATTTTACCAGATTTCCTGGGAGCTGAGCAACTATCAATCCCGCTTAAACTATTGATGGCTAAGGGTTTCGGCTTTGTGCAGCAAGCCCGAATTAGTCTTAGGAATGCGAAGTATCCCTAGAGGAGTTATCGTTCCAGAGATTCTCGGAAATTTTCTAATTCGTTTTATCGCAACCTTGATTCCAGCCTTTGGTGAAGAATTTGGTTGGCGCGGCTATATGCTACCGCACTTGGTAAAACGATACAGATTAAGAACAGCACTACTTCTTCATGCATTTATTTGGTGGGCATGGCATTTGCCTGTGATTGTTGGAATGGGCATGGCTGAAAAACTTACTAATAATATGGGCACTTCCATCGCCATTATGCTTGCAGTAAGTCTAATTCCTAGCATGATGCACGCGATGATTTATGCCTATATTTGGACAGTTACGCAGAGCCTTGCCGTTGTAACTGTTTATCACGCTGCATTTGATGAAATTCGGGATGCGATCGAGGTTTCGATCGGCTATGGTTCTCTAGTTGAAGTCTGGCAGATGCTGACGTTGACAGTATTAGGCGGACTGCTGCTGTGGAAGGGGAATTGGAAGCAGTTAACTGCGAAGAAAACATGAGCAAGTCACTTTTGGCAAGGTGTCAGGAAATATTATGAACTCAAAAACAGGACGAATAGCGCGATTTAACATCGAAAATGGCGAATTTATTATGCATTTATAATTGCATATGTTCTTTTTTCTAGCCAATTTACCTACACCGAACTGTTGATTTTTTCTGCGGAAATGATGAGATAGTTACATTTAAAATCATTTTCTAACTAATCAGTATAAGCAAAATTTAAGGAATCACAACTATGTATACCAGCACATTATCAAATAAATCACCGCTAAAGTTCTTTCTACTGGTTTTTGCTTTTGCTATTCCATTATGGGTAATTGGAACAATGGTCAAAGTTAAAGGACTTCCTCTGGATGTTCCTGTTACTGACTTTATAGCCGCCTTTATACCGTTAATAGCTGCCTGCATCCTTGTTTATAAAGAAGAGGGGACTATTGGTATAAAGAGTCTGTTAAAAAGAGTTTTCGATTTTTCAAGAATCAGGCAAAAAATCTGGTATTTGCCTGTTATTTTCTTGATACCAATAATATATTTATTGATATATGGAGTAATGCACTTATTTAGACTGCCACTTCCTATAGGAGTGGAAATTCCGTTTCTAAAGAACGCAGTAATGTCTGTTGCCTTTTTCATCCTTGCTACAGGTGAAGAAGTTGGCTGGTCGGGATATGCCGTTGATGCTCTGCAAGAACGATGGTCTACACTAACAACCGCCATCACTATAGGCTTGGTGTGGGCAATATTGCATTACCCATCAATCATTCAACAGGGTCACGATTTTATCTGGATACTATGGGCAACTCTCGGTACTGTTGGTATGCGGATACTTATTGTTTGGCTTTATAACAACACTGAAAAAAGTGTATTTGCGTGCATTTTATTTCACACCATAGCTAATAGCGGTAGGATTCTATTTCCAAAAGACAAAAACCACAATCCGCTAGTTGACTATCCTGATGTTCACTATTCAATAATTGCAATCACCGCTGTTATTGTAATCTTTCTGTGGGGTTCAAAGACATTAGCTCTGTATAGATATAGCGGTTCTCAAATAGATGAAGTACAGTAACAACAATGAGTAAACTAAAGATTAAGTTATCTCTGAAATTCTAACTAATTTTAGAAGCAGAAAATGCGGTCTTAATCATGTTCATTTTATGGCGAATTATGCTTTATGAAATCAACAAAATCTAACCCAATGAACAAACTTTTCCGCCTCATTTTGATATTCCTGAGTGTATTGATTGTCATCACATTCAACATCAATGGCAGTGCAAACAAACTGGACTTGGATGATAGGATCGATCGCTTCATCACAACTCAAATGAAGACTCATCACATTCCTGGTTTGGCAGTCGCCATTACTCACAATAACCAAGTGCTGCACGTTAAGGGATACAGTACAGCAAACAACGATCGCCCTGTTACAGCACAGACCCAATTCTTGATTGCTTCGTTGAGCAAATCGTTTACCGCAATTGCAGTGATGCAGCTAGTTGAAGCGGGACAAATTAATCTAGATTCACCCGTGCAAACTTATTTACCAAAATTCACCCTGACTGATCCAGCGATCGCTGCCAAAATAACCATTCGTCATCTCCTCAATCAAGTGAGTGGTTTATCTGACGTAGGCTTTCCTGAGTTGCAGGTTTCCCAAGCAACAACAATTCGAGATCGCATTACTAGCCTCAGTCGAGCAAGTCCCGTTGCGTTACCCGGCGCTCAGTTCCACTATTTCAATCCTAATTACGAAGTGTTGGCCCAAGTTGTTGAAGTGGTGAGTCAACAGTCATTCTCAGCCTACTTACAAACGCATATTTTTACACCTCTTCAGATGTCGCGAACGCTCAATGCAACTACAAGTGCTGACGCATTCCAAGGTGCTACCAACATGGCACAAGGACATCTGATGGGATTTGGACTTCCCTTCGCATATCCAGAAATGTCTGGTTATCTGAGCGGCAGTAGCGGGATTGTTTCCACCGCAGAGGACATGGCAAATTATCTAATCTTCCAAACCAACAGTGGACAATTTAAAGAGACAAAATTGCTTTCTGAAAGTAGTGTAGCGCTGATGCACACTCCACCTAAAACCATCGGTAGTTCCTATGGCATTTCCGCAAATCAAAACTGGACTGATTCAATTACTAAAGGATGGGCAGCCTGCCGCAGGTGGGTTCTCAATAACCTTGTGGGGTATCGCGATCTCACTGCTGATGTTTATAGGTGTAATGCTGGGAATCCGCAGTTTGCTTTACTTACCGCAATGGAAACAGGCGATTCGTAGAACTCCATTGTGGCGTGTCTGGTTAGGGATTGGCTGCACATTCTTGCCAGGGTTTTTCCTACTCGTATTGCCTTGGCTATTGGCATTGGTGTGGCATCGATTCTTTGGATATGTAGTGCTGTTTCGATCTATGCTGGATCTGATGCTTTGGCTGAGTGTGTGTGCGGTTTTGGGCGTAGTAAATGGAATTGCATGTTTGATAGTTCTGGCGCGTTCCAATGGATTGGAGTATTAGAAAAGCAAAATTATCTATTCAATCTCACGTTAATTTCACAATCCAAAAGAAATTATTTTATGAAGAATTTAAGCCAGACTGCCAACTCATCAAAAAGCCTAAAACGATATCTAGCCCGTCGGTCGATGCCTCCAAAGCGCTCATCGATATCGCTCAACGTGATGTGGCTGGAGTGCTGCACTTGTTCGACACGTCTCTAGAGGAGCTAAGTGAGACTGAAGCCAACGATCCAAGGTGGATTAACAGTTGATCGTTGAAAACTCCGAGAGGATCTGCTGGTATTGTTCACTGACTTGCTCAAAATCATAGGTTGGGGTGATTGTCTCAACCTTGAGTGCTTTGAGTTGCCCTGCGGAGGGTTGGGCTACTTCTGCGAATTTAGCTTAAGCAAGGGAGTGATCCAATTTGCCTTGGTAGATTGCTTTATGATTAACGAATGGTCTAAATTTTGTTGCAGTCAGTTGAATCTAAATTTAAACGAAACCTTGAGATCAAAGGATGCTCATTATGAAGAGAAAAAAATTAGCTGAACTATTCTTATCCCCAATTTAGCTGTAGTGTAGAAATTCGATTTAGAGTATACCTCTGAGGAGTGTTTTAGTAAGTGTTTGAATTGCGTGTGAATTGTATAAGTTCTACTAAAGTATTCCTAAAGGTGGAGATGATATTGAGAAACTTCGTTAAGGTTAAGGTGACAACGAAAGAAACCGAATCTGAATCTTCAATCGAAACCTACGAGGTCAAGACAAAAGCCTCTAACTCGCTCGAAAAATTTAGAAATTGACTACTGGAGTCGTCGTTAGAGAGTGGAGAAGGAAAAGACAACGATTTTAACAAACGAAAAAAACAGCTCTCATAATAACTAGAGCATTTCTCCCAAGAAACTAAATTTGAAAAGTTTTTTGTTTAAAACGTTCAGGGTTCATCTTTTTCGGACTTTCTCTAAATAACACAGACTAATTTAGGAGAAAAACAATGGCTGAAATGATTGTCTATGCCGATTCCAATTTTGGAGGAAGTTCAGGTACTTTTACCGGAGACCTGCCTAATGTCGGAAATTTTTGGAACGACAAAATTACCTCAGTTAAAGTAATCTCTGGTACATGGCAAGTTTTTGGGGATACTAACTTCAACGGTCGTAGTCAGACACTTCCCCCGGGAGAATATCGTAATCTTGCAGTAAGTCCTGGTGGTATCGATAACGATAGCATTTCGTCAGTCAAGGTTGTAGGATAACAAGCCAGAAAGCATCACATCCGTTGACCCCCATTGCCAGTGGTGGCAGTGGGGGATTTTGATTTGTAAGCAGGCTAGAAGCGCCAATTGAGGATGGATGCTTGTGAGCGGAATCATCGGCATTATTTTGGGTATTTTCGTTTTATCTAACTTTCCGTTTAGCCCAAGCAGATACAGAAGATGCTGCATTTGACAACAACTACAGGAGCCTTGGTGACTCGGTTGTTGTTTGAGGGAACCCGCACCGTTGGGGTGGAATATATACACAAGGGAACGCTGCACCAAGCTAAGGTTAACCGGGAAGTGATTTAAGGAGAATACTCATGTCTTACCTTACAAAACTCAGACGTATTATCGTAATCCAAGAGCCGCTAGCAGTTATCAAGTTTCTTGTAAGAATATTGATCATACCGGAGCGACTTTATCAGCAAGATGTCGTCTAGTTAATGGCTCAACCAAGTCAACATCAATTTTGATTCGGGGAATAGACAATCAAAATGGAAACTTGAGGTATTCTCGCTAGTCATTAAGGTCGGATTAATCCACGACAGACAGCAAACAAGGAGAATTCCATGACGAACTATGACTACATTATTATCGGTGCAGGTTCGGCAGGCTGCGTTGTCGCCAACCGTTTGACAGAAGACAGTAAAACAACAGTGTTATTACTCGAAGCTGGCAACCCGGATACTAAACCGGAGATTCAAATCCCGGCGGAATGCCTAAAACTATTAGGTTCTGAGGTGGATTGGGGATATTTTTCCGAACCAGAACCGTACTTAAATAATCGCAAAATCTATTGTCCCCGAACTGCGGGTACATGGGGTTGAGGGGTTGCGGGTCGTCGATGCCTCAATTATGCCAACTCTGACCACGGGAAATACTAACGCGCCGACAATTGCGATCGCTGAGAAAGCCACCGATTTAATTAAAGCTGCACATTCCACATTATCGATCGCTCATCAATCTTCGCAAAATCTTGTCTCTGCGGGTGGAAGTCATCAGAAAGGAAAATATGCAAAGAAAGACATTTAAGACGTCTGATGGTGCTGCCTTGAGTTACATCAGTGCAGGTAAGGGCAAACCGCTCGTGATGCTTCACGGTTGGTCGCAGTCGGCGGAACAATTCAAATATCAAATTCCCGCTTTTGCCGAACACCATCAGGTGATCGCTGTTGATTTGCGGGGACATGGTGAGTCTGAGAAAGTATCGTTCGGTTATCGAATTTCTCGCTTGTCTAAGGATGTTCAGGAATTGATCGGCACTCTGCAACTCGAAAAGCCACACCTGCTAGGGCACTCGATGGGATGTGCCATCATCTGGAGCTATCTCGATCTATTCGGATCAGATGAAATTGAGCGGTTAGTGTTGGTTGATCAATCGCCACTGGGAATATTGCGCTCTGCTTGCAGCAGCGCTTCGCTATCGCATTGGAACGTTCAAGAAATAGCAGAATCCGGGGCAATTTTTACTGCTGAACAACTCAATGCAGCAGTATACGCTTTAGAGAATAGTGAAGCTGAGGAATTTACCCGAAACCTTCTGGCTTCAATGGTCACGCCAGCGATGTCAAAAGAACAGTTTGAGTGGATTGTCGAGTGCAACCAACGCTTGCCGCGAGCGATCGCTGCGACGCTGCTGTACAACCATCTTCATACAGACTGGCGCGATCGAATTGTCAGGATTCGTCAGCCAACTCTGATTATTGGTGGCAGAAAAAGTATAGTTCCGTGGACATCACAAGCCTGGATTAATCAAAGCATTCCTGACTCTGAGTTGGAAATCTTTGAGGAGGCTGAAGGTGGGGGACATTTCATGTTCATCGAGAATCCAGAAAAGTTCAACCGACGAGTTTTGCAGTTTCTATCGCGATCGAAAAAAACAGAGCTGGTCGGAATTTTACTGCAAGGTCAAGTTAAGCTGCTACGCATCTAAATTGAATATAGAGACGGGCAGGATGCCCGTTCCACAAGAGTTGTAGAAAAATTGACTGTCAAATTAGATGCACAACAGCTTATTCCCCAACAACTCTAATAATTTGCACACTACGTTAGTTATTCAATCTACAACCTGAAGAGGAAAAACAATGACAACTACATTTGTTCAGAATCATGCTTTTTTCAACGATCTCGCAGCACCGCTCACAGGAGAGCTTCTGATCCCTGATGACGCTGCCTATGAACAGGTGCGCCACCTCTGGAACGGGAAGGTGAAGACCCAACCTGCCGCGATCGTGCGTTGTTTGACTGTGCAAGATGTCATTCATACGGTTCGCTGGACACGTACACATGGGCTGCCCCTCTCTGTTCGAGGTGGAGGACACGATTTTGCCGGACGAGCGTTGTCTGAGAATGGTGTCACGATCGATTTGTCCCAGATGAGAGCCGTCACCATCGATCCGGACGCGCGCACTGCTCATGTTCAAGGTGGAGCAACGGCTGGCGACCTGATTGAGGCAGCAGAGAGATATGGGTTGGCGACAGCTACAGCAACCATCTCCAGCGTTGGGATGTCTGGATTTACCTTGGGAGGGGGATATGGTCCTCTGACGGGTGCTTATGGACTGGGTGCCGATAACCTGCTGTCAGCACAAGTGGTAACTGCCAACGGGCAGCTTGTAACCGCAAACGCCCAGGAACATCCAGACCTGCTTTGGGGACTGCGCGGCGGCGGTGGCAACTTTGGAGTCGTCGTTTCCCTGGAGTATCGTCTGCATCCGCTCACGACGGTGTTGGCTGGGTTGCTGCTGTATCCTCTAGAGCAAGCCAGAGCAGTGTTACACCGTTTTAACGAGTTCATCGCCGCAGCACCCGATGAATTGACGATTCCGTCTGGGTTCCTTCAGATGCCAGATGGACAGACGGTTCTTTTTCTCTCACCCACCTATTGTGGACTTCTCGAAGCAGGTGAGCAGGCGATTGCCCCACTGCGGACTTTTGGCAAGCTGCTGGTCGATCGGGTGCAGCCCGTCACGTATAACGCACTGATTCATGGGCAGGATGCGCTTGCACCGGAAGGTCGCCACTACTACATCCAAACTCAGTCGCTCAATGGTCTCCAGACTGAGACTATCGAGGTGCTGATCGAACAGGGACTGCCATTATCTTCTCCCTTTTCGCTCATCGAACTCCATAACTTTCATGGAGCCGCGAGTCGTGTGGGTGTTTCCGAGACTGCTTTTGCGCTGCGTCAGGATCATCTGACGGTTCAGATGA
This sequence comes from Symplocastrum torsivum CPER-KK1, assembly GCA_019358875.1. Classification (GTDB taxonomy): domain Bacteria; phylum Cyanobacteriota; class Cyanobacteriia; order Cyanobacteriales; family Coleofasciculaceae; genus Symplocastrum; species Symplocastrum torsivum. The sequence continues at coordinate 7,628 of JAHHIF010000098.1, forward strand.
TCGCAGCCTGGGAACCACAGTCTCCCGACGAAGAGCAGCGGCATATCCAATGGGCACAGAACATCTCACAGGTGCTTGCACCCTATGCCTTCAAATGGGGATACATCAATGCCCTGGATGAGAAGGAGCAGGAGCGCGTTCCACTCGCCTTCGGACCGAACTATCAGCGCTTGCTCGACCTCAAGCGGACATACGATCCGGATGATGTATTTAGTTCGACGATCGGACATCTCGTAGCATAGCGATCGTTCGATCTTCTAATACCCAAAGCAGAACACAGATTTCAGGGCGATCGCAAATCTTCAAATCTTCATCAATGCTCTGATTGATGTTGTCAACTTAACCCTGAAGATAGTATTCACTATCAATTCTCTGTCTATGAGATGACCCTCGCTCCCAGAGTGGACATCCCGCTCCATAAGCATCCCTATCCAGAGTTCTTCTACTTCTCGAAGGACAATTGAATTTCGCTCACAAAATCCCATCGAGCCTACAGTTTTTACCCCCTAAGGAGTATCTATGAATAACAATCCTGTCTTCAATATCTTCGGCGAGCCAGTCGAAATTCTCGTAACAAGTAAAGCCACAAACAATTCTTTTTGCACTGGAGTGCAGACATCGCCGCCGGGTGGCGGTCCGCCTCCGCACAAGCACGCGCGGGAAGATGAACTCTTTATGTTGATTGAAGGAGACTACGAATTTTTCGATAGCCATGAATGGAGCCGGGTCATGAAAGATGAGGTTAAGTACTCGATGAGAGGTAACTTTCATGCCTTTCGCAATTGTGGAAAGAGAACGGGAAAGTTTCTCTTCCTCACAATCCCCGGCGGTCTCGATGAGTACTTTGAGACCATCAGTCCGCTAACATTGCCAGAGGATATGGAGCGCTTCATCGAAATCAGCAAGCATTATGGTATTGAGTTCATGGCTCCAGAGCCGCCCAAGCTGCCAAACGCTTTGACGTAAAGCCTTGAAGGCTGTCCACACTTAAGAACTACGAGCAATCGACGTAGATAAGGACACAGAACCTCTCACAGGCACTTGCACCCTATGCGTTCAAAGGGGGATATATCAATCTCCTGGATGAGCAGGAGCAGGAGCGCGTTCCACTCGCCTTCGGTCCAAACTATGGGCGCTTGCTGGATCTCAAGCGGACATACGATCCGGATGATGTATTTAGTTCGACGATCGGACATCTCGTAGCATAGCGATCGTTGCCATCAGCCCGTTGGCGCAGCCTACTAGAGGTAATCGCGCCTCATCGATGGAGATTACCGTCGGGCTATTTGGGTAAAAGGCTTTAGTCCATAGTGACGTTGATAACTACCTCGAAAGGAGTCCGCCATGGTCGGTGTATTCGTAACATTTCACTACACAGACAATTTCGATGAGCAAGCCGTGCGGAAGATCGCAGAGACCGCACGCCCAAGGTTTGAGGGAATGCCGGGATTACGCTCAAAGGCGTTCACGCTCAATTCCGGAAAGCGTGAGGCTACGAACTTTTACGTTTGGGAGTCAGAGGATGCAGCTAAAGCGTTTTTCACCGATGAGCTTGTCGAGCGGGTAACCGATCTCTACGGTGTACGCCCTAGCATCGAGTTCGTGCAGATTGCCACGCTAGTGGAGAACGGGGGGAGCGTTTATGGCAAATGATAAGACCCATCGCTATCAAACTCAGGTTTTATGGACCTTTTTTCAAAGCCAAAATCGTGCTGTTGCCTACGACGCGCAAACCGCTAAATTAGCGATCGTTGCCACCCGCGCAAAGGGAGTATTTAGCAAGTTTGAACATACGTTTTTTCAAAAGGAAATGACTAATGACATCTAACCAACCTTTACTTGACAACAAGCCCTTTTCACTATCAGGCGATCGCTTCTCCTGGTATGCCAAGATGCGCCGCGAATCGCCCGTCTTTTATGATGTTACCCAATCCGCATGGATGGTGTTTCGCTACCAAGATGTGAAGCGAATTCTCAGCGACTGGCAAACATTCTCGTCGAAAATGCCGCATCCCCCTGAGCAAATCGACTTTACCCAAAATCTTAACCGTACCGATCCACCTCAACATCGAACGCTCCGCACACTGGTGGCAAAGGTGTTTACCCAGGGGCGGGCTGAGTCACTAGCACCTCGGCTGAGAGCGATTACGCAGGAGTTACTCGATCGTGTCCAAGCTCAAGGACGGATGGACTTTATCCACGACTTTTGCGTTCCTTTTCCTCTGATCGTGATTGCTGAAATTTTAGGCATTCCAATTGAAGAACGCGACAATTTCAAACGCTGGTCAGACGGCAGTATCGCAGGAGACTTGTCTGCACAGCGAGCACTGGGCGATTATTTTCGCGATCTGTTGCAGCAACGGCGCGGTCAACCTGGTACGGATTTAATCAGCGATCTGCTGGCGGTGCATGAGGCAGGTGAAATATTGACGGCTCAAGAACTGGTGGATATGTGTATCCTGTTGCTGGTGGCAGGCAATGAAACGACGAGGAATTTACTGGCGAATGCGATCGTCTGCTTCTATGAGTACCCAGATGTCTTCGAGCGACTGAAGCAGGAGCCGACCTTGCTCCCCTTGGCAATTGAAGAAGTACTACGCTACCACTCACCGTTTCAATACCTGCGTCGCTTCACGAAGGTAGAAACTCAACTGGGCGAACAAACCATTCCCGCAGGACAGCAAATCTTTGCTTACCTCGGTTCAGCCAACCGGGATGAAACGCAGTTTGAGCGGGCAGATAAATTTACGATTGACCGTGACCCCAATGAACACGTTGCTTTTGGCAATGGCATTCACTTCTGCTTAGGTGCGCCGTTGGCTCGACTAGAAGCTGCTATCGGGTTGCAAACAGTAATGGAGCGGTTTCCTAATCTACGAGTCGATCCCAATGCAACGTTAGAGATTATCGGGGGCAACGGTCTACATGGATTGAAAGCACTACCCGTTCTGTTTGGTTAAAGGGACGGAGGAAAAAAGCAGTCTTAACCTGCCCTTGGACTCTTACAGCAGTATTTGGAATTCGACCTCCAATGGTGTTGCCAGCCTGACGGCCCACAAGAACTTCAACATAGAGGAAAACTTCCATGTCTCAGAACAACGATCTCACTGTGACCGATCGCTTTACCATTTTCGAGCAGCTCAACATGCATCAGCGTTGCATCGACAAGGGTTGGGGGCGCGAGCAGGTCGATCTCTACAATCGCCTTTACTGGGCGGAGGCTAAATTCAACGTCAACGATCTGCGTACTTCGACCTTCGAGGGTCCTGACGGCATGAAGCAGATGTTTGACTACGCGCACAGCGTCTTCCCGATGGACAAGTGGTTCCACTCGATGGGCGCGTTCGAGATTTCTGGCTCAGGTGACCGAGCCGAAGCGCACTGGCGATGGGTCGTATCCTGGAAAGCCGAGCACGTCGGAACCGTATCGACTGGCACCTACGACGATATCTTTGAGCGTCGCGACGGCATCTGGAAGTGTCTGGAGCGCACTTCCAAAACCGATCCCAACTGGCCGGAAGACCTGTTTGGGCCCTTCTTCGACGCGGCGGATACTACCTTCAAAGCATCCTAACAAACTAATTTACAGTCCCATTGAAACATCAATCTGCCACTATCGACGAGCAATCCTGCGTCAGTCGCTCCATCGATTCCTCATAAAAACTGGAGAACAGCAAAATGATTCAAAAGATACTGATGCGCCGCGCCGCCCTTCTCGGTTTCGCGCTGCTCTTTGCCACCCCTTTCGTTTCCGCTTGCTCGCAGTCCGCCGCGACGATACCTGCGATCGCCTATCCCGAAACCAAGCGGGGTGATGTTGTAGAGAAGCCTTTCGGGCAGACGATCGCCGACCCCTATCGCTGGCTGGAAAACGATGTTCGCAGCGATAAAGAAGTCGCCACTTGGGTCGAATCGCAGAACAAAGTCAGCAATGCTTATCTCGATCGGCTGCCGGGTCGAGATATCTTCAAGAACCGACTGAAGCAGTTGTACAACTATGAGCGGTTCACCATTCCGGTCAGAAAGGGCGGACGATATTTCTACTTGCGTACCTCCGGCGTTGAGAACCAGCCGATGCTCTATGTCCGTGACAGCGTGGATGGCGCAGGGCATGTGCTGATCGATCCCAACACTTGGGCAAAAGATGGGGCGACCGCGCTTGCCGAATGGTCAGCTTCCGACGATGGCACTCGCGTAGCCTATGCGGTGCAGGATGGCGGCACGGACTGGCGCACCATTCGGGTGCTGGATGTCAACACGGGTAAGGTGCAGGCTGATGAGGTCAAATGGGCGAGGTTCACCACCATCGAGTGGGCCAAGGACGGATCTGGCTTTTTCTACGCTCGTTTCCCTGAACCGAAGCAGGGCGCAGCGTCCCAGGCGGGCGTGGAAAACCATACCATTTATTTTCATGCGATCGGTACGCCCCAGACACAGGATCGGCTAGTCTATGCAACTCCCGACCAGCCGACCATGCTGCATGACTTGAGCATCACCGAAGACGGACGTTACGTCGCGATCGCTTCCTCGCCCGGTACACCGGGTAACAAGCTGACCGTAGTGGATTTCAAGAGCGCGGACTGGAAACCCCGCAAGCTCGTCGATAATCTCGACAATTCATGGGCGATCGTCGGCAATGTGGGGACGAAGTTCTTCCTTACGACCAGCAAGGACGCGGCCCGCCTCAAGGTGGTGACGATGGATATTGCCGCCGATCCGGTAATCGCGGATGTGGTGCCGGAGCAGGACGCGGTTATGAGCAAAGCGTCGCTGGTCGGCGGACGGCTGTTTCTGTCCTATCTGGTTGACGTGAAGACGGAGGTTCGACGCTACACGCTCGAAGGCAAAGCCGACGGCATTGTGAAGCTGCCCAGCATTGGTACTGCGGGAGGCTTTCAGGGCGACCAAGACGACAAGGAAACCTTCTTCGGCTTCACCAGCTACAACGCTCCGGGCATTATCTATCGATACGATATCGCCAGCAACAGGGCGCGCGTCTGGAGCGAGGCAAAGGTGGCGTTCGATCTCAAGCGGATCGCGGTCGAACAGCGTTTCTACAAGTCGAAGGATGGCACCCGTGTCCCGATGTTTATCGTCCGGCGCAAGGATGTGACCAGCCCAGCACCGACCCTGCTCCATGCGTATGGAGGCTTTAATCTCAGCGAGCCTCCCGCCTTCTCGTCCGAGCGGCTGGCGTGGGTCGAACAGGGCGGGGTGTTCGCGATCGCCCATATTCGCGGGGGCAACGAATATGGCAAGGCATGGCACGACGCGGGGCGTCGTCAGCACAAGCAAAACGGCTTCGACGATTTCATCGCGGCGGGCGAGTATCTGAAGGCACAGAGCATCACGTCACCAGACGGACTAGCTATTGACGGCGCATCGAATGGCGGTCTCCTGATCGGCGCGGTGGTCAACCAGCGACCGGATTTGTTCGCCGCTGCGCTGGCACAGGTCGGCGTAATGGACATGCTGCGCTTTGACAAATTCACGGGCGGCAAATTATGGGTTGACGAATATGGCGATCCGGCACGGGAAGCGGATTTTCGTAACCTCTTCAAATATTCGCCTTATCACAACATCCAATCCGGCAAGGCATATCCCGCGATCCTTGCCACCACTGCCGACACGGACGATCGCGTGGTGCCAGGACACAGTTTCAAATATGTCGCCGCGCTCCAAGCGGCGGATATCGGCCCCAAGCCGCACTTTGTCCGCATCGAGACGCGCGCGGGTCATGGAGCGGGCAAGCCTGTTGACAAGATCATCGAGGAAACGGCGGATATGTGGGCTTTTGCCGCGCACTGGACTGGGCTGAAGGTGAAGCCAACGAAATGATCGCAGACGATTTATAACCACGGATGCGGTGGTTCTCACTCTTGAGCATCACTGCATCCATCACCAAACATCGGAGCTAAAAATATGTCACGCAAACCGATCGCCACAAAAGAACAGTCTCCACAACGACCACTTACTCCCAGTGCCAAACACCCGCTTCGGCGATTTCTTCGCAAACCCTTCCAGATCATTCGCGCCAATTTTCGAGCCTATCTCATCATCAACGTCATTGTGTATGGCTCATTCATCGCTGGGTTAGTAGCGGCGATGGTCTTCCCCAACCTGGGTGCAACTCAGGTGGCCATCCAGGAAGACAACGGAACGTTCGACTTAGTCCGATCGCTACTCAATAACCCTTGGCTGTTCTCGCTGACCATCCTGGGAGTCAACGTCATGACTGGCGCGCTGTGGATCGTGCTCCCTTCGCTGATCGTTCCCTTCACTGGCATCGCCATATTCGCGTATAAGGCATTCACTCTCGGTTTGCCCATAGCCCCGACTACCGCGCGCGCTGCAGTGATCTGGATTCCGCACTCGCTGACGGCACTCATCGAATTCCAGGCTTATGCCCTCCTAATGTTTGGCGCATACATCCTTGGGCGGTCTTGGGTTCGCCCCGCAACCATCGGTGCTCGGAACCGTCGTCAGGGTTACGTTCGTGGGCTGCAACAGCTCGGTTGGCTGAGCCTGTCCGCGCTCCCACTGTTCATCGTCGGCGCGATCTGGGAGGCGTTCTCGATCCGCTACCTAATACATCCGCTGACCCAATGGTTGTTGTAGCGCTTTCCACGGCGTGAGGGCGACTGGGAAAACTGAGAATAGTAAAAATGATTAAACAAATACCGATACGCCGAACAGCCCACGATTCCGGTGATGATAGCCGCTGGCATGGGCTGATATGACGGATCGGAGTTTGATTTTGGGCTGAAGGTCAATATTGATTGAAGCAGGAGAAATAGGATGATACTGCAAGATAAAGTGGCGTTAGTCACTGGAGGCACATCGGGAATTGGGAGAGCAACGGCGATCGCCTTTGGTGCTGCTGGAGCAAAAGTGGTGTTCTCCGGCAGACGGGAAGCAGAAGGAGAAAAAACCGCCAAACTGATTCGTGAAACGGGTGCCGAATGCCTATATGTCCGTTCCGATGTCAGCAGTGAAGCAGAGGTGCAAGCTTTAGTGGAGAAGGCGATCGCCACTTACGGCAGACTCGATTGTGCCTTCAACAATGCCGGGATCGAGCCTGTTTTCAGCGTGTCTGGTACAGAGAATAAGCTTTATCGGAAAAAGTAATGAAGCGATTTACCTTGTTTACTTTCCTGTATCTCGCGCTGGGAGTTTGTCTGAGTGCGATCGCGCTTGGGTACCCAAATCTACCTTCGAGTCTTCAAACAAGCTTGTTCGTCAGTGCAGGAGCCTCCTACATTGTTTGTCTCCTCAGCACCTTCCCCTTTTGGCGCGAGACGACGATCCGCTTCTATCGCAGACGGAATTCAGCGGTAATTCTACCCTGGTTGGTGATTGGAGTGAACATTGTTTGGATGAT
>JAHHIF010000099.1 GCA_019358875.1 Symplocastrum torsivum CPER-KK1
TTTTAACTTTCAAGAAAAGTTAATTACTGTTATCAATCTAAATATTTGCTCGGCGCTCACTTGTGGCTGTTTAAGAGTGCATTTGTACTACTTCACCCTTCGCGTTGTGCCAGTTGCGTAAGTCCTGAAAAAGTAAAGCCAAGCTGTTGGGTGTGGTGAAAGCTAGGCGCAAACGTCATCGAGACATCGACGCTCACACCCAACTTATTTGGGGCAGTATTTCCTTAAGTTGACACCAATGACAACCGTGCGCCCCTACAGATGGTGGTTCAAAGGTAAAGAAAGCGTAAGTCCTGACTTAGATACTATCTGGATCGATGTTCAATTCGCGCAATTTTGCGGCTAATCGCTCGGCACGTTGAGCCTCAAATTCCCTCTGTTCTTCCAATTCCAAATAAGAGAGAAACCTTTGTCCATCGGGGCGATATAACTCTAACCCTTCTTCTGTTAATTCAAATCGTACTCCTAAGCGAGGACTTACCCAGCTTGACACAGGTTCAATTACCTCTAATAGTCCTTCAATTCTTTGCCAAGCATTCAATTCTTTATCGTCTGGGTCATAGAGGTAATATTCTTCTATTCCGTAGCGATTATAAAAGGCTAGTTTTTTATTCATCTTTGTATCGCTGTCGCTGTAGGAGCGTATTTCAAAGACGACTTGTGGAGGGATATTATTCTCTTGCCACTGGAGGTATGAACGCCTGTCGCCTTTCGGTCTGCCAAAGACTACCATCACATCAGGTGCTTGGCAAATCGTGTTTTTACCTTCAACGGGATACCACAGTAAGTCACCTGCAACAAATACATTCGGGTCATCTTTAAACAGAGCATCACAACCGCCTTGGATTTTTGTAATCCACTGGTACTGAATTGTGCTGTCTGCCATCGGTTGACCATCACTTGAGGGATAAATGATTTCTTCTTTAATGAGTGTCATAAGGTTTACCACAAATGCCCGTGCAGATGAATGATGCTATTCCTCTAATTTTGCCAATTTCTTCTGAGCAAACTCCCTCACCTTCTCATCTGGGTCATTTTCTGCTCTGTCGCGTAACAGTGATAAAGTTTGGGGAGAGTCAGGACGCTGCTTGATGATTGCCTCAAGTGCGGTTTGCCGAGGGTTGCCTTCCCAGTTTTCCTTGCGCTCAAAGGGGTCATTGATGGCGCGAGCATACAACAATTCAAACATTCCATGCTCATCTTTCCACCCCTTGGCTAACTCCTGCACGGCTGCACTTCGCACATCCGAATTATCGTCAGAAGTAGCGCATTGTTTGAGCAAGGGCAAGGTATCGGGGTCATCTTTCCACCCCTTGGCTAACTCCTGCACGGCTATTCCTCTTCTGTCACTCTCCGAAATAGGAAGTAACAAGAAAGCGAAATTATCCATCAGAAAAAAAAGGTTGAAATTGATTCATGGCATGAATTAACTCGTGAAAACCGAGCAATAAATAAGGATTAGGGAAAACATCTAGCCAAGGAAAAATGAGCGACAAGGCAAGAGTCGGTTGGATAATTAAACGCAGATTATTCAAAACATTTTTCCAGCCCGTTTGAGGATTCCATTGTTGATGGCGAGAGAAATCAACAGTCGGAGGAGGAATCTCAGCTTCAGTTGAACAAGATTGATTTAAAGACAAAAAAGCTGGGGAATTTAAACTAATCATCAAATAAACGCAAAAAATGACAGGGCAAACGCATCTAAAATGGGCTGGGAAATGAGGTAAGATGCGAATTTGCCGTTTGGCTTGGTCAATTGTCGAGCGTGCAGCATTCAAGCATGACCCTAAACCTGGAATCTACCATCCTTAAGCACTTTGATGAGCTAGAAGACCCAAGAATCGAGCGCACCAAGCAGCACCAACTGATAGACATAGTGGCGCTAGCTATCTTGGCAGTACTGGCAGGAGCCGATGGTTGGACAGCGATCGAAACATATGGTCAAGGCAAAGTGGAGTGGTTGAGTCAGTTTTTGGGACTGCCCAATGGCATACCCTCCCATGACACGATTGCCAGAGTCTTCTCGCGTCTAGACCCACAAGCATTTGAACAATGTTTTCTCAATTGGATTGCATCGATTACTCAGGCGCTAGGAGCACAGGTGATACCCATTGATGGTAAGCAATTGCGCCAGTCCTTTGACCGCAATCAGGGACAACAGGCGATTCAGGTTGTCAGCGCCTGGGCGAGTCAACATCGCATCGTGTTAGGGCAAGTGAAGGTAGAGGCTAAGTCCAATGAGATTACTGCCATCCCAAAATTGCTGGAGATGCTTTCGATTAGGGGATGCATCATTACTATTGATGCCAGTCGTATTCGTAAAAACCACGCGCCAGAAAACTTTGCTCTGCTTAGACATCTAGCATTGAACTTGTTAAATCGAGACAAAAGTGTCAAAGGAAGCCTTCGCCAAAAGCGGTATCGAGCCGGGTTAGACAATAACTACTTGGTCAAAGTAATCACCAGCATTTAGGAACCCGCTTGTACAACCCATCCAGAAAACTGAAAAGTCCTATTTGAGCCATCAATCGTACTTGATTGATTAGCTTAACTCAGCTCAAAACAAGGATTTTCTAGGTTTCCGTTTGCTGTTGTCAAGCAATTTTCCTGCTTTTCCAGCAACGCAAAATTTCATCTTTTTGTCAAATAAATTTAGATGCGTTTGCCCTGCAAAAAATGATTTCCCACCACTTTTCAATCTCCTGGAAATTAGTAAAGCGATAATCCGTCCAACCCAATTCCTGCTTGTCTTGCCGAAAGGCATATTCAAGCCAGGTTCTCAACCCATAACGATTTCCCAAACTCTTCAAGATGTTCCCCTGAAGATTTGTCATCACGAAAACCGTAGAATTTGCAGGCAGAGTTTCTGGGTCTAGGGTGATTTCCCAATAACTTCGATAACTTCTCTTGCCAAAAATGATTTCTCTAATATATCTTGTTTGAGAGGTTTGATTAGTGAATATTCTCTGAAATTGATGCCATTTATTCGCTCTAACCTTTTGATGAGGAGGCAGCCAGACACTGTGATGGCATTCACCTTTAACGCCGCTAACGGTTTTCGATAATCTTCGCTCTCTTAATTGGGCTACGGGCCAAGGGGATTTCGCAACAAAGTGGTGCAGCGCTTGGGCTGATTTTAACCCAACTACTTTTGCGATTTCGGGTAGAGATTTCCTCTTAATTCCTGAGATTATTCCTAAATGTAAATATTTAAAACATTCATAACTTCTTACTTCGGGAAATAAGTCTTTGTATCCTAAACAATATTTATCGATGAATGATACCGTTCGCTGTGCATCTCTTGGTAAATGTTTCAGGATTTGTAACTCTACATCCATTGCTCTGTCTACTTCGTAGAGATTTACAGTATTTATTTCTTCATTCTAATTCTCGGAGAGTGACAGAAGAGGGATAAGACCCAATTTAAAGGCGTGATATCAAGCCCGGCTAATTACCCATAATAAGAATTTCCCCGTGTCTCCCCGTCTCCGCGTCTGTCTCAACTATGGTATTCAACTGGACATGATATGACAGCTTATTCCAATACAATGATTGGACAGATAGCGATCGCCCCACAATAAAGAAAATGTGATCGCACTCTTATAATTACATGAATGAGAGATGCTTATACGAGTGCGATCGCAGCACTAAAATAAAAAAGCGATCGCCCATCAGCAAAAGGCAATGTACACCCTATGACCCTCAAAGAACAACTCCTCCAAGCAATTGAAGCTTTGCCGAGCGATCGCCTTGCCCAAGTCCTCACCTTCGTGCAATCTGTCTCCACCAAGCCTTCTACCACATCTGCTAAATCCTTCCTTGCCCACCTCAAGACAATCGGTACTTGGTCAGGCGACGACTTCCAAGAATGTCTAGAAGCCGTCCAAAACTCACGAGGAGAAGCACAATTTGACTACAGCCCCAATCCCTTCGAGTAATGTTTCTCCTCGACACCAACCACTGTAGCTATGCCATACTAGGCAACATTCAAGTACTTGAGCACCTTGCAAACCTTGGAGATGAGTTAATCGCGACCTGCACGATTGTTAAGGGTGAACTGATTGACATGGCGGCGCGATCGCAACAGCGACAGGCGAATCTTGCCCTGATTCAACGCTTCCTGGTTGGGCTATACATCTACCCAATCGACGGAACCACCGCCGACATTTACGGCAACCTCAAAGCCGCAGTCTTTGATCGCTACGCCCCAAAAGACAAAGCACAACGCCGCAGAACCAACATCACTCAATTGGGTATCGGTGAAAATGATCTTTGGATTGCCGCCGTTGCACTTCAGCATCAACTCACCTTAGTTACAACAGATCAAGACTTTCAGCGCATACAAGCCGTTCAGCCATTCGACTTGGAATCCTGGTTGTGAACATCGCCAGAGGAGAGGCTTTAATTCTTTCAGCGTCATGGCAAACAGTAGACTTGCGGCTAATTACTATTCTATAGAACCTATTCAGCCATCTACCCCATCTCTGATTACCCTAGATGGCTAAAACTCTCTCCCCAGAAGCCTTACTGCAACTGCTCGATTAAGCGATCGCCCACTCGCAAAGCATTGGCAATAACCGTTAAACCGGGACTTACACTAGCATGAGAGGGGAAAAAACTGCTGTCTACCACATAGAGATTATGCACTTCATTGGCACGACAGTTGAGATCCAACACAGAAGTCGCTGAGTCTTCTCCAAACCGACAGGTGCCGCACTGATGAGCCACAACTGACGTAGGCATATCACTGCGAGGATGAGTTGTGCGATTAAATACATTGGGCTGAGACTGCTCAACGCTTTTTAATACATCAACCCAACGATAGACCAAGCGATCGTGTGATTCTACATTATTCGCCGTGTAATCAATTCGCAGTTTGTCTCCCACATAGCGAACGCGATTGTCGGGATGGGGCAAGTCTTCTGTTTTCAGCCACCAACCGATTGAATGGGTTGCTAACTGCCGCAAGCCAAAATTTGGCATAAGCCTAGACAATGCCGAAAAAATCGGTGGTGCTTCTGCAAAAATGACATCTTGAAAAATACCACCAGAGTTTTGCACATGACCCATCGGATACGGAAAATCCTTATCTCCCCAATAAAAATCATTTAGCCCCAGTGTGCGGGAAAATGACGCAGAATTAGCACTAGAGGTTAACTGCACCACAACCGACAGCAGTTGTTTCATCAAATTTCGCCCCACCTGATTAGAGCCATTTGCAATCCCATTGGGGTATTTTTCGTTAGCAGATCGCAGCAGCAATGCCGCCGAATTCACAGCCCCACAGGCAAGCACCACAATATCGCCTAAAAACAAATATGACTGTTCCCCAATTTTTGCCTCAACTGCTTTGATCTCTGAGCCGGATGGGTTGGTATGCAGACATACGACCTGAGCAGAAGTTTTGAGCGTCACGTTTTCGCTGTTGAGGATTGGCGTCACTCCGGTGTCTTCAGCATCGGTTCTACCGTGTTCGCCCAACCCTAGCGGCAAATGAACGGGATGCAACCCCTGCTTAGAAAGCGTGTCACCAATGCCTTGCAGCATCGGCTCATGGGCAACTTCCGGAAAGGGATAGGCTTCGCTATGGGGTGGTTCGGTGGGGTCATCTTCGGCTTTACCGTGTACTTGATACAGCTTCTCGGCTTCTGTGTAGTAAGGCTCAAAGTCCTGATATTTTAGTGGCCATGCGGGAGAAACCCCACTCTGATGCTGCACTTGCTCAAAGTCACGTTCGCGCATTCGCTGCAAAACGCCACTCCAGATTTTTGTATTGCCGCCAACCGCATAATACGTTTGCGGATTAAACGGCTCTCCTGTATTGTCATACCAGGTTTCAGGCGCATGAAATTGCTCTTTCTTAAAAACTTCTGTATCGACTAACTCGGAACTTTCTCGGTAAATTAGTTCTCCGCGATCGAGCAGCAATATCTTTTTACCAGTTGGTGCCAGCTTTCGCGCCAGCGTCCCACCGCCTGCACCCGTGCCAACAATAATTACGTCATAGTATTGGTCGTCAATGATCATATAAATCTCCTGTTATGGGGGAAGGGTGAAGGGAAGGCAGTGTCACTTTTGTAGGTTGGGTTGAGGTACGTAGGGGTAAGCCTTCTCGAAGAGTAACCCAATCGGCTAACCATAGAGTTGGGTTTCGCGATCGCTCTACCCAACCTACTTGAACTACTTGAACGCTGTGTGCAAACCTGACATACTCCCCTCCTGCCTCCTGCTTTCATTCACTGCCAGACATAGATTAGGGTGTACAACACGAGCCAAATGACATCGACAAAGTGCCAGAATAAAGACGTTGCTTCAACACCAAAGAAACCGTTGTCGTAGTTACCGGGAATAAACGATCGTCCCAACATCAAGGTTTGCAGCAGAATTCCGGTGAGAACATGTAAGCCATGAAATCCGGTGAGTAAATAAAACGTGCCGCCGAACAAACCTGACTGGTAGGTAAAGGGTAAACCGCGCCATTCCACAGCTTGCCCAAATAGGAAATAGCTACCCATCGCCATCGTGGCTAATAGAAATAGGCGAAAGCCCCACAATTTTTTATCGTGTAAATAACGCTCAGCCACGTAGATCACAAAACTACTGGATACCAGCACAATCGTATTAATCAGTGGCTCTCTGGTTTCCAAGCCTGTAACGCCTGGTGGATACCAATCGGTAGCGGTTGTTTTGTAGACAATGTAACCTGCAAAGAAGCTCAGGAAGATGACACTTTCCGACAGCAGAAACACGATAAAGCCGAATTTGCTGTTTCCAGCTTCGTCATGCTCCTGGTGCTGTCGAACGTTAGCTTCAACGTCTTGTGCAATCGCCTTTTCTGCTGTCATGATGGTTGCTGCTGCGTGAAAGATTCAGGAAATTCAGTCAAACCTGGGTTGGGAACGTTCCCGACCAATGGTTCGTTGCTACCGTAGCCGTAGGGACGCGAAACCACAATCGGCGTTTCTTCAAAGTTTTCTACTGTAGGCGGTGAAGAGGTGAGCCACTCTAAGCCGTATGCCCGCCAAGGATTGTTGCCCACTTTGTCACCCCGAATCCAGGAACTCACCATGTTGAGAATAAAGGGTAGCGTAGACAACCCCAACAGAAACCCGCCAATACTTGCGATGACATTCCAGTAGGCAAATTCCAGGTCATAGGATGCAACACGACGGGGCATTCCCATCAATCCTGCGGGGTGCATGGGCAGGAAGGTTAACGCCGTTCCCAGGTAAGTCAAGGCAAAGTGCAGTTTGCCCAGCCCTTCATAATACATGCGTCCGGTCATTTTGGGGAACCAGTGATAGATTCCAGCATAGATGCCCATCACAATCGCACCATACAGCACGTAGTGGAAATGTCCGACCACAAAGTAGGTGTTGTTGACGTGAATATCAATCGGCACAGAAGCCAGAAAAATTCCGGTAATTCCAGCAAATAGCCAGTTACTAATGCCGCCCAGCGCAAATAGCATTGGCGTGGTGAAGCGAATCTTGCCACCCCAAATCGTTGCAACCCAGCCAAATACTTTAATACCGGAAGGAATGGCAACCAGCATAGATGTCACCATGAAGAACATCCGCATCCAACCAGGAGTGGCACTGGCAAACATGTGATGCACCCACACCACACCACTGACAACCGTAATCAAAATAGATGATGCCGCAATCACCGGATAGCCAAATAGGGGTTTACGGGCATGAACGGGCAAAATTTCGGAAAACATCCCAAACGCTGGCAGAATCATCACATAGACTGCCGGATGGGAATAAAACCAGAAAAAGTGCTGATATAAGATGGGGTTGCCGCCCCGCTCTGGTGCAAAAAAGCTCGTACCAATCGTGATATCGAGCAACAGCATCACCGCGCCCCCAGTTAGTGCAGGTAGCCCATATAGTTGAATTAACTGCGCCCCTAGCACTGCCCAAACAAAGGCAGGTGTTTTAAACCAAGTCATTCCCGGTGCCCGCATCCGGAAGATGGTGGTGACAAAGTTCACCGCCCCCATGATGGAAGACACGCCGGAAATTGCCACTGCCAAAATCCACAACACCTGACCGTTAATCAAATTACCGGTTGGGTTTTGCAAACTCACAGGCGGGTATGCCCACCATCCAGATTGCGATGCCCCTCCCGGTACCAGGAAACTGACTAGCATCAAAATGCCCACCACCGGAACCATCCAGAAGGACACTGCATTGAGGCGAGGAAATGCCATATCGCGTGCCCCGATCATCAGCGGCACTAGATAATTTCCCAGTCCCACTAAAACGGGGAATGTCCACATAAACAGCATGATCGAGCCATGCATCGTGAACAGCGCATTATAAACGGTGCGATCGACCAGATCGGCATCGGGGGTAATCAGTTCACCCCGCATCACCATCGACAACAAGCCTCCAATCAGAAAAAAAACGAAAGAGGTGACGATGTATTGAATGCCGATGACTTTGTGATCGGTGCTGAAGGTGAAGAATCGCTTCCAGTTGTCGGGCGCACCGGGGTACGGCTGTCCGCGAACGACTTCTGGAGCATCAATCGAGATGTTCGTCATAAAATACTAATCCTTCGCTAATCCTTCGATTCCCTACGGGACGCTACGCTAACGCTAAATGGGAGCAAGCCGTATTAGATGGCTGGACTATCTGGTTCATGCTTAGGGGCATAGTTCACTACAGGTGGTGGCGCAGGTGGAATTGTTTCCCAACCGCGAACAGCAACCTTATCCTTGGTGTTACCTGCTCCTGGCTCAGAACTCTGGCTGTACTCGTAGGCAGCCTGATTAAAAGCAGGACTGGGTGTTTGAGCAGCCGCATCTGCTAACCACTGTTGATAATCGCTCGGTGATTGCACCACCACATCCGTTTGATTTGCCGCAAAGTAAGTGCCACTAAACATGGAATCGCGCAGGCGATAGGTTCCAGTTTTAACGGGAGTCAGTTCAAAATCGATTTCGCGATTGGGAACGATATCTTGCTTGAGGCGAAATGCTGGAATGTAAAACCCATGCAACACATCCTCCGATCGCAACGTGAAACGCACCCGGAGATCGACAGGTAAATGTAACTCAGTGCTGGTGATATCCTGTTTTGGATAATGGAAAATCCATGCCCATTGCTTAGCGGTCACGTCAATTTGCTCAATGGGCGCAGTTTCCACTGCATTCTGAATGTCCTGCTGAGGCGTACTATCAAAGGGTTCAGCGTAAGCAGACTCCATCATATCAGGCATGTGCAAATGCACCAGTTCCATCGGCCCTCGTACCGCCATTTTTTCGTAAGTACGATAGCTAACAAAGGAAAGCGTTAACACCAAAACCAATGGCACTGCCGTCCAGACAATCTCCAGCCAGAGGTTGCCTTCAATCGGAGGCCCATCGCTCATGTCATACTTACTTGCTCGATGAAAGACCAACGAGTAGAGGAAAGGGCCGATCACACCCAAGTAAATGAATGTGCCTAACCCAGTGAAGAGACTGAATAAATCATCCTGCAACTTCGCTTCTGCTGCCGCTTCTGGCGGAAACCAGGAATAGGATTGCTTCGCCATCCAGAAGCTAGCAAACGTGACCAGGATGGCATAGACCGTCATTATTAAAATTGCGCGGAGTTTGAGCATGACAGCATCACACCAAATTTAGAACAAGGATAAGGCAGGAGGCACGAGGCAGGAGGAGGAGAAAGGTAAAGGTTCTTCTGCCCTTTGCCCTTTGCCTTTAATTAAAAGGAGGAAGGAGGAAAAACTAAGACTTACTTCTGCGCTTTGCCCTTTGCCTTCTCCCTTCCCTACAGTTGATTAGGATTTTCGCCTAAGTGCAGCATTTGATCGGCTGTAACGTGAATGCCGAACTCAGCACCCAGATGTGCGCCCAGTGTTCCCTGCACAAACATCAGAGCAAAAACAAATAAACCAGCAGCGAGATAACTCCACTGCACCTGTCTTGCCATGTCTTTGCGCCACTGATAGCGTTGAAAGCCTCGCCAAACGGTCATTCCCACAATCAAGGTCAAAATCAGTACCCCGCCCACGCCGTGTAGAATCATCGTTTCCAGGGCATGAAGCCCCCAGGCGCTGGTGACATCCGCAAGCGGTACAGCTAAAGAAACTTCAAACAAACCCGCCATGACCGTAAAAAAGGTAATGATTGCGGATGCCAGCAGATTATACCAACCGACATCAAACAGCGATGAGCGAGTAACGGGAATCGCCAGAAACTTAAACGCCGCTTTGTCCAGGGGAAACAGCACCCCTACAATATCAAATGCGATCGCTATGATAAATAACCCTAGTGTTAGATGCACCAGGTTGGGATGGATGGGAATTGGGTAGGGCAACCCATTGATTCCCAAACTTCCCCACTCTTTCAGCAGGTCTGGATTCATGACAAGCCCTCTCTGATTGCATCTACGACAGGAATCGTGTGCAAGCCATAGACCCACACGAGTAAGCTACCCAGGTAGGTTTGAACACAAACTAGCCCAACTAGCAGCACACTCACTGCGAGGTAAGGAATGGGCAACTGCGGTCTTTCCTGCAACCGAATCACATAGCGCCATGCAGTGACGATTGCCAGAATTCCCGAAAGCGACCAGCCCAAAATTGTATGGACATTCAGCGTTGAAACCGATGCAGCGTAAGGTTCTGCCAGACCAGCTTCAATCTGTCCAAAAATAATTGAAATGAAGATCGAAACCGTTGCAAACGCGAGGTTCCACCAACTGACTTCATACAATTTGGAATTTTTTGTGAAATACCCAAGGAGATCGCAAAACACTGCAAACAGCACCATCGCAATCACGAAATGCACCACAATTGGGTGAATGGTATCGGGATAAGGAAGGTTGTGCTCGTTGAGAGGCGGAAGATACTTAAACACAGGTTTTCAGAAAAATCCAGTGACAGTGAAATGAGGATAGTACTGAGGAATTATCTGGGCAATTCAACTGCTTAAGAGGATATTTAATAAAGATCTAATACACATAGATCGATAACTCCTGAGTTTTAAGAGTTCCTGTTTGGAGGTTAGCCTCATTTCTTGTTTTACAAAATCAATCCAAAGAGAGAAGCGTCCTCCTGCCTCTCCCCGATAATGCGTTCAATGCCCCGCTGATTAGTGGGACTTAGATAAAAACGGCTTCAAACCCGGATAGAGAAGTCCTTTCAGCTTGAACGTGCATAAATCTAATGTTTATAAGGGTTTCAGGTGTTTTAGATCATTTTCCAGAACTCCGAACTCCGTCGTTGCCAAACCAAAAGTCCGATGAGAAATATCATCGACCAGAGAATCCGCTGGCACAACAGCGATCGCATTTTTGAGCGGTTGATAGAATGCGATCGCCCTCATGACACATTCTCTTGTTTGGTACTCTTAAAAGTTGATGCCAAAATTCTTTTCAGCATAACCTGAAGAAACTGGCTTCACGTCCTCCAATTTTTCTACCCAATCTTCAGCCAAGTATTTCTGCTCAAATTTAGCAATATCTACTTGGTAGTCTGCCAAGAGTTTAGCTTTTACTTCCGACTCAACAAATGAGTATTCCAAACTATTGTGTCCTAGCTGAACAATCTCATTCCAGGAAAGATTAAATAGTCTAACCGCTGTGTAATATTCATCTGTCATATTTGAATCCCATATTCCTCTGTCATCAGTATTTAGGCAAACGGGGATACCAATGCGTAGATACTCTGGGAAAGGATGAAGACTCAAATCTGGCACATACCCTAATAGCCGATTGCTAATTAAATTAATCTCAACCAAATACTTGCTATTTCTCATTAGCAGCATTGTTTCTGGGTCACTAATTAGATTAATACCATGACCAATCCGTGTTGCGCCTAACAACAGAGTGTTTCGGATATAGTTATTTGGTTTAGCCGTTTCACCAGCATGAATTGAAAGCTGAATTCCACTGTAGGTTCGACGGAGTTTCCGAAAGGTATTGAGAAAGCGTAGGGGTTGCCCTTGCTCGTTATCTTCACGACCAACTAAATTAACACCTACCCATAAATCTCGGTGTGCTGCAACAAATGCATAAGCGTCCTCAATTTGCTGTTCTGCATCAGGGGCAAAACGCATTACAAAGAGTTGGAAACGAACAGTAACACCTGTGGCTAAAGCATCCGGCTGACTTAGGCGCTGACGAAAGTGAGAGGCAACTGTTTCTGAATTGATTAAGTTACCATTAACATCCTGAAATCTAAATGGGTTCATGATAGTTTCCAGGTAGCGAACCCCTTCATCCCCAAGTTGCCTCATGTTTTCAACTAGGGACTCTGTTAAAAGTTCTAAGTCTTGGCGTAAATCAAGTAGGCGAGGGAAGATGCACTCAAAAAATTCATCACAACCTTTATCAGAAGTATCAAGCTTTAGGGAAGAAAGCCAGTTTCTTTTATGTTCTTCGTTTAAAGTGCTTATCGGCTCGTATTCTAATTTAACACAATCTGAAAGTTGGTTGTAAGAAGACTCACGAAGGTTTTTGTATGCTAAAAATGGCTCATTATTATCCTGACACTTCAGGTTTTGCGTGCGAGTGAAAAATTTCTTTCCTCCATTCATTGTTTTGTCGGTAGCGGCTTTAAACCACCATTCAGGAGACGTTGAACCATCGAGATGATTGTGAAGGTCTCCTCCTTTAGGCAACTTGAACAAAAAGGTATAAAGTTGTTCCTTGGTCGTAATCTTCTTGAGTTGTTCAAACCATTCTAAGAAAGTAGTCAAAACCATCCTCTCAAGTTTAATGACACTAATAAATTCTAAAAGCTTATGAGTTTTTGTTTATTACAACAATATTCCAGCAATACAGGCCGTCATAAAACAGGCAAGTGATCCACCCAACAATGCCCTGACACCCAAGCGAGCTAAATCAGCCTGACGCTCCGGTGCAATACCACCAATACCACCAATTTGAATGCCAATTGAACCAATGTTGGAAAAACCGCAGAGGGCATAGGTGGCAATGATGATTGCTCGTTCGGAAAACTCACTTGTCCCTGCTTTGGATTCCTCAATTAGCTCTTTAAGGTCTAAGTAAGCAATAAACTCATTAAGAATCGTTTTTTTGCCTAACAACACACCAACTTGACCGCAATCTGCCCAAGGAACTCCCATCAGCCACGCTACAGGAGCTAGTAAAAAGGAAAAAATTAACTCCAAAGACAGTCCTGGTAAGCCAATCAGCCCCCCCAGCCATCCCAGAATAGCGTTGACAAGGGCAACTAAGGTGATTTCCGAGAAAAAGCTTACCGCTGAGATCAGGTAGTAGGATTCTTATTAGTAAAGCTATAGGGGATGAAGCCGTGTCACGCTCCAATCAAGAAACTGAGAAATTAAGCATCAGCC
>JAHHIF010000100.1 GCA_019358875.1 Symplocastrum torsivum CPER-KK1
GCTGCCGTTGTCAGCAGTTAAGCTAATCGCGCCCCCCTGACCTGCATTGCCTGACTCAGACAGCGAGTAAGAGAACAAACCGCCAGTGTTAATGCTGCCATTTGCAGCAGTTAAGCTAATCGCGCCCCCCTGACCCGCATCGCCTTCAGAGGAAGAGAACGAGGTAGAGTCCAAAAAGCCAGTGGTAATGCTGCCGTTGTCAGCAGTTAAGCTAATCGCGCCCCCCTGACCTGCATTGCCTGACTCAGACAGCGAGTAAGAGAACAAACCGCCAGTGTTAATGCTGCCATTTGCCGCCGAGAGTATAATGTCCCCTCCATTCCCACCGTTACCCGAAGAAGTATTGATATTGCCAACAGTAATCCCCAGTGGCAGCCCTAAACTAGGTGCGAACCCCGTGCCTCCAGCATTCTCAGGAACGTTAGGAGCGTTGACGGAAGGTAACCCTGCCCGTAAAATCACCGATGGACGACTTGTGAGTGTGTCGAAATCTGGGTCGTCAGCAGGAATAGCGGTATCCGGACCCGTAATCCGGATATTTCCACCCTCAATGCTGCCCGTTGCTTCCACCTTCAGAGCAACGCCTGTATAGTCCCCAAACAAAACATCCCCATTGGTTTGAATAATGGGGTCAAACCAACTGACAAAGTTGCCCGGAGTGCCTGATAAGGTGAGCATCGACAGGCTACCACCACTCTCAAAACGAGCATCTCCAGAAATATCGCCATCGCTGACTAAGTTGAGATTCCCCCCACTCTGAATCTTTGACTGAGGATGGTTCAGCGCCAAGATATCAACGCTCTGGTTGCCTTGAATGGTCAGATTTCTGCCAGAAGTAACTATAACAGGGCTAGCGATTGTATCGCGCACTTTCACAGTATCCTGCGCTTCTAACGTCAAATCTCCCCCAGAGAGTAGCTGTCCCTGCAAGTCCAGATTGCCAGCCGATAGGGTAAGATGTTTCCCTGTTGATAAATTCCCCTGATTAATAATCGCCGTCGGTTGATTGGCAACTGCATTAAAAAATAGCGCTCCCGGACTGACAGAAAGCAAACTACTCGTTTGCGGTTGTACTGCACTGAAATAGCCACTATCCCCCAACTGTATCCGCTCGGCTGTTGTTGCCACAAACGACCCCTGGATATCCAAACTCGCATTCGGGCCAAATATAATTCCATTCGGATTGAGCAAAAACAGGTTTGCCGTACCGTTGGCTCGGATTAATCCATCAATATTAGAAATCGACCCACCTGTGACTCGCGTTAGGATATTCTGCACATCTGCCGCATTGTTGAAGAAGGCAGAGCCTCCGGTGGGTATGGAAAAGTCGCTGAAACTGTGGAACAGATTGCCACCCCGCGTTGCCCCGCCGTCAATCTGAAAATTGGGATTGCCTGTGACTTGCGATCGCTCTCCCGCAGGCAGCGTGTTATCTGGAATTACTTGAGCGGCGAGTGGTTGAAAACAACCGAGTCCCCACACAGCACTACCCATCAAAACCCATGTATTTAGATGCCACCCACTCATCAAGTCTTGCCTCCCATATAGCGATTATTGATGCAATTTGCTACGAGTAAGTAACCTGATCACGACACACCAAGACAGTGAACTCAAACGAGCTACTCACTCCGGTTCCAGCGTTACTTCATCCCAACATTTCCTCCAACTCATGCTGATTCCCTTGAAGCTAGTCCCTAATCCACTCAGAACCCTCTTCAAATCCTCGCCGGTAGTACACAAAAGCACTAAGTAGTAAATGTTGAAGGCAAGAAAGATGCTTATGTTGACTGTTTTGCCATCCTAGAGTATAGAGCTTATAGCCGATGTAGCCTACTTTTTCAACGTGCATTTCACACCTCCACTGAAGGTCAACATCTGAAGAATGGTTTGGAGGTTGCTGATTGTATAGCCAGATTGCCGGGAAGCTTGACTCTGCTGCTCTAGTAATTCTGCAAGCCACTGCTCAATTTCTTGTGGCTTGTTGGCTTCTGTCAGAAGCCATTCTGCAATGGGTTGCATAATGAGGTTTTTTTGCAGTTCGCCAACGCGATCGCATTGCGCTGCGGCATCGTGCAGATCGCTAGCTTCTGCTTTGAATAAACAATGAGTTCTTAATAGACCAACCTGCTGCTGTTCGATCTCATGACAGACTTGCCGAATCAGTCGTTCCAATACATACTTCATGACCATCGGCTGCAAGCTGAACTGGGTGATGTTCTGCTCGATCAGCTCAAGAGTGGTCGGCTCAATCAGCGTCGGCTCCGCCTTCTCAATTAGAGATCGCTGCAACAGCGAGTTCAATGCTCCCGGCAGCTCCCATGTAGAGGCAGTGCTGACTAAATTTTCTCGCAACTCATCTAGAGAGATCGGCTCCTGATTAATCGCTAACCACAGCATTACTTCCTGCTCTAAAGCTGACAAGCGCTCAAATTGGCGATCGAGCAGATTGCGGATGTCATCAAACACAAATAAGCTTTGTTCAACATACTTCAAGACCTCGGCAATTCTGCCGTTGAAGAGTGCTTGGGTAGATGCAGCGATAAGCTTTAGGGCTAAGGGGTTACCGCCATAATGTTCAATCAGTGCATTCCACTCCATTTTGGAGCCGATAAATTGCCCTTTTTGCTCAAATAGCCCTCGCCCTTCACTTGGCTTCATTGCACCTAACTGTAATGAGCGTACAGGCAGTGTTTCTCCTTCAATCAGTGCAATCTGTTGGTGTTTTTCGCGACTGGTCAAAATCACACAACTCTGATGAGGAACGGTTCCAATGTACTGGAGCAACTGCTCGTAACCCTCATAGCCGGCTCGACTCCGCCCGCTCTGGTCTCCACTGGCGAGAATCGTCTCCATGTTATCCAGAATCAGCAAACACCGTGAGGAGCGCAAGCAGTCCATGAATTTGGCTATTTTCCGATCTAAGCTAGCAGGCAGCATTGGGTCTTCTCCCTGTGCGTGCAGCAGAAATGGCAAGATACTCTCTAGTAGCTCTTCTAGTGAGGGTGCATTTTGCAGCGATCGCCACACGACAACTTCAAACTCTTGCTCAATTTGCGATGCAAGTTTGACCGCTAAGGTACTCTTACCAATTCCACCCATCCCTAACACGGCAACCATCCGACAGTTTTCTTCCAATACCCAATGCCGTAGTGTTGTCAGTTCTGTTTCACGCCCGCAGAACAGGGACACATCCACGGCTTCACCCCAGTCTTGGTTTGGATGCTGCTGTCGGGTATCTAGTCCCTTCAATGGCGAGTTTGGGCGAGAGTAGTCGCTTTTATTCAATTCCAAGCCAAACGACTCAAAGACTCTAGAGAGCGAATATCGGTCTACAGGTTCTAAGCGTGCCATTACTCTGGAGATGGTATTCAATGACAATTGTGTGCGTTCACTCAATTTCTCAAAGGTGAAGCGATCGCCAGCATTCTCTTGAAACTCTGCCCTAGACTTTGCCCTTTGGAGTTTATTCCATCCCTGCACTGTTAAGATAACTCCGCGTGTGCGACTACGAGGCGGGATAGAATTTTGAGGCTTGTGTTGGGCGCGATCGGATTTCAGTTGGCGAGGGGTGCAATCAGCTTTGGGATTCTGAATATACACAGAGGATTGCAATGGCATTTTCAGTGCAGTGTTAGTCATTTGTTATCCTCTCCTTAAGAGCAATTGCTAGTTTGTTGATGAAATTTACTTGTTATGAAAGATTTCCAGATTCAAGAATTGCAGCGAGTAATGGCTCAAGTTCTAAAGCGTTTGTGTATCGAAGACCATTGATGAATAAGGCGGGTGTGCTGGTTACTCCACTGCGAATCCCACTTTCAATGTCTTCATTGATGTGCTCGATATGCACTCTTCTGGTAATGTCTCGAAGAAACTGGGCAACATCAAGTCCTAAATTGTTGGCATACTCCACCAGATTGCAGTCTCTCAAATCTTGGTGATGCTCCAGTAAGATTTCAGACATCTGCCAAAACTGCCCCTGTGCCCCCGCAGCTTCTGCTGCTTCTGCTGCCTTCTGAGCTTGAGGATGGATTTGAGGTTGAGGGAAGTGTCGGAACACAAAGCCTAGATAGTTCTCCTCGAAAAAGGTAGCGTTGAGCCGTTCTTGAACTGTTTTAATCAAGGCATAAAGTTCTCCACATTGAGGACATTGATAATCCCCATACTCAACGAGCACAACTCTCGCATCCAGTGAACCTTGCCGATGGTCTTGTTCAGAGGGGGGTACCACTAATTGATGGCGATCGCCAGGTGCGTTAGCAGGAATATCGTGGCTCATTCTAAACCTCTGAAGCAAAGAGCGTTTGTCGTGCGAGAAGCACTGTGAAACTGTGTTTTTCAACTCTTTAATCGTTTGTATGATTTTACAAATTAAGAGTGGTAAAGAATTAACAGTTTGTGGCAGAGGCTTTGGTATGGGACACCTGCCAAAAATTGTTTACTATAACCTCCTTTCATTAGTAATTTAGAGGACTCACTCAAATTTGTCGTCAATACTAGGTTTATATTTTAAGCAACACAACGATCAATAATTGGTTGATCCGAGGTACAGGTTCATATCAAACTTAAGTACAGGTTCATATCAAACTTAAGTTTGATATGAACCTGTACTTAAGAGGCGATCGCGCTGAACCCAAACATGGTAAAAAAGTCTCCCAGGTCGTCGATAAACTTTTTTACTTCCCGATGAACCTTTGTGTTGGCAGCACTCAATAGTGAGAAGTTATGAATGTTTTAAATATTTACATTTAGAAATAATCTCAGGAATTGAAAGAAAATCTATCCCAGAAATCGCGAAAGTAGTTAGTTTAAAATCTGGTCAAGCACTGCATCACTTCATAGCTTGCATCACCTTGGTCAGTAACCCAATTAAGAGAGCGAAGATTATCGCAATTAATCGTTTACTTGCCGATAGCTGAATGATATGCTCAAGCCTACTGTGTTCATTGAGCCATCAAGCCGTTCGCGCCTAAGCCGGAGCATGATCGTTAACAGATTGGTCGAACTACAGGAGACCCGAAAAGCATGAATTCCAGAGCTTTGAGTTTCCTGACTGCAATGCTCGTTTCCCTATGCGTGGCGGTAAATGTTAGCTACGCGGTCGATGATGATTGCAACAACATCAAGAGCGCCGTGGATGAAGTAATCCAGCCAGTGATGTTGCAATACGGCATCCCTGGGATGGCCGTGGGGATCGTCACGAGGGGTGGGCACTACGTCTTCGACTACGGCGTGGTCTCCAAGGAGACTCGGAAGCCTGTTATTGGCGACACGCTTTTCGAGATCGGATCGATTAGCAAGACGTTCACCGCGACGCTGGCTTCCTACGCGCAAGCCAACGGCGCTCTCTCGTTGTCCGATACTGCGAGCAAGTACCTCTCTTCCTTACAAGGCAGCTACTTCGATAAGGTGAGTCTGCTAAACCTTGGGACGCATACGTCAGGTGGTCTCCCGTTGCAAGTCCCTGACGAAATTACGAACAACGACCAACTGATGGAGTATTTCAGGAACTGGAAACCGACCTACGCTCCAGGGACATATCGGACTTACTCCAATCTGAGCATCGGGATGCTCGGCATGATTGCCGCGAAGAGCCTGAACGAGGATTTCGTTGCCCTCATGCAAGGTAAGCTTTTTCCCGCGCTGGGAATGAACCGTACCTATCTCGACGTTCCCTCTTTCGAGAGGAAAAACTATGCACAAGGCTACACAAAGAATGACGAGCCGATTAGGATGGTGCCCGGAGTCCTTGCGTCGGAAACCTATGGTATCAGGACTACAGCCGATGACCTGGTTCACTTCGTCGAGGCGAACCTGGGGATGTTCAGCCTTAATGAGAAGCTGCAACGTGCGCTCGTCGCTACGCACACCGGATACTTCAGGATCGGCGAGATGACGCAGGATCTGATCTGGGAGCAATATTCCTATCCGGTCGCCTTGAAAGACCTGCTTGCCGGAAACTCCGCAAAGATAAGCTACGAGGCTAATCCAGTGATCGAGATCGCTCCTCCGTCGCCGCCGAGGGAGAACGTTGTGATCAACAAGACTGGTTCGACGAACGGTTTCGCTGCCTACGTCGCGTTCATCCCGGAGAAGGCACTCGGAATCGTCCTCTTGGCGAATAAGAACTACCCAATCGATGCGCGGGTGATGGTCGCCCATCAAATACTGAATCGGTTAGACACCGACAACGTGTCGAGAGGTACTATCAACTTAAACAGATACTTGAATTAATTCTCAAATCACCGACGAGAAGGCTATCTTCTTTACGTCACTTCAGTACAAGATCAAACACCTCACTAATAGATGTGAGGTATTAAAGAAGGTGTATCAAATTGGGGTTGTGTTCTCCCTGTTTCGATTATCTGTCCCGCCTAGTCACCTAATTGCGTCAGCGAGTATCTCTACTAGGGTTTTTTGGCTTTTCTGTTGAGTTGAGAACCGACACCAATCGCTAAAAGAGCTAGCAAGCCAAAAACTGAGGTGGGTTCAGGTACAGACTTTGTCTCTTCTAGGTAAGAGAAGACTTCACTGGCATTAAACGGTAAATTATCAAAACTCGGCTCTAGAGACACAAAAACATTAGGAGGTAAGCCAGAAACAGCGTTGGTTTGTCCTTGAGTGGCACCTGGGGCGGATTCGGTATCAACTTCAATATGCAGAGGTGTTTCCGGTGAGAACGCTGACTCACTCAGATTGATTGCCGCCACCATGTCCCACAGCGGATTTGGGTTTACATCACCACCGACTACAACTAGAGAGAAGTCCAACAATTGAGCCGCCAAAACGCTTTCAGGAGTGCCGGTTGCCAGCCATGCCTCATAGTCTTCACGGTCAAAGGCAATCTTGTTTGTGGCATCCAAGGGAGTTAGTTGGATGTTCAAACCTTCCTCACCCGCCTCAAAGAATTCACTGGCGGCAAGCGGATCGACCCAAATGTTGAACTCGGCAACGGTGTTTGTGGAGAAAGGTGCCTCAGGCAGTACTCCCAAATTTCCAGGAACAAAGACCGCCCCCCCATAATCTGAAGGACTTCAATGTTGTTGATGATAGAAGGATCGATCCGTAACGCTTCGGCAATGTTGGTGAGCGACCCCGTTGAGAGAATCGCTACAGGTTCTGGAGAATTCTTGACTGTTTCCACAATCAACTCGGCGGCCGACTCAAACTCGATAGCGGGAATCTCCTCTGGCAGTGTAACAAAGGGAGCAAAAAAGTTATCGGCATCATTTCGGATAAAGTCAGGAAAGGCATTGTTCCCGTCAAGAGGTACAGGGCTGCCAATGCCAACAGGAATCTCAGTCGCATCTAGGAGTCCTAGCATTCGCTTGAGACCGTTTTGAAAGTCTTCGCTTTCTGGGCGGGCAACCCCGTGGGACATCGTGATCGCTTGAACATCGAAGTTGGGATTTGCCAGCATATACGCTAAGGCAGCTAATCCATCCTGACTCCCATCATCATCCACGATCAGCGGAGTGGGTGTTAGGGAAGCGGCATTTGATGAGGGAGCGTCAACGGCGAGCGCAACAGCAATCGCCACACTAGTGCAAGAAGGCAGAAGATAGGAGGCAGAGGGCTGTTATGAAAGAAAGCTTGCACAGTAAGCTTTTTAACCTTTTTTAACTGGATAGTTATTTGCGCCGTGCTGCACTAGTAGCTACAGTAGCGGCGATTTAGGTGAAAATATTCTTTTTCATGGTTTCAAGTCAAGCGGTAGATGTGAGGAGCCATTCACGAGTGTTGTTACTAATCCCAGCTAATAAAAAACCGTGGGCTAGCATGAGTGTGACTTGCCTGAGACGAATGAACAGTGTGCGAAAACACTTTCTGCAACACTTCACGGCTGATGAGCTTATGTGGAATATTCCGGTGTAGCTAGGACAAAGTTTTCCTATTACGTTCTAGCTGCCATTGTCACACTGTGACAGTTGAGAGCTTACCCTAGAATGAACCCTAGGTTATCCGGAAGAAACCTGGCAGCAGTTGCCGCTAAAAATTTGCGCTCCTCTCCAAAAGTCGTCCTAAAAAACGTCAAGTTTGAGGATTGGCTAAGCGTCAATATAAGATTTCCTGCTTCTCTCAATGTGGTGCAGTCTCTACCAAGCACCTTATCCAGCTTTGTGGTCTACTGCCTTGTGCATCGACTTTATAGAATTCTGAGTCGCAAGACTTTTTTTGGCTAGCGTTTCCACAGCCACAGCGGCTACCCGAGCTACAGCCTCCAGTGGCAGCGAACGTACCGTTCTTAGTACCTGTTCTAACGGTTCCTCCTCTGGTAACTCTCCATCTACCAAGTAAGCTTGGAGGTCAGAAAGGCTCCATCCTCTTAAAGCCGCCAGTTTCTCCAGATTTTCTGTCTCTGGCCAAGCAAGATGAGACTCCCAAAACCTAACTGACGATTGGCTAACACCAAGTTCCTTAGCAAACTGGCGTTGGCTCTTGGAGCCTCGCAACTCAGCAACTATTCTTGCTAACCGTTCAGTTTTTGAGTCCATAAAACCATACTAGGCGATCTAAACTTGCCCACCACTTTTTTGAGGTCAAACGCGGTAAAGTAATGAGTAATCAACTATTCAAATGCGAGTGATATGTCACTCATAGCTTTGAGCAACTGTAGATAATTCTTTGCCCTGTCAACTGACGCAGTCTTTAGCTCAAATCCAATGTCAGTATACAGTCAAGTCAACCCTAAAGAGTTGAAACCCCATCCCAAAAACTCCTCGATCTATGGTGAGGACGAAGATGTGACCGAGCTAATTGACGCAATCCATAAATCGGGATGGGTCAAAGCTTTAGTTATAACCAAGGACGGAACAATCATTAGCGGACATCGACGATGGAAGGCTGCATTGACCTTAGAGTGGCAGAGCGTACCCGTAGAGGAGAGAGAGTTTAGCGACGAAGCCGCTGAGCTAGAAGCATTGCTAAGAGAGAATCAAAGCCGCGACAAAACCACCGAGCAGAAAGTCCGAGAAGCCCTAGTTTGGAAGGAAATTGAATCCTATCAAGCTAGAATGAGACAAATTGAACTAGCTGGAACTCGACCCAACCATAATCCTGACCTTGTGGAAAATTTTCCACAAGGTCAAAGAGGTAGAACCCGCGATCGCCTTGCCCAACTTGTCAATCTAGGTTCAGGTCGCACCTACTCCAAAGCCGCTAAAGTCGTTGAGGCGATTGACAAGGAAACTGTTTTCGGAAATCTGCAAACCGCTCAACGACTTCGCAGCACCTTAAACTCGAAAAGTGTAGATGCGGCTTATCAGCTCCTCACCTTAACCCGAAAGCGAGCAAACAATCCAGAAGACAACAGCAGTCATCGCGACAACCTAACACCCTCAATTCAAGGGAGTGAATTTCTACTTTCCCATCAAAGCGATCGCTTCCCTAATACGATTCGCAGTTGCTGGACTTGTCAGCACAGAGACCGGCTCATCGAGAATCATAGCTTTCACTGCACCCATCTGGGAACGCTAAGCCTCATTGACAAAGATGCCTGTACGCGAGGAGAAGAATGTGACTTGTGGTGTGACAGGGACGTGGAACAGATAATTACTACAGAGCAGTCCGAAACTTCACCTGAACTTATCAAGCCTCAAACTTTTTCTATAGAGTTTCCCGAATACTTACGCTCCAAGTTTCAGGATGCAGCACGAGCTTCTGGAATGAGTGTAGTGGACTGGGCGCTCGTTGTCCTTGAGTCAGCATCAGGGCAAGTCCCTGAGGGAGGACAAAACTGATGCCGAGCTTAGATAATAGTGAGAGAAATACTTCCCATCAATCAGGAACATCACAACTTGAGATTACTGAGTTAGAGCTTCCCTCAACTCCCAGTGCCAACCCTACCCCTCACAAGGGAAGGTATCGCACCATTAACCGACCATCGACCAGTCCTAATTTATTCCCCGATGCTAGAACGAGCTACATGGCATCCAACCGATTAATCTGGGAGGGTTGCAACATTCTGACACAAGGACGAGATCTCAATTGGGCTGTCCCAGAGCAAGGGCCACCTTACTATGAAGTTCCCGTTGCCAAAGGCAAAGGGTACATTACCTTCTGGGTAACTGACGAGCTGCCTGGACTCCAACCCGCCATCTTAGAAGGGGAAGCAGCACTAGCACTGATTGAGCAATTTGATATCCGTGCTGCCTGTATGCATCTCATCTATGCCGCTCACGCTACGCAGCTTGACCGTCCCTGGGAACAGCAGTTCGTCCTGAGCGATATCCAGCTAGAACGATACCTAGGTCTGAACCAGAAT
Organism: Symplocastrum torsivum CPER-KK1; assembly: GCA_019358875.1. GTDB lineage: Bacteria > Cyanobacteriota > Cyanobacteriia > Cyanobacteriales > Coleofasciculaceae > Symplocastrum > Symplocastrum torsivum. The sequence continues at coordinate 10,262 of JAHHIF010000100.1, forward strand.
AAAAAACTGAACAAACAGCAGAAGTTGCAGTTAATGTTAGAGCTGGCGAGACAACCTTGTAATCTCCTGGTATATGTTTCTTGGCCGTCAAAGGGAGCGGTTAGCTCATTTAGCGTCAGCCGCACTTGGCTGTGGGAGATTGCAGAGCCGATTTTGCACTTCCAAGATTGTTTTCAAGATTGTGAAGGTAATCCTATCGGCGAACAGAAGCTTGTAGGATTCACCCTTAAAATCCGCTGCGGAAACTGGGCGCAGTACTTTCTCAACCAGGAGAAGTGCCGGAACAAATTGGGCTACTACGAGTACGGCATTTTATCTCAGGGACTACTACATGACTTGATGAGCCTGTGGCATCACCATGAAGGTGCCGTGCGTCTGATGACCTGGCTCTTGTTTAAGACTAAGGTCAATCAGACCAGTCCACTAACGGTGGAAACGCTGATGAACGTGGCATTTGGCACTTCTTTAATAGAAGCAGCCAAAGCCTTTTCAAATGAGCGGAAGAAGTTACTCAGACGTTGGGAAACAGCGCTTAGGGTTTTACTGGAGCGAGGATGGAACATTAAAGCCGACCCTGACACTTATCCACTCCAATACTGGCCTGCATTACTTGATACAGAACCACTAGCACAAATCCCAAACAACCCTGAAGAGGCAGCTCAGTTCTGGTCTGAAGATGCCGACTTAAGCCCAGGTGGGCGTCTTACTGACCTTACAAGACGCACACGCCGTAGTTTTGAACAGCTACTTAGTGGCAAGCTGTGGATTCTACCACCAGCAGATATTGCTGGGAAGCTGGATGAGATTGATGAGTGCAAAAAGAAGAAACGGAAAAAGGATTTGGCTAAAAAACAGTCAGCTCCTTCTCAAGACTACTCGGCATTGACAGGTCAACAACTCAAAGACCAGAGGATTAGCCTGGGCTTAAGTCAAAGGGACTTGAGTACCCTTACTGGAATCAGTCAAAAGATGATCTCGCTCCTAGAGAATGGAGAACGTCGGCTAAGCGAGACAAACCGAGAACGTCTGCTTAAAGTTTTTAGGAACTAGGTTCTCGCCACCTTCCACAGCTCCAACTCCCCGGCACCCATCAGGGTGAAATTTTTAGTACTCAAAAGCTTTGTACCCTACCAAACACGCCAAACCCTTATTGCTACTGGGTTTGGTTGCTATTCGCCTGGTTGTACTCGAAAATACCCCTCACCCTATCCAAAAATACCCCTCACTCTACCCAAAAATACCCCTCACTCTACCCAAAAATAAATTTTTGTTGTCTGTAATCCTTGTATTGCAGGGCTTTCATTTTTGAGTACAAATCTGATCATTCTGATCATTCTGATCCGCTTGTACTCACCAGCCCGAAAAAACGCGCACGCTACTCTAGTTCAACCAACAAAAACCACTCCTGCGCTCTGCCAAAGCACTGGCTACAGCAGAGTCCTCATAACTCTATGCAGGCGGTGGAGTTGAGCGAACTAACAACAGGGGAGTGTGAGAGGATGGTTTCCGTATGGCATTACCTGAAGAGAAATTGCCCAATCTGCAACGGGGCACGCTCCGACTGCCGCGAGAACACACAGAGCGATTTAATTCACTGTCGCCACGAAGTTACTGCCGCACCAGGCTATCAGTGTGTCAGTGAGGACAAATGGGGGTTCTTCCTATGGGCAGTCGATGACGGACGCGATCGCAATTCCGACCAGTGGGAAGAACTACGCCGCTCTAGAGAACAAGAGCGTTCCCAAAGACTCAAGGAAGAAGAAAAACGTTGTACTCAACTTCTCCCCAGTCAGGAACGCGATCGCCTAATCCGCAAACTATCCCAGCAGTTGGGTCTCTCCACCCAGCACCGCCAACACCTACGAGAAGAACGTGGTCTATCGAACGAGCAAATTGACCACGCCTGCTACTTCAGCATCGAACCGTATCAAGAACTCATTGGTATCAGCCCTCGACTGGCTGGCATAGACCTGTGGGGTCGGTATCTCACGATTAAACAACAGGGAATTGGCTGCCCCATCTTTGATATCTACGGGCACATTACTGGGTTCCAAGTTCGCTTCGACAATGCCACCGAAAATAAATATAAGTGGTCCACCAGCCGCTCACAATTTCGCCCCAACGGACCCACTGCTCACCTTCCCAATGGCGAACTACCCCTCGCTGTGTGGCGTCCTCTCGGTGCAATCCAACGCCGCAGCATCGGCATGAGTGAAGGCACTAACCCCAAGCCCTACATCGTAGCAACGCGATTGGGTCAGCCCTGCCTGGGAGCAGCGGGAGGCAACTTTGTCGCCTCACAGCAACAACTCAAAGAGTCCCTAGATGTCCTATCCACCGAACTGAACACCAAGACCATTGACTTTTACCCAGATGCAGGTGCGATCGCCAATTTCCACGTCCTGCGGCAGTACCGAGCCACCTTCAGGCTGGTACAGCAATGGGGTTATGAAATTCGAGTCGCCTGGTGGGGTCAAACCACTAAGGGCGAACATTTAGACATCGATGATCTACTCGTTGCAGGACGTGAAGATGAAATTCAGTTCATTACTGTAGCTCAGTTTGAACTACTTTGCCACAACCCAGACAGCCAGCTCCACGGATTTAAGGACTTATTCGGATGGCTACCTAAACTGCAAAACCGTTTGGCTCAACTGGTTAAGAAACGCTCCCGCTGGGGCTTTGCGTCCTGTGGAGACGTTGAAGTTGAACCCCCACCAACCCCTCCAACTATCCAATATGAAGCGGGTCAGAGATTAGAAGCTTGGGTTCAAGCCGTGCAAGGAGGAGCTAAGTTCATCTTCGATTCGTCAGCGACTGGCACTGGCAAAAGCTATGATTCAGGGTTAGCCCATTCGTGACAAGTTAAGGCAAAGTAATTGTTGTCAATGAGACAATATACTTAATTTTCTAGCTAACGAGAATGATAATCAAACAGTGAGGGGGAGGAGGTATAGGCTAGCAGTACTAGCCTATA
>JAHHIF010000101.1:5000-7500 GCA_019358875.1 Symplocastrum torsivum CPER-KK1
TGGGCCGATAGGTCCGGGTAATCTTTGCAAATTTAATCGTGCTGGGGATAGATCATTGTAATTATTGATCTTCAACGAGGAATTCCTAGTAAGCGCGAGTCATCAGCTCGCGTTGATTACGTCCCTGCCCTTTGTACACACCGCCCGTCGCTCCTACCGATTGAATGGTCCGGTGAAATCCTCGGAGCCGTGGCCTCTACGCAATCCGGGCAACCGGGTTGTGAGGTCTCCCCTTTTGGCGGCGAAGTCGATTGAACCTTACCATTTAGAGGAAGGAGAAGTCGTAACAAGGTCTCCGTAGGTGAACCTGCGGAGGGATCATTAACGCTCTCTCTCTCAATAATAATATAGAGATATATATATATATATCACAATATATATATATCTCTCTATATTATTATCAACAAAAGGGTCTGTGTGTTGTGTGTGTGTGTGCGCGCTTGTCGCGCGCGCATGTGCACCCCAATGCACAAGCCTGAACGCGTCTATTAAAAAAAACGCTACTGTGTCATGCGCGCGCGCGCCAACACCAACACACGTTGTTGTTGTTGTTGTGCCACACACGACACAGAGTTGAAGTACTCCCACCACATAATGTGTGTGTGTGTGTTCTCTCTGTAGTACACACACACACACACTATGTAAAACCAAAAATACACATATATAATACCAAAGCAGCGATCATATATCAAAAACACACCAAAGAGAGAGAGAGTGATGATGATGATGATGATGATGATGATGATGATGATGATGTGTGCGCGCGTCGTCGTCGTCGTCTCACGATCTCTCTCTCTCTCTCTCTCTCTCATTGGGGTACACATATATATATAAAAAATTGATAGTATATAACAACTCCTAACAACGGATATCTTGGTTCTCGCGAGGATGAAGAACGCAGCGAAATGCGATACGTAGTGTGAATCGCAGGGATCAGTGAATCATCGAATCTTTGAACGCAAGTTGCGCTCTCGTGGTTTAACCCCCCGGGAGCACGTTCGCTTGAGTGCCGCTTCTATCCATTAACAAGTCCCATTATATATATGTATGTATATATAGTGGGGGAACGGGCTTTACCACACCACCACCACCACGTGTGTGGTGGTGGTGTGGCATGGTCTCAGATTGTGTGGTGACGTGTGTGCGCTAGTGATGGATGATGATGATGATGATATATATATATATATATATATATTATCATCATCATCATCATTATTGACGCATGCACGGTTGGATGGGCACGTCTCGAATTATCGTGTGCGAGGCTCTCTCGTGTGCGTTGGTTTGGTTGGTGTTTGGTTGTGTGAGTGTTGTGAGTGAGTGTGGTCCCCCTCTGCCCCCCCCCCCCCCACTCGTGGCGGTGGTGTTGGGGTCCACGCGCGCGACCATACACACAGTATAGCGGTTTGTGTGTGCCCCCTTTTGTTGTTGTTGTTGTTTACAACACCTTCAGGAGGAGGCGCGTGCAATTCAATTATGCTGGTGGTGGGCGCGTACACACACATGAACACACAACTCTATATAAACACACAATACACACACACACACACACATGAGCAGCCGCGCATGCATTCCAAAGGTAATATAGAGACACTGACCATGGCACCGCCTCTTTGTGTGGTGTGTAAGTGTGTGTATATATATATATATACACACACACACACATACACCACATTATTATTATTATTATATCCCGGCCTCAAGTCGAGCGACAGTACCCGCCGAATTTAAGCATATTAATAAGCGGAGGAAAAGAAACCAACAGGGATTCCCTTAGTAGCGGCGAGCGAAGCGGGAGGAGCCCAAGCTCTGAATCTGGGCGCGCGCCAAGTCCGTGCCCCGAATTGTGGTCTCATGGCAAGGCATCGCTGAGCGCGGTCGCTGGTCGGGCAAAAGTCCCTTGGAAAAGGGCGCCAGGGAGGGTGACAGCCCCGTCCATTGGTCCGGCATCGCGGCCGTCTCGATTGCGCTGTTGCACTTGCCCCAGAGTCGGGTTGTTTGGGAATGCAGCCCTAAGCGGGTGGTAAATCCCACCCAAGGCTAAATATTGTCAGCGAGAGACCGATAGCGAACAAGTACCGTGAGGGAAAGATGAAAAGGACTTTGAAAAGAGAGTCAAAAGTGCTTGAAATTGTTAGGAGGGAAGCGATCGGCGCCGGCGGTTCGTCTTTAGTTCGGGGCTGTTCAGTGGTGTCTGCTTGTCGGGAGGGCCGCAGCGGCGGGGAGTGCTCACGTGCCTCCGCTCTGTGTTCGTTCTGGCGCAAACCATGCATTCAGTCCCGGCGACGAGCCAGCATCGGCTTCATGTTTAGTGCGCGTGGCTGACGGGCGCTGGGGATCAAAGGGCCTGGCGGGCCGGCTTCACAGCCGTGTCCCACCGGTGCGACCCAGCGTACCTGCCATCGCAGGGGCCGAGGAACCAATTAACCCATGCCCGCAAGGGCGAGGCAGTGTGTCATCGTGGCGGGCATGCGTGTGGGGATCGGGAACCGATGCCCGT
>JAHHIF010000102.1 GCA_019358875.1 Symplocastrum torsivum CPER-KK1
GATGTGTAGATGAGCTGTCTAGTTAACGTATTGAGCTTTTCCTGCTCGGGAAGAGTTGAGTTTCTGTTACCGATTACTTGACCTTTTCATTGTTACTTGCTGCTTTTTGCAACAAGCACTTGAAAGAGTTGAGCATCTCTCATCTCTAGACGGTTTCACTCCATTGAACTTGCCTGTGCTAGCCTTCGGTTCCACTAAATCATCCGCTTGTGACACTCAAAGGGCGGAATGTGGGTTAAAAGCCTAAAGCAAAGCTCCTCGTTTACTCCAGTACTTCCTGTTGTTCCTACAGATGTTATACAAGACCCCTTGACAAATGAGTTAACGGGACTTAGACAAAAAGTGAAGCAAAAATGGCTTCAAACCTAGATATAGAAAGGCTTTTAGCTCGAATAGACATAAATCTAGTATTTACAAGGGTTTCAGGCTTTTTTAAGTCATCGACCTCTTTCCCTTTCTAAGAGGCATTTTCAGCCCCTTTAGGGGCTATAAAATGTCTAAGTCCCGTTAAGAAACGATTACCTAAACCCACCGGAATTTATCAAGCTTTCTATTCCTCAACATGCTGTCAAATCTTCCCCAGTTTGATTAGCGAAATTAGGGACTGGCTCACGCCATACTTTAAAGCAATCAATCTTTGGGATATCCCAAGATTTAGCAGTTTCCGAATCTCTGGAATATTGGCTTCCTTCAGTTTCGCTTGAGCGTGTTTTGAACCCAAACGGGCTGGCGGCAATCTAGAGGCGGGATACTTTCCCTGTTATCACAACAGGTTTTTGCTATTTTTTTATCAACGCTTTTTAGGGGTCTTGACACCAAGCCTGAATTCGCTCTGGTGTTAGTTGAGCTGAATGCTTCCAAAGGACGTGAATTTCTGCTAAGGTGCGGCAGTGTTTTTCCGCACACTCTCGATAACCACTCGAAGTGCGATCGCACAAAAAATGCTCAACACTACTAACTGACAAACCTAAGATAACCGCCAACTGTCCATAGGACAGCTCATCATAAATTTGCAAAAACTGGAGAGGAGAAAGGGGTTTAGGATATTGCTTATACGCTTCGAGTAATGCCCACTGGTACGGAGTCGGGTACATCAGTTAGTCCTCCTGCTGTTGCCAGCCATTTCCTTGGTGGGACTCCCTTTCCTTTGGTTTAGTTGAGGGCAGTTCTTGCGCTACCAGAGAAGCATCCTCCTCGAAAATCCAATCGGCTCTTATTCCCAACTCCCGCCTTGACTTGCTCTGCTCGTCTAAAAAGAGCAGGTAATGATATCCAGTAGCCTGTACCGTAGCGCCAGCCGCATAGACAATTCCTACAACACGTCCAAAATCACCCGCAGGGACTTTGCCAAACTTCAAAATTTGTGAGAGATGGAATAAAGGCGGCGGGAGTTGGGCAGGCAGGGTTGGAGGGAGACTTACTTCCGGGGCGATCAACAGTTGGGCGGACATGGCTTTTCTCCTAGATGCTTATTAGGTTTGGTATTGGGTGGTCACCCGCGAGTAGCAAATGAGTGTGGCAACTAATTTTGTTAGTTGAAAAGTTGAGTTCCTCTAAGTTGTGCTGATTGCGATCGCTGTTTGAGGAAAACAACGCTGATGCAAATTTGTAGTCAGGAGTATCGTCCTTAACTTTGATGCCTAGTATAGCACGGTGTTACTCCGAGTGATACTTTATCAGTGAGTGTTACTTGAAGATAAGATTGTTATGTCCGCAACCTCATCTCGGTTTAGAAGCTTGCCAGCGAAAAACCTGAAGCGAATCACTACTTATGTTGCACCGGAGGTCTATGCAGTTCTGGAGAAATGGGCTGAAGCTGATGGGCGCCCTCTAAGCAATCTTGTAAGCCGCATACTGGCTCAAGCCTCTCAGGAATATCTCCCCAGCATAGAGAAGAAGGAAGATCAGCCGGAATGAGCGAAACTGCATCACGCTGCTAATAAAGCGAGACCATCTGATGATGCCAATTGAAACTTCCAATCATAAAGATTTCTACTGCCGTCTAGCGGACTTGCACTCGTAGGCATCCAGAAGCTTCTATTGCGTTACAAGAAAATTGCTTCAGAAATTTAACTTTGTCAATTTTCAAAGCATGGAACCAGTTCTGGCTGCCAATGTTTCTACTGCTTCCGTTGCTACTTTAGCCACTGCCTCAGTCGGTAGCGATCGCAATATTCTCAATACTTGATCGAGAGGGTCGGAGGAAGGTAACTTTCCTTCAATGAGGTAAGTTTGGAAGTCTTGCAAGCTCCAACCTTTGAACGCGGCTAATTTCTCTAAATTTTCCGTTTCAGGCCAAGATTGACCGGATTCCCAAAGATTAACCGATGACTGACTGACACCCAGTCGTTTTGCAAACTGGCGCTGGCTTTGGGAACCTCGTATTTCTCGAACGTAAGTGGCTAGTCGTTCAGCTTTAGGATTCATACCACTATTTTATGCCTCAGTTCATTGATCTTTCTACCAATCAACCTTGAAGGATTTGCCTACTATTAGCGATATAATCAGTTTTGATGAACTCGTCAATCATTAAAGGTGGATGCTGATAAATTGCTGCCTTGGCGAAGATGAGTTTGTGCATCACAAAGCTAGGACATTGAAAAGACTAAAATATTACGCTCTTTTATCAAAGACTAGGGCAACAGGTAAAGCCTGCTTAGAAGCCGAAGCCCTCACCAAGCGCGATCGCTCTCTCTTGAGGCGACTGTCTTAAAAGCTAGCACAGCGACAATCAGGTGATCGCTTTCATGAAAATCCTTCAATGCTTTCCAGCCAACTCCGCTCTAGCTTAACGCCAGAAACAGTTTTTACAGTTGACTGCAACTGGAGCAAATCCGAGTGAAGGTGCATTACTGAGGCAAAAAATAATGGAGAGTAATTTACAGCCATCCAATGGCTCAACTCATCAGAACTTATCACTTGTTACTTATGTAGACCCGCTCCAGCTAAAACCACACCCTTGTAACTCCTCGATCTATGGAGAAGATGAGGATGTCACGGAACTGGTGAATCTGATACGTGAAACCGGATGGGTTAAACCCTTGGTTGTTAACAATCGGAAAATTATTATCTCAGGACACCGACGCTGGAAAGCCATTCTGAAACTGGAACGGAAAACCGTGTCAGTTGAAGTAAGGGAGTTTCCTGACGAAATCGCTGAACTACAGGCACTGTTACTGGAAAACGCCAACCGCTCTAAAACTGTAGAACAGAAAGTTAGAGAAGCTTCTGCCTGGAAAAACATAGAGAAGGAAAAGGCGAAAAAGCGACAATTAGCGACTCAGAACAACCACGCAGGCAGAGCAGTTCCGGAAAATTTTCCGGAACTGCTCAAAGAGAAAGGTGAAACCCGCGATCGCCTCGCCAAGCTAGTAGGTCTGGGGAGCGGTCGAAACTACTCTAAAGCCGCTAAAGTCGTAGATATCATAGACGAACAAACTTCTTCGGGCAATTTAGAAACAGCTCAAGCTTTGCGCTCAGTGTTAAACGGGCAGAGTGTAGACGCTGCGACCAAACTCCTGAAACGGATATCTCGAAGCAGCAATCACACGGAAGATTCTTTGAATGGAGGTTCGTCTACTTCCAGCAACTCGGATAAAGAGGAAGCAGCAAACATCCAACGCAGTTGCTGGACTTGCAATCATTGCAGTACAGAGGTCATAGAAGAAGACCATAGCTTTTACTGCAATTTGCTGGGGATTCAAAGCTTGCTAGACCAAGATGGCGACACGCGGGGAGCTGAATGCAATCTATGGAGTTACCGTTGGTCTGAAGCTACCCTTGCCAAAACCACCAATCCCTCAACTTTCAGTCTCATCTTTCCAGAACACTTGCACACCCTATTTCAGGATGCCGCACGTCAAGCAGGGATGAGTTTGGTGGACTGGGCAACAACAGTACTGGAGTCAGCAGCTAAGAATAGTTGCGGCACGAGTAAGCGTACCGATAGTAACACCAAGTCAGGAAGTAACAATGAAGCGGTAGTCAATGACGCGGCTAATTCTAAAGCCGAGCAGCTTGTCTTCCAAAAACAGAGTCACCTTCCTTCTGAATTGAGTGTTAACGGAAGCTCGTCCTTTTTCGACCAGATGACAAAACTTCCGTTGACAGAGCACTCCCCTGAGAGAGGACAAAACTGATGCAGCAGGAAGATAATGATGTTAGGAGTAATAACCTCTATTTTGGTGCATCACAACTAGAAATTAGCGGGTTGGATGTACTCCAGTCTCAGGTAGTCAAAAAGCGAACTCGTCGCCCTTCCAATCTACCTTTGACTCAGCCGCCATTATTCATGACTCAAGCTGTAGAAATGATGGCAACAGGGGCACCAGTAATCAGTGCAACGCAAGCGTACTTAAAGCGCCCAGATTGGGATAAGTATGGAAAAGATAGCCTGTACTTCCCGCGAGAATTTGGGAAGGGGAGGTCTGTTGAATTTTACATCCTCAATAACCAAGAACAGCAACCGGAATTCATCACGCATAAGGCAGAGAAAGAAATTCTTGAGAGATACGGCGTAATGGCAGCTCGGCTCCATGCTGTATTTGCTACTTATGCAGCAAAGCAGCAAGAACCTTGGAAAGAGTCGTTTAATCTGCAAGCGTCTGATCTAATCAAAGTGCTGGGACTGCACCGTACCAATCGGATGAACAAATCCCAAAAGCTCAAAGCAGTGGCGGATTTAGCTTGGATCGTTGGCACTTTAGGAGCTGAAATTCATTGGTATGAAGGGGAGTTGGATTTATGCATTACGCGCAAAAGTCCGATTTGGACAATTCTTTACGTTGAGGAATTTCATCAACCAGAACTAATTGAGGGAACTGCCGAACTGATCGAAGTTATTATTCGAGTTATGCCAGGAGCCTGGGCTGAGAAGTTCCTCAACAAAGAAGGCGAACAACAAAGGAAAGCACTTTACCAGTACGGGTTTATTAACCAAGAAGTTTTTAACCTCGACTGCTATAAGCAAGAGCTAGCTGCCGCATTGGCTCTGTACTTAACTCAAAATCGGCGCTCTCATATCAAAGGAACATACCGCATCCAAACTCTGCTAGAAGCTGTTATGTCCGCGCAGGAAATAGAAGCTATCCGTCAGGTAAAACAGTATCGATCACGTTTCGTTAAAAGATTTTACACTGTTCTGGAGGCTCTAACAGAAATCGGATTTAAGCTTCAATTTTCTGAATCGTTTCCAAAGGAACTGCTACCAGATTGGGCAGAGCTGCCGAAGGAAAATGAAAGTGAGTTAGATCCAGTAGCTACAGCCCCGAAACATCGGCAATTACCCAAAGGATTTTTTAACATCTGGCTTAATGGTGTGGTCAGCATCACTGCACCACCAGCTATTGAATCTGCCATGAAAGAGTTTGAGAAAAGGAAGGTTCAGATAGCTAAAGAGAAACCTAAGCGTAGCTCCAGAACATCTCCTAGGGTCAAAGGCGATGCTCGATCTGTCGAGACACCAACGAAGTCAGCTCAACCATCTCACTTAGAGGTACTGACTGGAGAGATAGTTAAGCAGCTTCGCTTCAAACAGGGATGGACTCAAGCTCATCTCGCCTCCAGAATTGGTAAGAGTGTCAGTTGGGTCAAACTGGTGGAAAGCGGACGACGAAGAATTAAAGACGATGACCGAGAAGCTTTGCGAAAACTCCTTGGACTGTGAGCTTTTCTCGTACTGACACAACTTCAAACTTCAGTTTTCACCAACCCACGGCGCTCACCGTGGGTTTCTTCGTTCTAATGCAATTGAAGGTTACAAGGCTGTAACCATTATTTTGTAAAAGCTTCAGCGTTTTTTGCCCTAAAAAAACCTCCCATGCTGTGACTATTAGTTCCCATGCTGTGACTATTAGTTCCCATGCTGTGACCTAAAAAATTTGAAAGTTACTTCTGGCAAAGGTTTTAGCTGAGGTTACAAACCTGATCAATTTGATTAATTTTGATCCGTCAGTAACTTTTTAGCCAAAAAAACCAGGGCGGTAGTGTATAAGGCGCACAAAAAGTTCTGCGTGGGGTCGCCAATAACTCCCACCCACCCTGCACTTATGAAACGCCAGTACACGAGCAAGCGCCATCTGTGTCCTGTCTGCCATCTTCACCACGGTTGTGCCATTCGAGAAGACGGCTTAATCGAGTGCCTGCATAATTCCAGTAAACATATCACTCCATCTGGATATCACTTCATTAAACCGCTGCTCCACAACCTTGGCGGTTTATTTGCCCCATTAGATAATCACTTGACTAGCTCGATAACATCTCAATCAAAACGAAAGCCACATCCCAACAACCTCACCCAAGCCGAATATCAGGAACTAGCTTTAGGGAGCGCGATCGCACCTGAGTTAATCGAGCTGAACTTCTTCCACCTTGAAGGAAACGAACCCTACGAGCGACTATTCATCTCTGATAAAATTCCCCGGCTCAACACAGGACGAGTCTCTAGCGGCTTCCTCAAACGCTTCCGTCACGTCGAACAGGGCGGTTGGTGGTGTTCAGGACTAGATCCATTCGATAACTGGCGACCAATGGAATGGGGACGATTTAAACCCCTTTCCCCTAGCCTCGATTGGGAGTCGGGCAAGCTAATTAAGTACGAATCGCCACCAAAAACCCCAAACCGTGTCACCTACTTTGACGTTCCCCCAGACATTTGGGACAAAGTAGCTCGACGATACAACATCAAACGCTATCACTCCCCTCTAGCTCTACGCCTGTGTGACACAAAGAAAGCTCCCAACTTTTGGGAATGGGTAATCGCTCATCCTCAAATCCCTATCATCCTTGCAGAAGGTGAAAAAAAAGCGGCTTGCTTGCTCAGTCTAGGATTTGTGGCGATCGCACTTCCCGGCATTTGGAACGGTCGCGTCGGCTTCAAAGACTTTGACGAAAGGCTACATCCCGATCTGCTCCCACTGGCACAGCCGGGGCGACGATTCCAAATTTTGTTTGATCGCGAAACCAAGCTCAAAACCCGCTGGGCTGTCTATCAGGCTACCCAACGCACTGGCAAAGCCATCGAAGCCGTCGGCTGTGTCGGCGAAGTCGTCGTGCTGCCGGGACCTGAGAAAGGCGTTGATGATTTTGTTGTGGCGCGTGGCAATGATGCCAACTCACTCCTGAGTGCGATTGTCGCGGATGCTTATACACTTAGAGACTACCAGCGCTTTTACCGCCCACGAGTGAGGGGACTGAGCGACAAGTACAAGCCTCACGTTCGGGTTAATGTGAAATATCTCTCTCAAGCCGTCTCCCTGCCTTCTAGCGGTTTGGTCGTGCTATCGAGCGATATGGGAACTGGCAAAACCGAACTGTTGCGGCAGTGGCGGCAAGCTCACCCTCAAGCCAAATTTCTCAACAACGGGCATCGCGTCAACCTGCTGAAAAATCTCGCCCAAAGATTGGATACTGAGATGTATTCCGCCGTTAGTCAGGGAGATTTAGTTAAAGCCAACGCCCTGTCAATTACCATTGACAGTCTCCACAAATTGCAGACCGACGCACTGACTTACGGCTGTGTCTTCATCGATGAAGCCTGCCAGTACCTAACTCACCTGCTGCACAGCAAGACTTGCCAGGAGCATCGCGCTGAAATCTTAGAGGTGCTGGAATACCTTGTCTACAATGCTCCTTTGGTTGTCATTGCCGATGCTCACATGGATGATGTGACGGTAGACTTCTTCAGGGCAATGCGGTCAAAAGGGGAAGAGCCATTCATCATCAAAAACGAGTGGAAGAATGGCGGAAGAACTATCTCTTGGTACGAAGGGAAAGATAGTAGCGCCCTGGTCGCGACTATTAGTGCATCTCTCATGTCGGGACAGAAAATTCTGGTTGTCTCTGACTCTAAGCGCTTCATCAAGAAGCTTGAAGCGTTACTGAGTGTCTCTTTTCGCGTTGAGGAGTCGGATTCTCGCTCCTCCACTCCACTCCGGATTTGGTCAGTCCACTCAGAAAACTCCGGCAGTCAGGAAAACGTTGCGTTTATCACTGATATTACTAACGCGGTCAAAGACTTGGACGCTTTACTCGCCTCACCCAGCTTGGGAACTGGGGTGGATATTCCCGACTATCACTTTGATATTGTGTTTGGCGCTTTTCACGGCGCTTCTCAAACAGCAACCGAGTGCGCTCAACAGCTTTACCGCTACCGCCCTGTCGTACCGATACACGTTTGGGTGGCTCCTCGCCCTCCGTTTGGTTACGCGGACTCTAACGCAAGCAAAATCAAGGAACACATCCTTCAAACCAATGAAATGACCGCGTTTTTGATTCGCATAGACAGAGATTCAGGGCGGCGTGGTGCAGAGAAGGACTGGGCGCTTGAGGCTTACTGCCAGATTAAAGCCGCTCGCAATCAATCGATTAACAACTTGCGCGATGATTTGCGAAGTCTTCTGGCTTCTATGGGCAATGAGATTATACCTTTGGGCAAGGACAATGATGAAGCTGCCCATACCCGGTTAAAAGCAGCGGCTTTATCGCTTGCTGTTGCCCACAATCGGGCAGTTGTCAGTGCTAAGGATATTACGGCATCAGAGTACCGAGCCAGGGCAAGCAAGGATTACTTGAAGCCAGAAGAAGTATTTGAATGCGAGAAGTTCCGCCTTCGTGATGCTTACGGCTGTGAAGTGACTCCTGAGCTAGTGGCTCTAGATGATGGAGGACGGCTAATCAGTCGCCTTGTGCAGCTAGAAGCCATACTGACAGAACCAGACGGTACGATTACTGACCCAACAACGGGTAGAATTTACCCAGCTCCACCACAAAGGTTAGCAGAACGAGACCTCACTGAACGAGAACTACTGCCCATCTGCACGGATTGGGGGAATTATTCGGCACGCTGGCTGGCACGATTCAATTTGGGACTGCGGGATATTCTGCAACGTTTAATCGCAGGGGAGGGGATTCGCGCTACTGACCCGGACTTGTCACGAATGAGTGCGATCGCGCAACAATGTGCGGTTCATATTAAAGCGATTCTCGGCTTTACCGTGCCACCCGGCTGCTCTCCGATGTGGCTCCTCGCGACCCTAGTCGCTCAACTGGGGCTAAAGCTCGTTTCCAGAAAAGAGGGGTCAAGGGGTAAGCAAGTCAGAATTTACGTACTGGCTCCTGATGAAAGAGACTTTGCGCTAATGGTACTTGCTCACCGGTCTTCCAAGCGTGTTGAGAAGTCCCGAATAGAGGAAGATTTAAGAGAACGGCAGCGACGCTATCAAGCGGCAATGCAGTCCCGCTATGGTGTTGCGCCTCCATCCTCGCCCGTATCCACCCCCCTCGATAATGGGTCTACTCAACATTTATTGAGGGGGGTGGATACAGTAGCCAATCCTCTTTCTGCGGAGGCTGAACAAATGGCTGAGGTAGCTTGGCATAAAGAAGGTGGAGCCCAAGCGGTAGCTGATGTTAGGGAAGCCTGGGATATAGAACCCATTTGACATCTTTACAGGACTGAATTAAGGTACTCATACCTCACCACGTCAGAAGGGGGCAACAATACTTATGCGATCGCTCCCTCCTTCACAGCCAATCGCCAACTGTATGTGCAACAGCTTAGTCCCCCAGCGCTACTCCCTCACGACGGGGATCAGCACCGCCGAGCAGTTCCTGATTAGTCAGCAAGATTCCCTGCGAACCACTGGTTTGTTCTACAACTTGCACTGAATGACCCATCGCTTCTAAGGCAGGCTTGAGTTCAGCAAGATTTGTACCCGCCTCCAGTTCCGTTGAAGCATTACGGTTGCCAAAATTTGGGAGGGATATAGCTTGTTGGCTGTCGAGTTTCCAGTCCAGCACTGCAACGAGTGCCTTTGCAACGTAGTTGATAATTCGACTACCGCCAGCAGAACCAACCACCATCACTAGTTTGCCTTTGCGGTCAAATACCATTGTAGGAGCCATCGAACTTCTGGGACGCTTCCCAGCTTCTATGCGATTAGCAACTGGCTTACCATCTGCTATGGGTGAAAAAGAGAAATCCGTTAGTTCGTTGTTGAGCAAGAAGCCTCGCACCATCAACCTTGAGCCAAAGGCATCTTCAATGCTACTTGTCATCGACACCGCGTTACCAAAGCCATCGACGATCGCAAGGTGGCTAGTGGAAGGAAACTCTCTAGAATCATCTTGTCCCCAATTGTGCACCTGTCGTGACGATAACTCACCCGGTTTAGCTTCACCCATTGAACGCTTAGGAGCGATTAGCGTAGCACGGCGCTTGAGGTACTCAGGGTTAATTAATTCTTTTATCGGTACTGGCACGAAGTCCGCATCAGCCATGTACAGTCCCCTGTCAGCATAGGCAAGTCGTCCTGCTTCGGAGAAGAGGTGGACGGCTTCTACTGAACCTGGCTTCAAGGCAGCTAGGTTGAAGTGTTGGAGAATGCCCAGAATTTGTAACACAGTCAGACCACCGGAACTGGGGGGTCCCATACTACAGATTTTGTAAACCCGATAAGCTCCGCACACGGGTTCCCGTTCTTTTGCCTGATAGTCTGCAAGGTCTGCGGTTGTTAAGTCGCCCGGTATAGCTGCCTTCGTTACTGTAGCAACGATGTCGCGAGCAATCTCACCCTTGTAAAAACCATCAGCACTACGCCTAGCAATCAGACGCAGCACCTCGGCATAGGGCTTATTGACTAGTTTTGTGCCAACTGGCTTGGGTGTACTGTCTGGTTGATAGAAGTAACTCCTAGCTGGCTCTAAGCGGGGTAGATACTGCTCTTTACTCAGCAGAGTGTGCAAGCGCGGCGAGATGGGGAAGCCTTGCTCAGCTAGTTGGATAGCTGGTTGAAACAATTGTGACCAGGGTAAGTTGCCATATTTCTTGTGTACCATTTCTAGCATCCGCACTGTTCCTGGTACGCCTACAGATTTTCCTCCAACAACGGCGTCGTAGAACTGTAGCGGTTTGCCGTCCTTCCCTAAGAAACGGTCGGGCTTAGCAGCGGCAGGGGCAGTTTCTCGACCGTCATAGGTATGAAGTTTTTGAGTTTTCGCATCGTAGTAAACGAGGAAAGCACCACCGCCAATACCAGAAGACTGTGGCTCAACCAATCCGAGTACTAATTGGACAGCGATCGCCGCGTCAACGGCATTACCCCCAAGTCGGAGAATGTCATGACCCACTTTTGAGGCTAGCGGATTAGCTGTCACTACAACATACTTCTGGGCGCGGACGGCTTCACGTTCGCTTCGACCACTCCCAGCTTCAGGTGCAGGGCGGTCTTGGGTAAGCCCCAACAACATGGGAGGCAGGAGGGCAGCGCCGAGGCCAAGGGCTAGTAGACGAGAACGGAAGGAAAGTATAGATGCAATAGTCAATGCAATTTCTCCTGATCAAATCGAGAAACAAAGCGATTGCTCTTGCGAGTTACTAAGGAGCTATTGCACATTTAAACGGAAGCGATCGCTACCCATCCTTCTCACCCCAGAACTCAGAACCCAACTATCAATTGGCGACCTTCCGTTAATATTAACGGAAGGTCGCAGTGAGGTGACCTGTTATCAGGTGTTATCACTTGAGGTAACCTGTTATCAGGTGTTATCACTTGAGAAACCGTTGTGAAACCGCATTTTTCCGAAGTTTACCAGCACGTATCCCTTCCAGAATAGCGAGAGCGTTGCGACTCTGAAAGAGTCAGCGCAGATCGCACTCATCACATACTGATGGTTTCTACTCTATGCCGAGGAACTGGACATCTGAGCTTGGCTTTAATTGATTCCTAGCTAATAAATCGGTTGCCCTATACTGGCAGATGGCAATCCCTATCAGGTGAAGACGGACTTGTTCGACAAGGAACGCCAACAATCAGTGGACAACGAGGCACCCCTCGCGGCAAGGATGCGTCCTCGCACCCTCGATGAATTTATCGGGCAAGACCACATCATCGGAGTGGGACGCCTGTTGCGTCGTGCTATCCAAGCTGACCAACTTTCTTCCCTGATCTTTTTTGGCCCACCTGGCACGGGGAAAACAACTCTCGCTCGGATTATTGCCAACACTACTCGCGCTCACTTCATTGCGATTAACGGGACTTAGACAAATTTCAAGCCCAAACAAAGCCCAAACTAGCTTTGTAAGCCACGAATACGTCCCTATTATGGTTCAGCCACTCAATAAAACGAAAAGACATCGCTGTGCGAAACGCCTCT
>JAHHIF010000103.1 GCA_019358875.1 Symplocastrum torsivum CPER-KK1
GGTTCAATTATCTTATCTCGGCAAAAAAGCTGGCAAGGCTATCTATAACTCCACTTACGTTGCGTCTGCCTTGATTGCGCTCCACTAAATTATCTGCTTGTGACACTCAAAGGGCGGAATGTGGGCTAATAACCTACCCGTGCGCTGTTCGCTACCCAAAAGGTGATCGCGTATCGTTTTAAGATGCTCCGGTACATCCTGCGCTTCCCAATTTACAATTAGGCGCGAGTCTACTAACTGCTCGATCCACTCCGATTCGCGCCCTTGGGAAACGTCCTCCTCAAGCGTGAGGATGAGTTGACAAAGCTTCTGGGTGAGGAAAGGCTGCTCCCCGGTCCACGCTAATACTTCTGCTAGCACTTTCTCAGGATTGCTGACTTTTCTAGCCAATCCCTGAGCTAAAGGTTGAGCCTCCTCAATGTGAAACCCACTCAACGCGATCGCTCGACCAATATTAAACGGTGTCCGGTTTCTGTCGGCAATCAAATCGGAGGGCAGTGCCACTCCCAACAGTGCAAACCGGAGGCGATTATAGTCGGGTTGGTCAACACGCTGGTTGTAGCAGGCGCGAATAAGTGCAAAAAAATCGTCAAGCGAGAATGACAAACTGAGAACGCTATCAATTTCATCGACAAAAATCACAATCTTAGAGTCAATCGACGCAAGCAACACTGACTCGATAAACTCATTCAATCGCTGTACGGGTGAGAGCAATTCGCGATCGCGCCACCAAGTCCGGAAATCAACCGTTCCGATGAGATTAAAACTCCGCCATAAATCGCAGACTACTCCGCCATACCACTGCTCAGAAGTAACTTTGCTCCCAATTCTCGTGAGGTCGATAGAGGCACAGGCAAATCCTTCCTGTTTTAGCTTCTGCATCGTTTGCACCCGCAAGCTAGATTTACCCATCTGCCGCGAGTTCAGAACATAACAAAATTCCCCAGCCTTCAAGCCTTCATAAAGGTCTTGGTCTGCCTGTCGCACCACATAACTTGGAGCATTAACGGGTAGACTTCCCCCAACTTTATATTTGTAGACCTGATTTTGTACTGTGTTCATCAGCTATAGCAAAAGGCAGAAGGCAGAGGGAAATCTTCAGTTATGGTAGGCGATGAGCCTAACGGCATTCTCCTTTCAGTCGAGCGCGAAAATACTCACGATACAAATTGCAACGGGGCATTACCTCATTGCCATCAAGCTGTACCAATCCCATTCTCTGTAGCTGATACATCTGCATCGTAGGAGCTGTTTTCAACAGTTGCTCTAACGTAATGTCCTGACAACTAATCCGATAGAGAGCCAACCGTACTAGAAAAGGATGCCCTCCCAGCATTGCCATTAACGGCTGAACTTGACGCTCTGTCCAATTAAATTCAAACGCACAGTTTGATAGTTTTGCGATCGCGCATGAGCCAAAATCCTGTTAGTTAGCGAAGTTTTTCCCATTTGCCGAAGCGCTTTAATTCTAATCAGAGCGCCTGGTTCTTCAATCTCGTTGTAACAGTCAAATTCAATAGGAGGACGCTCGACATAGAATGGAGAATCAAAAGAGACTGGACGCGCTGTAAACCCTTTACGAACCTGTTGAGCAACACTGAACTCTTGTTCTTGGCTGCACTCACTTGTGTCAACTCCGGTACTAGCAGAGGATTGCAGAAGTACTTCACCAGTAAAACTTGCTCTCTCTTGCGTTTTTCCTTTCTCCCTATCATCAAGTTGAGCTGAACGAGAGCCAACCAATGCTTCCCTGTCAACAATACATTCCCACTCCTCTAACCCAACTGCCTGACAAATTGCTTGGAAGTAAGTTTGTTGGATGCGACGGCTTTCCCAAAATCTCCTCAAAGTAGTTGTTGAAACTCCGGCACATTCAGCCCAATCTTCATCCAATTTGTTCCAACCCTTAAGTTTTCTATATACATCAACGGTTTCTAGCCCATATTCTGAAGCCGAGAGAGACGCTGCCATGTCTATCGTTTGCAAGGTATTTGTCAAGTCAGGTAGAGAAAAAGATAAGGAAGGTTTAAGTTGATAAGCCTAAGTGTTGTTGTAAGGATTGCCGCATGATGTCTACTGGCGGTGTTTGTCCTATCCAGATTTTGAAGGCAGCGACTCCCTGTTGTACCAACATTTCTAAGCCATCTATTGCAATAGCACCCTGTTGTTTGGCTTGTTGAAGAAACTGGGTTGGGTTGGGGGTGTAAATCAGGTCATAAGCGATCGCATTTTCTTTAATCGCTTGCATCGCCACGGCATCAACAGGAGACTCTTCAACGTGAGGATACATCCCTACGGGAGTTGTATTCACTATCAAATCGGCTTGGGATAGTAGTTCTGGCAGTTGCTCCCAAAGATGAATATCTAAGGTTACTGGTAAGGAACTATCCACCCAACTTTGCTCAAAAGCACTTAACTTCTGCTTGTTGCGACCAACAACGTGAATGTCAGTGCAACCTAATTGAGTACAACCAACAACCACAGCTCTCGCCGCACCACCATGTCCTAGAATGACAACTGTTGTTTGGCTCCAATCCCGGTTGTAAGCTTGCAAGGGTGCAATAAAGCCTTCTACATCAGTATTCGTTCCACTCCAACCTTCATCTGTGCGCCAAACAGTATTCACCGCACCGACATCTTTGGCAACTGCTGAAACCTCTGACAACAGAGGGACTATTGCCTGTTTGTGGGGAATGGTGACGCTGAAGCCGACTAAACCGATTGCTTTAAAACCTGCGATCGCTACACTCAAATCAGCCGCATTTACAGGTAAAGCGAGATAAACATAATCGACACCCAAAGAGGCGTTAGCCCAGCGCTGCTGCAAAGCGCAGATCGCCGCATTATGCATCACGGGGGATAAAGAATGCTCAACTGGGCTACCAATCACACCCAGTAGTTTAGTTGTCCCTGTAATCAGTTGCATCAAGTCCTAGTATTTCTCTTTAGTGAACAAAAAATGAAATTGAAATGCACACCCAGCTAAGATACCAGAGGTTTAACGCCACAGTTATAGCGGTTCTCAAATAAGTGGAGTACACTCAACTTCTGCCCTTTGCCCTCTCTCTGCCTTCTGCCTTAAAGCTAACTACTTTGTACCTCAGCAAATAGAGAAACGCTATATCTCTGACTTATGGCTGAGAGTCTTGAAATACCACACTTTGTTCAAAAACATCATTGTGCAATCTAAAAATCAGGAGAGTCTTTAGTAGTCGAGGAGTACTGAGACTGGATAAGCTGGTAGTCAAGCGCTAGTCAAGAGAGTATTTTCATGAATTTGGTTTCTTGTACGAGTTGTGGACAAGAAAATCCTGGTGGGGCACGTTTTTGTTCTGGCTGTGGTGTCTCTCTGCTGACACAGAATGCCAATCACAATGGCTTAACCCCTGGCACTTGGTTACGCGATCGCTACATCATTCGCCGTCCACTGGGGCAAGGTGGATTTAGCAGAACCTATTCGGCCGAAGATACAGGACGTTTTAATGAACTGGTTACTCTCAAAGAACTAACGCCGACTAATCAAGGAACTTATGCCCTCCAAAAAGCAGAAGAACTGTTTCAACGAGAAGCAGCGATGCTGCACAAACTTCAACATCCTCAAATTCCTCGATTCTGGGAGTTTTTTCGCCAAGAAAAACGGCTATTTTTAGTCCAGGACTACATCGAAGGTAAAACCTATCACTCTTTATTAGAAGAGCGAATTGCCCAAGGACAAACCTTCAGTGAAGCCGAAATCATCAAGCTATTGCAGCAATTACTTCCTGTCTTAAGCTATCTCCACTCTCTAGGTGTCATCCACCGCGATATTTCCCCAGACAACATCATCTGCCGTAATCAAGACAAACTTCCAGTTTTGATTGACTTGGGCGGTGTCACACAAATTAGCCAAAAAGTTGCCACAGCTGTTGCGAGTTCCCAAAATTCCACGCCATCTATTGGTGGTACTCGCTTGGGTAAAATTGGCTATGCTCCTGATGAACAACTACGTTTAGGAATAGCCGCTCCTCACAGTGATTTGTATGCTTTGGGTGTTACAGCACTTGTCTTGATGACGGGCAAGCCACCTCAGCAATTGATTGACTTAGAAACGATGCAATGGGACTGGGAAACTTATGTGAGGTTAAGCCCGTTCCTAACTGGTATCTTCAAACGAATGCTTGCAACGCAGCCTGTAGAACGCTTCCAATCGGCTGATGAACTATTGCAGCAACTAGAAACTCGTAGTAGCGTCGCCCCAACGCAACTGCATCCTCGTTTTACTCAAAATGATCCTCCAGCAAACTATACGCCAGCAACACCAACCAATAATTCCGGAAGTGGGAATATATTTGATGCTTCCGTCACTGTGCCCAAAGAAATTCAAGGCTGGAACTGGGGCGCATTCTTCCTACCTGGTTTTTGGTGCATTCCCAATCGGGTTTGGATTGGACTACTCGCTTGGACGGACTTTAGCCTGATTACTGTCCTGTTTACCTTTGGCATGACTTGGCCAATTATGGCAGTAATTCTGGGTGTCAAGGGTAATGAGTGGGCTTGGAAAAGTCGTCGCTGGCAGAGTGTGAAGGATTTTAAACGCCATCAAAGAATGTGGGCGATCGCAGGATTCTTCATTGCAGCAGCAATTTTACTCATCGCTTCGCTTGTGGTTTTGGGAATTTTGGCTTTGGGCGTATCTTCTATGGGTGGAATGGGCGGAATGGGTGGATCGGGTGACTAGTGCAGCGCGGCAGAAATAAGTAACCAGTTAACAGGTACCGCGATTAAAGTACGTGATTGAGGATACGCGATCGATTCTAGAACCAGCCAGGGCACTTGCGATCGCAATCTCAAGGTTTGATTTTTCGTACTTAGTGCGTCAGTCTTAGTGATGATACCCTTGAATTGAAAGGTGTCACTCAGCGAATCAGACAACCCATGCCTTACAGTCAATTTACAAGTATTGGCAAAGACAATCAAGAAATTACGACAGTTTGGCTTAAGTGACGAGCAAATTGCAGAGGCGCTAGAGCTACCCTTGGAGGTTGTAAAACAGGTGAACTTGGAGGAGTGAGTCTTGAGTCTGCTGTAGCAGATTCAATGCACGAGTATAAACACTTGTAAAGATGTTCCAGGGGCATCACGTAAGTAATCAAGTGATATTCGTATGCCTGAATTGGATGGTTATAGGTTGATGCGCCAAGTAAGGTTGCCAGCATCAGAAGGACAAATTTCAGCGATCGCGCTCACTGCCTATGCAGGAGACGTTAATCAACAGCAGGCAGTTACAGTCGGGTTTCAGATGCACGTTCCTAACCCCGTGGAACTAGAGAAGTTGGCAAGAGCGATCGCAAATCTTGTCCGTTAGACTTATAGGCTGGTTGCATCCGCTATATCTGTGATGGTGTGGCGGATGCAACCATCCACCACGACACCTAAATAAATTTGGACAAGCAACGACCTTAAATAGAAACCGAAAGTTGAAGAATCGCGATCGCAAAGTTTGCGCTAACAATTTAGAGGGATTAACCTAGACATAAAGAAAAACTCCTTCCTCAGATAGGTGCATGATCGACATCTTTATCTCCTACTCCCGAAAGGACAAGGAGTTTGTCACGGAGTTTTATGAAGCCCTCTGCCAACAACAGTGGGACATCTGGGCGGATTGGGAGAATAGATTGCTTATAAATCAACGTCTCGATGAAGATTTCAGTATGGCGGGAACTGGAGTTTAAACAAATCGCAATCGGAACAGAAATTACCCGGGGAATATAACATGAACCCACACAATATTTATCGATGAAGGATACAGTCGGCTGTGCCTCTCTTGCCAAATGTTTTCGGATTTGTAACTCTACATCCATTGCCCTGCCTACAAGGCACGCGGTTTACAGTATCTATTTCTTCATTCTAATTCTCGGAGAGTGACAGAAGAGGGCTAAGCAGATTTTCTCTCACTCACGAAAGAAGACATAGCACTAGCAACAGGAGAGTATATTTCCGAAAGACCTTCTTCGATAGACTAACGTCCTCGATCGGGTCCGAAGTCGGATAACTCTCTTCAAAAGTCCGAGGATCTAAACCCGGAGGGAAGACAACCAGTTCTCTTCCTTCTCTCACTGCCTGATGGTGCAATGCGATCGCATCAGCCAATGTATAGAACGTAATGGGAAACCATCTGTCGTTGTAAAAGTAGACTACAACTCGACTGTTTTTAGAACTACCTAATGGCAGAGGGACGTGCCAGAGTGAACCCACAATAGATAAGCCTTTCGTCTTGGGTATGTCTGTATCCTTTGTGACAGTAATACACAAGTATTAACCACTATCAAATGTGATATGTCTTTGGATATATTTTTTAGCTTCCTTAAAAGCGATCGCTCTCGGTTCACGGCTTGAGTTTCGCGCCGGGAACTAAGCTAGAGAATAAACAATTTAGTTGCTGTACAAAAAAATGCCATCACAATGGGAATGCTTATTGAAAAATTTAGGAGAATGGCAGGGTTCATTTACCCGATTCTCTCCCCAAGGGGAACAACTGGAAGATACGCCTACCGTAGTGAGTCTGGAAGGACTGAATGATAACCAAACCATTCGTCAGATTGTCCGCCGTCTCCCTCCTGATCAGCCAGTCGAGGAAAAAGTCCTAGAATACAGTTCTCTAAATCGAAGCATCCTATTGTTTAAAAATGGGGCATTTTCCCAAGGGACGATTCAATGGGCACCCTTTGCCGAATGTGGAGGAGAACTCGGCTTAATTGAAGGCGATCGCCGTTTGCGTCTGGTGCAGCTATTCAATAAAGATAGTCAGCTATCACGAATAACGTTAATTCGAGAACAATTGGCGGGTACAGATACCCCAGAACGCCCAGAACTAACTTTGGAGCAGCTTTTAGGGGAATGGCATGGAGAGGCGGTGACAATTTATCCAGATATGCGATCACCTGATACCTATCCCACTCAACTCAGACTCCATCGCGAAGAGCCTAACCGTGTAGTCCAACAACTAACGTATGGGACTGGCACCTCCGCTCAAACCATCACCTCCACAGCGAGAGTCGATGGTTCTATTCTTCACTTTGACCAAAGTCGGCTACCTGTTCAAGTGTTGTTGCTACCAGATGGAGCATCATCCAACTGCCCATTAGCCGTTAAACCCGGTCACTTTTTTGTTCTAGAGGTAGGATGGTTGCTGCAACCCGATCAGCGTCAGCGGCTGGTTCGTACTTATAGTGATAAAGGAGAATGGAGCAGTCTGACTTTGGTGAACGAGCAAAAAGTAAAAGCTGAGTAAGGGCTTAGCAATGCGCCTTGCTCCGACATCAAAATCAGGCTTTCACCGATTAACTGCGTAAGTCCTCAGTTGTCTAGAGTCTGTGAATGAAAGTTTTTGTTCCTAGGTGTAGGTCCAGAACTCACAGAGCAAGGGTACGCTGCGCTAGCTCAGCAGTAGGCACTTCTTGTACTTCGCCACTGAATCCCTTACTCCAGCTCATGATGTTAGACGAGAGCAGCATCAGAATCTTGGGTAAACAGATGCAAACAACCGCATTAAATAGTGCCATTAGTAATAGAACAATCAAATCCATATGACCCAAAGACTTGGTTATTTGTTATTGGTTGTTCATAAAAAAAATACAAACAACTAATAACAAACAACCCGAACTATTCCCACTCAATCGTTCCAGGAGGCTTAGAGGTGATGTCGTAAACTACCCGATTCACACCCTTGACTTCATTAACAATCCGGTTTGAGATTGTCTCCAACAAGTCATAAGGCACTCGTGACCAATCAGCCGTCATGCCATCTTCACTATTAATCAGGCGCAAGACGATAGGGTAAGCGTAGGTGCGTTGGTCGCCCATAACGCCGACACTGCGTACTGGAAGTAACACGGCAAAGGCTTGCCAGAAGTCGTGGTACATCCCTTGCTGTTGAATTTCCTGACGGACGATGAAGTCAGCATCGCGTAAGATATTCAACCGTTCTGCTGTCACTTCACCGATAATGCGAATCGCTAAGCCTGGCCCTGGGAAAGGATGTCGTTGTACAATTTCCTCTGGCAAGCCAATCGAGCGACCGACTTTACGCACTTCATCTTTGAAGAGTTTGCGTAAAGGTTCAACGAGCTTGAAGCGTAAGTCTTTGGGTAAGCCACCGACATTGTGATGGCTCTTGATTTTCACCGCAACTCGCTCACCTGTTTTCGGATCGACGTTCGTGTCGGCTGACTCAATTACGTCAGGATAGAGAGTGCCTTGAGCGAGATAATCAAAAGGCCCAAGGCGTTTGGATTCTTCTTCAAAGACCTGGATGAATTCATGACCAATGCGGCGGCGCTTTTCTTCAGGGTCAGTGATACCCTCGATTTTGGCAAGAAAGCGATCGCGTGCCTTCACATACTCGACTGGAATGTGAAACTGCTCTAAAAATAGCTGCACCAATCCTTCTGGCTCACCTTTTCGCATGAAGCCTTGGTCAATGAACATACAAGTCAATTGGTCGCCAATCGCTTTGTGGAGCAAGAAAGCAAGCGTTGAGGAATCAACACCACCAGATAGCGCCAGCAACACCCGTTTATCGCCAACCCTGGCACGAATTTCTCGAATCGATTGTTCGACAAACGCGGCTGTTGTCCAGGTCGGTTCACAATCACAGATGTGGTAGACAAAGTTACGAATAAGGGCAAGTCCCCCAATGGAATGGACTACTTCTGGATGGAACTGTACACCATACAGCTTTTTATCGTGGTGTGCGATCGCAGCACAAGGGGTATTTTCTGTATGCGCCAGGATTTCAAACCCAGTAGGTAAGGCTTCACAAG
Organism: Symplocastrum torsivum CPER-KK1; assembly: GCA_019358875.1. GTDB lineage: Bacteria > Cyanobacteriota > Cyanobacteriia > Cyanobacteriales > Coleofasciculaceae > Symplocastrum > Symplocastrum torsivum. The sequence goes on from JAHHIF010000103.1 coordinate 8,802, forward strand.
AGTCGCCATGACTCATCCACATCGTTGAGCCGTCTTCGACATTCGTCAGCAAGTCTGTGGGATCATCAATGGCTAGCGAAGCTTTTCCATACTCCGCCCGCTTAGCCCGCGTTACCTCGCCACCGAGTTGCTGCACCATCAACTGCATCCCATAGCAGACTCCCAATACGGGAATGCCTAGACTCCAAATTTCTGGGTCACATAGAGGAGCGTTTGCATCATAAACAGAATTTGGGCCACCAGAGAGTATAATGCCTTTGGGATTAAGCTGCTGTAGCTGTTGGGCAGTTGTGCGATAGGAAAGAACTTCAGAATAAACCTGAGTTTCGCGGATACGACGAGCGATCAGCTCAGAATATTGAGAGCCGAAATCCAGAATGACGATCATCTGACGATTTAACGGCTCTTGTAGAGACGTTAGCGGCAACGTCTCACTCGTTTGGGAGGCTTGTTCTGTTGGTAGTGACACTGATACGTCCGTCATGGAATCGAGTAAATGTACAAATATCTCGCCACCCAAGTGTCTATCAGGAGCAGCGATCTAGAGTCGTGAATTTTAGAAAGAAACCTGCTGGTTTCGAGGAAGTAAGACTGTAGAGATTCATACAAAACTAACACAATTGAGCTAGTAACGTGGCACCCATTTTGCTGGTGACGATGATTTTGCGATCGCGATCAAACAAAACTGAACCGACACGCACGTTCTGCTCACTATGTTTACGGATGTAGTCTTGGGAGCGAACATCAATTGTAGATGCGATCGCACCGTAAACCCGATCTACCCAATTACTGCCATTAGTAGCGTCTAGCTTACGAAGATACTTCAGTGCCGCTTCAGCCGTTGCACTCGCAAAAACCTCCTGTAACACTGCTGTTGGTAAACCGAGAGTTGCACAATGAGCCGTGAGAATTTCCAGTCGTCCATCCGCGAGATGGTGGTGAGTATGAAAAATCCCACCCGCTAATTTCATCAGCTTGCCATGATAGCCAAACAACAAAATTGCTGGCACTTGCTCCAATCCGGCGGTAACGAGCAGTGGCCCCAACCAATTAGCCGTCTTAATCAGCAATTCCGAGTTAATCCCCAGTTGCTGCGCCAAATCCAAGCCATTCTCCCCCACACAAAAGACCAACGTTGGAATGCTGGAAGAGTCTTCCCGACTCCCTAAATTAGTAGCTTTGTGTCTAAGCTCCTCACAAAAAGCCTCTAGTTGACCAGGCGCACTTAGAGGCTGAGAAATCCCAGTTGTCCCTAGCAGTGAAAGCCCTTCCACAACCCCAAAAGCCGCATTTGAGGTACGCTGTGCTAGTTGACGCCCTTCCGGCAGAATCAGAGTCACCCTGATTTTTTCCCCCAGTGCCAGATGATGTCTTAGGTTTTCTTGCAGTAGCCGCTCAGCATAAGCATAAATTGCCGCCTTGCCACCTGTATCCAGTTGTTTGCCAATTCCCTCTCCCCCCAGTAAACGAATCGGTTCAGATTGCTCTGGTTTTCCCCATTCCACTACTGCCCAAATTGGGGTATTACGTGTGAGGTCAAGGTTATCACCAGGGTTACTGCGGGTAACAGCCAGCGCCATACCCTCGCCAATTCCAGCCACTTGCTCAATGGGAATTTTTACCGTTTCCGGAGGTTCAATTAAGTCTACTAATACAGCATCCAGTAATTGAGGTTGGCGTAACCAATGCAAGGCAGCAATCGCCGCAGCACAGGCAAACACGGGTAACGTATATCCAGATTGCGGCGTTGGAGTTGTCATGAGAGGAAAATCCTCAATCTGTAGATTTCAAAGCTTTTAGCTATCCAGGTAGGTTTGAGTAGTTGACTTTCTCGAAAATAGAAGAATTGAGCATGAACTACTGCCAGTGAGCTTCGCTCTCAGGCAGTTTCTGACTTCAACGGGCAATGCCACAAGACGGACTTGCGTCCCCCTTTTGGTCTTACTTCCCCTCCGTCAGCAGAGATGGACGTTCCATCCACCTGTAGCATTCTGATGCCTTCTGCTCTTATGTTCGTTGCGGCGTTCCCGTCCCGGTCATGATGAGTTTTGCAGTGAGGGCAAGTCCATTCCCTCACGTCTAGCGGCAACTCACTGACTTGGTTGTAACAATTAGAACAGAGCTTGGAACTGGGGAACCATCGGTCAATCTCGACCAACACACCACCTTTGTCCTCCAGCTTGTAGGCTAAGAAGTTGGTGAACATTCCCCATCCCGCATCAGATATAGCCTTAGCTAGATTGCGATTACGAACCATGCCCTTGACATGAAGATTCTCTACTACGACAACTTGTTAAGTCTATTAATTAATTAAATAACAACAACAACAACAGCGTAGCAGATATAACCCGTATCGCTACGCTGTTTTTATATATTAACTATTTTTTAAATAACGTCTACGAT